>NZ_JAQJCK010000007.1:0-528115 GCF_030182455.1 Rhizobium cerradonense
AGCTTGACTTTGTACATTATGCGGCGAAGCAAATCGCCTGCGCCATACGGACAAGTCGCCCTGGCGGTATTTTATGCATTTCCAGGTTTGACGGTGAGTGTCGATAAAGATCGTCGCTCCACAAAACGAGACGCACAGCGCCAATCGCATCTGTGAATGTCAGATCGGTTTTCCTGTACCATGCCGCCGCGTAAGGGCGCGTGGTTTGGCTGAGAACATCTCCCGCCCACAGCGTCACGAGACTATAGAGGGCCAAAAGTGAAGGTGTCGTGCGGATGATGGCGTTGCCATTCCACTGGCGCTGGGTCTCCACACCAAGATGGGCGCGTGTTTCGGCGAACGTCACTTCGATCTGCCAGCGCCGAACGAAATAGGCGATGATCTGGGTCGGCTCGAGCTCGGTATTGGTGCTCATAAACGCCTGCGGTTCGCGGCGGCCGGTCGGGTCTCGAACCAGGACCCAGCGAATTGGCCTTGGCGGGGTTCCCCGCCGATACCACAAGCCAGTGCCTGTCGTGATATCAAGGTGTTTATCGGTTTGTCTGCCATACCAAGTTGACGCGATGACGCGTTGCCAGACGGTCTTGGGATTGTTGAGGACCGCCTTGAGCTTGGGCAAGGGCATGCCTTTTTGTGCGGGCCGACCGAGCGTGTGTTCGTGTCGCGGATCTGGCGGGGTGAACAGACTGGCATCGAGACGCAGGCGTGTGATGAGGGTGGCCCTGTCTGGCAGCGCTGCAGCCAATGTGTGGACAGCAAAACTGCTGTCGCCAACAAAAATGAGATCGCGTCCAGGCAGCCAGCGGCAAAGCTGCATCACGCCCTGTCTTGCCCAATCCGTCAGCAGTTTGTGTCTTCGTCCCCTCTTTTTGTCGTAGCGCTCTGAGGGGCATAAAAGCGTTAAGACTGGTAGGGCCTTGATGCATTTGGCCCATGGGACCGGGGCAAGAACCATGAAGCTCAACCAGCGCAAGCCGCTGGCTTTGACGAAGTGACCGTGACTGGAGCGCACTGGATCGCGATAAATGCCACGCGCGGCAATCTTTGGTCCCCATCGGCGTTCGATGGTGTCATCCATACCGATGACAATGGGACCATCGGGTACGAGGCTGGCGACAACGACCGATAACAGCCGCGAAGCCAACGTACGCGGGTTCCAACGCGCGCGATTAAGGAGCTGATGGTAGAGGGAAAAATTGCCAGCCTCGGCGCGGCCGGTGATCCGCAAACAGGACGTCACTGTTCGTTTGCCTGGAGACAGGATCGCACCCATCACCAGGACCAGGAGATGCTCCCAGCTGGGTGCCGTGAACCAGGGACGAAACGACGACAGCCACTGGCGAAGGATTTGCGGAACAGGATCACCCGACCCGACGCAGTTCTCATTATGATCGGTCATCCACCGGTTCGAATCCGGTCACGCGAAACAGGCAAGTCAGAGAGACTGCGGCGAATTGATTCACCCCGCTCAAATTGCCTCAAAATGAGAGTGCCGCGCGCGCCACGCTGCCAGTACGCGGAAGATCAGCGCCGCCGCAACAAACCCGAAATTCCAAAGAGATTTTGTACAAAGTCAAGCTGTATCAATCGTCGTGCCTGCCGGCGCGACTGTGACGCCCGCCTGCAGAAGCACTTTGTCGCCGTCTTCGGTTTCGGCAATGATACCGTCCGAATAGACGGTTACTTCCTTGATCGTGCCGGTGACCGTGCCGTCGGCACTCATGATCTCCTTGCCGATATAGTCCGACGCATTCGAAATCCATTGATTCTGCAGCACTGTTTCCAAGTGCGAGTTCGTCTGGATCTGCTGTTCGACCTGGGAGAAGCTGGCGAGCTGCGAAATTTGCTCGCTGGCATCCATCGGGTCGGTCGGATCCTGTGTCTTCATCTGCGCGATGAGGAGCTGCAGGAAGTCATTGTAGTTCACCGTAGCGCTTGCCGAGGCTGTCGCCGCGTTACTCGAACTGCTGCTGGTCGAAGACGTGGTGCTGGTGACTGCATCTACCGCCACGGCGCGATCTCCCGGCGAATATGCTCGATCGTCGCGGCCGGCATTTCCTGGTTGTGAAGAATGTTGTCTTCGACCGGGTAAAGCCCGCGGATCGCCTTGAGCGCGTCGAAGGCACGGCCGGTGGCCACGAGCCCATCGATCCGCTTCAGCTCGGCCAGCACTTCCTCATTGCGGAAGCAGGAGAGCAGCATCACGATCGACTTGCGGAACATCGCCGTCGATTGTTCCTTGCCTTCCGGATTGATGAGGATCATCTGCGCGATGAAATAGAGCTGGCGCAGCGGTGTCGTCGCATCTTCCGGCTGGAGAACGTGGTTCTCGAGCAGGAAGGTCACATCATTCAGGAATTCCAGGGCGACCTTGCGGTCAACACGCAGCACGGCCCCGTTGATAAAAATTCTTTCCCCGGCTTTAAGCGATATGCGAAGCGTACTTTTCATTTAAGTCCATCCCTGATGATGGTGGTGACATCGATGATGCCTTGATAATTTTCCGACTGGCGCCTACGGATCCGGTCGCATTCCTTCAAAATCCAGATTGCGATGGAGATAAGATTGGCGCGCAGTTCGACGTTAAGCTGGTTCTCCGGACTTTTTAGATCCTCGATAAAGCTGATCCAGACACGTCTTGTGTAGAACAGTGCCTCGATCGCTTCGCGGCCGTACTTCCCCTTGTCACGGGCCGCAGAGAGAAGAGCTACCGACCGGTCCAGAACTTGACGTTCTCGCTCCTTGGCGTCGGCCACTGCATCCTGCATGACTTCCGCATATGAGAACTGATACATTCATGCATCCTTCTTGGTCATTACATGCCTTTGATCATCAAAGGTAATTTACAAGGCTCAGCTGCTGTATCTTGGAGACGATAGTATATGCCGTCTCAAGCTGAGTTTCGAGGCTGTTGACCTTGGTCGAAGCCTCATAAGGGTCGACTCCGGTAAGGTCGCCGATATTAGTGTTAATGATATCCTTCTGTGCGTTCAGCGATGTGTTCGCATCTGAGAGACGCGATTGCGACAGACCGAGCTGGCTCGACTGGTCGTTGATTCCATCGATCGCCTGACGCGTATAGCTGGTTGCCTGGTCGTTGACCGCATTCAACGCGTCCTGGTTCAAGCCCAAACTCGAATCCATCAACGAGTTGACGACGGTGGTTGCGAGCGCCAGGTAGCGCATGCCGGGTTCATTGGCGTTGGTCGAGGAATCGATCACTTCCGAGTTGCTGATGCGGCTCGACATGTTCTGATCCGAAGCGGCCGACCAGCTTGCCCAATTGTCCGGCGCAGAAGCAGAGTCCGACGTGAACATCGGCTCGACCTCAGTGGTGATGAAATCCGTCATCTGGTCGCCGGTCAGATCTTCGACGGTCGTGCCGTTGTCGCTGGCATATTGCGCCAGCGCCGTCTGGATAGAGGTCGTCGCATCGGCGGTGTAGTCGGTCATCGGCTGCACGTCGGTATTGGTGCCGGCGAAGAGATACTCGCCGTTGACCATGGTATTGGCATCGGAAATGAAGCTCGAAAGCGTCGCACTCGCCGTCTGCTGCGTCAGCGATACGCTGCTTCCATCGGTGTTGCCACGCAGCGCCACCAACTGATCCATCAGCTTCTGAGACTGAGACGACATGTCGCTCAGAGCCGTCTGTGACGACGACATGCGCTGATCGGCGATCGAGTTGCTGCTGAGCAGGGAATCGATGCGTGTGACTTCCCGCGTGAGATTGACGCTAAGTGCAGTATTGCTCCCTAGCGCGACGCCGATATCCGCATAGACGCCGGTCGTCGCTTCGGTCGAAGCATCCGTCATCTCATTTTGCGACTGACGGATCGTCTGACGCATAGCGTTCTGAATGGCTGCGCTTGAAATGAAGGAAAGTTTCATGGCTTAGCTCGCAATATCCAGTACCGATTGAAGCATCTCGTTCACGGCGTTCAATATCTTCGTTCCCGCCTTGTAGGATTGCTCGATGTCCATCATCAGCGTCAGCTCTTCGTCGAGATTGACCCCGGTCTCGTTCGAATAGACTTCCGATGAACGCGACAGCGCCGCGGAGGTATTTTCCGCCGCCGTATTTGCCGAGCTGCGCTGGTCTTCCAGCCAGCCGATGGAATCGGACGCATAATCCATGATGCTGGCCGTCGTGTCGGAGCCTGCCTCGGGATCGAAGTCCATCTTCGTGTCCATGCCGGTGACGTAGGAGTCGAGCAGATCGGAATAGCCGCTGTCGCCGCTGGAATTGACGACATAGTCGGAACCGTTGATGCCGCCATCGCGCAGAAGGGTCGGATCGCCGCCTTCTGAGGTGATCAGCGCCGGATTGACCGCGATCGTACCGGCCATGCCGGCGACAGCGGTGGTATCGGTCTCCACGGTACCGCCGCTCCAAGTGAAAAGGCCTGGCAACGCATCCTGAGTGGAGTCGGACTGGTTCTTCTCCGAAAACATCGACACGAGGCCGCGTGCGATTTCGTCGAGCTGCTTCTGATAGGTCGGAGCAACGTCGTCACGAACTTGGAGCGCCGCCTGAAGGCTGCCCTGCGCCGTCGTGTCCGCGCCCTCACCGGGATCGACCGCTACGCCGTCGATGTAAACACTGTTGCCGACGGTGCCATCCGTATAGGAGTTCGTCGCCGTGAAGGTGACCTGACGCGGTATCGTCTCAAACAGCGTCGTACCGCCGCTGGTATAGAGCGCCATGTCGCCGTTCGATCGTGTTACCGTGGTGACACCGACGATCTGGGAAATCTGTTTCAGGACCGCATCGCGCTGGTCCGTCGCATCCGACAGCGCAGAAGACGTGGGACCGGCGGTCGCAGTCGCGGTCTTGACCGCATCGTTCGCCTGCTCGAACTGCGCCAGCAGGCTGTTCAGCGAGTCGACATCCGAGCTGATTTCCTTGTCGGCATCGGTACGAATTCCGTTGACGGCCGTGGTGGCGTTGTTCAGGGAGTTTGCGAGATCCTGGGCAGCGTTGACGGCCGATTGCGCGGCGGTGGTGCTGGCCGGCGAACCGGCATAGGTCTGCATTGCCGTTTGCAGGGCGGCAAGATAGGTAGACGGCGCGATCTCGTTGTCGTTGCCGCCGATCGTTCCGGACTGGATATCCTCATAACCCTTCAGCAGGCGCTGCTGAGCAGCATCGTCAGACGTGCTGCCCAGGAAAGCCTTTTGCAAGGATGGCTCGTCGGCGCGGGCGATCTTTACGACCTGCGCGCCACTCATGTCCGTCGTCAACATCGCCTGGCGGCGGGTGTAATCCGCGTTGCCGGCATTGGCGATATTGTTCGATACGACACTGCTCTGCGTGCCGGTATTGTTGAATATCGCTTGCGCGTTATTGAGTGCTGTTGTGAGGGACATGGCTGGCTCGCTACCCTATCGTACTTATTAACGTTGCAGGTTGACCAGAACGTCCAGAAGGTCGGAACCGGCTTGGAACACCTTGGAGTTCGCGGTGTAGCTTTTCTGCGCCTCGATCATGTTCGTCAGTTCGGTCGCAAGGTCGACGTTGGATTCTTCCAGCGCGCCGGACTGAATGTAGCCAAAGCCGCCGGTCTGCGGGAAACCGGTCACCGTAACGCCGGACTCACCGTTGGCCGAATAGACGTTGCCGCTCTCGAGCGTCAGATTGTCGGGGCTTGCCACCGTGGCGAGCGGGATACGATAGAGGGCCTTGGTGGAGCTGTCCTTATAGACTGCGTTGACCGTGCCGTCCTTGCTGATCGTGACGCTCGTCACCGGGTTCGGAGCCTGGCCGTTCATGCTACCCGTCGCGTTGAAGTCAGTGGCGACCTGGGTGAAGCCCGTCATATCCATCGCGATGGTTTGCGTCGTCGATCCGCTGGTGAAGCTGAGATCGAACGTTCCGCCTGACGTCAAAGCGCCGGTATCGTCAAAATCAAGCTCCGTGCTGCCAACCGGATCGCTGCTATAAAGAGCACCGCCCGACGTCGGATCAGAAACCAGGTCTGCTTGATTGTAGACCGTGACATCCCACGTGTTGTCGGCGGTCTTGGTATAGTAGACGTCGAAGGTGGTAGCGTTGCCTTGGCTGTCATAACCGGTGATCGAAACCTTGTTCGTGTCGTCGGTTACCGGATACGTATTTTCGGACGGCAGATAGCCGGTGGTGCTGCTGGTCGCGATGTCGGCATTGGAATCGAGGTTGCCTTCCATCTCGCCAGTCGTCGTGGCGACGGCGGTCACGCCATTCTCGCTGACATTGATCGGCTCCAGGCCGCTGAAGCCGTTGACGACCACAGAAGCCGTTCCGGAGGAGCTGTAGGGATAGCCCATCAGCGTAAAGCCGGCGGAATTGACGAGGTTGCCCGAGGAGTCCGCCGAAAAGTCGCCGGAGCGGCTCAGAAATGTCTGTCCGGACGAGCTCTGGACGACGAAGAAGCCGTTGCCTTGGATTGCGAGGTCTGTGCTCGAGGTCGTGTAGGATATGTTGCCCTGCTGCGAGATCGCGCGGTGCACCGACGTCTGGACGCCGCCGGAACTGTAGCTGCCGGCCGAGGAAGGCAGGACGAGGGAGGAAAAGCTCGTCGATGCTTCTTTGTAGCCGGTGGTGCTGGAGTTGGCGATGTTGTCAGAAACAGTACCCAAACGGTTTGCCTGGGCGTTCATCCCTGAAACCGCGGTTTTCATGCTGCCGAAAATGCTCATCTGGAATCCTCGTTTTCCTCGTAAGGCTGAGAGTATGGGGCGGGCCTTGCGTGAAGCTGTCTGAAAAGAGGAAAAGCCGGTCATCATGAAGCAGCTTTTCGGAGATTGCTGCGACGCGTCATTAGGAGCGCTCGACGGTCGCAGTAAAGGTAAGAGTTGGCGCACCTTCGCATTCGAACACCGCGATCGATGTTCGGGGCCCGCGTATAATCCTGGGAATTTGAAAGAAATTTTGGGAGGGAATTACACGCGGGCCAGCGTTGCTACGCCAAGTCCCGGTCGAAGCATCAATTCCAATCGATGCAGTAGCCAAGGAAGCGCTTGGAATCGACGGGATCGAAACCGAGCTTCTTGCGCAACTTCTTGCGCAGCTTGGAAATATGGCTTTCGACGACGTTCTCTTCGACTTCCTCGTCGAAGATGCCGTAGATCGCGTTGAAGATCTGCGTCTTGGTCACGCGGCGGCCACGGTTGGAAATCAAATATTCCAGAATGCGACGTTCGCGCCGCGGCAGGGCGAAGACATCGCCGTTAATCTCCGGGTCACGGCCGTCGGCGAAGACGCGAATCGGGCCGATGTCGGTGTAGCTGGTGATCGCCTTCAGCCTCCGGCGGATCGCAGCCGCACGGGCCAGGATTTCGCGCGGATGCACCGGCTTACGGACAACGTCATCGACGCCGCAGTCGAAGAGCGCCAGCGTCGATTCCAACGAGGGCTGATCGCTGACGGCGATGACGGGAGCTACCGACCGGTCGCGAATTGCCCGCGGCAATTCGTGCACATGCTGTCCCTGTCCGATCAGAAACGCCTCGACGGCGGCAATATCGCCGTCCGCAGCGGTCGTGACCCATTCGCCGAATTCCCGGGGATCGAACCCCGTTGACGGGATGCCCTCGCGCCCAAAGAGAGAAGTATAACCATCCTTAACGAGCTCTCGCTCATCAACCACTACGATCATTCGTCCGCCTCCGAATCAGTGTGGTGTTTCGATGGACTATGGGTACGAATCGGGCGAATCACGAACAACTGTCGGAAATGAGTGACGGGAATTAATAATTGATTAAGAATTGGGGGCCGATTTGCACTAGATGTAGTGGGTACCCTTGGTTTTACACCGATAAAAAATTGGTTAGTTAGTATATTACGAATATACGTAGTTCATGGCATCTTCGTGTTGTCAACCATGCCAAATAGGTTAGCGACCGCCTACGAAGAGCCAAATACAACTTTTGGTTAACTCAGTTCTGACAGAAGGTCGCCGCGTTCGGCGTCCATTTTCCATATCCGGTGGCGACCAGATTGGCGATGACGCGGCAAACATAGACCTTTTGGGCGGGGTCGTTGTTCGGGCCGGCATGGTATCTAGCTACCGCCATCGTCCAGGTCTCATGCCTGTCATGGAGGTCGCGGAGGAACTTGGCAGCGTATTCGACATTGCGATGCGGGTCGAACATATCGGCAACGGAGGCGAAGTTTTCGCCGTGAAAATACTGGTTGATCTGCATGCAGCCGATGTCGATCAGCTTCGCTCCGCTCTGTTTGGCCGCAACGAAGGTCTGCAAGGCGGCGCCTTCCGAAGGCGGGAAGATCGGCTTGCCTTCGACATTGAGGGCGTAGGGATACAGCGAGCCTTTGCGTCCGGTCTCCGTCAAACCGACCGAATAGAGGATGCCTTCCGGTATGCCGAATTTCGCCGCTGCCGACTGGATTTCGCGCTCGCACAGGCCGGCTGCGCCGTTATCGGGCGGCGCGCCGTTCGCGGTGGCAAGGGCGTCAGAGGTAAACGTCGCCAGAGCGTAAACGCTGAGCACTGCCAGCAGTGCCGTCTTCCAAGCCGCGTTCGCCCGTGCTGCGATTACCATCATTGCCATTTGCCTGCTGCCCCGAATAGCTCTGCCCCTTTGGTCGTGCGTCCCCACCCTGCCCCTGATTCAATAGGGATTGCTGGGACTGTCCCTGGGAGCCGGATTGCCTGCCGCTATCCGATTGTTGATCCGCGTTCGAGGCCAGGGTCACGGTGATATTGTCGACCTGATATCCTTGGGCGCGCAACGCATCGACCATGTGACTCTGATCGGCATGGAGCTGCCGATAGGCCTCGCTGGTCTGCACCTTGAGATCGACACTCAATTGATCGCCGGAAAGCCGCATGGTCGCGGTGACTTGGCCGAGATCGTTGGGATGCAGTTGGATCTTGAGCGTATTGACGACCTTGCCGGTGCTCGTCCAGCTCGCCGCGTTGGAGAGCGCCGAACTAGGCTGCATCGCACTCGACCATTCTCCATCTCCAGCGAGAGCGCCGGTGACGAGCGTCGCGTTGGAATTGGCCGCAAGACCGAGGTAGCGACGGGAATCGAGCACCGTAACGGTCTCCGCATTGCTGCTGCCCGATGATGCCTTTACGTCGACCTGCGCCGCATCGTCGCTGCCGGTTTTGCTGATCGACATGTCGAGCGAGCCGCCGCGTCCATCGGCACGCACCAGCCTGAACGTCTGCGCCGTGATCGTGGCGTCGCTGCTTGTCCCAGAAACTGCCGATCCGGTATCCGTGGCATCCGCCGACGCATCTTTCAGCGTCACATCGGCAATTTTCGGCAAAGGCTGATCCGGCTCCGTCTGCGTCTTTGTGTCGGCGCCGGCAAACACATTCGTTGCGCTCTGCGGCGCAGCCGCAACCGCGTTGGCCGCCTGCGGCACGTTCAAAAGCGATAGCGCATCCGACGCTGCGCCGCTGGTCTGGGTGGTTTGCGTCGCCGAAGACTTACTGTCGTCATCCGCTGACGTCGTCTTACCCGTCTTCCCCGGCGCTTGCGTCTTGCCGTCGCCATTGCCAGCGCCTTGTACCGGCTGATTGCCCGCGATCGCGTCCGCCAGTTGCTGCGCGATGTCGTCGAGCTGATCCGAGGTCTGCGCCTGAGCCTGATCTAGAACCTGGGCCGCATCCGTCTTGCCGGCCGGATCAGTCGCCTGAGCCTGATCGGCAGATGCGCCATCTACCTGGGCCGACTTCTGAAGATCCATCAACGATTTTGAAAGATTTGCCGCGTCCGCTCCTTGCGGGAACTTGGCACCGCCGGGCTGCTTGGAGCCTTTGGCAAGCTCAGCGAGGGCGGCAATATTGGCGACGGACGGATCGATCATGCCGGCTCCGGCGTTGCTGCCATCATCCATGGCCGCAGCGGTCGCCGTCGGATCGCCAGCCGAAGTTTTCGCCGGATCCGCATTCACATTTGCGTCGGTATCGATATCGGTACCGGTCGCCGCATCGGTGGTGTCCGTATCGTCGTTCGCGGCCGTGTCAGATTTTCGCCCGTTGCCGCGCGAACTGGTCAGTGCATCCAGAAACCCTTTGCCGTCACCATCATCCTGCTTGGCCGAACGCCCGCCTTTGGCAACAGCAACCAGATCGGCCCCGGGCGGGGCACTGGCAATACCGATATCCATCATGATCAATGACTTTCCTGCTTCAACAGGCCGTCGATGGCGTCAAGCTTCGAGCGGCTCGTCGTGACGAATGCTTTAAATGAAGAGTCGGCCTCCTGCCTTCCTTCATCCGGGGCGTGAGCCGCCTTTGCCGGGGCTCCCTCCTCAACACCCGCCGTGCCAGGGGACTGGGCCCCAGGTTGGTTCGTCACAGCAGCATCGTGTTCAGTACTTTCTTGATTAGGCAGATTAGGCGGTGAGACTTGCGTCAGGCTTGTCGGCTCCGGCTCACGCAGAATTTCGTCCGCCACCGCCTTGGCGGCATCGCGCAGAGCGCGATCCTGCGCGTTCAATTCGCCGGCTGGCATCTGGTCTATGTTGCGCACTGCCGCCCCTAAATCGGGTGTCGACACGCCGGCAACACCGCCATAGAAGCCCGCCAGCGCGCCGAACGCATCGCCGCCATCGTTGGAGATCGCCTGGGCGCGACCGGACGCGAGCGCGGCGAGATCGGCTTTACCGGCGATCGCGGCGCGGCGCGCCATTCGCAGATAGATTTCCCGCTGCCTCGGCGGGTCCATGAACGCGAGGATATCGATAATATCCTGCTGCTTGACGTCGGTGTTGTGATCGACGACGAGCTGCACAAAGAGGTTGGCGAACTGGCTGGCATAGGGCGAGTGCAGGAAGCGCCTCGTATACCGCTGCGCATAATCCAGACCCTCCCGCACCATCCCAGTGTCCGCGCACAGCGCAAGGGAGCGGCGTAGCGCCGATTCCTCGACGATGGTGCCCGGCGACGTCAGGCGCGCCCAGTCATAAAACTTCAGCGCCGCCTTCGGGTTCTTGGCGGACATGACGTTGGCAGCTACGAGCGAAAGATAGGGACCAATCTTCTTGTCGCGATATTCCCGGGCAATATCGGCAAGCGTGTTGACCACCAGCAGCCCCTTGCCGTTCAGATATTTCCTCAAGACGTCGGCGACGCGATTGTCAAAATTGCCGTTGAGGTCGCGCGACATCAGATATTCCAGCGTCGCGGGATTGCCGCCGCTCATCGCGTAGATCAGCGCGGCATCGACATTGCGGCTGTCGTCGAAAGCGGACTTATCGGCGGTACGCAGGCGCTCGTCAATGGTCGACAGCATGAAACGCTGCATCTCGCCGGCCGAACTATCGCCTGCCACCACGGAGTCCTGAATGAATTCGAGCGAACGCAGCATCTTGTAGGGCGGCAGGCTGTCCGGACCCTCCGCACCAGCGATCCCCGGCATGACCATGCCGAGGGTCAGAGCAAGCGCGACGCGATGACGATGCTGAATGCGCGCCATGGACTATCCCTGTTTGCCTTGGCTCGGCTTGCCCTGGCCCTGTTTACCCTGATTTTGCTTGCCTTGGCTCGGCTTGACCGGAACCGGCTTGACCGGATCCTGATTGCTGCCGTCGGTCTGGTTCTTGGCGGCCTGGCTTGAAGCGCCCTGGATCAGGATCTCGATGCGGCGGTTGGCGTCGTTGAAGGGATCGTCAGGCAGCTTCAGCCGGCGGTCGGCAAAGCCCGAAACCTGCGCGATCCGCTTCTCGTCCAGCCCGCCGTTGACGAGCATGTAGTAGGCGCTCTGGGCGCGGTCGAGCGACAGGCGCCAATTGTCGTTGTGGCCATCGACCATATAGGGACGCCCGTCGGTATGGCCGCGGATCAGGATAGACCCTTTCCGATCCCCAAGGATCTTGCCGATCTTTGCCATCGCCAGCACCATCTCCTGGCGCGGAACGGCCGAGCCGATGTTGAACATCGGGTCATTGGTCTGGTCGGAAATCGTCACGAGAAGACCACCCTCTGCCGGCATGACCTGAAGACCCTCGGCGAGCTGACCGGCAACGCCGCCGATCTGCTTCTGGATCGCCTCCTGCAGGTCCTTGGCGTCCTGCTGCTGATCTTTCGTCGGCGCGACGTCCTTGTTCTGCGCCGCCGCAGAATTGTCTTCAGATGTCGAAGCATCGCTTTGCTCGGCGGCAGCGGCGCTTGCGGTCTGCTGGTTCGGCGTCTGCTTTGCAGCCTGCTTGTTTTGCTGGTCCTTAGTCTGCTGATCCGTCGACGCCTGCGGATCGCTCAGGGTCGGCTGGTCCTCCGGATTCTCCGGCTGGGTGGCCGGCTGACCGGTATCGGCGGCGGTTGCCTTGGAAAGGGCAATGACTTCGCCCTTCGGCGATTTGTCGGATTTTGCGTCCTGTTCTTCGTTCGCCTTCTTCGAGGCGCTGGAGACTTGAACCTGCTTGGTCCAGAAATCCGGATCGAAGGGATCGCGATAGGCCTGGCCACCATCCGCACCGGTGGCGGGACCCGACTGGGCAGCGCCCCCCTCACCCTTGGCGCTGACATTGGCCTGCTGACCGACCTGCTGAGCGATCTCGGCAAGGACCGAATAGGGATTTTCAAAGAAATCCGCTTCGGAATAATTCGTCTGGTCACCCGACGTCGAGGTCTGGTCCTCGCCGGTCTTGGCGGACTTGCCGTCGTTCGGATTGTCTTCCTTGTTCTTCGACTTCGCCTGGTTCTTTTGCCCGTCCGCCTTGTCGACGGGTTTCTTCAGCCCCTTCTCGGTTGGCTTTTCGTCGGCGAGCTTGATCGGATTGAAATAGGAGGCGACGGAGGCCTTCGTCTCCTCGTTTGCGGCGTTCACCAGCCACATCACCAGAAAGAAGGCCATCATCGCCGTCATGAAGTCGGCATAAGCAATCTTCCATGCGCCGCCATGGCCGCCCTCATGGTCACCGCCGCCGTGCCGCTTGACGATGATGATCTCGTGTTTGCCCTGATTTTGATCGCCGTCGCTCATTTCAGAATCTCTTTCAGGCTAGCGGCCCAGGCAGACATGCGGGTTACGAGCACGCTCTCCCCGATCGTTACGGTGAGATCGACATCGCGAGCCTCGACGTGGCGCAACAAGACGCCGTTTTGGCCGATACTGGCATGCAGGGCCTCGAAGAGATGACGGGGGCCACTGACCGTAATGGGACCTGCCGCGCCATCGAGAATGGCTGCCGTCACCCGTTCGGCGAGATCGGCGACGGCCCTGGCCGTCAGCGCTTCCGTCATGATCGGCGCAAGTGCGACGGCAGCTTCCGCGCTGATCGCCTGTCCGAGCATCGTGGCGACTTTTTTCAATCCGTTGACGATCTTCTCCGCCGCGCGCTCCTCATATCGGGCACGCAAGGCATCCATCTCGCCTCGGTGTGTTTCGGCGATAGTCTCCAGCTCGGCCTGATGCTTTTGCGTCAATTCCTGCGTTGCGGCTTCGTGCCCCTCTGCATAGGCTTCGCGGCGTTCCGCCTCGATATCGATCGGCACCACCACCGGAGTTTCTGGAAAGTCCAAAGTCTCTTCGAACGGCATATCCGGTATGCCGGCGGACGGAGGCGGAGGCGGCTCGGCGCTGAAATCCTTGAGGTAGCGGGATAGCGTCGGGCTCATGCTGACATCCTCCCGTTTTCATCCGCAGAAGACCGCGAGCTGATTTCCCGACAGGTCCCTTGAATTCCCATGCTCAAAACGTCGATCATCACGCTTCCGGTTTCCGTCCTGCGACCACGCTTTCCGGGCGTGACGCCGAACGTCACCGGAAATAGCGCAGCCATGCCATTGCGATGGACCGTAGGGGGTCAAACTTGTGCGAGGATGAATGCGGCAGGAGCAACCCTCCTTGCCGCACGACATGAAATTCACTTTGCCTGCAACAGGATCAACACCTTGCTCGCCATGGTGTTGGCGATGGACAGCGCCTGAATGCCCATCTGCTGCGCCGTCTGCAGCGCGCTTTGGCGCGCCGATGCCTCTTCCATGTTGGTATCGACAAGGTTACCGACGCTGGTCTTGACGGCATCGCTGAGGTTGGAAATGTAATCAGTCTGATCGTCGATACGCGATTTCATCACGCCCAGCGTCGAATCGGCTGAAGTAACCGACTTCAGGATCGAGTTCGTCACATTGATCATGTCAGTGATTTCATCGTCCGTCGTGCTGTCGGAAATGGAAATTTCGGTGCCGTCGTCCGGCGGCGTACCGGAATCCGCAGCCAGGAGATAATAGTTACGCTCCGTCGACGTTCCACTGCTGTCGAACGTGCTGGCATCGATATTCTTCGTCAGCAGTCCGCGGCTGGCATCGGCCGTGTCGATCATCAGGGTCTGCGAACTATCGTAATCGATCGTCACCAGATTGACTTGACCGCTCGTGCCACGCGTAAAATTGCTGATGACGGATTGCTCGGTATCGGGCTGCGCATCGGTGTTGTAGAGCCAGTTCTCACCGGAAAAGGACGCGGATTGCGTGACCGACTGCAGTTGGTTCTTGAGCTGCTCAATATCCGCATTGACCGCGCTCTTGTCGGTGCCTGGCTCCTTGGCCGAAACCAGTTTGGCCTGGATCTGGGTCACGAGATCGACGACCGAATCCATGGCGGTGGAGGCGGTATCGACCTTCGAGGCCCCGAGGCCGAGCGCGTCGGTAATGGTGGAAAGACTGCTCTGGTCCGACTGCATCGTCTTCGACATCGACCAATAGGTCGGATCGTCACCCGCGTTCTCGACGCGCAGGCCGGATGAAACCTGTTGTTGCACGACACCAAGATCTTTGTTGACGCCGCGCAATACCGTCAGCGCGGCCAAAGAGGCGGGGTTCGTCGTTACACTGCTCATCGGGAGATCCGTAATTCTATTGGAAACGGCAGGCCGGACGGGTCCGGCAGCAACGAACGGCCTCATGCCCGCCAGCGGGAATGATCCCAACGCGGCTCGTCGCTAGATCAAGCCCTCAAATCGGTTCCGACGAAATTGATCGAACACCGGGGCTCTGCGCAGATACTGCAAATCAGTTACCCCGGAACGTTAACAAAAGCTTATGCGCGGCGGCAAGAAAGAAATGCCGCCGCGCTTTCCTAACGTAAGCTCCGGTCAAGGCTCACTTGAAGAGCGCCAGAACGTTCTGCGCGCTGTTGTTGGCGATCTGCAGCGACTGGATCGCCAATTGTTGCTGCGTCTGAAGCGCCGAGAGCTTGCTCGATTCCTCTTCCATATTCGCATCGACCAGCTTGCCGACGCCGGAGTCGATCGTGTCGCTCAGCGTTGAAACGAAGCTTGTCTGAAGGTCGATGCGGGTCGACAGCGAGCCGAGCTGCGAAGCGGTGCTCGTCATCGCGTTGAGAGCCGACTGCACTAGGTTCATCGCCTGGCCGATGCCGCCGCTCGTCATGCCGGTAATGTCGAGACTGAAGACGGAATAGGCGGTGCCGTTGATATTCTGCGTGGTGCCAAGGATACCGGAGCTCGTGTCGATCGTACCATCGGCATTGGCGCCGAACATCACGTTGCCCTGCGATCCCGTATCGAAGCTATAGCTGGTGCTGTTGACCTCGACCGTGCCGTCATTGTTGCGGACAAAGGAGGACACGACCGATGCGGAGGCGCCGTTGGCTCCGATCATCCAGTTCTGCCCAGAGAACGAAGCGGACTGCGCAATGCTCTCAAGCTGCTGCTGAAGCTGCGAAACTTCTTCCTGAACATCCGCCTTGTCGACGCTGTTTTCCGTGGCCGCGACAAGCTTGTCCTTGATCTGCTCGACGACATTGATGGAATTGTCCATTGCCGTATAGGCGGTGTCGACCTTGGCGGCACCGAGGCCCAGAGCGTCGGAGACGGCCGAAAGCGCGCTGTTGTCGGAACGCATGGTGGTCGCGATCGACCAATAGGCGGCGTTGTCGGAGGCCTTGGCGACACGATAGCCGGAAGAGACCCGGTTTTGGGTGTCTTCCAAATTATTGTTGATCGAGCGCAAAGTCTGGAGAGCAGACATTGCTGCATCGTTGGTCAAAATGCTGGTCATGGAGAGGTGCCCCTTGTGGCTGAAATTGGAAGGGACATTCCGGTCTTCGGCCGGGAACGGCAATCAGCGTCATGCCTGTTAACTGGCTCTTAAGAGACGTTAACCAACCGTTGCGTTAGCCGCAGATGACACTACCAGGCTTAATAAAAGGTTAACAACAAAACCGGAAAGTTAACAAAATCATATTTCCTGCAGGAGGCCATCGGCGCGTCAGGTCAGCTTCGCGCCACCTTGGGCGGCATAAGATTGTCATGATCGGGCGACTGTCCGGCCGGAAACGGCGTGGTTACAACGTCGGTATATCAGCCCATGCGGGGTCGACATGTTAAGTTTACAAGACGGCGGATCACCGTGGGATGGACCGCGGCAACGGACAAGCCTCGACCCCGACGACTGGCAAAGCCTGCGCAAGCAGGGTCACCAGATGCTGGACGATATGCTCGACCATTTGGAAAGGCTCTCCGAAAAGCCCGTCTGGCAACCAGCACCGTCGCCTGCGCGCGCCCTGTTTGACGCGCCTCTACCGGTCGAACCGACGGATCTGGCGGATGTCCATGCCATGTTCCGCGACAATGTTCTTCCCTATGGCAGCGGCAATATCCATTCAGGATTTATGGGCTGGGTGCAGGGCGGCGGAACAGTCGCCGGCATGTTGGCGGAGATGCTGGCCGGCGGTCTGAACGCCAATCTCGGCGGGCGCGACCACATGCCGATCGAGGTCGAGCGTCAGATCATCCGGTGGACACGGCAAATATTCTCATTTCCGGATACCGCTGGCGGCCTGTTCCTGACCGGCGCCTCGCAGGCCAATTTTGTCGCCCTCCTGCTCGCGCGCAGTAGAAAGCTCGGTGCAAATGCCCGCGCTGAGGGTCTATCGAACGAGCCGCGGCTCGTGGGCTACGCATCGAGCGAAGTGCATGGTTGCGTGCCGCGCGCATTCGAGATGTCGGGTGTCGGCAGCGATCAGCTCCGGCGAATCCCGGTCAACGCGGCCGGGCAGATCGATATTGCGGCCCTCGAACGTGCCATCATGCGCGACAAGGAGGCGGGACACACGCCGTTCCTCATCATCGGAAGCGCAGGGACGGTAAATACCGGAGCGATCGACGACCTCATCACTTTGCGCGGTATCGCCGACGCCCACGACCTGCATTTTCACGTCGACGGTGCGTTGGGGGCGCTGGGTATCCTTTGCGATGATCTGGCGCATTTGTTCGCCGGCATCGAAACCTGCGATTCGCTGGCCTTCGATTTCCACAAATGGGGCCAGGTGCCATACGATGCAGGCTTCCTCCTCGTGCGCGACAGCACATGGCAGCGCCAGACGTTTGCTTCGGAAGCCGCCTATCTCAGCCGTGCCGCCTCGGGTCTGGCCGGCGGTGACTGGTGGCCTTGCGACTACGGCCCGGACCTGTCACGCGGCTTCCGCGCGCTCAAAACCTGGTTCACCCTCAAGACCTATGGCGTCAAGGCTTTGGGGGATTCGATGGCTGCCAACTGTGTCCTGGCACGCGGTCTCGCACGCCGGATCGAACAGGAACCCGCCTTGCGGCTCTTGGCGCCGGTTGCGCTCAATATCGTTTGCTTTGCCTATGTCGGCCCCGACGGTGACGCGCCGCCGCAAGTCAATGCCCGGATCATCGAACATCTCCACGCCGAGGGGCGCGTCGCCCCGTCCCTCACCCACATTAACGGACAACCGGCAATCCGCGCCGCGATCGTGAACCATCGCACGCGGCAGATGGATATCGACGCGCTGATTGACGGCGTTCTGAAACTCGGTTCTCGACAGGATTTGCTCCAATGCTGATGACATCCGGCCTCGTGGCCGCTCGCGCTTCTGACGAAATCGGAGGCGCCAGGCGAATCCTGGGCATGCAGAGGATCGTGTCGCTCATCTATGCCGGCGCCGACGTGACGCCGCTTTGGAACGAGCTGATGCAGCGGATCGGAGCCAATGGCAAAGACGCGGCGGCGATGTTCGACCTGGGGACGATCCTGCAGACGCTTGGCCGCTCCGAAGAGGCTCATCAGGTCCTGCGGGGCGCGGTGGAGCTCAGCCGCAACTTTTGCGTCGTCCACGGGGATGGACAAGGGCCCCGGCTGTTGGCCTTCGTGACGCCGGGCAACTTCATGGCGAACACGCCGCTGGATTTTCTGCTGGCGGATAGCAACTGTGTTCTTTGGCTGCATTACGTGGACGCGGAAACGACCGCGCTCACGGATTTGCCGGACCACGACGTTGCGTTCATGGCGATCGGCGAATCGACCGAAAACGCCCCCGTGCTTGAACGGATGCGGACGCTGCTGGCCGATTTTGACGGCCCGATCATGAACGACGATCCGGAACTGATCAGCCGGCTGACGCGCGATGGCGTCAGCGGCATGCTGGCCAATGAGCCCTCCATTCTGTCGCCGAGCACGTACCGCGTTCCACGCGAGGACCTTGTCGCAGTCGGTGCGGGCACAAAAGCCCTGGACGAATGCGCGCCGGGCCTCTCATTTCCGCTCGTCGTTCGTCCGATCAGTACCCATGCCGGCAATGGAATGGAACGTATCGCCGATATTTCGGGACTGTCCGCATGGCTGGCCACGCAGTCGGCTCCCGAGCTCTACGTCGCGCCTTTCATCGATTTCCGCGGGCCGGACGGGCTCTACAACAAGCAGCGCATCGTATTTATCGAAGGCAAGGCCTTCGCCAGCCATATGGCGCTTTCCGAGCATTGGATCGTGCATTATCTCAGCGCCGGCATGGCGGAAAGCCCGGCGAAGCGGGCTGTCGAACAGGCTTGGATGGAGAATTTCGATATGGATTTCGCGGTCCGCCACAAGGAGAGTTTCGAAGCTCTCTATCGTCACATAGGGCTTGATTATTTCGGTATCGATTGCGCCGAACTTCCCGACGGACGTCTGCTGGTTTTCGAGCTCGACGTGGCGATGGTCGTCCACAACATGGATAGCGCCACCATCTATCCCTACAAGCAGGTTGCCATGCGCAAGTTGTTTGATGGCTTCATCGATGCTGTGCGCCACCGGAAGACCGGTGGAATCTGAAAGATCGCGACGCGCTTTAAGTAGATACCACCCTGAAAACAAAACCGCGCCTCTTGGAAAGGCGCGGTGAATTTGTTGTTTCGGAATTTGAGCCGGCGCGCCAGGCGCCGGTTCTTCCTATTAACGGAACAGCGACAGGATGTTCTGCGACGAGGAGTTGGCAATCGAGAGCGACTGGACGGCCAGCTGCTGCTGCGTCTGCAGAGCAGAGAGCTTGCTCGATTCTTCTTCCATGTCGGCGTCGACCAGCTTGCCAACGCCCGATTCGATCGAGTCGGACAGCGACGAAGCGAAGGTCGTCTGCAGGTCGATGCGGGTCGAGATCGAGCCGAGACGCGAACCCATGCTGGTCATGGAGTTCAGAGCGGTCTGAACCATGTTGAGGGCGGTGGAGATCTGGCCGCCGGTCATGCCGGTGATGTCGAGGCTGAATACCGAAGCGCCAACCGTGGAGTCCTGGGTACCAAGGATACCCGCAGACGTGTCGATCGAGCCGTTAGCCTGCGTGCCGAACAGAACGTTGCCCGTTGCGCCGGTGTTGAAGGCGTAGGACGTCGTGCTGACCGAAACGGTGCCGTTGGTGCCGCGGATGAAGGACGAAACGACCGAGGCGGAATCGTTGTTTGCAGCCATGACCCAGTTTTCGCCGTTGAACGAAGCGGACTGAGCGACGCTCTCGAGCTGCTGCTGGAGCTGGCCGATTTCTTCCTGGACCTGGCCCTTGTCAACCGAGCCTTCCATGGCGGTTACAAGCTTGGACTTGATCTGGCTGACGATGTCGAGGGCGCTGGTGACTGCGGTGGTAGCCGTGTCGACCTTGGCGGCACCGAGGCCGAGGGCGTCGGAGACGGCGCCGATAGCGCTGTCGTCAGACTTCATCGTGGTGGCGATCGACCAATAGGCGGCGTTATCGGAAGCCTTGGAGATGCGCAGGCCCGAGGAAACGGCATTCTGCGTGGACTGCAAGTCGCTGTTGATGCCGCGCAGTGTCTGCAGTGCGCCCATTGCAGCGTTGTTGGTAAGGATGCTCGTCATAATATTTGCCCCTTTGGCAGCGGTTAAATAAGGGACATTCCGGACCTAAAAACCGGTAACGGCACTCAGCATCATGCCTGTTAACCCATTCGGTTAAGGTTAACTCGCCGTTTCAATGGTGTTAGAAAACAGCAATATGGTTAAGAAAACCTGAACCGACCCCGGTCTAAAAATATAAAAAAAACCGCGCCTTAGACAGGCGCGGTTAACTTGGTGTTTAGAAATTTCGGCTGGCGTCGAGCGCCAGTCCTTCTTCTTAACGGAACAGCGACAGGATCGACTGCGTGGAGGAGTTGGCGATCGAGAGCGACTGGATAGCCAGTTGCTGCTGCGTCTGCAGAGCAGAGAGCTTGCTCGATTCCTGTTCCATGTCGGCGTCGACCAGCTTGCCAACGCCCGATTCGATCGAGTCGGACAGCGACGAAGCGAAGGTCGTCTGCAGGTCGATACGGCTGGAGATCGAGCCGAGCTTCGAACCCATGCTGGTCATGGAGTTCAGAGCGGTCTGAACCATGTTGAGGGCGCTGGAGATCTGGCCGGAGGTCATGTTGGTGATGTCCAGGCTGAAGACCGAAGCGCCAACCGTGGAGTCCTGGGTACCAAGGATACCCGAAGACGTGTCGATCGAGCCGTTATTCGCGCCGAACAGAACGTTGCCCGTTGCGCCGGTGTTGAAGGCGTAGGACGTCGTGCTGACCGAAACGGTGCCGTTGGTGCCGCGGATGAAGGACGAAACAACCGAAGCGGAGTCGCCGTTTGCAGCCATGACCCAGTTTTCGCCGTTGAACGAAGCGGACTGAGCGACGCTCTGGAGCTGTTCCTGAAGCTGGCCGATTTCTTCCTGGACCTGGCCCTTGTCAACCGAACCTTCCATGGCGGTGACGAGCTTGTCCTTGATCTGGCCGACGATGTCGAGGGTGCTGGTGACTGCGGTGGATGCCGTGTCGACCTTGGCGGCACCGAGGCCGAGCGCGTCGGAGACGGCGCCGATAGCGCTGTCGTCGGACTTCATCGTGGTGGCGATCGACCAATAGGCGGCGTTATCGGAAGCCTTGGAGATGCGCAGGCCGGAAGAAACAGCGTCCTGCGTGCTCTGCAGGTTGTTGCTGATGCCGCGCAGAGTCTGCAGAGCGGCCATAGCGGAATTGTTGGTTACGATGCTGGTCATAAGTGTGTCCCCTGGAAACTGAATACGAAAAGGAGGACATACCGGACTTCAAATACCGGCGATGACGGAGCGGCTTCATGCTCCTCGGTCCCATTTCCTAGAGGACCAAACCCGTCATGTCGCAGGTAAACTCGCATGCATTGCTTGCGAATTCCTTAAACGCGGAACCCGCAAAAGCATCCGACAACAACGTAGCTAACGATGCGTAAAGGGGTTCAACCATTGCTTCGGTTTCAGGCAAGCTACGCGCGCGATTATCCCCCGAATCCATGATGACGGACTCCGGCCTTTGCCGGAGACCGTCCAAAGTTCGCTCGGAGTTCTCGCTCGTGAATACGAAAAACGCCTATGGGACAGCGTCCAGCTTTTATCAAAAGGGACAATATACGCGCGCGCTCGAAACACTGAACGGGCTGCTCAATGTCGATACATCGCCGAAGACCTATGCCCTGCTGGCAAAGACGCTGCTCAAACTCGGCTTCAGAGCGGACGCGGCGAGATCCTATGAACTGGCGGGCCGGCAGAAGCCTTATCGCGAAGACTATCTGCGGGAAGCCCTGCTGCTGCACTTTGCCTGCGGCAACGAAGATGCAACGCTTTCGATCGGTAGCCTGATTCTCAATCGGGCGCTCAAGGATCCGGATCTTGCCTTTTCCCTTTCCAGCATCTTTCTGAGCCGTCAGCAAAGGGACCTGCTGGCCGGCTTCAGGACCGTGCTCGTGGAAGGGCCGGAGCTCAAACATCGGCTGATGGCGTCAAAACTGTTGACCGATGACCTTTACGACGACGGCAACAGGCACATCGTCGCAACCCTGTTCAAGAAGCATCCAGACAACATCATCTTTCGCACGCTCCATTTGATCTTCGCCCGCGAACTGTCCGATCTTGCGACAGTGGACAAACATATGGCGCCGATCCTGGCGGCGACGGCTGCCGGAAACCTCGACTATATCAGGCCGGACAATCCCTTCTTCCATCTGCACTGGTGCGGTGACGAAGCGATCAACAAGTTCGCAGTGCACGACACGGTACCGCTGCCGGCCGGGCACGCAGAGGCGCGCCGAAAGGCGCCGCATACATGGGGCGACAAGATTCGCATCGGCTATCTCTCATCGGACTTCTGGCCGGGCCATGCGACAATGAAGCTCATGCAGCGGACGTTGGAACTGCACGACAAGGATCGATTCGAGATTGTCCTCTTCGACCATTCCAAGCCGTCATCTCAGCAAGAGGAAGAATTCGATTATTCGAAATTGGGTACCATGGTCGATGTCCGCAGCCTCTCCGATCAGGCGGCGGCAGAGGCGATCCGTGCCCATCAGATCGACATCCTGGTTGATCTGAAAGGACATACCAAGGATAGCCGCGTCCGCATCCTCAACCACAAGGCTGCGCCGATTCAGACGGCATGGCTCGGCTTTCCGGGCTCCGCCGTCAACATCGACCTCGACTACATTATCGGCGATCCCTACGTTCTGCCGGATTATTCCAAGCCGCATTTCCACGAGAAGTTCTGCCGCCTGCCCGAATGCTATCAGCCGAACGATCCGATATATCGCCCGAAGCCGCGGCCGACGACCCGTGCGCAGCATGGCCTGCCGGAGGATGCTTTCGTCTTCGCCTCGTTCAACGGCAACCGCAAGATCACCTCGCACATGATCGATATCTGGTGCAACATACTGAAGCGCACCAAGAACAGCGTGCTCTGGCTGCTTTGCAACCCGCGCGCCGAGGCCAACCTGTGGACGCGCCTGGAGGCGCGCGGCATCAGCCGCAAGCGCATCATCTTCACCACGCGTATCCGCTATGAGGATCACATCGACCGCCAGCAATTGGCCGATCTCGGTCTCGATACCTTCCCGGTGAATGGCCACACGACGACCTCGGAACAGCTCTGGGGCGGTTTGCCGGTGTTGACGATGAAGGGCACGAACTTCGCCTCGCGCGTCAGCGAAAGCCTGCTCAACGCCATCGGCGTACCGGAGCTGGTGGCGGCCGATGTCAAAGCCTATGAAGATATGGCCGTCGAGCTCGCCAGGCAGCCGGAGCGCATTGCCGCGCTCAAGGAGACATTGGCGGCCAATCGCTACATCAAGCCGCTCTTCGATGCCGAACGCCTTACCCGTTACGTGGAAACCGCCTACGAAATGATGGTCGCACGCGCCAAGCAGGGCCTTGATCCGGATCATATGGACGTGCCGGCACTGCCGGCGCGAGCCGAACCGTTCCTGGTCGAAAGTCAGGATGCTGCAGCGATCGCCGCAGAATAAGGACCTCTCTTCATCGGAAGCTCCGCTCCCGATGACGGTCCCACCGGCGGCAGGCGATTGGAGCATTCCGCTCAGGTGACATCACCTGCAAGCGGATAAGATGCTCTAGATTCAAAAGACTACAGCGACCTTTGTGCGCTCATATGAACGCACGGCGCTCTATCCCTTTGCTTTTACGCATTCCGGACGGAAAGCCGCTTCGCACTTTTCCCGGAATTGCTTTAGTGGAAAGAGCGCACAAGGCTGCCGACCAGCAGGTTCCAGCCGTCGATCAGCACGAAGAAAAGGATCTTGAAGGGCAGCGAGATCGATGTCGGCGGCAGCATCATCATGCCCATCGCCATGACGATGGTCGAGACGATCAGGTCGATGACCAGAAACGGCAGAACGACCAGGAAGCCGATTTCAAAACCACGGCGGATTTCCGAGATCATGAAAGCCGGGATCAGCACGCGATAATCGATCTTGTTGTCGACCACGACAGTTTGCCCGCGCTCCTGCGCCAGATCGACGAAGAGCTTAATGTCCTTGTCGCGCGTGTTGTTGGACATGAAGGTGCGGAAAGGCTCGGCGATGCGCTGAACGGCATCGGCCTCCGAAATCTGATTGGCCATCAGCGGCTGCGCGCCATCCTTCCAGGCCTGATCGAAGGTCGGCGACATGACGTAGAAGGTCATGAACAGCGCGAGGCTCAGCAGGATCGTGTTCGACGGCGTGGTGGACAAGCCCATGCCCGAACGCAGGATCGAAAACGCGATGATGAAGCGCGGAAAGCTCGTCACCATGATGAGGATGCCTGGCGCGATCGACAGGATCGTCAACAGCCCGAAGGTGCGAATGATCCAGGCCGCGACCGAGCCGTTCACCGGGACATTGAAGAGATCCGTCGGGAGCTGTTGCGGCAATTGCTGCGCCATCGCCATCTCAGGCGAAAACGCAGCGAAAACCAATATAAGTAAAGCAAATAATAATCGAATCATTCGATCACGAAAGTTCTGAACATAACTTTCGATACCCGCCCTTCCGAGCGAAGGTCAACACGTTCCTGAACGTCATCCCGAAGATATTGGAAGCCGCGCGGGCCTTCGACCTGCTGCAGCGAAACGGTGCGAACATAGGCGAGGATATCCTGATGGATGGCCTCCGCAAGCTGCGCGTCCGGCTTGCCCTTGAACATCAGCGCGATTTCGAGCCGGATCCAGTTTTGCGAGGGATAGGCAAGATTGGTCGTGATCGGATCGAGTTGAATGATGCCGTTTGCTTCCGCGGCGGCCGCTGCCTGCTTTTCGCCGGTCGGGGTCTGCTCCGCAGCCTTTGCCACGGCCGTCGCCGTCTTGATCTTCGGGGAGACCATGGTGCCGAGGAACCAGCCGCCGCCGCCGCCGAGAACCGTCAGGATCACCAGCCCGACAATCATCATGATCAGCGGCGATCCCTTGCCTTTTTCCGATGCGTCTGCCGCTGCTGCCATGTCTCTGTCCGCCTGTTAGCAAAATACCGTGTGGCTGCCCGGCCGTCAGAGCGGCGACAGCAGGTCGACCGCCTGCTGGCCGCGCGGCGGCTGCTGAATTTCCGTCAGACGGCCGCGGCCGCCGTAGGAGATACGCGCTTCGGCGATCTTGTCGTAGGAGATCGTGTTTTCCGACGTGACGTCCTGAGGCCGGACGATACCGGCGACGTTCAGGATACGAATCTCCTGGTTCATCCGCACTTCCTGCGAACCGCTGATCATCAGGTTGCCGTTTTCGAGAACGCCGGTGACGACCGCGGCAACAAGCAGAGTGATCTGCTCGGAACGCTGCATCTTGCCCTTGGCGTCAGTGCTGGTGTCGGAGCCGGAGGTTGCGTCAGCATTGGTGCTCGGCTGCCAGCCAAAGATCTTGGCGGTGATATCCCAGTTCATATCGCTCTTGTTCGTGCGACTGCGATTGGTCTCGTTATCCCAGTTCGCCTTGTCGTTGATCGAGATATTGACCGTCAGGATGTCGCCGACATTGAGGGCTCGCGAATCCTTGAAAAGGGCCGCCTGCGAATCGTTCCAGAGCGAGTATCCCTGCGCCACCTGATGCGGCCGCTTCGGATACTGCAACATCTGCGGCGTCTGCGCATATTGCAGGCCGCTGCCGATCGGGCTCATGGCAGGCGCCCTGCCGATTTCCTTCAGAGCCTGCGACTGACAACCGGCGAGGAAAACGACGACTGCGCACGTGGCCGTAAGACGCATGTTCATGAGGGGTCCTTCGACTTCGATGTATTCGGATCGGACGCGCTGGAGATGATGTTGGTGACAACAGCGGCCTTCTGCGCGTCCATCTCCGCCAGAATGAGGCTCGACTGGCGCGGTGAGAGTTTCATGATGATCGCAGCCGCTACGGTGACCTTGACCTCATTAAGGCTTGCCGCCGCCGCATCGGGCTTCATGTTTTTGTAGATGTCGACCAGGCCGGAATCGGCGGTCTTCAAGAAGTCGTCGCGCCGCTTCAGCCAGTCTTCGTATTCCGCCTTGCGCTTGTCCATCGTGGCGATGCGCTGGTCGACATCGGCCTGCAGTTTCTCAAGCTCCTGCTTCTGCAGCAGATAGCGCTGGTCGCGGGCCGGGTCCGCGATGTTCGTGCAGAACTGTTTGATCTCGTCCTGGCTCGAAGCCGGGTCGACGACCGGCTTCGGCGCTTCCTGCGCCGTTGCGGCCGAGACCGACCGCAGCAACGCCATCGCCACGCAGCCGGCGGTCAGCAATTTCCTGGCGATGGTGATCGATGTCATTGCAGCACGAGCTCCGCTTGCAGGGCGCCGGCCGATTTAATGCCTTGCAGGATGGCGATGATGCCGTCCGGCTTGACGCCGATATTGTTCAGCCCGGAGACCAGCGTCTTCAGATCGGGTCCTTCGAGCACGGCGACGCGACCGCCGCTCTTGCTGGCGGTGATATCCGTCTGATCCTGAACGGCCGTCTCACCGTTCGAGAAGGGCTCCGGCTGCACGATCTGCGGGTTTTCACTGACCTGAACCGTCAAGGTGCCGTAGCTGACGGCGACCGGCGAGACGCGGACATCGGCGCCGATGACGATCGTTCCGGTGCGTTCATTGATGACGACCTTGGCAGGCGTGTCGGTCTGGACGTCGAGATTTTCGATATCCGCCATCAGCCGCGTCAGATCCGCCATCTTCGGCTTTTCGATCGCAACTTCTTGAGAATCCTTGGCCTCGGCGATCGGACCGCCGAAATGCGAGGTCGCCCAGGCATTGACCGTATCGGCGATGCGGATCGAGGTGGAGAAATCCGGATTGCGCAACTGCAGGACAAGATTGACGGAATCCTTGAAACGCGAGGGCAGCTCGCGTTCGATGATGGCGCCGCCCGGCACACGGCCGGCGGTGGTGGTGCCTTCGGTGACGCTCGCGGCCGCACCCTGGGCCTGGAAGCCCGAAACGATGACCGAGCCCTGCGCCACGGCATAGATCTGCCCGTCGGCACCGCTGAGCGAGGTCATGATCAGCGTACCGCCGCGTAGCGACGTCGCATCGCCCAGCGAGCTGACCGTGACGTCGATGCGGCTGCCGGGACTGGCGAAGGGCGGCAGATTGGTCGTCACCATGACGGCGGCGGTATTCTTGGCGGCGGACTGGCCACCCTGCGTCGAAATGCCGAGATTCTGCAGCATCGCGCGCATGGACTGTTCTGTGAAGGGCGAGGAACGCAGGCTGTCGCCGGTTCCCTGGAGACCGACGATCAGGCCGTAGCCGATCAACTGGTTGTCGCGGCCGGCCTGCAGCGAGGCTATGTCCTTGATGCGCGATTGCATCGCCAGCGCCGGATCGGCGACGATCAGGCTCGGCAATGCCAGCAAAACTCCGAGGAAATGGCGAAGGCTTCTCATTTTGCGACCACTCGGATCGTGCCGTTTTCGAGAACAGTACCGTTGACGATGATGCCGGAGTCCAGATTGCGGGCTCGTACGCTATCGCCGACCGCGCCGTCATCCAGCGGCGTTCCAGCCGCGGTGATCGTCATGCTGCCCATGCTCATCACCAGACGGATATTGGAGCCACGTGTCACGGCGAAGGGCTGGCGCAGCGCCGAAATGGAGATGGTTCGGCCAGGCAAAAGCGTGCGTTTCGACACCAAGCCGGTTACATCCCGGATCCGCTTGGCGTAATCGCCGGTCAGATTCGGATTGGTGACGTCGACCTCTTCGAGCTGGCCGCTGCTGATGATATCTCCCGGATAAATCGTCTCGGTCGGCACGACGGCGGTCCCCAGGCTGGTGCCATCGGTGCCCGTTGCGCCGGCGGGAGCGGCCGACACGAACATGACGGAGAGGCTCGCCGCGGCGAGCCAGGCCATTGCTAAGCTTTTCATCCGGCGAACCCTCATGTTCGGCCCGTCCTCTCGTTACTTCAGATCTTTGCTGACGATCTGCGCCATGTCGTCGGCGGTGGTGATGACCTTGGAATTCATCTCGTAGGCACGCTGCGCGCTGATCAGATCGGTGATTTCCTTGACCGCATCGACGTTCGACGATTCCAGATAGCCTTGCTTCATGTAGGCGAAGCCGTTGGTATTGGGATCGGAGACGACGGGATCGCCGGAGGCCGGCGTCTGGGTGAAGAGGTTGCTGCCCATCGGCTGCAAACCGGCTTCGTTAACGAAGTTGGCGATCTGCAACTGGCCGAGAACGGTCGGCGTCGTCGCGGTGCCGATCGTCGCCGAGACCTGACCGGATTCGTTGATGACGATGTTGCTGGCATTGTTCGGGATCGTGATCCCCGGCTCCAGCACGTTGCCGTCCGCGGTCACCATCTGGCCCGTATCGCTCTTGTTGAACGAACCGGCGCGCGTATAGGCCGTCGTGCCGTCGGGCATCTGAATCTGGAACCATCCGCGGCCGACCAGCGCGACGTCAAGATCGTTCTGCGTCTGCGACAGTTCGCCCTGGATCTGAATGTTGCGCACGGCCGTCGTCTGCACGCCGAGACCGATATTGGCGCCTTCCGGCACCACGGCCTGGTTCGGCCGGTTGGAAATGCCCTTGGCGCGTTCGGTCTGGTACAAAAGGTCCGAGAACTCGGCGCGGGAACGCTTGTAACCCGTCGTATTGATGTTCGCGATGTTGTTCGCGATTACTTCGAGGTTGGTCTGCTGGGCGTCCATGCCCGTCGCGGCAATAGCGAGCGCTCTCATGTCTTCGTCCTTCGAGCTAGAGCGTGATCCCGAAAGCCGCAAAGCGGCTTTAAACAAAATCGCGCCAAATCAAATAATGGGAGCGGGGCCACCCGCCCTAAATCTGCATTTTCGTAATATCGAGAAAGGCGGAGACCATCTTGTCGCGCAGCGCGATCGCCGTCTGCAGCGTCTGATCCGCCTGCATGACCTTGTCGACCACTTCGCGGGTGCTCATCGTGCCCTTGATGCCGGCGAAGGAGGCGTTTTCGGCTTCCTTCAGCGTATTGACCGTGTCTTTCGCCACGTTGGACATGACCGAGGCGAAGCTTGCGCCGGTCGCATTTCCAAGCGTTGTTCCAAGCGTCGGCGCCAGGCTGTTGGACGAAGAGGAGCTTTCGTCGGTGGTAATGTTGCCGAGACCGCGGACTGCGGAAAGGGAGGAGACATTCTTGATAGCGTCAATCATTGTGCATTCTTCAAGAGATCGATGGTGGAATTGATGAGATCGCGCGACTGCTTGATCGTTTGCAGATTGGCCTCATAGGAACGATTGGCTTCGCGCATATCGGCCATTTCAACGAGGACGTTGACGTTGGGCATCTTCACATAGCCCTTCGGGTCCGCCGCCGGGTTGTCTGGGTCGTATTCCTCGACGAACTTGCTGGTGTCCTCGCCCAACTTCTTCACACCCACCGTGGTCAGGTTGTTGGCGCGATCGAGCTCGGCGCCGAACGTCACGGTCTTGCGGCGATAGGGATCGGAACCGGGGGTGTCGCCCGTCGAACGGGCATTGGCGATATTTTCGGAAACAACACGCAGGCGGGTCGATTGGGCCTCCAGGCCGGAGCCCGCAATCTTCAACGCGGCTGATAAAGGGTCCATAACATCTTCACTTCATCTATTGTTTTACGGTCATCAACATCATGCGATGAAAGGAGCTGACCAGCGCGGTGTTCAAACCGTACTGGCGCTGGATGTCGCCGGTTTTGGCGAGCTCGTCTTCCAGGCCGACGGTGTTACCCGACTCCTGGACGCCGATTTCCTGATTGAGCGACGCTTCCTCGACGTTGACGTCGCCGCTCTCACTGAATTCATTGCCCGAAAAATGCGCCGGGTTGGTCTTCGCCATGCCGACATTCTCGTTGTCGAGAACGGCTTGAAACGGCGTGACGTCCTTGGCGTGGTACTTCGGGGTATTGGCATTGGCGATATTGCCGGCAACGACCTCCTGGCGAACCTGGAGCCACTCGGCTTGCCGCGAGGCCAGGTCAAAGAGCTGAATGGGTTGCATGGGCTTCTCTCCGTTCTTACAGCAGGACCCTAGAGGGATAATCTTGCGTGGGACTTGCGGGGGATGCGTTCTTGCTAAAGTCTTTACTAAGCCTGATACGCAGGCGATTGCGGGCTCTCAATTGTGGCCGTAGACGTCACCGGTGGAAGTGACGATGACCCACTTTCCGTCGCGCTGCTCGATCGTCGCCAAGCGGCTGTTATCGGGCAGGATCGAGCCGACACGCACGACATACATGCCGGTGTCATCCTCAATGAGCGCCCGGCCGTTTGCGACGTGCAGCAAATGGAACGGCGACTTGCCGGGAAACGGCTGATCTTCGGCCGGCTGGCCCTTGTCGTCCTCGCGTCCAACATTGCTGACCGTTGCCGTCGTCAGCGGATCGGGAGCGAAATCTTTCGGCCCATCGGGATTTTTGTTGACCATGGCAAGCGGCGAAACGTTGACGATCTCGCGTCCCGGCCAATTCGGCAGATCGCGGGTGCGCTCGCCCTCGGCAACGTGAATGCCGAACTTGTCGGGGTTCAGGAACACATACCAGGGGAAGAAAGCCGAAATACCGGCGAGCAACAGACCGGTGCCAGCCAGGGCCTTATCGGCAAAGGTCCGCCTTTTTGCCGGTTTCAGCGGAGCGACCGGTTCGTCTGCATCGGATTCTCTCACGTCTGGCCTCTCCCTCGGCATAGTCCGAAATGCGTGAAGCGGTTTCGGACGGGATGATGCGAAATCAAGTGGTTGGAGCGAACGACATTTCGTGGAAACGTCATTTCGCTCTCGGCTGGATGTTTGCGGCCGAGCCGTTTTTCAACGCGGTCGCAAGGTCGGTGAAGGCGTCGGCCGAAGGCCGTTCGCCGGGGGTCTGTTTCAGAATGTCGTAGATGATCGGCACCTGGCGGACGGCCATGTCGAGATCCGGGTCGCTGCCTTGGCGGTATCCGCCGATCAGACGCAGGTCGCGGGTTTCCTCATAGCGGTGCACGAGTGCCTTCAGGCGCGAAACCAGCTTTTCCTGATCCGGCGTCCAGGCCTTGCGCGCCAAGCGCGACACCGAGGCCAACGGATCGATCGGCGGATAGCGCCCCTCCTCCGCCAGGCTGCGCTGCAGGACGATATGGCCATCGAGAATGCCGCGGGTGGAATCGGCGATCGGGTCGTTGTGATTGTCGCCGTCGACGAGGATGGAGATGATCGCGGTGATCGTGCCGGTCCCTTCCGGACCTGGTCCTGCACGCTCCAGAAGGCGCGGCAGTTCGGTGAAAACCGAGGCCGGATAACCACGCGCGATCGGCGGCTCGCCGGAGGCCGTCGCCACTTCGCGAATGGCATGGGCAAAGCGGGTGACGCTGTCGACGATCAACAGCACATTGTCGCCCTGGTCGCGGAAATGCTCGGCGATGGTGATGGCAGACAATGGCGCCATCTTGCGCAGCATCGGGCTCTCATCGCTGGTCGCGACGATGGCGATCGACTTCTGCATGTGCGAACCCAGCGTGTCCTCGATGAATTCACGCACTTCACGGCCACGTTCGCCGACCAACGCAATCACCACCTTGTCGAAAGCATTGGCCCGGGCGAGCATCGACAGCAGCGTCGACTTGCCGACGCCGGAACCGGCGAAGATGCCGAGACGCTGACCGAGGCAGAGCGGCGAGAAGATGTCGATGGCGCGCACGCCGGTCTTGAAACCCGTCTCGACGCGCTTGCGCGTCATCGAGGGTGGCGCGGTGTTGGAGATCGAGCGCGAGTCCATGCCTGCCGTCAGCGGTCCCAGGCCATCGATCGGCTCGCACAGCGAGTTGATCGTACGCCCGCACCAGCTATCCGTCGGCGCGATACGGAAGGCGCCCTTGCGGATGATGACGTCGTGGATGCCGATCGGCTCGCCCGGCTCGATCGGACAGACGTAGGTCAATTCCGGCTCGACGCGGACAACTTCGCCGAGATGGATGCCGGTCGGGGAACGGTGGGCGACGAACTCGCCGAGGCGCACATGCCTGGAAAGGCCGGCGACGGTGTAGTGCCCGGCCGCGATGGTGCGTACATGGCCGCCATCGGCAACCGTGTTTTCCGCCATCAAATATTGATCCGCCAAAGCGGCCATCCGCGAGAATCTCGGCGACATCGCGCCCTCGGGCATCCCATCCTCGAACATCATCCGACCCTCTTACTGGCTGCCGCCGAGGGTCTTGATGGCGTCCGTGAGCGTGCTTTCGCTGCTGCTGGTAAGCGTCGAGATATTGTCGAAGGCGCGGCTGACTTCGATAAGCTGGGTCATTTCCCGCATGCCGTTGACGTTGGAATTTTCGAGATAGCCCTGGGCGATACCGATATGGGAGTGGTCGACGACGGACTGCGGGGAGTCCGTCGGTAACACGCCGCTATTGTCATAGCGCAGGAAGCCCTTGCTGATATCGGAGCTATAGAGCCCGATCTTGCCGACCTGCTTGCCGTTTTGAGCGATCGTGCCATCCGAGGAGACGCTCGGCGCGCCGCCGCCGGGGTCGAGCTGGATCGGTGCGCCGCCGGGATCAAGCACCGGATAGCCTCTGGTGGAGACCAGGGCGCCGCTCTCGGTCATGGTAAAGCGGCCATCGCGCGTCAGAACCATGCCAGCCGGCGTGTTGAGACCGAACCAAGCATCGCCCTTGACCGCAAAATCGAAGAGATTGCCGGTGTTTTCCAGTTCGCCGTTGTCGGTAGAGAGATAGTCGTTGCCTTGCGAGACGAAGGCGACTTTGGCGTTGAGCTTGTTTTCGGTATTGCTGAGGACTTGATTGAACTTGACCTCGGTGCCACGAAAACCCGTGGTATTCACGTTGGCCATGTTATCGGCGATCGTCGTCAGACGCCGCTCGAGCGCCATCTGCGATGACAGCGCCACATAAATACCAGACTGCATTTTTCAAGCCCTCCGGACATTGGAGAATAACGGGAAAGGAAACGCCAGATATCGCGGCGCTCCGACATGTCGTTAGCCGGGCATGAATGCCCTTACCCGATACTCTGCCAGCACTGGCTTGTGCGAAGCTGACACGGCGAAAGGCCGCTTCGAAGCGCGCCGAACAGCCTCACGCAAGGCAGGTCTCCTACTTCAACGGAGGAAGCAACGTTCAGGTGTGGACTGGCGATGAATATTATTATCGGATTTGTAGTGACCTGCGGCTGCATCATAGGCAGCTTCATGGCGATGGGCGGGCATGTGGACGCGCTGTTCCAGCCCTTCGAATTTGTCATCATCGCGGGCGCCGGCATCGGCGGCTTCATCATGGCCAATCCGATGAAGGTCGTGAAGGATTCCGGCAAGGCGCTGGGCGAGGCCTTCAAGCATTCGGTTCCGAAGGAGCGCAATTATCTCGATACGCTCGGCGTGCTCTACGCGCTGATGCGCGATCTGCGCACCAAGTCACGCAACGAAATCGAAGCCCATATCGACAACCCGGACGAATCCGTAATCTTCCAAGCCGCCCCGACGGTGCTGAAGAACAAGGAACTGACGGCCTTCATCTGCGACTATGTCCGCCTCATCATCATCGGCAACGCCCGCTCCCACGAGATCGAGGCGCTGATGGACGAGGAAATCAACACTATCCTGCACGACAAGATGAAGCCCTATCATGCCATCACGATCATGGGCGATTCCTTCCCGGCCATCGGTATCGTCGCCGCCGTTCTCGGCGTCATCAAGGCCATGAGCCACATCAACGATTCGCCGGAAGTGCTCGGTCACCTCATCGGCTCGGCGCTGGTCGGCACCTTCCTCGGCATTCTCCTTTCCTATTCCGTCTGCGCGCCCCTCGTGTCGCAGATCAAGATCGTACGCAGCAAGCAGCATCGCCTCTACGTGATCGTCAAGCAGACGCTGCTGGCCTACATGAACGGCTCCGTGCCGCAGGTGGCACTCGAATACGGCCGCAAGACCATCTCCTCCTACGAACGGCCGTCGATCGATGCCGTCGAGCAGGAAATGATGAATCCCGGCGGTGAGAGCAAGGCGGCCTGACGACCATGAGCCAGCAATCATCCGCCAAGGCGCATACGATGGACCGCGCCCTCTTCGCCAAGCTGACCGGCGGCCTCGGAGATCAGGCAACCGTCGGAAAGCTCGCCGCCGCCTTCGGCCAGGTCTACGGCGAATTCCTCCCCGACTTCATCAAGAGCGAAACGGGCCTCGACGTGTCCGTCGCCTATTCCGGCTGCCAGTCGGGACTGATGAACGATCTTATCGCCGGCCTCGGCGGCAACTGCGCGCTTGTGAACGGTTCGCTACGCAACTGGGCACCGCAATTCGTTCTCGGCTGCGGCACAGGCTTCATAATGACCCTGATGGAGCACATGCTGGGCGCGCTGCCCGAGACCATCGAGGCACCCCTTCCGCGGCCGCTTTCGATCATCGAGCTCGACCTTGCCGTCATGGTGTTCGACAAGATCGCCAACGTGCTGCGCTCGGCGGTCAATGCGGCTGGCGGTTTCGAACCCAATCTCGATCCGCCGTATAATATCGAGAATCGCCCGAAGCCGGCTGCCGACCAGGTCGATGAATTCGCCGCTGCCATCACCATGATGATTTCGCTCGGCAAGACCGTCTCGGAAATCGTCGTCATCATACCGCAGCAGGTTCTGCTGCGGACCGTCGTCAGCCCACCGCGAGCCAAGAACCCGTCCGCAGCGTCGGAAGCATGGACGGAGCAGCTCAGCGAACAGGTGCGTCGCTCACAGGTGACGCTCGAGGCCCGCATCCAGCTGGAATCGCTGACGCTGAACACAATTTCGAGACTCGCCGTCGGCGATGTCATTCCCTTCATGGACGCAGGCGATGTTCGCGTCGAGGTCAGCGCCAACAGCAAGGACCTCTACATCTGCGAATTCGGCCGTTCGGGCGAAAATTACACGGTGCGCGTCAAGGACAATGTGAATTCCGACGACGAGCTTCTTCGACACCTGATGAATTGACCGGCTGGCGGGTGCCTGGGGCACCCACGGCAGCTTGAGGCAAGTTTCAACTGGAATAGTGATTTCATGGCTAGGAAGACGACACAGAAAAGCGGCGAGGAATCGCTGGAAGTTGAAAACAGCGACGCCGCATTGGATGAGGCCATCGACGGCCTGCGCGGCGTGCTGAAGAAAGACACCGACGGTGGCATGCCGGATTTCGGCGCCGATGCATTCGGGGCCGAGCCGGGCACGGATCTTTCGGCCTTCGGCGGCGATTTCGGGGACGACAATGCAGGCTCCGCTTTCGGCGCCAGCGATTTCGGCGGCTCCTCCTTCGCCGAACCGTCAGCTCCGGGCAGCGCGCTGACCGCCAATCTCGACCTGATCATGGACATCCCGATCGACGTTCAGATCGTGCTCGGCAGCAGCCGCATGCAGGTCTCCGGCCTGATGAACCTGACCGAAGGCGCAATTATCGCGCTCGACAAGAAGATCGGCGAGCCCGTCGAGATCACCGTGAACGGCCGCAGAATCGGCCGGGGCGAAATTACCGTGCTGGAACATGATGACACCAGGTTCGGTATCAAGCTCATCGAAGTATCGAATACGAAGAAAAACTGAACTCTGTTCAGAATAAGCCCACTCCCTGTTCGGGACGGAGACGAAGACCATGATGGACTTTGACGATTTCAGCGGCGGCGCCCTCGCCGAGCAACCGTTATCTCAGGCTGAGAAGGCTGCTGCTGTTCTCCTTGCCATGGGTAAACAGGTTGCGGGACGGCTGCTGAAATATTTCACGCAGCATGAATTGCAGCTCATCATCGCGTCTGCGCAGTCGCTGAGGGTTATTCCGCCGGACGAGCTGGCGCAGCTCGTCGCGGAATTCGAGGATCTCTTCACCGAAGGCGCGGGTCTGATGGACAACGCCAAGGCAATCGAAAGCATTCTCGAGGAAGGCTTGACACCCGACGAGGTCGACAGCCTTCTCGGCCGGCGCACCGCCTTCCAGGCTTACGAAACTTCGATCTGGGATCGCCTCGGCGAGGCGGATCCGATTTTCGTCGCCAAGTTCTTCCTGCGCGAACATCCGCAAACCATCGCCTATGTGCTGTCGATGATGCCGTCCTCCTTCGGCGCCAAGGTTCTGCTGCAACTGCCCGAGGCGCAACGCGCCGACATCATGAACCGCACCGTCAATCTCAAGGATGTCAGCCCGAAAGCGGCGCAGATCATCGAAAACCGCGTGCTGGGGCTGATGGCGGAAATCGATGCCGAACGCAATGCTTCCGGCTCGACGAAGGTGGCGGAGCTGATGAACGAGCTGGACAAGCCGCAGGTCGATACGCTGCTCACATCGCTGGAAACGCTCAACAAGGAATCGGTCGACAAGGTGCGTCCGAAGATCTTCCTCTTCGACGACCTCACGCTCATGCCGCAGCCGAGCCGCGTCATGCTGCTCAACGACATCGCGGCCGACATTCTCACCATGGCGCTGCGTGGTTCCTCGTCCGAAATTCGCGAGATCGTGCTCAGTTCGATCAGCCCGCGCCAGCGCCGCATGATCGAATCCGACCTGCAGATCACCACCGGCATCAATCCGCGCGAAATCGCCATCGCGCGGCGCGCCATCGCCCAGGAAGCCATCCGGCTTTCCAATTCCGGCCAGATCGAACTCAAGGCAAAAGACAAGACGCCTGTGGAAGAAGCCGCGTGATCTCAGCGCGACTCACCTAAATCGTCTTAGACTGTTCAGAACAAGGCCGTGCATGATGCACGGCCTCTTTCCGTTTCATGAAGGACGGCTTCTTTGGCTGACGAAGACAAGGACAGTAAAACAGAAAAACCGACGGAGAAAAAACTCCGCGACACGATGGAGAAAGGCAATGTGCCTCACTCCAAGGAAGCGACGCTCTTTGCGTCGATGCTCGCGACCGTCATCTACGTCACCTTCTTCCTGCCGGAGCGCGTCGGGCGCATGGGCGAGGTGCTGCGCGACCTCTTCGAAAAACCCGATCAGTGGCAGCTCGAGACGGGGTCTGACGTCATTTCCTTGTTCATCCGCATCGGCTGGGAAGTCGGCAATCTGCTGCTGCCCGCGGTCGTGCTGTTCTTCGCCTTCGGCATCGGGTCCTCGATGTTCCAGAACCTGCCGACACCCGTTCTCGACCGCATCGCGCCACAGTTTTCCCGCATTTCGCCGGTGGCGGGCTGGGGCCGCATCTTCAGCACGTCGGGTCTGGTGGAATTCGGCAAGTCGCTTGCCAAGATCGTCTTGGTCGGCGTCATCATGTTCTTTGTGCTGCGCGGGCAGTTCTTCCATGCGATCGATTCGCTGGTTTCCGATCCGCAGACGATCTTCGTGCGGCTGACGACCATCATCCAGAAAATTCTGACCATCGTGCTGCTGGCGACAGCCGTCGTCGGCATCGGCGACGTGCTCTGGACCCGCTACCACTGGGTCGATCAGTTGAAAATGACGAAGCAGGAGGTCAAGGAAGAGCACAAGCAATCCCAGGGCGACCCGATCGTCAAATCGAGGCAGCGCTCGATCGCCCGCGACCGTGCCCGCCGGCGCATGATGAAGCAGGTGCCGCGTGCCACGCTGGTCATCGCCAATCCGACCCATTTTGCCGTGGCGCTGCGTTATGTCCGGGAGGAAAACGACGCACCCATCGTCGTCGCCAAGGGGCAGGACCTCATCGCCCTCAAAATCAGGGAGATCGCCGAGGCAAATGGCATCCCCGTCTTCGAAGATCCGCCACTCGCGCGCTCCATGTTTGCGCAAGTCTCGGTAGATAGTGTCATCCCGTCAGTGTTTTACAAGGCCGTCGCAGAGCTGATCCATAGGATCTATGCCACGCAGTCGAACAGAAAACGGGTACGATAAATCGAATGAAAAAATCCCCCTACTCTGCCCAACGTGAACAAATTCTCGCGGAAGCCATCAGCCCGGTCGCCAGCGAATTGCGGCTCCTCGACGCGGCCGATCTGATTTCGCTGCTGCGCTTCGAGCGCTATGGCAATCTTGCCGACCTCGTGGCGTCGGCGGCCGAGCTTTATTTCCATCCGGGCACCGTCAATTTCGGCCTTGGGGGCGACTACAAGCTTGAATGGGGCGGGCCGGCGGAAGTCACCATCGACCTCGAAATCAAACCGCGCGGCGTCACCGTCTATGCCAAGCTCGCGCTGGCCGAACATCATGCCGGCATCGAAATCAACCATATCGCCTTCGACAAAGCCTCGGCCGATCCGGACGAGAACACTGCGCTTCTCGCCCGCAGCCTGCGGGACGCCCGCTACGCGATCGGCGGAACGACGCGCGCAGCCTGAACAAGGCTCAAACCATCCCCACTTTCATGATGAAGGTCCGCTGAGGCATCTCGGCATTCGTGCGCGCTTCGGCTTTCAGTCAGGCGCGGAACCGCTCGCCTTTTGCTTTCTACAATTTCTGGAAGATCTTATCCGCTGGGAATAGCCGATAGCGGATAAGATGCTCTGGATCCAAAGAAGCGCTTTAGCTGATGTAACCGAAACGGATAGCTTTTGCGATTGCCTGAATGCGGTTGACGCTGTCGAGCTTGATCGTCGCTGAACCGAGATAGGCGTTGACGGTGTGCACCGACAGCCCCAGCTTTTCGGCTATTTCCTCGCTGATCCGGCCATCACCTGCAAGCTGCAGGCAGGCGATCTCGCGTTCGCTCAGCGCTTCGGCGGCCGGCGACCGCCGCTCGTCGAGCGACAGGAGATCCATCATGATCTGGCAGCTACGGCCATGCAGCTCGACGATCATATCGCTCGTCAGATCCATGAATTTTGCGGCGAACACGACATAGCCGTTGCCGACCGATCCCAGGCGCACCGGAAAGGCGACGCCGGCAAAAGGCAGGAGATGCGGTTTCAGGCGCTGGGTGAACGAGGCAAAATCGGGCGTCTCGGCGGTGCTGTCGCTATCACGGCCGTTCCACATCAGCGGCAGCAGCGACTTTTCGATATGCTCGATCATCGCCTCGCCATAGGCTTCGACAAAGGCCTTGTTGAGGACGGTATTGGTCGAGCCCCAATTTTCCAGCTCGCAGACTAGGCGCTGCTTGCTCGGCAGGCCGGAGCCGCTGAGGCGATATACTGCAAAATTCTGCGCGTCGATCAGCTTCTGCATCGACACAAGCTTCGGGAAGAGATCAGAACGGCTGGATATCCGATGCGAACGGCCGAGCCTTCCTTCGCTTGGCGTGTCCGTCGTCCTAACCGGCTGATATCGCATTCATCGGGCTTTCAAACGAGGTTGTTTCTGACAGCAAAGGCGATCGCTTCCGATCGCGTCTTGGTCGCGGTCTTCCGCATGACGCTGGTGATATAGTTGTTGATGGTGTTGCGCGAGATGCCGAGGATCATGGCGATCTCGTCGCTTGTCTTGCCTTCGGCAATCCAGAACAAGCATTCCAGCTCACGCTCGGTGAGATCGAAATCGCGCTCGGACTTGCCTTCCACGCAGCGCGTGAAGCTCGCGAAGTAACCCGACAGCAATCCGGCGTCACGCAGCCGCTCCGGCGACAGCAACAGACCATCATGGGCAAGCAGCATCAGCGAGAAGCGCGTGCGGCCAACATTGAAGGTCAGCGAGCAATATTGGCGGCTGACGCCTTCCGGCAGCTCGACATCATCCGGCAGGAACGCAAAATTCGGCTGGAACAGCGACATGCATTTCTCAAGCTCGCCCGTGCGGCCGTAGCCGCTCGTGAGCTCGGAAGCAAGACGGCGAACAAGATCGAAGGGCCAATCGGAGGACACGACGAAGTCGAGACCGCTTTCCTGGATCAGGTCGCAGCGGGCCAGAAGATAGTGGGAGGCGCCGACATAATCCGTCAACACGCGCAGGCCAGATTGGAGATAGGCAGGGCCGGCAATGGCGCTCAACTGCTGAACGAGTTGATCGCGCGACATGGCATTGGCGGACGCGGCCAATCGCACATCCTTGTCGCCTTTGCTCCCCTGCAATATCTGCACGTCCATTTTTTGCATTTCCTGCCGCTGTTAGGCGCTCTAACGCCAACGAGAGCATTGCTCGGTCTGGACCCGGCGCATAACCTCGAAGACGGCATCGATCTTCGCAAAGGCATCTGCACCAACTCAACTTATTACTCCGCCCCATACGATTCCATACGGACGTATGACGCGATAAGCGCGCTAATATATAAATTCGATTTCGGCAAGCGCATGCGAATCGCCCAAATCGCAATCAACCAACTATAGACTGATTTCTCCGCGTGCTGGCATCTCCAAATTCGCTGAATTCACCAAACACGGATCTCATGGTCTGATTCGCGCCGCTTCGACGCAACTCCGAATAGGTATGATGATTGTAAGTCGATTCTTTCTACCCAGCAACGAAATTTCCGACCAGGAAATGTCTTGCCAACAGGTTCGGTCACTCGATTTCGGTACGCATACGTGAAGCAAATATTTGCGAAAACCCAGAGTTGGCACGATCAAGCGGCGTTCTTTCCGATGACATGAAAAGACCGGGAATATCTCCCGGTCTTTTCATCAGGCAGCGTTGTCGACGGCCCATTTTCTGAGGATCTTCGCGGCGCGTTCCTCGCTGATTTCCACCATGCGCGAGAGGCGGCGTTCCGGCCCTTCCTTGACGCGGCGGTTGAAGGTGCCGCCGTCTTCGCCCATCGTCAGCAGATCGTCGGTGCTGTCGAAGCCGAAGTCCGAGCCAAAGCCGTCCATCAGGGCGGCACCCGGCCCGCCGACGGCGGGAGCGAAATCCGGCAGTTCCAGGCCCGCCGCTTCCGGCAGAGCCGCGCCACCGGCCACACCGCCGCCGAGCGAGCGGATCAGCGGACGGAAGCCCATCCAGACGATGAGGAAGGCAACCGCGACGAAGGCAGCCGAGTTGATGATGCCAGCCATGTTACGGCTCAGCATATCCATGATGTTGAAGCTGGAAGAGGTGTCCTCGAGCAGTTGATTGTCGAGGAAGTCCATCGCATTGACGGTCACCACGTCGCCGCGGGTGGTGTCGACGCCGGCAGCGGTCGCGACAATCTTCTGCATCTCGGCGATATAGGCGTCGACCTTCGCCTGATCGGCCGGCTGACCGACCATCTGGGCGATGCGGCCCTTGTTGACCACCACGGCCACCGAGAGCTTCTCGACCCTGTAGCTGTTGCGGGTCGTCGCGGTCGTCTTGCTGTTGATTTCGTAGTTGGTCTGTTCTTCGCGCTTGTCGGACTGGTCGTTCGATGTCGGTCCGCTGCCACCGGACTGCGGGGCAGCCTGCGGAATGTTTTGCTCAACGGTCGCTGCCGTATCCGACTGGCGCTGCTGCGATTTCTGCGCTTCCTTGGTGGTGCGAACCGAGCGCTCGACCTTCGAATCCGGATCGTAGGTGGTTTCCTGCACCTGCTGGCTATCGGTATTGAGCTGCGCCGTCACGCTGGAGCGGAAATTGTCCATGCCGAGAAATGGAGCAAGCGCCTTGTTGATGTTCGATTCGACCTCGTCCTGAACATTCTGCACGATGCCGAGATTGCGGTTCAGCGCGCCATTGCCGGGATCGTCACCCGAGGCGAGCAATTGGCCGGTGGAATCGAGGATCGTAACATCGTCGACTTCCAGGCCTGGAACGGCAGAGGCAACGAGATGGCGGATGGCCTGGGCCGCTTTGCGCCCCGCTTCGGCGTTCGCCCGGATCATGACCGAGGCCGTCGGCTTCTGGTCCGCTTTGCGGAAGTTGCCGACATCCTGCATGACAATGTGGACGCGTGCCGCGCTAATGCCGGTGATCGAGGTGATCGTGCGGGAGATTTCGCCTTCGAGCGCACGCACGCGGGTCACTTCCTGCATGAAGGAGGTCAGACCGAGAGAGCCGACATTGTCGAAGAGTTCGTAGCCGGCGGTGGTGCTGTTCGGCAGGCCGCGCTCGGCGAGAAGCAGGCGCGCCTTGCCGGTCATGCCCGCCGGCACGGTGAGGCTGGTGCCGTCCGTACCCACCTGGAAACCGATGTTGGCTTCGGCAAGCGCAATGCTGATCTGGTTCAGATCGGTTGCATCCAGGCCCACATAGAGCGTTTCCTGGGCAGGCTTATTGACGTAGAGGGCTGCAAACAGAATCAGCGCCATGGAAACGACGCCGACGCCCGCCATGATCAGCAGGCGTGTCCTCCCCAGGTTCTGCAGATTCCTGAACAAGGGAACTAATTGATTTAACAGATTCATTCTGTTCTCGCACGATTCGTCAAAGACCTGATGGCTTTGTGCCCTGCAGCGAAGATAGAAATCGAAACTTGTGCGAGCGTTTCGTCCCGGGCAGGAAAAATGAAGAACTCGAAAAATTTATCCGAGATAATATAAGAAAAACAATATCAGGCGCCGGCGCTCCGATCAGAAGAAATCGAAGTCGCCGGCGGCCTTGGCCAAGGGTTGGGAATGTCCATGGCGACCGCCGCCGCCGAGAGCTTTCTGCATTTCGGCGAGCTTCACCAGGCTCAGGGCCGTCGCAACATCGACCATCCAGCCATCCGGTATGTCGCCGGTGATGGTGTCGATGAACTCGGCAATGCCCCGCGTCTTCTGCACGGCGAGATCGATGCCCTGCATGACCTTCATAGAGTCGGGCGATTCCAGCACGTTGACGCCGCTGAGATCGAGCAGTTGCGGTTCGATGCGCTCGATCAGGTAGGCGACGTCGTGCAATTCCGAGACTATGCGCATGAGGATGGCTGGGAGAGCTTCCTGCATGGCGATTGGTTCGGGACGCGGAATGGTGGTCATGAGGTAGTCCTCGTTGATCAGAAAAATTCGATCGTGTTGTCGACCGGCTTCGGGGCGGCAACGGGGCGCTGTTCCAGAGCCACGGTCTTCTGCGTTTCGGCGCCGGTCAACGGGTATTGCCGGGCGCGGCCGGAGATCGGCCAATATTCGATCTTGCGTCCATGCTCGCCGCCGGTGCTGGAGCCGACGACCGGAATGCCTTCATCCCGCAGGAACTGCATAGCGAAGGCAGCGTTCTGTTCGCCGACATTGGAGAAGGTGGCAATCGTCTTCGCACCGCCAAAGATCTTCGCCTCCAGCCGGTCACGACGCGCGCCCTGCTTCAGGAGGCCGTTGATCAGAAGCTCCATCAGGTGCACGCCGTAACGCGTCGCATCACCACCACTCGTCGGCGAAGCAGCCGTTCCCGGCAGCAGAAAATGATTCATGCCGCCGACGCCCGCAATCGGATCACGCAAGCATGCCGCCACGCACGAGCCGAGAATGGTCGACAGCACCACGTCCGGGTCGTTGATGACCTTGTACTCGCCCTGAATGATGTGCACGCGACGGGCAGCACCCTCGACGATCATTTCAATGCTCCGAACACGGCCTCGATCGCCGCTTTCATCTTTTCAATGGTGAAGGGCTTGGCGAGAACGTTGTTGGCGCCGAGCTGGGCGGCCTTCTGCACCAACGCACGGTCGCCCTGCGCCGTCAGGATGATGAAGGCCGCTTTCTTCGTCGTCGGATTGGTGCGCACGGCCTGCAAGAGGCCGAGACCATCCATCTTCGGCATGTTGAAGTCGGAGATCACCAGATGATGTGGTTGCTGCTCCATGATCTTCATGCCCTGCTCGCCGTCACCGGCAGCAGTGATTTGCTTGAAACCTAGTTGCGTCAGCGCGTCGCTCAACAACAGACGACTGGTGACCTGATCGTCGACGATCAGAACTTTGATTTTCTCCGCTAGAGACATTATTCGCTCCCTTCCTTGCGGGCGGCTGTTACTTTCAAAATTTCCTCGCCAATGGCGTTCAGCGGAAACTGCTGCTCGACTGCACCCAACTCGAACGCAACCCTCGGCATTCCGTAGACCACGCAGGTCTTTTCGTTCTGACCGATGGTGCGTGCGCCGGCATGGCGCATCTTCAGAAGGCCGGCGGCGCCGTCGCGCCCCATGCCGGTCAGGATCACGCCGACCGCGTTGCGGCCGGCGAGCTCGGCGACTGAATCGAAGAGCACATCGACGGATGGACGATGGCCGTTGACAGGTCCGCGGTCGACCAGGCGGCAATGGGGTGCCGATGTATTGGCGACCTGCAAATGCCGATCGCCGCCGGGCGCCAGGTAGATCTTGCCGATTTCCAGCCGCGCACCATCGGTCGCCTCCTGCACCACGGGTGCGCAGAGGCGGTTGAGCCGTTCGGCAAAACTGCGGGTAAAGCTTGGCGGCATGTGTTGGGTGATGACGGTCGGCGGGCAATTGGCCGGGAATTTCTGCAGGACCGCGATCAATGCCTCGACGCCGCCGGTGGACGAACCGATCGCGACAATCTTGCGGCCGACGCGGAAATCCGCGGTCGCCGGCGGCTGTGTATTGTTGGCGGCAGGCTTGCTATATTGCCGCTGCGAACGGGCGGCCGCCTTCACCTTTTCCGCCAGATCGCCGAAAGGACGCGGCTCGCCGGGAGCAGGTTTGCCGACGCAATCAAACGCGCCGATTTCAAGGGCCGTCAGGGTCGCCTCGGCGCCGCGATGCGTCATGGTCGATACCATGATGACCGGCATGGGCCTCAGCGTCATGATCTTTTCGAGAAAATCGAGGCCGTTCATGTTCGGCATCTCGATATCGAGCGTCACGACGTCCGGATTGAGTGCCTTGATCGCCGCACGCGCTTCCATCGCGTCGCCGGCCTGACCGATGACGTCGACCTCCGGATCGGAGCTCAGAACGGCGGTAATCAGGCCGCGCATGGTTGCGGAGTCGTCGACAACAAGAACACGGGCGGGAGCGCTCATGCTTTCCTCCCGGTGGAATTGGCAATGCGGCGATAGGTGGTAATGCCAATATTGTCGAAGACGTGCTTGGCCTCGCCGGAGACGCGCTCGGAATGGCCGATATAGAGATGGCCGTTCTCCGGCAGCAGGCCGGCGAAGCGCGACCAGATCTTCGTCTGCGTCGGCTCGTCGAAATAGATGACGACGTTGCGGCAGAAGATGACGTCGAACAGGCCCTTGAACGGCCATTGCGCCATCAGGTTCAGCTCGTTGAAGGTGATCAGCCGCTTGACGCGATCGTCGATCTGGAACTTGCGGCGCCCCTGGACCTCGACTTCCTGGAACCATTGCTTGCGCATGGCGGGCGAAACCGTCTCGAGCGACGTCTCGTCATAGGCACCCGCGCGAGCAAGGCCGAGGATCTTCGGATCAATGTCCGTTGCCAGAATCTTGAAATCGAGCTCGGCGACGTTCGGCAGCAGTGACAGAACCGTGAGCGCGATGGAATAGGGCTCCTGTCCGTCGGAACAGGCAGCCGACCAGATGCGAACGCGACCGCCACTCTTGGCGCGCGCCAGAAGGCCGGGGAGAACCTCGTCGCGCAGATGATCGAAATGATGGTTCTCGCGGAAGAAGCGGGTGAAATTCGTCGTCAGATGCGACAGCATCTCGCGCCGCGCCGCCGCGCCCGCCGGCGAGGAGACCAGTTGGCAATAATCGCGAAAGCCCGGCAAACCCAGCGCGCGGATATGTTTCGACAGCCGCGAATAGACCAGCGAGGCTTTGGTCTCGTTGAGAGAAATCCCGGCGTCCGAGTAGATCATGGCGGCAATTTCAGAGAGATCGCGCCGTGTCAGCGGATATTCGCCGCTGGCCAGCACCTCGTCCGGGGATGCCCTGAAATCTGTCGCTCCCATAATGCTCATGCAGCTTCGCTTTCGCTGTCCGGGAACAGGGTTTCGAGTTCGATAAGGCAGATCATGCGGCGGTCGATCGCCAGGATGCCGCGTGCAAACTGCCGCTCATAATCGGAAGAGATTTCCGGTGTCGGCTGAATATTGTCGTCGGTGACCGTCAGAATATCGGACACGGCGTCGACCAGCAGGCCGACGACCTTACGCTTGACCTGCGCCACGATGATCACATGACGCGCGGTCGGCTCGGCGCGCTTCATGCCGAGGCGGGCCGAGAGATCGACGATCGGCAAGACAGCGCCGCGCAGGTTGATAATGCCAAGGACATGGGCTGGCGCATGCGGCATGGCCGTCGCCGGCGTCCAGCCGCGGATTTCACGGACCGACATGATATCGACGCAGAATTCCTGATCGCCGATGCGAAAGGCGATCAGCTCACGGGCACCCTGGGTCAGGTTCTTGACGGCATATGACATAGGCTCAACCCGCCGCTGCGTACGATATTTCAGCCTTCAGCGACTGCCCGCGGGAGGCGCCGACCACGGCATCAACGTCGAGGATGAGAGCAACGCGCCCATCGCCAAGGATCGTTGCTGCGGCAATGCCGGGCACGTGCGTGTAGTTCGCTTCGAGGCTCTTGATGACCACCTGGCGCTGGCCCTGGATGGCATCGACCATCAGAGCACGCTGTCCGCCGCCTTCCGATTCCACCAGCAGCGCAACACCGTCGACCGGATTGGCCTGCGTGGCGCGGAAGTTCAGGATGCGGCCGACATCGACCAGCGGGCAGAAGCTGTTGCGGATCGAGATCAGGCGGTGGTTGGCGCCGAAGGAGTGGATGGCGGAAGCCTCGGGCTGCAAGGTTTCGACGATCGCCGTCAGCGGCACGACCAGGGTCTGGCCGGCGACCGTCACCACCATGCCGTCGAGGACGGCCAGCGTCAGCGGCAGGCTCATGGTGAAGACCGAGCCGTGTCCGGGCTTGGAGCTGATATTGATGCGGCCGCCGAGCGCCTGGATCGAGCGCTTGACCACGTCCATGCCGACGCCGCGGCCGGAAATGTCGGAGATCTTATCGGCCGTCGAGAAGCCCGGCAGGAAGATCAGGTTGTCGATCTCTTCGTCCGAAAGGTTGGCATCGGCGGGGATGAGATCGTTGTCGATCGCCTTCTGACGCACCTTTTCGCGGTTGATGCCGGCGCCGTCGTCGGCGAGTTCGATCAGGATGCGGCCGGAACGATGTTTTGCCGTCAGGCGAACCGTGCCTTCCGGGTTCTTGCCGAGCGCCGTGCGCTTTTCCGGCGTTTCAACGCCGTGGTCGACGGCATTGCGGATCATATGGGTCAGCGGCTCGGCCAGCTTGTCGATGACCGTCTTGTCGACTTCGGTGTTTTCACCCTCGGTGATCAGGCGGATCGACTTGCCGGTCATGTCGGCGATTTCACGGACGATACGCGACATGCGCTGGAAGACCGGCTTCACCGGCTGGGCGCGGATCGCCATGACGCTGTCCTGGATCTCGCGTGTGAGCTGCTGCAGCTCCTCGAGGCCCATATTGATGGAGGACGCGCCATTGTTATCGTTCTCGATGACGCTCTGCGAGAGCATCGCCTGGTTGATGACAAGCTCGCCGACGAGGTTGATCAGCCGGTCGACGCGATCGAGATCGACGCGGATGGTCTGCCCGGCGCCAGCGGCGGCATTGTTCTGCGCGGCGGCGTTGGCAGCGGCAGCGGCGGCGGCTGCCGCTGCTTCCTTCTTTTCGACACGAGCGGCGGCAGCGGCAAGCTGCGTGACATTGCTGGCCGTTTCAGCGGCGGCAACAGCGGCAGCGGCATCGCTTTTCGGTTTCGGCGCTTCGGCAGTTTCCACAGCCGGCTCGTCACCGTCCAGAGCGGAGAGATCGAAGGGCACGGGGATCATCGGCAGCTCTTCATCACCGCCGACAGGCGAGGCAGCGTCTTCGATCAGCCGGATATCCAGCTCGCAATCCCATTCGGCGAATTCGAAGACCGTGCGGATAGCGTCTTCGCCCTTGTCCGTCTTGACCGAGATCGTCCACTTGAAATACGCGCCTTCGGGGTCGAGCTGATCGAGGCCCGGCAGGGCGTCCATATTGCAATGAATGCTCATTTCGCCGACGCGCGTGAGATCGCGCAGCAGCAGCGTGGCATCGTTGCCCTTGGCGTAGAGGTCGGAGCGCGGCTTGAAGCTGACTTCGTATTCCGGCATGCCCGCAGACGCTTCGTCGCCACCGAAATCATCGTCGAAGCTGAAGGGGATCGGCTGAAAACCGCTGTCATCCGTGGGAGCGGGTGCGGCTTTGACAGGAGCAGGCGCCGGTGCGGGCGCTGCCGCCTTCACGGGCTTCGGCGCAGCTTCAGCGGCTGACGGTGCCGAGGGCAATTCGCCATGGGCCAACGCTTCCAGTTCCTTGACCAGGCCCCTGCTACGGGCCTGATCGACACTGCCGCCGTCACGGGCGGCGTTGGTCAGGTCCGCCAGAACGTCGGCGGCCTTGAGCATGACCTTCAGGACATCCTGGGTCGGCTCCAGCTTGTTGGATCGAACGCAATCGAGCGTGGTCTCGAAGACATGGGCAAAGGCGACAAGGTCATCCAGACCAAAGGCCCCTGCCCCACCCTTGATGGAATGAACGGCACGGAAGACAGCGTTGACGGTTTCCGGATCCCGGTCGCCATCATTCATTTTCAGGAGACCGGATTCCAGTTCGGCGAGCTGCTCTTCGCACTCCTGGAAGAAAATCTCTTTGATTTCGTTCATATCCATAGGAACAGATCCTGTTTAAGCGGTTACACGCTCGATGGCATCGATCAGCTTGGCGGGATCGAAGGGCTTGACGATCCAGCCCGTCGCCCCGGCCTGACGGGCACGGTTCTTCTTTTCGGCGTCGCTTTCGGTCGTCAGCACCAGGATCGGGATGGCCCGGTACCGGTCGTTGCGACGGACGCCCTCAATGAAGCCGAAACCATCGAGGCGCGGCATGTTGATGTCCGTGACGATGACGTCGGGATTGGCTTCTTCCAAAACCTCGAGACCCTCGACGCCGTCTTCGGCCTGAATGGTCTCGAAGCCGGCATTGTTGAGGGTGACGAGAAGCATGTTTCGAATGGTCCGTGAATCATCCACGGTCAGTACTTTTTTCTTCATTGCCGGATCTCCTTGGCAAGCAGGTGATCGATGTCGACGCCGATCAACTGCATCGTTTTTTGAAATGCATCCGACACCTTCGAAAAGGTGAAGGACAGCTTGTCTTCATCCCAAGTCTTGGCGGCTGCCATGATGACCTGGACGCACAAGGCGCCGATCCTCTCGACGCCGGATGCGTCGATCACGACATTGCTGCCGCGCAGCCCCACCAACTTGCCGCGAAGCGTCGAGGCTTCATTGAGGTCCAGCACCGCAGCCAGACTGATTGTCTTTTCGCCCTTCCTGCTCGGCATCGCTTTATTCCTTGTTGCCTAAAATCGGGTCCCACAGCCCGCATGCGCATAAAATAGAGATGTCAGTAAACATTCCGTTCGCCTCCAAGCCCGGCCCTGCGAAGCGGAAATTCGAATTCGGCAGCACTGCCCTCGTCACGCCCGGCAGCCCCTTCGTCGCGCCAGGCGATCGGCAAGCGTTGCGCTGCGGTCACCGGCCGCGGCACAGCCGCGTGGCGGCGCTCGCGCTCGAGGCGGAACTCGCGGATCGTCTGACCAAGTTCGAGGATGACGGTATGAAGATGATCGGCGCCTTCGTTCGAGCGACGGGCGAGGCTTTCGGTGGCAGCGGCGCGTTCGCCGAAGCCACCGATATCCGTCGTCACCGTACGCAGACCGGCTGCCTGTTCATCGGTGGCGGCTGCGATGCCGGAGATAGCGTCGTTAATATCGGTCACCTGGCGGACGATGCCGCCGATCGCTTCCTGCGTGCGGCCGACCATCTGCACGCCGGCATCGACCTGCGCCTTGGTGCCTGTCACCAGCACCTTGATCTCCCGGGCCGCATCGGCGGAGCGTTGGGCGAGCGCGCGGACTTCCTGGGCGACGACGGCAAAGCCGCGGCCGCTATCACCGGCGCGCGCGGCTTCGATACCGGCGTTGAGCGCCAAAAGATTGGTCTGGAAGGCGATCTCGTCGATGACACCGATGATCTGGCCGATCTTTTCCGCCGAAGTTTCGATATCGGCCATGGCGGAAATCGCCTGGCCGACGACCCGGCCACTGTCTTCGGCTGCAACACGGGTGGAGGCGGCGGCGCGCTCTGCTGACCGGGTGCTCGCGGCATTGCTGCGAACCTGATCAGCCAGTTCGGCAAGCTGCCTTGCCGAGGCGGCAAGCCCCTGGGATTGCTCCATCGAATTCTGAGCGAGGGAGCGGGAATCGCGTGCGATGGCATCCGTCGCCGCATCGGCCGCCTGCACTCTGCCGGACAATGCCGCAAATTGCTGGTGGATATCGTCCAGGGCGGCATTCAGCGTCTGCGCCAGTTCGGCATAGGCTTCCGGACCATCGGCAGGCAAGCGGGAGGTCAGATCGCGTTCCGCGAGGCTGCTGATAACATCGGCGAAGAGGCCGGCGGCTTCGGCATGATCGGCGCTGCGCTGTTCGGCAAGCGCCCGCTGATGGTTGAGCCGCAGCTCGTTGAAGCGCAGCGATACGGCGATTTCGACATCGACCATGACGAGGCGGACGGCGGCGGTGATAAGCTCGCTCAGCTCGCGGGCTCGGCGCTTGGCGCTTGGCAGGATGGCGCGGCCGCCCATCTCACCGACGATACCGGCAAGGACATGCTCCAGAACCACGCCATGACCGGCGACGTGCCAGCGCGGGTCAAGCCCCATCTTGCTTTCGCTGTCGGAGAGAACCTTGACGCGTTCGGCATAGAGGCTGTCGAAACGGGCGTCCGTCAGCACACCCCAATGCGAGGATTGCAGGTCTTGCAGCCGTTCGAGCTGGCTTTCGCTCGTAAAATTGCGGGCGGCGTCCGGAAAAGTCTGGAGACGGTGGAAGAGATCGCGCAGGCCGGCTTTCAGATGCGCGTCCAGCATCGGCCGGTTGCGGCGCACGATTTCGCACTGCTCGGCATCGAGACCAGCAAAACGCAAGCGGTCGCGAAGGCTGCCCGCCTGCGCCCGTCCTGCCTGATCTGATGGCGAATCCTGCGCCAAAATCGTCCCCACCGAACTGCCGGGCGTAGACAACGCCGGCGAAACCACTGAATGATCCGGTTCAGATGCGATGAGGAGACGAGGAAAGGCGCACGCCGCCGCCGGTCCGCTATTGACCGGGACGCTGAAGCTCGCTCGTTCATCACAGTCTGTGTTCGGACCGTTTGATGACATGGATACCGGATCTGACCCGGTACGACGGGGCGGCTTCATGCCTGGTGAGAACGAGTGACAGTTTTCCCATTCCGACGTGCTAGTTCAATGTTTATGGTTAATTCCTTGCTTGAAGGTTAATAAGCCCCGTCCGCTATCCCGTTTTGATTTAAACTATTTCGGGTTCGAATTCTGTCGGCGGCCGTTTTGAGTAAAAAGCGAAGTAGCCGCAAGTCACAGGCAAGCTTCATGCTCTAATCCGGTAAGTAGAGACACCTTCGATGTCGATACGGAGAGAGCAATGATTGTTCTTGGTTTGACTGCTTCGTTGACGGCCGGCATGACGCTTGCTGCCTTCGTGTTCCTGAGCCTCATCAACGAGGCCCGCAGCAAAATCGCTCCGCGCGTACTCTGAGCATCCCGCTTCAGCCGTCTACAGACGACCAAATATCTTGTGAAGATACTTGAACGCGTGGTATCGGCCGCGCTTTTACCGTCGTTCTCTCTGCGAGAACTAGCGTCGGGCTCGATACTTCCGTATGAAGCCTGACGACCCGGCACCGAGATCGACCTGTTGATGTCCGACACCACCTATACCGAAACGAGCCACAAGACACTTTCACTGCGGCTTGGTCTTACAATCATCTTCGGCGTCACGCTTTGGCGTGTGGTGATGCTGTTCTTCAATAGAACGGACCTTTTCGTCGACGAGGCTCAATATTGGTTCTGGGGCCAGAACCTCGACTTCGGCTATTATTCGAAGCCGCCGGTCATCGCCTGGGTCATTCGCTTTTTCAATGCGATATCGGGATCGGACTCGACTTTCTGGATCCGCGTTTCGGCGCCTCTCTTCCATCTCGCCACCGCCCTGATGCTGATGCGCACGACGCGGCGGCTGATCGAGGGGGATGCCGGGCGGGAGATCGAGCCCTGGGTCGGTGTCATCTTCGTCACCCTGCCGGCGGCCTCGCTTTCGGCCGTGCTGATGTCGACGGACACGATCCAGATCCTGTTCGTCACCATTGCCATCTGGGCCTTTCTCGGCCTCACCAAGCGCTCTTCGATCACCGAGGCGCTGATCCTCGGCGTGAGCCTCGGGATCGCCTTCCTGACGAAATATTCGGTGCTGTTTCTGCTGCCGGGCGTCGGCATCGCCATGCTGACACTGCGTTCGGCACGCATTGCCTGGCGGGACGTGCTCATCGCCGCCATCGCTGGCGCGATCGTCGTTTCCCCGAATCTCTGGTGGAATTTCGCTCATGATGCAGCAACGGTGCGCCACACCGAAAGTATTGCCCATTGGAATGGCGATGGAAAAGGCGGCGGATTGGTGAAGCACCTGCTCGCCGCGCTCGGATTCGTCGGCGCGCAGTTCGGCGTCGTCGGTCCCGTCATCTTCTATGGCATGCTCTGGGCCGCCTGGCGGATGATCCGCGGGCAAAGCGACGACAGGGAAAAGCTGCTCGTCTGGCTGTCAGTTCCGGTCGTGGCGTTGATCACGCTGCAGGCGCTGTTTGCCAAGGCCTATGCCAATTGGGCGGTTACCGCCTATGCCGCCGGCACGATCCTCGCCGTCTGGCTCCTCCACCGCCTGACGAAGAAGGGTCTCGTCGTTTCGCTGGTCATCGGCTCGGTCGTTGCCTTCCTGTTGCCGGTCCTGACCGTGTTTGCCTATGACATCAAGCTGCCGAACGGCGATCTGGTCATGAAACGATATGTCGGCCGCAGCGCCATCAGCCTAGAGATCGCCGATATCGCCGCGCAGGCGAATACCTCAACCATCGTCGCCGATAACCGCGATATTCTTGCCGATCTGTTCTATACGCTGAAGGGCAAGCCCTATCATATCTACGCCCGCAATTCCGGCGGTTTCCCGAAGAGCTATTACGAGCAGAATTTTTCGCTGCCACCCACCGTGACAGACGAGGTGCTTTATATCGACGACGAACCGTTCGATTGCACCGCGGGGCGCTCGGAACTCATCAAGAATTGGTCGCCGGATTTCGGCAATATGAAAGGCAGGGCGCTCTACGCCTACCGTCTCTCGCCAAGCTGCCTGGCGCCCAAGCCTTAGAGCAATTCCAGGAAAAGTGCGAAGCGGTTTTCCGTCCGGAATGCGTAAAAACAAAGGGATAGAGCGGGAAAGCGATTCCGTGAAACGCGAAACCGCTCTAACCGCGGTCGGAAGCCGGACGGAGGCAGACGCCCCAACCAAGTTCCGGCATTTCCACGAAGACGACCCCGCCATCTTCGAAGGCCAGACGCAGTTGCGCCTCGGTCGCCCGGTGAATGTCGTGGCGCCCGCCCTCGTAATCGCGGATCGTACTCCGCGACACGCCGGCTCTCTCGGCTATATCCAACTGTGTCCAGTCGAGCAGCCCGCGTGCCGCGCGGCAGAGTGCGGGTGTAAGAATCATCGGGTAGCGGCCTTGATTCACGATCAAAATTCACCCATATTGGTCAACATAAGCCAAATATGTCATAAACCGCACGGGATTTCCAGTATCGAAGGAGACAGCGATGCCGCACGACACGCCCTTGATTTCGACCATCGTCATGGGCCTTGTGCTGGCATTCATCTTCGGCGCCATCGCCAATCGATTCAAGCTGCCGCCGCTCGTCGGCTATCTCATCGCGGGCGTGCTTGCAGGTCCGCATACGCCCGGCTTCGTGGCCGACCAGAGCCTTGCGCCGGAACTCGCCGAAATTGGCGTCATCCTGTTGATGTTCGGCGTCGGCCTGCATTTTTCACTGAAGGACCTGCTGTCGGTGCGCGGCATCGCAGTTCCCGGCGCGATCGTCCAGATCGCCTTCGCCACCCTGCTCGGCTGGGGGCTTGGCGCCTTGATGGGTTGGCCGCTGGGTGGCAGCCTGGTCTTCGGCCTCGCGCTCTCCGTCGCCTCGACGGTCGTCCTTCTGAAAGCCTTGCAGGAGCGGCGGCTGGTCGAAAGCGAGCGCGGCAAGATCGCGGTCGGCTGGCTGATCGTCGAGGACCTGGCCATGGTGCTGGCGCTCGTCCTCATCCCGGCTGCAGCCAGCATCTCGGCCGACGGTCATGGCACGGCCGAGCCGCTATCGGCCGGCCTCAGCCGCTTGCTTGGCCTCGATCTCGGCATCACCGGCATTATCGGCATGACGTTGCTGAAGGTCGCCGCCTTCGTCGGGTTGATGCTGGTCGTCGGCCGGCGGATCATTCCCTGGATCCTACACCGCATCGCCCATACCGGCTCGCGTGAACTCTTCCGCCTCGGTGTCCTCGCGATTGCGCTCGGCGTCGCCTTCGGGGCCGCGAAACTCTTCGGCGTGTCGCTGGCACTCGGCGCCTTCTTCGCCGGCATGATCCTGTCGGAAAGCGAGCTCAGCCACCGAGCCGCGCAGGAAAGCCTGCCGCTGCGCGATGCCTTTGCCGTGCTGTTCTTCGTCTCGGTCGGCATGCTGTTCGATCCGAACATCCTGATCGACAATCCGCTGCCGCTGCTGGCGACCGTGTTCATCATCGTGATCGGCAAGTCGGTTGCCGCCTTCTTCATCGTGCTCGCCTTCCGCAAGCCGATGAGCACGGCGCTGACCATCTCCGCCAGCCTGGCGCAGATCGGCGAATTCTCCTTCATCCTCGCCGCGCTCGGCTTCGATCTCGGCCTGCTGCCTGGCGAAGGCCGCGATCTGATCCTTGGCGGCGCGATCATCTCGATCATTCTCAACCCGCTTGTCTTCATAGCCTGCGACTGGCTGCGCAAGACGCAGGAAACCAGGCCGCAAAGCGAGATGCCGGAAAGCACGGAGCCGGCGGTGCAAGCAGAACGGTCGACAGCGGGCGAAGTCTCGCCTGCCTCCGCGGATCAGCCAATGGCCCACGAGGTCGGTGAGGAGCTGCACGCCGTTACACTGACGGGCCATGCGGTGCTGATCGGCTATGGCCGCGTCGGCAGCATCGTCGGGGAGAGCCTTAAATCGTCCGGTACGCCCTTTGTGGTCATCGAAGATTCCGACAAGCGGATCGGCGACCTCACCCGGCAGGGAATCGAGGCGATCTACGGCAATGCGGCCTCCGCGGAGGTTCTGGCATATGCCAATATTTCCGGCGCCAGCAGCCTGGTCATTGCTATTCCGAATACCTTTGAAGCTTGCAGTGCCGCCGAGCAGGCACGCGCGGCCAATCCATCGATCCTGATCGTCGCCCGCGCTCATTCCGACGCCGAGGTTGATGTGCTCAAGCAATATGGAGCCGATACGGTGATCATGGGAGAGCGGGAAATCGCGCTGGGCATGGTTGACCGGCTTGCGCAAGTGCATCATGACAGGCCGTACTATGAAGACGCGCAGCGTCCTGATATCATCACCGAACCGTCGGAATCCGCTCCGGCAAAGGAATGAAGGCCTTTTGAACCGTTGAACCCGTTCGAATTCGGCGCTGCCGACAGCGAAGAGAACGATAGCAGGATGACGCGACGCGCCGGAGCGCGTGTGATCGCCTCGCTGTTTGTCGCTTTTTTCGCCTACCTCGGACTGGCGCTCGGCGGCGGCATCAATCTCGCCGCGCGGGCGGATGCGGAGGCCTTCTCCTCCGGCAAGGACAACCAACCGCTTTATGTCGCCCTGCGCGATCCGGTGCGCGGCATAGTCGTCGCCGACCGCACGGTCACGCCGAAAGCCACCTGGCACGATATCGGATCGGCAACGCTTGCGACCCTTCCCTCGCTCGGACTTCTGAGCAATCCGCGGCAGCCGCGCGAACGCGGCACAGCCGCACGGCACGAATCGCTTCCTTTCCGCGCCTATCTCGCCCGCGCGCCGCCGGCTGCATTCGTCTGACCGGTTCCCGCGCTTAACGGCGCATCTCCGACATGACCCCAAGTTCACCAGCGGCAAGCTCCGCTGGCATTAGCGTATTCAAGGATAATATTCATGCGCACCTCACGATGGCTGGTGCTCACCTATACGGTGATCATCGTGCTTGGCTTTCTCATCGCCCTGCCGAACGTGCTGCCGCAGTCGGTCTTAAGCAAAATGCCGTCCTGGCTTCCGCACAGCCAGGTTTCCCTCGGCCTCGACCTTCGTGGCGGTTCCTATCTCGTCCTCGAAGTCGACGAGAAGGACCTGACCAATGGCCGGCTGCAATCGCTGCTGCAAGACTCGCGCCGTGTCCTGCGCGACAAGAACATCCTGACCCGTTCGATCGTTCGCAATGGTGATCAGATCGTCGTCACTCTGACTGATCCGTCGCAGAGCGGCGATGCGGTGACTCAGTTGCGGACCCTCGCCAATACGATCGCGTCCGGCCTTTCCGCCGGCCAGTCCGATCTGACGATTACGCCGAACGGCAGCGCGATTGCCATGTCCTTCTCGCCGGCCGGCATCGCCGCCAACGTCGATTCCGCCGTCCAGCAGAGCCTGGAAGTCATCCGCAAGCGCGTCGACCAGGTGGGCGTCGCCGAACCGACCATCCAGCGCGTCGGTCCCAACCGCGTCCTCGTGCAGCTTCCGGGCGCACAGGATCCGTCGCGTCTGCGCGAACTGCTCGGCTCGACCGCGAAGATGTCCTTCCATCTGCTTGCCGACAATGTCGATCCGAACAATCCCGGCCCCGGTGTTACCATCCTGAAGGATGACAAGGGCAACAGCTATCCGGTTCTCGATCGCATCGAGCTTGCCGGCGACCGCCTCACAGACGCCCGCGTCAGCTTCGATCCGAATACGCACGAGCCACTCGTCACCTTCCGCTTCGACAGCGCCGGCGCCAACCGCTTTGCGGAAATCACCCGCGAAAACGTCGGCAAGCCTTTCGCTATCGTGCTCGACAACAAAGTGCTGAGCGCGCCGAACATTCGTGAGCCGATCACCGGCGGTTCGGGCCAGATCTCCGGCAACTTCACCGCTGACAGCGCGACGACGCTCGCAGCCCTGCTGCGCGCCGGCGCCCTGCCGGCCAAGCTCACCGTCATCGAAGAACGCACTGTTGGCGCCGACCTCGGCAGCGACGCGATCCAGAAGGGCATCTATAGCGGCCTGATCGGCTTCGTCTTGGTTGCCGCCTTCATCTTCGTGCTCTACGGCGCCTGGGGGATTCTTGCGAATGTTGCCCTGCTCATCCACACGGTCCTGACCTTCTCGGCCCTGACGCTGGTCGGCGCCACGCTGACGCTGCCCGGCATCGCCGGCGTCGTCCTTGGTATCGGCCTTGCGGTGGATGCCAACGTTCTCATCAACGAGCGCATCCGCGAAGAAACCCGCAAGGGCCGCGGCGCCTTCGCCGCCATCGATAACGGCTTCAAGAAGGCTTATTCTACGATTATCGACGGCAACATGACGGCCCTGATCGCCGCCGCCATCCTGTTCTACTTCGGCTCCGGCCCGGTTCGCGGCTTTGCCGTGACCATGGGTCTCGGCCTCATTATCTCGATGTTCACCTCCGTCGCCTTCGTGCGCGTCGTGATGATCGCCATCACCCGTCGCCGCAAGCTGAAGGTGCTCAACATCAGGCCGCTGATCCCCTTCAGCCCCTATGACAAGCACATCCAGTTCATGAAGGCCCGCTTCTTTGGCGTCACCGTCTCGGCAATCCTGTCGATCGCCTCGGTGGTCCTGTTCATTCATCCAGGCCTCAACTACGGCGTCGATTTCCGCGGCGGCATCCAGATGTCGGTCAAGACCAAGGACGCGGCCGATCTGGCGACGTTCCGCGAGGGCCTGAACACGCTCGGCCTCGGCGAAATCGCACTGCAGTCCTTCGGCGACAACAGCAGCCTCCTTGTCCGCGCCCAACGCCAGGACGGCGGCGAAGAGGCACAGACAGCCGCGGTCACCAAGCTCAAGGCAGAAATCGTCAAGATCGACCCAACCGCGACCATCGAAGGGACGGATGTCATCGGTCCGAAGGTTTCGGGCGAACTTGCCTGGGCCGGCATTCTGTCGGTCGTGATCGCCAGCCTGGCGATGCTGTTCTACATCTGGTTTCGTTTCGAATGGCCGTTCGCGGTCGGAGCCATTGTCACGCTGGTACTCGACGTCACCAAGGCGATCGGCTTCTTCGCGATCACCGGCCTCGATTTCAACCTGACGGCTATCGCCGCGATCCTGACGCTCGTCGGATATTCGGTGAACGACAAGGTCGTGGTCTATGACCGTATGCGTGAAAACATGCGTCTCTATAAGTCGATGCCGCTCCGCGACATCATCGACAAGTCGATCAACGAGACCCTGGCGCGAAGCCTCTATACCAACGCCACCGCCTTCCTGGCGCTGGTGCCGATGGCGATCTGGGGCGGCAGCGCCGTCTCCAGCTTCGCGATCCCGATGGTGTTCGGCATACTCGTCGCTGGCGCCTCGTCGGTCTTCATCGCCGCTCCGATCTTGCTGTTCCTCGGCGATTGGCGCCGCCGCCATGCCAAGGCGGTCGCCAACGACGCCGAGTCGGACGACAAGTCCGGCAAGGACAACAAGCAGATTCCTGCTGCCGAATAAACGGCGGATAGACATGAATGAGGACATGCCCGGCTTCCGGGCATGTCCAGCCGCCTCAAGATCCGAAGGCGGGCATGTGCAGCGCCAGTCCTGGCCGCGGCGCCACTATTCTCTCCAAAACACCGTTTTCCTGCTCTGTGATGAGCACGTATTTGCCATCGAGGGTGAAAGCGATGTTGCCCGGCCGCGTGCCATTGGTGCGGATACGGCCGGCGATCTTTCCCGCGGGATCGACCATGCAAATCTCGCCTTGCCCATAAATCGTGCAATAGAGCGTGCCGTTGCGATCAAAGGCCATGCCTGCCGGCCCACATAGCGCCTTCACAGCAGGCGCCGGCATTACCTGCGCAAACAGTTCCTGCCGTCCGCCGACAACCTGGCGGTAGATTTTCCCGGTCAATGTCTCGCTATAATAGAGCAATCCGTCCGGCCCGAAGGCTATGCCGTTGGCATAGAGCAGACCGGTCGCCAGCACGCGCTGCACCCGGCCTTCCGCCGGATCGATCTGATAGACACGGCCGTTATAGGGCGCCTGGAAGAAACCGGGATTGATATCGGCGCCTTCGAGCAGATCGGAGATACGGACGCCTGAATCGGTCATGTAGAGCAGGCCGTCGGGACCAAAGGCCAGATCGTTCGGGTAGAGAAACGGGCCGTCATTGCCGCCTTCGATCACCTGCAAGGTGCGGCCTTCCGGAGACAGCCGGACAAGGGAATTTTCCGGGCCGCCCGCCACCCAGAAACAATTGTCGCCATCGACCGCGAGCCCGGCCGGCCGGCCGCCAGGCCGGCAGATTTCACGGCGGATGCCGCCCACGATCATCGTCAGGCAACGACGACTGTCGTCGGTCTCCACAAGCGCGATGCGACCATCGGTCAGGGCAACAGGCCCCTCCGGCAGACGCAATCCGGTGGCCATCGTCTCGTTCATATTCGGGAACCCTACCCAGCGCACCGAAACCCCAAAAATCGTGTGTCACAGATGGTAAATAAGTACCCCAAAAGCTTTTTCGAGCCGGGTATTCGTTAAATCTGAACCAAATTCATGACGGGAGGGTCACATCTTTGTGCAGATTCGCCCGATCTTGACAGTTTTAGCCAATTCAGAACATTCATCGAACATTCGGATATTATTGCGAACATGATTCGTCGCCGATTCCGTGTTCGTGCGCCCGCCGTCCGAAGCCTTCAGGAGAGCCCATGACAGCCGCCTATCTGGAAAAGCTGAACCCGGAGCAGCGGCAGGCGGTGGAGCACGGCACGACGGTCGATGGCAGCCATATTGCCGGGCCGCTGCTGGTGATCGCAGGCGCGGGCTCCGGCAAGACGAATACGCTGGCCCATCGCGTCGCGCATCTCATCGTCAAAGGCGCCGATCCCCGCCGCATCCTGCTGATGACCTTCTCCCGCCGTGCGGCGGCCGAAATGGGCCGCCGCGTCGAGCGCATCTGTCGCGAGGTGCTTGGCGCCAATGCCGGCATCATGGCCGATGCGCTTGCCTGGACCGGCACGTTTCATGGCATCGGCGCGCGGCTCCTGCGCGATTACGCCGAACAGATCGGCCTCGACCCGGCCTTCACGATCCACGACCGCGAAGACAGCGCCGATCTGATGAACCTCATTCGCCACGAACTCGGCTTCTCCAAGCTGGAAAACCGCTTTCCGACCAAGGCGACCTGCCTCGCGATCTATTCCCGCGCCGTCAATTCGGAAGCGCCGCTCGAAGAGGTGCTGCGCGATTTCTTCCCCTGGTGCGCCGCCTGGGACAAGCAGTTGCGCGACCTCTTCGCGGCCTATGTCGAAGCCAAGCAAGCGCAAAATGTGCTCGATTACGACGATCTGCTGCTCTACTGGGCGCATATGCTGCACGAGCCGCTGATCGCCGAGGATATAGGCGGCCGCTTCGACCATGTGCTGGTCGACGAATATCAGGATACCAACCGGCTGCAGTCATCGATCCTGCTGGCGCTGAAACCTGACGGCCACGGGCTGACCGTTGTCGGCGACGATGCGCAGTCGATCTATTCCTTTCGCGCCGCGACCGTGCGCAACATTCTCGACTTTCCGACCTCTTTTACGCCCGCCGCCAATATCGTCACGCTCGACCGCAACTACCGCTCGACGCAACCCATTCTCGCCGCCGCCAATGCGGTGATCGATCTTGCCTCCGAGCGTTTCACGAAGAATCTGCGCACAGAACGCCAGAGTGCTGAGCGTCCGCGGCTGGTCACGGTGCGCGACGAAAGCGATCAGGCGCGTTATATCGCCGATCAGGTGCTGGAAAATCGGGAGAGCGGCGCCAAGCTCAAGCAGCAAGCGGTGCTCTTCCGTACCTCAAGCCATAGCGGACCGCTGGAAGTCGAGCTCACCCGCCGCAACATTCCCTTCGTCAAATTCGGCGGGCTGAAGTTTCTCGACAGCGCCCATGTGAAGGACATGCTCGCTGCCCTTCGCTTTGCCCAGAACCCGCGCGACCGTGTCGCCGGCTTCCGGCTGATGCAGCTTTTGCCGGGCGTCGGCCCTTCGACTGCCCAGCGCGTGCTCGATCATATCGGCGAACAGGCCAGTCCAATGGCGGCCCTAGCCGATTTTCCGGCGCCGCCGCGCTCGGGAGAAGACTGGACGGCCTTCGTTGCGACTATGCAGGAGTTGAAGGCCGGCAAGGCGGGATGGCCGGCGGAAATCGGCCTCGTACGGCAATGGTACGAACCGCATCTGGAGCGGGCGCACGAGGACGCAGCGACGCGCCAGGCGGACCTGATCCAGCTCGAACAGATCGCCAGCGGCTATGGCTCGCGCGAGCGCTTCCTCACCGAACTGACGCTCGATCCACCCGATGCCACCAGCGACCAGGCCGGCACGCCGCTGCTTGACGAGGATTATCTCATCCTCTCGACCATCCATTCCGCCAAGGGCCAGGAATGGACGAAGGTGTTTGTCCTCAATGCCGTCGATGGCTGCATTCCGGCTGATCTCGCGGTCGGCTCCTCCTCCGAGATCGAGGAGGAGCGGCGGTTGCTCTATGTTGCCATGACACGTGCCAAAGACAGTCTCGATCTCGTCATCCCGCAGCGCTTCTTCATCCATGGCCAGCATGCGCAGGGCGACCGGCATGTCTTTGCCTCGCGAACGCGCTTCATTCCGGCGACATTGCTGCAGTTTTTCGAGGTTTGCGGCTGGCCACAGGCCCGCGCCGAAAGCGCTGCCGCCATCAGGGCGCGGCAGGTAAGAGTCGATGTGGGTGCGCGCATGCGCGGCATGTGGCGGTGAATTGGGGCCCATTTGTCGAGGCCGCTTTTCCGGCGTCGGAGCTTCAACTCACTCGATCATCACGAGTAATATTCAATCCGCCTCCCGAAACATCTCAATAATGGCCGAAAAATCGCGGCCGCCATTGCCGAGCTTTTCAAAGAGTGCGTAGAGCTGCGCCGCTTCGGCACCCAGCGGCGTGGATGCGCCGGTTGACAGCGCTGCCTCCTGTGCCAATCGCAGATCCTTCAGCATCAGTGCTGCCATGAAGCCCGGTTTGTAGTCGTTATTGGCCGGCGAGGTCGGCACAGGGCCGGGCACCGGGCAATAGGTATTGATCGACCAGCATTGGCCCGAAGAGGTCGAGGCGACGTCGAAGAGCGCCTGATGCGAGAGGCCGAGCTTTTCGCCGAGCACGAAGGCCTCGCAGACGCCGATCATGGAAATGCCGAGGATCATGTTGTTGCAGATCTTCGCCGCCTGCCCGGCGCCTGCGTCGCCGCAATGGACGATCTTCCGGCCCATGACTTCCAGCAGCGGTTTGGCGCCTGCAAAACTTTCCGCCGAGCCACCAGCCATGAAGGTGAGCGTTCCGGCTGCCGCACCGCCGGTGCCGCCGGAGACCGGCGCGTCGAGCGACAGGCAGCCGGCATCGCCTGCCATGGCATGGGCCTTGCGAGCGCTGTCGACATCTATGGTCGAGCTGTCGATCAGCAGAGTGCCCTTCGGCACGGAGCGCAGAATATCGGTCCAAACCGTTAGAACATGCTGCCCCTTCGGCAACATGGTGATGACGGCTTCGGCATCCGCAAGCGCTTCGCTCAGCATGTTTGCCGCCTTGACGCCCGTTGCCTCCGCGGCCTTCAGCATATCATGCGAGAGATCGAAGCCGACGACGTCATGGCCGGCCTTGACCAGATTGGCGGCCATGGGACCACCCATATTGCCGAGCCCGATGAATGCGATCCGTGTCATGATGCTCTCCTCCCATGATCATTTATGCTTCGAAAAGCGGCGGTCGCGCCGGCACGAAGAAGCAGTCGATATCGCTTGCCGCGACCTCGGCAAGGCTTGCCGGCGACCATTTTGGATTGCGGTCCTTATCGATGACGGCGGCGCGGACGCCTTCGTAGAAGTCGGGATTATACAAGATCCGCATGCAGGCGCCGAGTTCGCGATTCAGGCATTCGGCGAGGCTTGCACTGCTGCGTCCGGCACGCAGCAGCCGCAACGTCAGCTTCAGGCTGGTGGGCGAGCGCGTGCTGATTATCTGCCGCGTTTCGGCGGCGAAATCGCCTGCTTCGCGCGCCAGCGCCTCCTGAATCTCCTCGACGGTATCATATGCCAGCGCCCGATCGATCATGTCGCGGTTGGCGGCCAGGCGGCTTTCGCCTACAGCAACCGCCATGCCCGCAATCACCGTATGCACATCGGCCGGCGATGCGGCAACCGGCAGCGCGCCGATCGCTTCGATCAGCGCCGATAGATCGGAAGAAGCAACACAATGATCGGCCAGCCGCGCGTGAATCGCATCGGCGGCGTTGATGGCAAGGCCGGTCAAGCCCATCCAGGTGCCAGCTTCGCCGGGCGCGCGCGGCAAAAGCCAGGTGGCGCCGATGTCGGGAAAATAGCCGATGCCGGTTTCCGGCATTGCGAAGCGGGTGCGTTCGGTGACGACGCGATGGCTGCCATGGGAAGAGAGCCCGACGCCGCCGCCCATGGTGATGCCGTCCATCAGCGCCACATAGGGTTTGGGATAATCGGCAATGGCGTGGTTGAGGCGGAATTCCTCGCGCCAGAAGGTTTCGGCGTCTGAAGAACCCTGTTTGCCGCTCTCATGCAACAGGCGGATGTCGCCGCCGGCACAGAAGGCGCGGTCACCCTCACCCCTGACGATGACGCTGGCGATCGATGGATCGGCAGCGAAATCAGCAAGCGCCGCTGCAATCGCCCGGATCATCGGCAGCGTTAGGCTGTTCAGCGCCTGCGGCCGGTTGAGGCGGATGAGACCCGCCGATCCCTGACGCCCGATGATGACCTCGTCTATGCTCTGCATTCGAAAACTCCCTATGCCCGCCTTCCTCAATCAATAGGCGCTCAGCGGTTGTCGGCAAGGATCATCTCGGCGGCTTTCTCGGCAATCATGATGGTCGGCGAATTGGTATTACCCGAGGTGATCGACGGCATGACTGAGGCGTCGGCGATCCGAAGCCTTGCCAGCGCCCGAAACCGCAGGCGCGGATCGACCACGCTTTGCGGATCGCCGCCCATGCGGCAGGTGCCGACCGGGTGAAAGATCGTCGTGCCGATATCGCCGGCGGCGCGCTCGAGGTCGGCATCGGTCTGATAGGACGGGCCTGGCTTGAATTCTTCCGGCTTGAACTTGGCGAAAGACGGCTGCTCAACAATCCGCCGGGTCAGCCGGATGGAGCGCACGGCAATCTCTCGGTCGCGCGGTGCCGAAAGATAGTTTGGGCTGATCGCCGGCTGCATGGCAAAATCAGGGCTCTGGATGTGCACCGAACCGCGACTTTCCGGCCTCAGATTGCAGACGCTTGCCGTGATCGCCGGAAAGGGATGGACGGGATCGCCGAACTTGTCGAGCGAGACCGGCTGCACATGATATTGCAGATCCGGCGTTTCCTTGTCGGGGCCGGAGCGGGTGAAAATGCCGAGCTGGCTCGGCGCCATCGCCATCGGTCCGGAGCGGCGCACGAGATATTCCAGCCCGATCGCCGCTTTGCCGAAGAACTTCGTCGCCTTCTCGTTCAGCGTCGGCACGCCGGTCACTTTATAGGCCATGCGCAGTTGCAAGTGATCCTGCAGGTTCTCGCCGATCGCCTTGACCTCCCGCACCACTTCAATGCCGGCCTGGCTCAACACCTCGCCGCGACCGATGCCGGAGAGTTCGAGAATCTGCGGCGAGCCGATCGCGCCGGCGGAAAGCACAGTCTCCTTGTCGGCATAAACGTGCTTCGTCACGCCGTCATGCTGGAATTCGACACCGGTGACGGCATCGTCCTGAATGAGCAAGCGGCGGACCTGTGCCTTGGTAAGCACGGTAAGATTGCCCTGCTTCAGCGCCGGTCGCAGGAAAGCCTTCGCGGTGTTCCAGCGGATGCCCGAGCGCTGGTTGACATCGAAATAGCCGGAACCTTCATTGTTGCCGCGATTGAAATCCGCAGTCTCCGGAATGCCGGCTTCGCGGGCGGCCGCCTGGAAGGCGTCGAGCACGGCCCAGCGCACGCGGGCTTTCTCGACTCGCCATTCGCCGCCCGCGCCGTGCATTTCATCCTTGCCCCTATAATGGTCCTCGGACTTCACGAAATAGGGCAGCACGTCGTCCCAGCCCCAGCCGGCGCAGCCGAGCTGCCGCCAGAGATCATAGTCTCGCGCTTGGCCGCGCATATAGATCATGCCGTTGATCGAGGAGCTGCCGCCGAGCACCTTGCCGCGCGGATAGTTCAGCGAGCGGCCGTTCAGCCCCGCTTCCGGCGCTGTGGTGAAGCACCAGTCGGTGCGGGGATTGTTGATGCAATAGAGATAGCCGACGGGGATGTGGATCCAGTGGTAATTGTCGCTGCCACCTGCCTCCAACAGCAGCACCCTGTTGTTGCGATCCGCCGACAGCCGGTTGGCAAGCACACAGCCGGCACTGCCGGCACCGATGATGATGTAGTCGAAGCGATCCATTCCAGAGACTCTGTTGTCCCCTCTCCCCGCCTGCGGGGAGAGGGTTAGGGTGAGGGGCTCGAAGGTTCGGCAAACTCGGTATTCACCGGCAATCCGTGCAGGCCCCTCATCCGCCCTTCGGGCACCTTCTCCCCGCCCCTTCGACAAGCTCAGGACGGGGAGAAGGAAAATCAAGCCGTCACCGCCGATACTCAAATCCCAGCTTCCGCCCCAGCCGCGAAGCGTAGAATTCCCCGATAATGCCGCGACGGAAGAGCAGGACGCAGACCATGAAGACGATGCCGGTGATGATCGTCACTGGGAATTCCGAGGTCGCGAGATAGTTTTCCAGGGTCGCCACGAAGCCGGCGCCGAAAAGCGGGCCGACCAACGTGCCGATGCCACCAAGCAAGGTCATCAGGATCACCTCGCCCGACATCTGCCAGGCGACATCGGTGAGCGTTGCGAACTGGAAGACCAGCGCCTTGACTGCACCCGCAAGCCCGGCAAGCGCCGCCGACATGACGAAAGCACCGAGCTTGTAATGGGCCACGGAATAGCCGAGCGAAATCGCCCGCTGCTCGTTTTCCCGGATCGACTTCAGGATCATGCCGAAGGGCGAATTGATGAAACGCCAGATGATCAGCACGCCGATGATGAACACCGCCAGCACGAAATAGTACATGTTAAAGGAGTTGCTGAGATCGATGACGCCGAACAGGGAACCTCGTGGCACCGACTGAATGCCGTCTTCGCCCTGGGTGAACTTCGCCTGCAGACAGAAGAAATAGAACATGTAGGACAGCGCCAGGGTGATCATGGCGAAATAGATACCCTGCCGGCGAATGGCGACGAAGCCCATGATCAGGCCGAGCAAGGCTGCACCCGCAACGCCGATCAGGATGCCGAGTTCCGGCGGCACGCCCCATACCTTTACCGCATGCGCGGTGAAATAGGCCGCGCCGCCGAAGAAGGTGGCATGGCCGAAGGACAGAAGACCGGTATAGCCAAGCAGCAGGTTGAAGGCGCAGGCGAACAGCGCGAAGCAGAGCACCTTCATGACAAAGATGGGGTAGATGAAAAACGGTGCCCAGATCAGCAGCACCAGGCCGACGACCAGGAAGCCCTTCTGAACTGATGATGACGGGCGGCGGCTTTCGGACTTCAGCGTATCGGTCATATCAGCCATGTCACGCATCCCGGCCAAAGAGGCCCGCGGGCCTGAGAAGCAGCACGATCGCCATGATCACGAAGATGACGATGTTGGATGCTTCCGGATAAAACACCTTCGTCAAGCCTTCCGCGACGCCAAGCACATAGCCGGTGATGATCGCACCCATGATCGAGCCCATGCCGCCGACGACCACCACGGCAAAGACGATGATGATCATGTTCGATCCCATCAACGGCGAGACCTGATAGATCGGCGCGGCCAGCACCCCGGCAAGGGCGGCAAGCGCGACGCCGAAAGCATAGGTCAGCGTCAGAAGCACCGGCACGTTGACGCCGAAGACCTGTACAAGCACCGAATTTTCCGTTGCAGCACGCAGATAGGCGCCGAGCTTGGTCTTCTCGATCAGCAGCCAGGTGCCAATACAGACGATAAGCGACACGACGATCACCCAGCCGCGATAGATCGGCAGGAACATGAAGCCGAGATTGACACCGCCCACCAGCGCCGTCGGTACGGCGTAGGGCTGACCGGACGAACCATAGAGATAGCGGAACGTGCCTTCGATGGTCAGCGCCATGCCGAAGGTAAAGAGCAGGCCGTAAAGCGGATCGACTTTGTAGAGCCGGCGCAAGCACAGGCGCTCCACGACCGCGCCGAACAGGCCGACAATCAACGGCGCGAGCACCAATGATGGCCAATAGCCGATGCCGGCATAGGCAAGCAGCAAATAGGCGGTGAAGGCGCCGAGCATGTAGAGCGCGCCATGGGCGAAATTGATCACCCGCAGCATGCCGAAGATGATCGCGAGCCCGAGGCTCAAGAGCGCATAGAAGGAGCCGTTGATCAGCCCGATCAGCAATTGTCCGAGAAGCGCCTGCAGCGGGATCCCGAATATCATGGTCATGGCGTCAGACCCCCAGAACCTTGTGCAGCATGCCCATCCGCTCCGGCAATTCGCCGACCGGAAATTCCGAGACCATCTGGCCATGATCCATCAGATAGAAACGATCGGCAATACGGCTGGCGAAGCGGAAATTCTGCTCAACCAGCAGAATGGTCATGCCGCGCTCCTTCAGCTTCTTCAACACCTCGCCGATACGCTGGACGATGACGGGTGCCAGTCCCTCGGTCGGCTCGTCGAGCAGCAGCATTCGCACGCCCGTGCGCAGAATGCGGGCCATGGCGAGCATTTGCTGCTCACCACCGGAGAGTTTCGTGCCCGGGCTGTTGCGGCGCTCGTACAGATTGGGAAACAGCTCGAAAATCTCGTCAACCGTCATCCCGCCCTGCGCGACCACCGGCGGCAGCATCAGGTTTTCATGAACATTGAGTGTCGAGAAGATGCCGCGCTCCTCCGGCACGAAGCCAATGCCCCTGTGCGCCGTCTTGTGCAGCGGCACCTGCATCATGTCGGCGCCGGCAAAGGCGATCCTGCCCTTGCGCGCCCGGACGATGCCGACGATGGTGCGCAGCGTCGTCGTCTTGCCGACGCCGTTGCGGCCGAGAATGGTGATGGTCTCGCCCTCGCCAACGTTCATGTCGACGCCATGCAATATGTGGCTTTCGCCATACCAGGCATTGAGACCCTGTACCTCCAGTAGCGCTGCCATCCTACGCCTCCTCCGTGCCCATATAGGCCTCGCGGACGCGCGGGTCGCGGCTGACCGTGGCATAGTCGCCTTCGGCGAGGATTTCGCCGCGCTGGAGGACGGTGACATGGTGGCAGATATCGGCGACGACGGAGAGATTGTGTTCCACCATTAGCACCGCCCGGTCGCGCGCCACGTCGCGAATGATGGCGGAGACGGTGTTGACATCCTCGAGCCCCATGCCGGCCATTGGCTCGTCGAGCAGCAGCACCTTGGGATCAAGCGCCAAGGTCGTCGCTATCTCCAGCACCCGCTTGCGGCCATAGGAAAGATCGGCAGCGATGGCATTGCGCTCCTTCGTCAGACCGACTGCTGCCAGCAATTGTTCGGCACGATCGTCCAGGCTCGCCAGCGCCGAGATCGGCCGCCAGAATTGATGCGCCAGATTGTTCGGCCGCTGCAGGGCGACACGGACATTGTCCAGCACGGAGAGATGCGGAAAGACCGCCGAAATCTGGAACGAGCGCACCAGCCCCATGCGCGCGACCTTGTCCGGCTTCGTCCTAGTGATATCGGTGCCGAGAAGCGTGATCGTGCCATGCGTCGGCTGCAGGAACTTGGTCAGAAGATTGAACACAGTCGTCTTGCCGGCGCCGTTCGGGCCGATCAGCGCGTGCACGCAGGCATGGCGCACATCGAGATCAACATTCTTGACGGCCGTGAAGCCGCCAAAATCGCGCCGGAGGCCGCGGGCGGATAACACCACCCGTGGCTCTTCTTGTTTCTCTGCCGCAGAGATCGCCATCGGCTGATCGCAACCTTACTGCTTGACGAGATCGCAGCCACTCTTGGCCGGATCGATATAGGCTTCCTTACCGGGAATCGTTGCCAGCACGTTGTAGTAGTCCCAGTCGCCCTTGCTCTCCTCCGGTTTCTTGACCTGGAGCAGGTACATGTCGTGGATCATGCGGCCGTTGGGGCCGACAGTGCCGCCGCGGCCAAAAACGTCGTCGACCGGCATTTCATGCAGTTCCTTGGCGACCGCTTCGGTATCGTCGGTGCCGGCCTTCTGCACGGCCTTCAGATATTGCAGCACGGCGGAATAGGTACCGGTGTGGATCATGTTCGGCATCTTGCCGGTGCGATCGAAGAAGCGTTTGCCGAATTTGCGGCTTTCGTCGTCGCGGTTCCAATAGTAGCCTTCGGTCAGCGTCAGACCCTGGGCCGCCTGCAGGCCGAGGCCATGAACTTCGGCGAGCGTGAAGAGCAGCGCCGCCAGATGCTGGCCGCCCTGGGTGATACCGAATTCCGACGCTTGCTTAATGGCGTTGGAAGTATCGAGGCCGGCATTGGCAAGGCCGATGACCTTGGCACCGGACGATTGCGCCTGCAGCAGGAAGGACGAGAAGTCGTTGGTCGACAGCGGATGGCGGACGGAACCGAGAACCTTGCCGCCGTTTGCCTTGACGAAATCAGATGTCTGCTGCTCCAGCGAATAGCCGAAGGCATAATCGGCGGTCAGGAAGAACCAGGTCTCGCCGCCCTGCTTGACCAGTGCGCCGCCGGTGCCGACGGCCAGCGCATGCGTGTCATAGGCCCAATGGAAGCCGTAGGGCGAGCATTGCTTGCCGGTGAGATCGGTCGTTGCCGCGCCGGTGACGATATCGATCTTCTTCTTTTCCTTGGCGATCGCCTGCACGGCCAGCGCCACCGACGAGGTCGTCAGCTCCATGATGGCGTCGACCTTGTCGGTGTCATACCATTGGCGAGCGATATTAGAGGCGATATCGGGTTTATTCTGATGGTCGGCATCTACGATCTCGATCGGCACGCCCAGCACCTTGCCGCCAAAATCCTCGACAGCCATCTTCGCCGCCTCCACCGAGGACTTGCCACCAAAGTCGGCATAGACGCCCGACTGGTCATTCAGGATGCCGATCTTCACCACACCGTCGGACGCGCCAGCGGCGAATGCTGCGGTGCTGCTTGCAAGCAGAAGTGCCAGGGACGCAATGAGACTCTTTCGCATATCCTCTCCTCCCAGAGATTTGGCAAAAATGAATCTGTTCAAAATTGGCCAGTCGTTATCCTCAAAACGACTTTGCTATCCCTCAAGATCATTGAAATCGCGCATTGACGCAAGTGAAGTTTGCAACTAATTCCAAACAGTGTCTGTTCATTTTTGAACAGAAAGGGAGGCATGAAGACCGCGCCGCACTTCACCTGGGACGACCTGCAGTTCTTCCTGGCGGTGGCCCGGACCGGGCAGCTTTCAACCGCTGCGCGGCAATTGCGCACCAGCCACGCCACCGTCTCGCGCCGTATCGACCGGCTGGAATTTTCGCTTCAGGTCAAGCTCTTCGAGCGCAATCCGCGGGGCTATATGCTGACCGGCATGGGCCAGCGCTTCATCGACACAGCCGAGCGAATGGAGCAGGAAACCGAGCGACTGCGGTCAGACCTGAGGGTCGGCTCGGCGGCACAACGCGGCGTGGTGCGTATCAGCGCGCCGGAGGGCTTTTCCAATTTCTTCTTCACCACCATGCTTTCGGAGTTCACCGCGCGGTATCCGAACATCTCGCTGGAATTGGTGACGATCCAGCAGATCATGTCGCTGTCGCGCAAGGAAGCCGATATCGTCATCGTGCTCGACCCGCCGAAGGCCGGCCCCTATTTCACCGAGAAATTGACCGACTACCACCTGCAGGTCTATGGATCGCGGGATTACCTCGCCAGCCACCCGCCGGTGGAGAGCCGCGACGATCTGCCGGAGCACGCGTTCGTCGGCTACATCGAGGACATGATCTTTGCGCCTGGTCTCGATTATCTCGGCGACATCCATCCGCGCATCAAGCCGCAATTCCAGAGTTCCAGCATCTTTGCGCAGTTGACGGCGACCAAAAGCGGGCTGGGGCTCTGCGTGCTGCCCTTCTTTATCGCCTGCCGGCATCCGGACCTGCAGATGGTGCTGCCCGATGAAGTCGACCTGAAACGGCACTACTGGATCACCTGCCACCGCGACCTCAGGCAGTCGCCGCGCGTGCGCACCGTCATCGACTTTCTGGTAGAGGCCGTGCATCGCAACGCACCGGCCTTTCTGGGGCATGCGTCAGCTTAGAGCGGTTCAGAACCGCTCTATCTTATTGTTTTACGCAATTCCGGACGGAAAACCGCTACGCACTTTTCCTGGAATTGCTCTAGGCGCTTGCCACGCGCCCCGCCGCGATGCCGCTCTCGCTCGCCTCGGCAAAGGCGATCGCATCATGCAGACGCAACGGCCTGGAAAAATGATAGCCCTGCGCCAACCGCACGCCGAAAGCATGCAGCGCCTCGGCAATTGCAGCACTTTCGACGCCTTCGGCGACCGATGTGATGCCGAGATTGCGGCAGAGACTGGCAACCGAGCGGGTGATATTCATGCAGCGGACATCACGATCAAACCGCATGACGAAGCTCTTGTCGATCTTGATCTTGTCGAATTCCAACCGGTGGATATGGCTGAGGCTGGAAAAGCCGGTGCCGAAATCGTCGAGCGCGATGGTAATACCTGCGCCGCGCAGCAGGCCGATGACCTCATAGGCGGTGTTGAAATCCGACAATAAGGCCGTCTCGGTGATCTCGAATTCGATGCGGCGCGGGTCGATCCTGGCGGCATGGATCATGGCAAGAAGAGCCATCGACGTTTCATGGTCGCAGATATCGCGGGCCGAGAGGTTAAAGGACATGCGCAGCGGCGGCGGCATGATCGACAACGCCTGCAGCGCCTCCGCGAAGAGGATGCGGGTCATCTTGCCGATCATCGCGGTGCGTTCGGCGGCGGGGATGAAGGCATCGGGGCTGACGCGGCCGAGGCGGGCGCTGTTCCAGCGCGCCAAAGCTTCGAAACCGACGACATGGCCATCATCGAGATCGATGATCGGCTGATATTCCAGCGACAACTCCCTGGCGAAATTATCGCCCTGCAATTCCAACTCGATCAGGTGCCGTTGCTGGAGGATTTCTTCGAGATCGTGGGAGAAGAACTCGACATTGCCGCTGCGGCGGCTCTTGACCTGATAGAGGGCGAAGTCCGCCTTTTCATAGAGCTGCTCGGCGGTGTGGCCGCCGCCCTCCGGAACGACGATACCGCAGGACCCGGAAATGCGGATGGAGCCGCCGGGCACATCATAGGGTTCGCGGAGCGCCGCACAGAAAGCCTGCCCCATCTCGGAGACACAATCACGGCTGAGATCGCTTGGAAAAATCACGCCGAACTCGTCGCCCCCAAGGCGCGCAATTGTGCCCTTGCCGCCCATCAAAGCCACAAAACGTTCGGCAGTCTGTTTCAACACGAAATCACCGGCGGCATGGCCAAAGACGTCGTTGACCGGCTTGAAGCCGTCGAGATCGACAAGGCCGATGATTGGTGGCGTCTCCGGCCGTTGCTGCAAGAGATCCTGCAATTCGCGAAAGAAACTGCGGCGGTTGGCAAGACCGGTCAGTTGATCCTGTAGCGCGTTGCGGCTGTTGACGAGGTTCAACCGTTCGGCTTCCGCCTGCTTGTCGCCGAGTTCTTCCGTCAGCCGCACCAGCCCGGCAAAATTCCGGAAATAGCTATTGATGACACGAACGAAGGGAAACGACAGGAAGATGACGCTGGTCGCGGTCGCCACGAACACGGAATTGCCCGAGAACATGAAGGTGACGACCATGAAGGAAAAGGTAATGGCCGTCGTCAGAAGGGCTGCGGCCGGCAGATGCATCAGACAGAAGACGCAGGAAATGCCCGTCACCACAAGGAAATAGGAAATTTGCCCCTGCTGATAGGCATTGCCGTATTGATAAAGTGCGACTGCCCAGATGCCGAAAGCAAGGGTCAGCACGCCGGCGAGCACGACGGTCCGGCGCATCACACCATAGGCTCGATCCGCATCGATGGGATCCTGCCCATGCAACTGCCACCAGACGATGCGGAAAACGCAGAGGATGCTCAGGCTGACCGGCACATAAACCGCCAGCCACATCGGCGCGGTGTGGATATGGGTGATCACCACGGCCAGGGCGTTGATGATCAAAAGAATATAAAGGACCGGTATCTGTGACGCCAGCGCCTTGTATTGCGCCACCAGAAACGTCGGATTCTCTTTCTGCAGGCGCAAGCCTGAAAGCAAGTTCCTCATGGCTTCCTTCCCCCACCCACACAAAACCACAAAAAACTTGATTTTCAGTTATTTTTATTGGGAAATATTACCGATGATTGTTGTATACTTTGAGTTTCACCCAAACATCGAAATATATTCATGCATTCCAGCATCAGATGCTGGGTGCTGCGAACACCTTATGCAGGCCACTGACATCGAAACCGGATCTGTGCGCGAGGTAGTTTTCCCACTCCAGTGACGAGCGCACGATCGTCTCCATGCAATTGTATTTCGGCTCCCAGCCTAGTTCGCGATGGGCGAGCGTGGCATCGGCGACGACGCTGGCGGCATCGCCGGGCCGGCGCGGCGCCATGTGAATGCGAAACGCTTGGCCGTAGACGCGCATGACCATGTTCAGGACATCGAGCACCGAATAGCCCATGCCATAACCGCAATTGGCAACCAGCGGGCGGCCGCCGCGTCTCAGATGCTGCAGCGCCATCATATGGGCTTCGACGAGATCGGAAACATGGATGTAGTCGCGCACGCCGGTACCGTCGTGTGTCGGATAGTCCGTGCCGTAGATATCCACCTGGCGGCGCCGGCCGAGGGCGGCCTCGCAGGCGACCTTGATAAGGTGCGTGGCGCCGTCGGTCGATTGGCCGGTCCTGCCGTTCGGATCGGCGCCGGCGACGTTGAAATAACGCAGCGCCACATAGCTGAAATCGTAAGCGGCGGCGGCATCGCGCAGCATCAACTCCGACATTAGCTTGGATTGCCCATAGGGTGTTTCCGGCCGCAGCGGCGCGTTTTCCCGCACCAGTTCGTCGGAGGGCTGCGGGCCGTAGACGGCGGCGGTGGAGGAAAAGACGAAGTGGCGAATACCGGCCTTGATCGCCGCGCTCATCAGGATGCGGGTTTTGCCGGCGTTGTTGTCGTAATAGGCTAGCGGATCTTCGATCGACGCCGGCACGACGGCGGAGCCGGCGAAGTGAATGACGGCATCAATATCATTTTCCGCGAAGATCTTTTGCAGCAACACTTCATCGGCGACATCGCCGAGATAGAAGCGTGCAGCCGGCGCGACTGCCCAGCGAAAACCGGTGGAAAGACGGTCGATGACAACCACATCCTCGCCGGCGTCCAGCAATTTCCAGACCATATGGCTGCCGATATATCCCGCGCCGCCTGTCACCAACACTGTCATTCTTCGCGCCTCTGCAAAGTAATATGAGAAGCATATGAAGCCCGCTTTCTTACGGATTTGATTAAAAGCAGGGGTTGAGCGGGGTACCGCGCAGGGAAGATTGTTCCTATGGTTAGGCGGAGTTTTCAGGGATTGCTCGAATTTTATCGATCCTAGTCTCACGGACGAAAAACCCGGCACAGAGGCCGGGTTCAGTCAATATATCAGCAAGGAGTCCTGCCCTTACAAACTCAGGATATAGCGGCTTAGGCGTTCAGCGGCATCCGCTACCTGCGCGGGATCACGCAGGAAACAGGCCCGCATGAAGAGTTCGCCGCCCTTGCCGAAGGCCGTTCCGGGTGCCAGGCCAACACCGGTCTTGTCGACGATATCGAGGGCGGCCTTGCGGCTGTCGGTGACGCCGTCGATCTTCAGGAAGGCATAGAGTGCGCCATCCGGCTTCAGCGTGTGGACGCGATTGGTCGCGATCAGCGCGTCGCAAAGGATATCGCGCGAACGGGCCGCCTTGGCGATGTTGGAGCGGACGAAATCATCGCCTTCGTTCAAAGCGGCAACGGCGCCCTTTTGCATGAACTGCGCCACACCGGAGGTCGAGTACTGCACGAGATTTTCGATGACCTGGCCAAGCTCGGCGGGCGCCACGATCCAGCCGACGCGCCAGCCGGTCATCGACCAATTCTTCGAGAAGGAGTTGACGAACATGATCCTGTCGTCAGCTTGCCGGACCTCGAGGAAGGAGGGCGCCCGGCCGCCGGCATAATAATAGAGCGCATAGATCTCGTCGGCCATGATCCAGAGGCCGTGCTCCCTGGCTAGTTCCAGGATATCGCGGAGGTCCTGATGCGTCGCCGTCCAGCCGGTCGGGTTCGACGGCGTGTTGATGAAGAGGCCTTTGGTTTTCGGCGTGATCGCCGCTTTCAAAAGCTCAAGATCGAGCGTCCACTTGCCGTTTTCGAACTGCAGCGGCACGGCGACCGAGCGGGCGCCGGCGATCTCAAGCGCGGCCGCAATATTCGGCCAGGCCGGCGAGAGATAGATCATCTCATCGCCGGGCGAGGTGATCGCCTGCACCGAAAGCTGGATCGCCTGCATGCCCGAACCGGTGACGTAAAAATGCTCCATCGGCAGAGAGACGCCGAAATGCCGCCCATAATAGTCGGAAAGCGCCTGGCGCAGCTCCGGTATGCCGCGCTGCCACGTATAGAAGGTTTCGCCGGCATTGAGCGAGGCCATGGTCGCACGATTGATGAAATCCGGCGTCGGCAGATCCCCCTCGCCGACCCAGAGCGGCAGCAGGCCATCACGGCCACGGGCATAGTTCACCACTTCCACAATCCCGCTTTCGGGCGCGGCCAGCGCACGCGGGCTGAGGCTATCCAATATCGACATGCAAAGTCTCCGGTTTTTGCTTTCTTAGAGCAATTCGGCGGGCAAATCCCATGACTTTGACTGAGCGACCAATCGATTTTCGTGATGAATGGCCCCCGACCGTTAATAGGCCGGGGGCGGAAAACAAGGGCGGAAAACGGACCTCAGACGGCGGGACGCCTGGCCAGGAGATCGCGGATTTCAGTGAGCAATTGCACGTCGGCCGGCGGCGGTGCTGCTTCCTCGATCTTCTGTTCCTTGCGCTCGACCTGCTTACGCAGCGTGTTCACGCCCTTGACCATCAGGAAGATGATCCAGGCGAGGATGAGGAAATTGATGAGGACGGTGATGAAATTGCCATAGGCGAAAACCGCGCCTTGGGCGCGGGCGGCAGTGAGCGTCGGCGCGTTGACCGCCGAGGAAAGGCCGACGAAGTAGTTCGAAAAGTCGAAGCCGCCGAAAATGGCGCCGACGATCGGCATAATGATATCGTCAACCAGCGACTTAACGATACCGCCAAAGGCGCCACCGATGATCACGCCGACCGCGAGATCCATGACGTTGCCGCGGGCGATAAATGCCTTGAATTCATTCAGCATCGAATGTCCCCTTTGCGTTGCCGTTGAATCTATTCAGCAACCATTAGCATCATCTTTAGCTCTGTTCTTCAATAGCGAAATGGCGCGATAGAGACATCGATGCTGCATATCCCAAGGGATTCAGTGGCCGCAGCATTTTCCAAGTGTGATCGCCAGCTTACTTGTTGGCCGGTTGCGGCGTAGCGCGACCTAAACCGGCGGAAGAAACAAGCCCGTCGAGGCATCGTCAGGCGTTGGACGCATCGGGCGTTATTTCCGCAGTTTTGCGACTTGCCGCATCTTGTGGCATGACCCGCGAGATCAGGCCATGAATATAGTCGCTGCTCGGCACCTGATCGAAGAGAATGCGGTACATGATCGGTGAGATGACGAAGTCCATCACCTCGGTGAGCGTCGGAAAGGCCTCGCCCCGCTCTTCAGCTCGGGCGACGATCATACGCACTTGCTGCTGCGTATAGCCCGAGCACTTCTCCGCATTCGCCGTGCCGGACACTGCCAGGATATCGCGGATCATCTGCCGGCCGGCGCCGGAGGACATTTCGTCAGCATATTGCTCGGCCCAGGCCTGCAGGTCCATCCTGGCGCTGCCGGTTTTGAGCGGCTCCGTTTCCGGCTGCAGCCGCGAAGCGGCGACATCTGCCAGCAATTCCTGCAAGTCGCCCCAGCGGCGATAGATCGTCGATGGCGTCACGTTGGCGCGCTGCGCGATGAGCGGGATCGTCACTTCGGCGCGTTCCATCCCGGCCAACATCTCGCGAACCGCCTGATGCACAGCGGCCTGCACCCGTGCGCTGCGCCCGCCGGGGCGCGGGTTTTCCTTTGAATTCATTATCTTATGCCAATCTTCCCTTTATTGCGTCTCTTGCATCACAGGTAGCAGCGCGCCACTAACGCAAATTATTTGCTTTTAGCGATACGGCACACTACATGTGCTTAACGCAACTTTTTTGCTTTAAGCCAGGATATAGTCGATGACCGCGATCGAATCCACCGACAATTCACTGCTGCCACGTAGCCGCCGGTTGGCGCCATTTTTCCATGCCGCCACCAGCGCCACTTTCTTTGCCGCCTCGTCTGCGCCGACGCCGCTCTATCGAATCTATCAGCAAGTCTTCGCCTTCTCGCCGGTGCTGATCACGGTGATCTTCGCCGTCTATGCCTTCGCGCTCCTCATTTCGCTTCTGATCGTCGGTTCGATCTCCGATCATCTGGGACGACGGCCGGTGATCTTTGCCTCGCTTATCCTCAATATGGTGGCGATGGCGCTGTTTTTAACGGCCGACGGCCCGAATTGGTTGATTGCCGCGCGCATCGTGCAAGGCTTCGCGACGGGTGCCGCGGCAGCCTCGATCGGTGCCGCACTCGTCGATCTCGATCCGGCCAGGGGTTCGGTGACCAACAGCATCGCGCCGCTTATCGGCATGGCGATCGGCGCGTTCGGAACCAGCACCCTTGTGCAATATGCGCCGGCGCCGACACTTCTCGTCTATGCAATCGTGCTTGCTCTTCTCGTCATACAGGCCGTGCTGATTTGGATAACGCCTGAAACCACCCGGCGTAGACCGGGCCTTATCGCCTCGCTCAGGCCCGAGGTGGCCATACCGCCGCAGGCACGCCGGACATTGCTGGCGCTGACTCCGATCAATGTCGCGGTCTGGGCGCTTGGCGGCTTCTATCTTTCGCTGGTCCCGTCATTGGTCAGCGCCACGACGGGCAGCACCTTGCCCCTCGTCGGCGGTTCGGTCGTCGGCACATTGACTATCAGTGGAGCTGCCTCCGTGTTTTTGCTGCGCAAAAGACCTGCGGCAACCGCGCTGGCCTTCGGCATATCCACCATGACGCTCGGCCTTCTCGCCGTGGTCGCCGGCGTGCATTTGGCGGAGGTGCCGCTCCTCATCGCCGGCACGATGATCGCGGGCACCGGCTTCGGCGCCAATTTCCTCGGGGCCGTGCGCAGCATCATGCCATTGGCCAAGGCCGACGAACGCGCCGGCCTGCTTTCGGCATTCTACATCCAGAGCTATCTGGCCTTCAGCCTGCCCGCCATTTTGGCTGGGTTCCTGTCGAAGGCGGTTGGGTTCACCGCAACGACGGATATCTATGCTGCCTCCATTCTGGTTCTGGTCGTCAGCGGCGTGCTGGCATTGAGGACCGGCCGGGAGAAGGTCACGGTGTCGGCGTGCACCTGAGACTACGGCTTTAACCTAAGCTCCGCCAACCCACTGCCGTCCATGGCGAAGGGGACCGATGCGTGATCGTGAGCGATCTTCCAGACACCGGCTTCCTTTCTGAGGCCGAGCGTCTCGCGGAACCAGAGGTCGACCTTGGTGCCGTCGGTCTTGGTGCCCAGCATGTGCGTCAGGCCGCTCCAGAAAGCGACATCCCCGCCGATCGTCAGCTTCTGGTCTTCGACATCGCCTTCGATCGGCCCCTGCCAGGTATCGAACCAGCTCTGCAGGCCAGGCTGATCCTTGCCCTTGTATTGCAGCGGCGGCGCAAGGGTGAATTCCACGATGTCGTCGGTCAAATGCGACAGGACGCCGGCGACGTTCTTTTCTCCGATCGCCGTCGCCCAAGCAACAAGCATGGCAAAGATGGCGTCGGCTTCTTCGCGGTTTCCGATAATTTCAGCCATCGTTCGTCTCCTCTGTTTGATGGACTGAGCAGAGGACGAATGGAAAGGGCCGCTCCCGACATGAGCGGCCCGTTATTTCGCAGAATTGTCCGGCGGCTATCTCATAGAGAAGCTCTCTTATGCCGCCGCCTTTACGCGATACGGGTCAAACCGGCCATAAAACGTCTCGCCCTTCGCCGCCATATCCTTCAGCAGCGCCGTGGGTTTAAATTGCGGACCGTAAGTTGTTGCTAACGATTCACAAACATCCACGAAGGTTTTGACGCCCATGCCGTCAATGTAGGACAGCGCGCCGCCTGTATAGGGGGCGAAGCCGAAGCCAAGGATGGAGCCGACATCGGCTTCGCGCGGGTCGATGACGATGCCCTCTTCCATGGTGCGGGCGGCCTCCAGCGCGATGGTGACGAGGAAGCGTTGCTTCAGGACGTTAACGTCGATCTCCTCGGCCTTCTTCTGCGGGTACATTTCCTTCAAGCCCGGCCAAAGCGACTTCTTGGCCGGTTTTGGCGGATAGTCGTAAAAGCCCTTGGAATTCTTGCGACCGAAGCGGCCCTCGTCTTCCACCAAACGCGTGACCAACTGCATGTGCTCGGGATTAACGGCCTTGTCGCCAAGATCGGCCACAGCAGCCTTGAGGATCTTCAGCGACAGGTCGAGGGCGACCTCGTCGTTGAGCGCCAGAGGCCCGACCGGCATGCCGGCCATCTTGGCGGCATTCTCGATCATGGCCGGTGGCACGCCTTCGATCAGCATGTCATAGGCTTCCGACATGTAGCGCAGCACGCAGCGATTGACGAAGAAGCCGCGGGTGTCGTTGACGACAATCGGCGTCTTCTTGATGGCGGCGACGTAATCGAGCGCGACGGCAAGGGCGCGGTCGCCCGTTTCCTTGCCGAGGATGACTTCGGTCAGCATCATCTTCTCGACCGGCGAGAAGAAATGGATGCCGATGAAATCGGCGGGCCGTTTGGAATCCTTCGCAAGCCCTGATATAGGCAGGGTCGAGGTATTGGAGGCGAAGACGGCGCCCGCGGGCAGCACCGCTTCAACAGCCTCGATGACGGCTTTCTTGACGTCGCGATCCTCGAACACTGCCTCGATGACTAAGTCGGCGTCCTTCAGATCGGCGTAATCGGCTGACGGCGTAATGCGGGCAAGGAGTGCCGCCGCTTCGTCTTGCGTAAACCGCCCCTTACCGATGGATTCTTTAACCAGACCTTCCGAAACCGCCTTGCCCTTGCCGGCCGCTTCCATGTCGCGATCGACGAGGGTGACGGCAATGCCGGCGGCTGCCGTGACATAGGCGATCGAGGCGCCCATGAAACCGGCACCGACGACGCCGATCTTCTTCAGCTCCGTCTTCGGCTGACCTGCCGGACGCCGGGCGCCCTTGCCGAGCTCCTGCATGGAGATGAACAGCGAGCGGATCATCGCATAGGCTTCGGTCGTCTGCAGCACCTGGGTGAAATAGCGCTGTTCGATCTTGAGGCCGGTATCGAAAGGCACCTGCAGGCCTTCGTAGACGCATTTGAGGATGGCGAGTGCGGCCGGATAATTGCCCGATGTCTCGCGGCGAAGGATTGCCGGGGCGGCCGGCCAGAGCTGCGCGGCAGCCGGCGTCCAGATGCCGCCTCCGGGCACCTTGAAGCCCTTTTCATCCCAGGGCGCGATAGGCTTCAGACCGTCCTTGATCATCTGCTTGGCGGCAGCGATCAATTGATCCGGCTCGACCACCTGATGGAGCAGGTTCATCGCCTTGGCCCGTGCCGCCGTCAGCGACTGGCCCGTCGTCATCATCTGCAGGGCGGACTGCGCGTCCGTCAGGCGCGCGATGCGCTGCGTGCCGCCGGCGCCGGGGAAGATGCCAACCTTGACCTCCGGCAACGCCAGCTTGACGCTCTTGGCATTGGATGCGACGCGGCCGTGGCAGGCGAGAGACATCTCCAGCGCACCGCCCATGCAAGTGCCGTTGATGGCCGATACCCAGGGCTTGCCGCAGGTTTCGAGCTTGCGGAACAAGCCGGTCATCCGGCCAACGAGATCGAACAGCTTTTGCGCCGCTGTCGCCGGATTCTTCGCCTTCTCGTCCTGATAGACAGAGAAGAGCGATTTGATCATCGACAGGTCGGCGCCCCCGGAGAAGGAGGATTTTCCCGAGGTAATGACCACGCCCTTGGTCGCCTTGTCGGCGACGGTCGCATCGATGATGGCGTTCAGTTCCTCCAACACCTCGCCGGTGAAGACGTTCATGGACTTGCCGGGCATGTCCCAGGTGACGAGTGCGATGCCGTCCGCGTCGGTCTCGACGGTGAAATTCGTGTAAGCCATTGGTTTCCTCCCCTCAGACGCGTTCGACGATCGTGGCCGTGCCCATGCCGGCGCCGATGCAGAGTGTCACCAGCGCCGCATTGAGGTCGCGGCGCTCCAGTTCGTCCAGCACCGTGCCGAGGATCATCGCGCCGGTGGCCCCCAGCGGATGGCCCATGGCGATGGCGCCACCGTTGACGTTGATCTTGTCATGCTCGATATCGAAAGCCTGCATGTAGCGCAGCACGACGGCGGCAAACGCCTCGTTCAGCTCGAAGAGATCGATATCGGCGAGCGACATGCCGGTTCGCTTCAACAGCTTTTCAGTGACATCGACGGGGCCGGTTAGCATCAGCGCCGGGTCGGAGCCGATATTGGCGAAAGCCTTGATGCGGCCGCGCGGCTTCAGCCCCATGCTCTCGCCGCCCGCCTTGGAGCCGAGCAGCACGGCGGCGGCGCCATCGACGATGCCGGAGGAATTGCCGGCATGGTGCACATAGTTGATGCGCTCGATTTCCGGATGCGCCTGAATGGCGACCGCTTCGAAGCCACCCATTTCGCCCGGCATCTGGAAGGACGGATTGAGCGAGGCCAGCGCCTGCATATCGGTGCCGGGACGCATATGCTCGTCCCTGTCGAGGATCGTCAGGCCGTTGATATCCTTCACCGGTACGACGGAATTCTTGAAGTAGCCCTTCTCCCAGGCGTTGGCCGCGCGCTTCTGGCTTTCGACGGCATAGGCGTCGACGTCATCGCGGGAGAAGCCGTATTTGGTGGCGATGAGATCAGCCGAGACGCCCTGCGGCATGAAATAGGCCGGGAAGTTCACCGAGGGGTCCATGAACCAGGCGCCGCCGGACATGCCGAGGCCGACGCGCGACATGCTCTCGACACCGCCGGCAATGACGATATCGTCAGCCCCTTGCGCGATCTTGGCCGCGCCGAAATTCACGGCATCGAGGCCGGAGGCGCAGAAGCGGGAGATCTGCATGCCGGGCGCCGTGGTCGAATAACCCGCTTCGAAGGCAGCCGCCTTCGGAATGACAGCGCCAGCATCCATCACCGGATCGACGCAGCCCATGATGATATCGTCGACCGTCTTCGTATCGAGACCGTTGCGGTCGCGGATCGCCTCCAACGTCTTGGCGGCAAGGCGGACGGACGGCACTTCATGCAGCGCCCCATCCTTCTTGCCGCGTCCACGCGGCGTGCGCACATGGTCGTAAATGAAAACCTCGGTCATGTCTCATCTCCCTGCGGCGGCAAGCCGCCCTTTTATTCATACCCACCTTCTCCCCGTCGGGGGGAAGGTAAGTCTTGTCAAAATGCTTCCGCCGCCAGTTCCATCATCGTGTCGGCGCCGGTTTCGATGCGGGCCTTGCGTAGCGCTGTTTCCGGCATGATGCGCTCCATGTAGAACCGCGCCGTGACAAGCTTGTTCTTCAAATAGTCCTCGCGCTCGCTCTCGCCGCCCGAAAGACCGGCTTGCGCCGCCTTCGCCATCTTCGCCCACATGTAGCCGAGGACGACGAGGCCGAAGAGGTGCATGTAATCCGTGGAGCCGGCGCCGGCATTGTCGGGCTTCGCCATGGCGTTCTGCATGAACCACATGGTCGCGGCCTGGACGTCGTTCAAGCCCTTCTTCAGTTGCTTGGTGTAGAAAGCCATTTGCTCGTCATTGCGGTTCTCCTCGCAGAAATCGCCGATCTCCTTGAACAGCGCCATGACGGCACGACCGCCGTTCAGAGCCAATTTACGCCCGACGAGATCGAGCGCCTGGATGCCGTTGGCGCCTTCATAGATCATGGTGATGCGGGCATCGCGGACATACTGGCTCATACCATGCTCTTCGATATAGCCGTGACCGCCAAAGACCTGCTGCGCCATGACGGCGTGCTCGAAGCCCTTGTCGGTCATGACGCCCTTGAGGATCGGCGTCGCCAGACCAAGGATATCATCGGCCGCCTGACGCTCCTTCTCGTCCGGGGAGCGATGGGCGATATCGGATTTCAGTGCCGTCCACAGCAGGAAAGCGCGGCCGGCCTCGTTGAAGGCACGGATGGTCATCAGCGAGCGGCGGATATCGGGATGGACGATGATCGGGTCGGCCTTTTTGTCCGGCGCCTTCGGGCCGGAGAGCGAGCGGCCCTGGATGCGCTCACGGGCATAAGCGACGGCATTCTGGTAGGCGATTTCGGCAACCGACAGCCCCTGCAGGCCGACGCCGAGGCGCGCCTCGTTCATCATTACGAACATGGCGTTGAGGCCCTTGTTCTCGGCGCCGATGAGGAAGCCGGTGGCCTCGTCATAGTTCATGACGCAGGTGGCGTTGCCATGAATGCCCATTTTATGCTCGATCGCGCCGCAGGAGACCGCGTTGCGCGCGCCCAGCGAACCATCCGACCCGACCATGATTTTCGGCACGATGAACAGCGAGATGCCCTTGGTGCCCTCCGGCGCGCCCTCGATACGGGCGAGTACCATATGCACGATATTGTCCGTCATGTCGTGCTCGCCGGCGGAGATGAATATCTTCTGGCCGGAAATCTTGTAGCTGCCGTCGGCTTGTGGAACTGCCTTGGTGCGCAGCAGGCCGAGATCGGTGCCGCAATGCGGTTCGGTGAGGTTCATGGTGCCGGACCAGGTGCCCGCGACCATCTTCGGCAGATAGGTCTGCTTCTGCTCCTCGGAGCCATGCACGAGAATGGCGGCGATCGCGCCCTGCGTCAGGCCCGGATACATCATCAGCGACATATTGGCAGCGGAGGTATATTCGCCGACAGCGCAATGCAGCGTGTAGGGTAGCCCCTGCCCTCCGAATTCCTCCGGCACCGCCAGGCCCAGCCAACCGCCTTCGTAATAGGCGCGGTAGGCCTCCTTGAAGCCTTGCGGGGTCGATACCGTGCCGTCGCCGTGACGCACGCAGCCTTCCTGATCACCGGAATAATTCAGCGGGAAAAGCACCTCTTCCGCCATCTTGGCCGCCTCGCCGACAATCGCCTCGATCATGTCGGGGCTGGCCTCGGCGAAACCCGGCAGATTGCTATAGCGTTCCAGCCCAAGCACATCGTTCAGGACGAAAAGCGTATCGTTCACCGGGGCCTTATAGACTGGCATCTTTCGAATTCCTCCAATTCGCCGCCGGACTCGCATTCCGGCCTCTGATCTAGCCTTACAAAATATTGACGTTTGCGTAAACGTCAAATTTGCGCGACAAGGCGAATTTTTAGGTAGGGTAACGGACTAAGCCGGCGATCAGGCGAGAGTTTGTTTAAAAGCCCGGCGGCTGAACATGGCATTCAGCGTTGTGCGCAGAGGGCGTTCGATGAGGTAGTAGCTTGCCACACCGCAGGCGATACCCATCATGAGCAGAAAAACGGAAGGGAGCAGATGCAAGCCCGTCAGCTTGAAAAAAGGCTCCTGCCACAGGTAGATCGAGAAGGAGCATTGCCCGAAAAAGCGGAGCACATCGCCCTCAAAACTCCTGCGGAACCATGGCGCGGAATATTCGATCCCGATAACCGCCATCGCCAACAGGATCGTCTTGACGCCGAAAAAGACCGTAGCATCCAGACCAAATATCCGCGCCAAGATCGCGCTCGCCAAAGCGCATGGCGCGATCCATGTCCAACTATCCCGATGCAGTCTCGGTCTGAGAATAAGGTAGAAGGCTGCGGAGATGAAAATCCCTGCCATGGAAACATCGGTACGCAACATCACCAAACCCGGGTCTCCCTCCGTCGTATGGAGCCGAACCACACCGTTGACCAAGGCCATTAATCCGGCCGTGAGAATGAGGCCCGAGGTGATGGATTTGCTCCGCGAGCGACTGGCGAAAGCGATCAGGCCCAGGAGGATGTAGCTGTGCTCCTCGACGCACAGGGACCAGATATGATCCAGCAGGGAAAGGGGGAGCCCATAAATGGTGGCATAGTTCAAGGTGAAGGTCAGCGCAAAAGCGGCGACTTTCAGGCCAAATTCACCGATGGTACCGTGAAACGCCAGGCCGGTGATCAATACGAAAACAACCAATGTCGGATAAACGCGCGCAAACCGTCTGGCGAAGAACATCGGAAGCGGCATCTGTTTGACAAACAGAATGTCCGCCATCAATCGCCCCGACAGCACGAAGAACAGATCGACGCCGAAAGTGCTGAAGCCGGGCATATATACGTCGGCTCCGAAATGGCCCATCAACACCATGATGACCGCCAGCCCGCGCCATCCATCCAGGGCCGGGATGTAATGTGCCGGATCCGATTCACGGGCAATGGATGGCGGCACGCGTTCGGCTCCCAGGGAAATTCAAGTCATTCCACGGTCTCACAACTCAATTGAGAAAAGTATAACACCCCTCAATTTTAAGGATTTGCGCCGCGGCCACCGAGCCACGACAACGCCAAGGAATGATTGACGCTCAATGCGCCCATCTCGCTCGCGACAGCGTCGTCGATTTCATAAGAACATGAGCATATTCAATAACAAGACCAAAATAAAAGGTTAAGATTTCGGCAAAATTTAACGGGTTGTTTACTACGTTTCGTGAATTGTGCGGGATGAGCAGCGATGCTTCGCGTTTCTTTCATCTTTTGCTTGATGGAGCGCCGTTTCGCGGTTCAGCCTGAGGAAAGCCTAATAAACTATTTCTTTCCGAACGGTGGGATGCGGTCTGCGCGTGAATCCGCGAAGCTGCCTTTCCACAAGCAAGATGGCCTTTGAGTGGTCCATATGTCGAAGCGAGCAAGAAGATGAGCGGATCGCGATCAAATCCTACCGGCACGGGCGACTGGACGTCGCTGGATGCGTTGAGCCGCACCATCGAGGGGCTGGAAGCGCGCATCGAAGGCCTGATGGGCACGGCTGCAGCCCGGGACACGCACCAGCGTGTGGCAAACGGGTATGCCGCGGCACCTGAGCGGGCGCCAATGCCGGAACGCGCTTCCCTTTCGGACCGCACACCACGCACTGAGCGCGAAGCCTATGCCCCGCGCCCGTATGAACGTCCGCTCCGCACCGAACGTGCGGAAACCGATCTACGGTCCGACCCGCTTGCCGAAATCCGCCAGCGCCAGCGTGCGCTCGAGGCAAGCCGCGAGCGCCTGCACACACGCCGCGAGGAAGCTCCAATTGCCGAACGGCCGCTGCTTGGCGCGCGTGTTGGCGAAAATCCGGCTTCGCGCCAGCCGCTGCCTTCGGCGCTGCGCTCCGCCCCCGAAAACTCCGTCGATATCGCCCAGGCGCTGGTCAATCTGCGGCAGGACCTCAAGCGGGACATTGCCGAGAGCGTTACCCGCGAAGTCAGCGCACTGCGGGCTGAAATCCGTGATATCCGCAACAATGCCGAGGACAAGCATTTCGCCGCCGATGTGCGCGAGGACATGGCGCGGCTTGCCGACAGCATCAGCCAGCTCGCCGGTCATCCCGGCCAGCCGGAAACGGCCGGCCTGAAGGCAGAGTTCGAAGAACTGCGCTCGCTGATGGACGGGCTCGCCCGCGAGGATTCGCTGCACCACGTCGAACGCCAGGTCCAGGCGATCGACACGACCGGTCTTCAGGACGAGCTGGTATCGCTCGCCTACCGCCTGGACGATATCAAGCAGCATCTGGGCAGCATGAGCGACAGCCCCGCCGTGCACGCGTTGGAAAACAAGCTGCTGTCGATCGCCACCGCCGTTGAAAGCTTTGGCGGCATGATACAGCCGCAGGATCAAGCGATGCAGCGGCTCGAAGGCCGCATCAGCGGCCTCGCCGATCAGCTCGACATGATGAGCCGCGACGCCGCGCGGCGCCAGCCGACGGACGATCTTTCCGGACGCCTCGAGGCGCTGGCGATGCGCATCGATGAACTCGGCAATGCCAAAGCGGCTGCCCGGCTGGAAGAGCGCTTGGATCAGCTTTCCTACCTGATGGAGCGCTCGCAGAAGTCGGCGCCGCAACCGGAACTGATCAACCACCTCGCCGATATCTCCCGCAAGATCGATGCGCTGGAACAGGGCTCGGTCGACCATGCACTGGCCGAACGGCTGGATTACCTGGCCCGGCGCATCGACGAAATCGACTTCCATCCGCCGCATCCGGCCGCAAACCTCGACGATGGTGCCGTCCGCCGGCTGGAAGGCCGTCTCTCCGATATCGCCATGCGGCTGGAGGCGAGCACGGCAGCACCGCCGACCGATACACAGGCGCTGCGCAATCTCGAAGAGCAGATCGCCCATCTGTCGACGCTGCTGACGAACGAGCCGCGCGCCGTTGCCGACCAAATTCCCGCCGATCTCGACCGCCGCATGAGCGCGATCGAAGATTATATGGCGACCAATGACGAGTACATCATCGAGGCTGCCCGCCATGCGGCGGAAGCCGTCGTTGAGGCCTACTCGCGTGAAGGCATGCTCGGACACGGCGTAGCGTCCGCCGACATGTCGGCGATGACCGCGCTTGCCGAAGACCTTCGCCATCTCGAAGACCTCAGCCGCAGCAGCGACGAACGCACCCACCGCACCTTCGAGGCGCTGCACGACACGTTGCTGCAGATCGCCGACCGGCTGGACCACATGGAACATCGCCAGCCGGCGCCTGCCATGCCCGCCGCAAATTTCGAGAGCGACGCTTTTGCCCCTTCCGACACGACGGCGGTGAAGCCGCCTTCGGCCGCACCGCAGAAGGCCGGGCCGGTCATCCGTACCGTCGCGCCTGCCGAAACCGCAGCATCGCCGGAAGCCGTCGTCGCGCAAGCGGTCGATGCCGTCACCAAGGCGGAGATCAAGGCCGCGGCAAAGAAGGATGGGGGGAAAACCAGCCTGCTCGCCAGCCTCGGCAGACGTTTCTTCATGCCCGAGAAGGCCGAACCCATCTTCCTGCCCGACCGGCCCGTCATCGAGCAGGCGCCGTCGATCGATCCGGTCGACATGATGCCCGCCGAGGAAGCGAATGAGCTGCTCGAGCCGGGCTCGGGCGCGCCTGATATCAAGAAGATCCTGGAACGCGTGCGCGCCAGCCAGAATGCCGCACGCAATGGCACCGTCAAACAACCGAGCGAAAACGAGCGCGCCGACTATATCGCCGCCGCTCGCCGCGCCGCGCAGGCGGCCGCGATGGAAGTGGACCAGACGCAGCGCTCGGCTCCCACCCCCAAGAGCGGCGAGAAGAAACGCGGCGCGTTCTCGCGCTTCCGCCGGCCGATCCTGCTCGCGGTCGGTGCGGCCCTGCTCGCCATTATGGCCTTCCCGCTCGTCAACACGCTGACGCGCGGCCAGAAGGCGCCACCACCGGCCGAAGTCTCGGTACTGACCTCGGCTGCCGAAAGTGCGACGACAAGCGGCGCTTCCGCCAATGCAGCTCAGATGCCGACACCGGCGGCTCAGGCGGCAACGAACACGCCCCCGACCCAGGTACCGGCGACACAGGCTTCGGTCGCCGATGCCGGAGGAGCCGCGCAATCCTCCGCAACGCCGGCAAATCCGGTCGTCGCGCCGACGAACGATCATCTGACGGCCGCAGCACCGCTCGACGGCAACTCCACCAGCGAAACCCTGACGCCGGCCAGCAGCGCCGCACCGGCTCAGCAAACCGCAGCCTTCGTTCCCGCCAACACCACGGCAACCCCGGCACCTGCCGGGGCTGAGGCATCCCCGCCGGCCACCGCGATCACCGTGCCTGACGGCATCCAGCCGCCGACCCTCGTTTCCGCCGCCAAATCCGGCGACCCCGTCGCTCTGTTCGAAATCGGCGCGCGCTACACGGATGGCCGCGGCGTGGCAACCGACCTCAAGCAGGCGGCAAGCTGGTATCAGCTTTCCGCCGACAAGGGTTTCGCGCCGGCGCAATACCGGCTCGCCAGCATGTACGAGAAGGGCAATGGCCTCGAGCGCGATCTCGCCAAAGCCAAGCAATATTACGAGCAGGCCGCCGATCAGGGTAATGCCAGCGCTATGCACAACCTTGCCGTCCTCTACGCCTCGGGTGCGGCCGGTCCACAGGATTATCCGACGGCGGCGAACTGGTTCATCAAGGCGGCCAATCTCGGCGTATCCGACAGCCAGTTCAACCTCGCCATCCTCTATGCGCGCGGCAATGGCGTGAAGCAGGACCTGCAGGAATCCTACAAATGGTTCGCAATCGCCGCCAAGGGTGGCGACAAGGACGCAGCGCAGAAGCGCGACGAAGTGGCGAACGCCATGAAGCAGGACGAGCTTGAAAGCGCCCGCGCCAAGGTCGATCTCTGGAAGGCGCAACCGCTCGACGCCAAGGCGAACGGCACGACCATCCCCGAGGAATGGACGACCGGCAAAGGTGTCAACACCGCCTCGATCGACATGAAGAAGGCGATCCGCAACATCCAGGCGATCCTCAACAACAACGGCTTCGATGCCGGCACGCCGGATGGCAATATGGGCGGCAAGACCGTCGCCGCGCTGAAGAGCTTCCAGAAATCGGTCGGCCTGCCGCAGGACGGCCGGGTGACAGATCAGGTCGTCAAGGAACTTCTGGCCCGCAACAAATAAGAAGGCTTCATTTCCGATCGAGATGGAGCCTGCGAACCCGCTGACGCTGCGATGCGCGATCTCGAGCCACGTCTTTCAGGCGAAAGCCCGTTTTGCTAGCGGCTTTGCCCCGATCTAATACGTGTCGTCGCCCTCATTCGACATCGTGCAGCAACGCTGGCGGACGGTTCGCTGCAGGTCAGCGTCCAAGGCTGCCAGCGGCGGCGATGATCTCCGCCGCGGTCGGGAAGATGGAGAGGCTGTTCGGTCCGTCGAGCGCTTCGATTTGTGCCCAGCCGATGGTGCCGTTCGCATCGACCAGGAAGTGCCCGACGAGCTGGGTAGCGTGGCTCTCGAATATTGCATTATCGGCTTCATCGAGCTCGAAGCGGTCCTTGGCGTTGAGTACCGTGTTGGCTTCCATCGGGTGTAGCGGTTCTGGCAGCTCGCCCGTTGAGTTGATGCGTGCCGCTTGGAATTGCGCCATCGTTGCGCGATATGGCCATTCGGGCTGCTCGCTGCTCCCATCGGGCAAGAACTCGGCATGCGGCACGCCGTAGGCGCGATGTGAGCGGCAGTCCGGGTCGCATAGAAGCATTACCGGCGTCGGCCGGTGGCGGAAATATAGCCGGGCGCGTTCCACCGGCGTGTTGATAACGGCCACGGTCTCCACCCCGGCGGCGCGCAGGGTTGGCTGCACGCCGGCGAGCTGTTCTACCTGACGCCGGCAGAACGGGCAGTGCAGCCCGCGAAAGAAGCCGATCAAGAACGGGCGACCGCGCAAGTCGGCGAGAGAAACCGTTCCCTCGAAGTTGGCCGAAGCTAGCGCGAACGCGGGCGCGGAATCTCCAGGCTGCAGCAGGCGCTTCTGGTCTCCCATGGAATAATTCCTTTTTCGTATTGTCCAGGTGAACGACCGAAATTCAACTGTATCACTTGTCGGAAGAAGGCCAAGCGCTCGATGTTTGAGACTACTGAGAGAGCGGTTCGACATGCCTTTCGCCGCTCCGACCGATGTTAAAGCTGCCCCCTGCTTCTTGCCTTCCTGGCCGGTAGAAAGTCCAACACTCCGCAAGAGGCAAAATCGAATGCGCCCGTGAGCGGTTATCAAATATTCCTGCCGACCTCATCGAAGGTTAAGCGAGCCTTATCAACATCGTCTTGATGCCCGAGCATCCACTCATAGAGTGCGTGGAACGGGGGCTGCAGCGATCGGCCAAGCGGCGTTATGTCGTACTCCACCGCGACCGGGGATACCGGAATGACCTTGCGCGTAATCAGGCCGTTGCGCTCAAGTCTGCGCAGGCTTTGCGTGAGGGCCTTTTGTGACACACCCTCGATTTGCCTCTTAAGCGCATTGAAGCGCATGGGGTTCGCTTCCAAGAGGCTCAGCACCATCATCGACCACTTGTCCGCAATCTCATCGAACAACTGACGAGCGCGGCAGTCGGCGTGAAAAATCTGGCATCGGGCCATCGGCAGTTTCCTTCAGTATACCTAGGAGAAACAAGGTGCGTTCTTGACGCTAGGTCTACAATATATACCTAGAGGCAGCAATGGCGCGGCACCGGCCGTCCATCGTCGGATTATTAAAACCGAGAAAGAGAGAGACATGCCAAACGTATTCATCCTCAACGGCCACCAAAAATATCCCTTCTCGGAGGGGGCGCTTAACAATGCTCTCACAGAGCGCGCTGAAAGCTTTTTCAAGCGTCAGGGTTCGAGGTGAGAAAGACCATCACGGAAAATCCATACGACGTCCCACGGGAAATCGAAAAGTTCAAGTGGGCCGACTATGTTTTCGTCCAAACCCCCTTGAACTGGATGGGTGTGCCTTGGTCCTTCAAGCGCTACATCGACGATGTCTGGACACTCGGCATGATGGGAGAGCTCTCCGACCACGATGGCCGTTCGAGCGCGGAACCGAAAAAGAACTACGGTCTCGGGGGCAAGATGAACGGCCACTACATGCTGTCTTTCACCGCAAACGCACCGAAGGAAGCGTTTAACAATCCGGAAGAAAAATTTCTCGACGGGCTCAGCGAAGACGACCTGCTGCTCCCGATGCATCTAAACTTTAAATGGAATGGCTATAAGCCGCTCCCGACCTTCATGGCCTACGACGTGATGAAAAACCCAGATGTCGAAAACGACTTCCTGCGGTTCGACGAACACCTGTCGACGCACTTCGGCTAGTGCTTACTCTCGGCGGAAAGGTCGACGCATTGGGATCCTCTGCGGATGGGAATTGGTTCGGGCCCGTACGTTTGATCGCCCCCACCAACGGCAAGCGCCGGCTTTGCCTAGCTGTGAAAATCGTCACACAATCGCGGAAAATGCCGCGTTAGAGTGAAATGAACAATGCGATAGCTGAATAACGCCATGGTTTTTCCTAAGGCTCTGGCAATCATTTCAGATTAGAATCGTCTGTTTAAAGGGGAAATTGTTCACAGCTATCCGGTCCTTTGTGCTCGGATAGCTGCAACTGGGATCAGACCGTGACGATCTATCTGCCGATCGCAGAACTGTCGGTGAATATCTTTATTATTCTCGGCATGGGCGCCGCCGTTGGGTTTCTCTCCGGCATGTTTGGTGTCGGCGGCGGCTTTCTGATCACGCCGCTTCTGATCTTCTACAACATTCCGCCCGTCGTCGCCGTCGCCACCGGCGCCAACCAGGTCGTCGCCTCGTCGATCTCGGGCGCCATCACGCATTTTCGCCGCGGCTCGCTGGATATGAAGCTCGGCACGGTGCTGTTGATCGGCGGCCTTACCGGCGCCACTGTCGGCATCTGGATCTTTTCGCTGCTCCGGCGCATCGGCCAGCTCGATCTCTTCATCTCGTTGCTTTACGTCGTCTTTCTCGGCACGATCGGCGGGTTGATGCTGTGGGAGAGCCTGAACGCGATGCGTCGTGCCGCCCGCAACGAGCCTGCGATGCCCCGCAGGCCCGGCCATCATAGCTGGGTGCACCGCCTGCCGCTGAAGATGCGCTTCAAGAAGTCGAAGATCTATCTGAGCGTCATTCCCGTAATTGGCCTCGGTTTCGGCATCGGCATCCTGACCTCAGTCATGGGCGTCGGCGGCGGCTTCATCATGGTGCCGGCGATGATCTATCTGCTGCGCATCCCGACCAATGTCGTCGTCGGCACCTCGCTGTTCCAGATCATCTTCGTCACCGCCTACACGACCGTCGTGCAGGCCGCGACCAATTATTCCGTCGATATCGTGCTGGCCTTCCTGCTGATGGTGGCGGGCGTCGTCGGTGCGCAATACGGCGTGCGGGTCGGCCAGAAACTGCGCGGCGAACAATTGCGCGCCTTGCTCGGCCTCCTCGTACTTGCCGTCGGCCTTCGCCTGGCGATTGCCCTGGTGGTCACGCCGGCCGATATCTATTCCGTCGTGCTCGAAGGAGCGGGCCGATGAGACGTTTCGGCCCGATGCTCGCAGCCGGTCTCCTGCTTGCACCATTGAGTGCAAAGGCGCAGGTGCTGCTCGACCAGCCGACGACCTCCACGACCGCGCGCGAGACGATGGAGATCGGCACTTCAACCAGCGAAATCGCCATCACCTCCGATTTCACCGGTGCCGACCTGACGATCTTCGGCGCGCTTTCCAACACCGACCAATTGCTGCTGGCGATCGGCCAATACGACATCGTCGTCGTGCTGGAGGGACCGCGCGAGAACGCCACGGTGCGCAAAAAGGAACGTGTCTTCGGCATCTGGGTCAATACCCGGTCGATGACCTTCGAGCATGTGCCGCAGGCCTATTCGCTGTCGAGCACGCGCGCAGTCGACAACATCACCGCGCCGCTCGAACTGAACGACCGCGGCATCGGCGTGGATCATATTCAGCTAACTCCGGTCGGTTTCGTCGGCAGCGGCGCGGATGTGCCGGAATTCCGCCAGGCCTTCCGGCGGCTGCAGGAGATTGGCGGCCTCTACGAAAGCGACCCGGCCGGCGTGCGCTTCGTCAGCTCCAGCCTGTTCAGGGCAACGTTGAGGTTGCCTGCGGACGTTCCGAACGGCGTGCATACCGTGCGCGCCTATCTCTTCAAGAGCGGCAAATTCCTGACCGATAAATCCCTGCCGCTGCGCGTCATCAAGACCGGCATCGAGCAAACGATCACCGATGCCGCCCATGAACGCCCCATCGCCTATGGCGCGTTTTCGGTGCTGCTGGCGCTGATTACGGGATGGACGGCGAGCTTCGTGTTCCGGAAGAGCTGATCAGGCGCTCCTCTTCCGCTCCACCACCTCCAGATAGGCTTCCGTCAGCCGGCCGAGCACCGATGGCGTTCCCGGCGGCAACACCTTGCCCAGGTGCTTTGCCCGCAGCTCGTCCATGAAATCCTCCCAGAGCTTCGGCCCGCCATTTTCCAGTAGTTCCGCGCGGATCGACAGTTCTTCCGAGACTGGCAGATGCTTGCGGCCCCATGCCCCCATGTGGGCAAAGAGCGGCACGAGGTCGATCGCCATTTCGGTGAGGCTGTAGACGGCCTTCTGCTTGTGGGTCGGATCGTCGTCTCGGGTCAAAAGCCCGCGCTCGACCAGCCGCTTCAATCGGTCCGCGAGGATGTTGGAGGCAATCCCCTCCTCCGAGTTCTGCAGCAGCTCGCGGAAATGCCGGCGATTGCCGAACATGATGTCCCTGATGATAATCAGACTCCAGCGATCACCCAGGATTTCCAGGGTGAGATTGATCGGGCAGCCGGAGCGATTGAGCGCGTCCATAAGGTTCTCCAAAAACTGCTTGCACTTTGCCACCAGTCGCGCTAATTTTCAACTGCTTGCTTTTAGCAACCAGTTTTGATTATGATACGGTTATCACCAAGGAGGAGACCGATGAGAAAGCTTGTTGTCTGGAATCTCATGACGCTTGACGGTTATTTCGAGGGAACGAAACCCTGGGACCTCGACTTCCATATGCTCGCCTGGGGCGACGAGTTGGAAAACTACGCGAAAGAGCTTGGCCAGGAAGGCGATCTGCTGATCTTCGGCCGCAAAACCTATGAAGGCATGGCCGCCTATTGGACGAGTGCGACGGAGACACCCGATATCGCCGCCTATATGAATGGCATCGCCAAGATCGCCGCCTCGCGGACGATGGACACGGCGGAGTGGAACAATACCCGCGTCGTTCGCGACATCGTCGCTGAAGTCAGGAAACTGAAGGAAGAGCCGGGCAAAACGATGTTCGTCTTCGGCAGCGCCGAAGTGACGGATACGCTTCTGAAAGCAGGACTGGTGAACGAAATCCGCATCTGCCTCGTCCCCGTTGTTCTCGGCCGCGGCAACCCGCATTTCAAGCCGGCGGCGGAACAGATTCCGATGAAGCTGCTCGAATCCACGCCGCTGAAGACCGGCGCGGTGATCCTGCGCTACGAGCCCGCGAAAGTGGCTTAGGCAGAGAGATTGCCGAAGCGTACCGAATAGATGCGGTCGCGGCCGAGCACATGGGCAATGAGGCTTTCCCGGTCAAACAGTCCGGTCATGGCCTTGTGGCGCAGGTCCAGGCCTCCGGTCATGATGCCGAAGGCAGGCATCAGCAGGCGGGCGCCGTCGGTGGCGAAACACGGGCGGCGAACGGATCTGTCGCGACGGCGGACAGTGGCAGACGGATGCAGATGGCCGGCGATCTCGCCGGCCTGCTGGCCGCCCCTCGGTTCATGGCGGAAGGTCAGTCCACCATAATGCATCTCATCGACGGAGCTACCGGGCAGATCGACCGTGCCATCCGGATCGTGATTGCCGTTGATCCATATCCATTCGCGGCCACGCGCCATATTGATGATCAGGCTGCGGAATTCTTCCGGCAGATGTGCCGAGCCGACGCGGTCATGGAAATTGTCGCCGAGCGAGACGACGAGCTTCGGATCGTAGCGGGAAATGACGGCGGCAAGCACGGTCAGCGTCGCCAGCGTATCGTAAGGCGGCAACAGCATGCCGCGCCGCGCGAAGGCTGCTCCCTTTTCCAGATGCAGATCGGAAACAACGAGGATGCCGGCATCCGGCAGATAAAGAGCCCCGAGCGGATCGCAGACGGCGGCAACACCATGAACGGCGGTCTCGACGCCCGAGGCAGGCGTCAATCCGTTCCTGACTTGGCCGTTCATCTCTCGCGCAAGCGCCAGGCGGTTCATCAACTTGGTCTGCCTTCGTTGTTTGGCATGTTTTATTCCATGGCCTCGCGGATCAGATCGTCAGCCGCTTCCGCCAGCACCACATCATGTGCCTCGCCCGGTACCGGCACCTTGCCGATTTCCAGCATCACCGGCACGGCGAGCGGCGAAATGTGGTCCAGCGCCCGGTGGGTGATGTGCCCCTTGATTCGCTTCAGCATATCCCCAAGACGGCCAATTTCCAAAAGTCCCGTGGCAGCGTCCTGCCTTGTCGCCTGCATCAGAATATGATCGGGCTCGTGGCTGCGCAGCACGTCATAGATCAGATCGGCCGATACCGTCATCTGCCGGCCGGTCTTTTCCTTGCCGGGGTGGCGGCGCTCGATCAAGCCGGCGATGATGGCGCAATTGCGGAAGGTGCGTTTCAGCAGGAAGGATTCATCGAGCCAGGCTTCTAGATCGTCGCCGAGCATGTCTTCGTCGAAGAGATCGGAAAGGCTGAGATGGCCATTGGCGATCATCAGCCCCATGTCCTCCAGCCCCCAGATGCCGAGCGAATAATCCGTGGCGATGAAGCCCATCGGCTTTGCGCCGGCCCGCTCGAGGCGCCGCGTCAACAGCATGCCGAGCGTCTGGTGCGCCAGCCGCCCTTCGAAGGGATAGGCGACCATGTAGGCGCGGCTGCCGCGCGGAAAGGTCTCGATCAGAAACTCGTCGCGCTTCGGCAGCAGCGACCTGTCCTTCTGCAGCTCCAGCCAGTCGCGCACCTGATCCGGCAAACGATGCCGGCGATCGGGATCGTCGATCATCATGCGCACCTGATCGGCAAGGTAGGTCGACAGCGGAAACTTGCCGCCGGCATAGGAGGGGATTTTCGGATCCATGGAGAAGGTCTGCGAGGCCAGGCATTCATTCTCGCGGATACCCTCGAAACGCAGCACCTTGCCGGAGAAGAGAAAGGTATCGCCGGGCGAAAGCTGTTCGAGAAAATACTCCTCGACCTTGCCCAGCGGTGCTCCGCCGCGGCCGAGCGACCCCAACGCATTGCGCTTCACCAGCCGAATGTTCAGCATTGCCTCTTCTACGATGGTGCCGAGGTTCAGACGATATTGCTGCGCTACCTGCGGATTGGAGACGCGCCAGCGACCCTCCGGGGTCTTGCGGATGCGGGCGTAGCGTTCGTAGGTTCGGAGCGCATAACCGCCGGTGGCGACGAAATCGACGATGCGCTCGAACGTCTCCCAGGATAGGTCGGCATAGGGCGAAGCGCTGCGGATCTCGTCATAGAGCTCGAGCATGTCGAAGGGTCCGGCGCAGGCCATTCCGAGGATATGCTGAGCAAGGACATCGAGCCCGCCGGCGCCGACCGGCGGCGTATCCTGCGCGCCGACATAATTGGCGTCGAGCGCCGCCTGGCATTCCATCACCTCGAAACGATTGGCCGGCACGAGGATCGCCTTCGACGGTTCGTCCATGCGGTGGTTGGCACGGCCGATGCGCTGGGCAAGGCGGGAAGCGCCTTTTGGCGCGCCGACATGGATGACGAGATCGACATCGCCCCAGTCGATGCCGAGATCGAGCGTTGAGGTGGCGACGACCGCGCGCAGCTTGTTGGCCGCCATGGCGGCTTCGACCCTCCGGCGCTGTCCGACATCGAGCGAACCATGATGCAGCGCGATCGGCAGATTGTCGTCATTGGCCGACCACAGCTCCTGAAACAGCATTTCCGCCTGCGAACGCGTGTTGACGAAGAGAAGCGTCGTGCGATGCTCTTTCAGCTCGCGATAGATATCGGGAATGGCGTATTTGGCGGAATGGCCGGACCACGGGATATGTTCATCGGTCTTAAGGATCGAAATGTCGGGCTTGGCGCCGCCGTCGACCATCACCAGGCCGGCATGCCGTTCCATCCCCTCCTCCTGCGCCACCAGCCATTTTTGCAGGTCCATCGGTTCGGCAACCGTCGCTGACAAGCCGATGGTTTGCAGATCGGGCGCAAGCTTGCGGAGGCGCGCAAGACCGAGCGAGAGCATATGGCCGCGCTTCGACGTCACAAGGGAATGCAATTCGTCGAGGACGATGTATTTCAAATCCTTGAAGAAGCGTGCGGCTTCATGATTGGCGAGGAGCAACGCCACTTGCTCCGGCGTCGTCAGCAGAATGTCCGGCGGGTTGAGCTTCTGACGTTGCCGCTTGCCGCTGGGCGTATCGCCAGTGCGGTTTTCGACGGAAACCGGCAGGCCCATTTCCGTGACCGGTTTCATCAGATTGCGCTCGATATCGACAGCCAGCGCCTTCAGCGGCGAGATGTAGAGGGTGTGGATGCCGGTGAAGGCGGAGCCGGGCGGGATCTTGCCGCGCCTAGTCAGATCGGTGAGCGAAGGAAGAAACCCCGCCAACGTCTTGCCGGCTCCGGTCGGCGCGATCAGCAACGTGCTCTCCCCGGCTTCGGCGCGGGCCAACAATTCAAGCTGATGGGCACGCGGCTGCCATCCCTTTTCCGTAAACCAGCGGATGAAGGGGGCAGGAAGGGCAAGGCGGCGCTCGGAATCGATCTGGTCCACGAGGCAAATGTAGTCGAATTGCGGAGGATAGGAAGCAGGGGGTTGGTTGAGGGCGCTTTGTGCCATGGGTCTAACCCACCCTCCGTCATCCTCACCTCCTCCCCTTGACTCTTCACATAATCACGGATAAAAAATATCCATGATATAAAAAGGACGTACCGATGAAACTCGGCGAAGGCGTTGAGCAGGCCATACACAGCGTCGCGATGCTGGCGGGACTGTCTGAGGGCAGCGTGCTCTCGGCGGCGGCGATTGCCGAGTTTCATGGGGTGTCGGTGAGTTATCTCTTGAAGCATCTGCAGGCGCTTTCCGGCGCCGGCATTCTTGACACCGTGCCCGGGCCCAAGGGTGGCTACCGGCTGGCGCGTTTGCCGGCCAAAATCACCCTGCTAGATATCGTGCTCGCCGTCGAAGGGCCGGCGCCTGCCTTTCGCTGCGCCGAAATCCGCCAGCGCGGGCCTAACCCGCTGTCTGGAAAATACTTCGCAAAGCCGTGCGGCATCAGCGCGGCGATGCTGGCGGCCGAGCGGGTGTACCGTGCCGAGCTCGCCAAGACCACCATTGCCGATATCCTCGCCGATGTCGCGGAGACCGACGATGGTGCCATCGCGGCAAGGGGCTGCGCCTTCCTTGCCCTCAATGAACGCAGAACCATCCGATAGATCCAGAACCCAAGGAGAGAACCATGCAACCTCGTTTCAACTTCGGCAAAGCCTCGCCCGAATCCTACAAAGCTGTCGTTGCGCTGGAAAATTTCGTCCAGACCTGCGGCCTTGAGCGCCGCTTCATCCACCTGATCAAGCTCCGCGCCTCGCAGATCAACGGCTGCGCCTACTGCGTCGACATGCATGTGAAAGAAGCCCGTCACGACGGCCTCAGCGAACAGTGGATCAACCTGATGTGCGTCTGGTGGGAATCGCCCGTTTACGACGACCGCGAACGCGCCCTGCTGCGCTGGGTCGACTCCGTCACCAAGATTGCTCAGACCGGCATACCGGATGCCGACTTCGAGCCGCTGAAGCAGCATTTCAGCGAAGAGGAAATCGTCAAGATCACCGTGGCGATCGGCACGATCAACATCTGGAACCGCCTTGCCGTCGGCTTCCGCTCGCAGCATCCGATCGATAAGGACGCGAAGGCGGCCTGACCACGACTCCAGAAACGAAAAAAGCGCGGGACCGAAATCCCGCGCTTTTTTTGTTTTCCTCAGTCTCGGCGAACCGAGACCGATAACGATCAAGCAGCTTCGGAAGCGAAGCCAGCCGTCGGAACTTCCGAGATGGTCTTCAGAACCTGGGAAGCGATCTGGTAGGGGCAGCCCTGAGAGTTCGGACGACGATCTTCGAGGTAGCCCTTGTAGTCGTTCTTGATGAAGGAGTGCGGAACGCGGATCGAAGCACCGCGGTCGGCAACGCCGTAGCTGAACTTGTTCCACGGAGCAGTTTCATGCTTGCCGGTCAGGCGCATGTGGTTGTCCGGGCCGTAGACCGCAATGTGGTCATGCAGGTTCTTGTCGAACTGAGCCATGAGCGCTTCGAAATAGGCCTTGCCGCCGACTTCGCGCATGAACTTGGTCGAGAAGTTGCAGTGCATGCCCGAACCGTTCCAGTCGGTGTCGCCGAGCGGCTTGCAATGGAACTCGATATCAATGCCGTACTTTTCGCAAAGACGCAGCAGCAGGTAGCGTGCCATCCAGATCTGGTCGGCGGCCTTCTTGGAGCCCTTGCCGAAAATCTGGAATTCCCACTGGCCCTTGGCCACTTCGGCGTTGATGCCTTCATGGTTGATGCCTGCTTCGAGGCAAAGGTCGAGGTGCTCTTCAACGATTTCGCGGGCGACATCGCCGACGTTCTTGTAGCCGACGCCGGTGTAGTAGGGCCCCTGCGGAGCCGGGTAGCCGGATTCCGGGAAGCCGAGCGGACGGCCGTCCTGGTAGAAGAAGTATTCCTGCTCGAAGCCGAACCAGGCGTCTTCGTCGTCGAGGATGGTGGCGCGGCTGTTGGACGGATGCGGCGTTACGCCGTCCGGCATCATGACTTCGCACATGACGAGGGCGCCGTTCGTACGGGCCGGATCCGGATAGATCGCTACGGGCTTCAGCACGCAATCGGAGCTGCGGCCTTCGGCCTGCATCGTCGACGAACCGTCGAAGCCCCAAAGCGGAAGCTCTTCAAGCTTCGGAAAATCAGCAAATTCCTTGATCTGCGTTTTACCGCGCAGGTTCGGTACCGGGGTGTACCCGTCGAGCCAGATATACTCGAGCTTAAACTTCGTCATTACGCACCTCATAAGGGTTTAACTACCCGAAGCAGAGAAAATTCGAAGGCGCCCGCCCGGAAATCTTCGCCACCTACGGCCGCCATGTGACATGCATTTGACATGCCAATTTGAGCGAGATGCGCTGCCGTTCGAAGAAAAATGCACAAATCGGAGTCAATTTTTGCCGATTTTCCATCGCCCCAGCTCGGATTCTCTCAAAATCGTGAGCAACTTGGCCGAAAGGTGCTGCCAACTTGTCGCAGTGCGGCAGATTCGAAGCAGCGCAACAATTAGGCGCCCGAAAACCACATTCCAACGCCACAAAACCTCAAAATTGCCTATAAATTCAACCTTTTGCATTTTTTTTGGGCACATCTCTCAAAAATGGCCTCCGACTCTGCTATATATAAGCTGTCTCTTGAAGCGCGCCCGCTGAACACCAAAAAGGGAGAGACATTGCAATGGCAACCAGCCCTCAACACGAAACGGCAAAGATTTTTCAGTTTCCCATCAAGACCCGAACCGTCCCGGCTGCCGGCCAACGCGATCAGGTGAACCTTGATCCCGATATCGGCCCGCGCATCGCGACGGCTGCTTTCGATAGCTGGTATCACGAAGCCGCCATTACGGAGTCCGACCAGACCCGCAAGCAATAGACGTTACCGCTCACCTATAGCGCGATATAGCGATCCGGCCATGGGCCGGTCAGGCGGATTTCTGGGTAACGAACAAAATGCCTTGCACCGGTTTTCCGGCATCCATGCGAATGATGCTGCGCGCGAGACTGAGGACAACAAAGCCACGAGCGGCCAATATCGTCCTGACATAGGCTTCCGAATGGGCGAAACGCAGGGAGTCGCGCAGAAGATAACCTTCCTCCTCTCCCGCATCCTCGACGGAAAAAGCGAACACGGCCCCGGAGACGGCTAGTTCCCCGACGATTGTCATGACGCTCTGAAGATTGCCGAGGTACATCAGCACGTCGGCGGCGGTAATCAAGTCGGCCCGTGCCGGCGTGAGCTCGCCGTCGAAAACGCCAGACTGGGGCGGAGGCAGCGAAAGATCGGCTTGTCCCAGGTGATCATAAATCCCCTTCTCCGCTGCCCTGGCGAGCATGCCTTTCGACAGGTCGAACCCTTCCAGCCGATCGACCCGCGTGCGGATTTCCGGACCGAATAGGCCCGTGCCGCAGCCGAGATCGACGGCAAGACGGAAATGCCCGGAAATGCCGGCCGTGTCGGCGACCAAAGCCGCAAGCTTCTGCGGGACACTGTAGTCGAGTTTTTCGACCAGCGATGTCTCGAAGCGATCGGCATAATCGTCGAAGAGGCGCTCGACATAGCGGCTCGGCGGTTGGTCGGGCAGTTCGGCCGCTCCCAGAACCGAAAGCTTCAGCCGGGCGCCGAAGACATCGCCGGCATCGAGGGCCAGAACCTTTGTCAGCGCCTCGATGGCACCCTCTGTATTTCCCGCTTTTTCACGATAAGTCGCCAGGGTGAACCAGCCTGCGGCCCAGCCCGGCGTCAGTTCCAGCGCCTGCTCCATCAATTCCGCAGCGCTTGCCGGCTCACCGCTTTCGGCGAGCATCTTCGCATAGTCTGCGCGACGGTCGGCAATGACGTCGCCGGAGGAAAGCTCAGTCGGCAGCATGATCTCAGCCCTGTTTGATACCCGCCTTTGGACGCGGCCACAAAAAAACTCAAGTCCTATTTCAGGCAGACACCTGTTTCAGGTAAGCACTGTTTCGGTGCGCACTGTTTCGGTACGCATCGGGCAAAAGCGCTTGCGAGTCGCAAGCCGCAGCCTTATCTCAAAACCGCTCGACAGGCATTATGGAGACAGCCGCATGTCCGATCAGGTGAACAGGTTCCTCGGCGACTCGCCCGGCCGTACACTCGTGAAGCTTATCATCGTGTCGCTGATCGTCGGTTTCGTGATGAAATTCTTCGGCTGGCGGCCGCTCGACTTCCTCTATGGTCTCCGGCGCTTCCTCCTCGATCTCTGGCACAGCGGCTTTGCTGCGCTCGGCGAGTTCGGCGATTACATGCTGCTCGGCGCCACCATTGTCATTCCGCTCTTCATCATCCTCCGCCTTTTCAATTACCGTCGCTGATATGATCCTCAAAATTCCGCTTTCTACGCGGCGCCTCGCGCTGCGTCTCACCGGCCTCGGGCTCGCTGCCGTCCTCGCGAGCTGCGCCACGCAGCCCACCCATGTTTCCAACACGCCGGCCAAAGACGAGACCGCTTCCGCGCTGCCGCTCGTCAACTCCCTGCGCGCCAAGAACGGGCTACCGCCACTGAAGATCGATCCAGCGGCCAGCACGGCGGCGATCTACCAGGCCAAACGGATGGCCGACGCCGGCAGGATGGAACATCTGATGGGTATCGGCGACAACTTCGGCACGCGCGTCAAGGCGAGCGGCGTCAAGTTGCCGGCGGCCGAAAACATTGCCGAGGGTCAGCGCGACGTGAACGCCGCGGTGACGGCCTGGATCAATTCGCCGAAGCATTTGCACAACATGCTCGGCAAATATAACGGTCTCGGCGTCGCCCTCGCCTACACCCCCTCTTCCAATGACAAGCCCTACTGGTCCATGGTGCTCTCTTCGAATTGAAGACGGGCTGATTGGACATGGATCATCGAGAGCATAGCGCAAGGGTTCTGCCTTTCGACGTGACGCACCGGCTGGTGCTGTCCATCGCCGTTCCGATGACGCTCGGCTTCATGACGACACCGTTGCTGGGTCTTGCAGATACCGCCGTCGTCGGGCATCTCGGCCAACCGGATGCGCTGGCGGGGCTGGCGATCGGCGCGGTGCTCTTCGATCTCATCTTCGCAAGCTTCAACTTCCTGCGCTCTTCGACCACCGGCCTGACGGCGCAAGCCTATGGCCGTCACGACCGGCATGAGCAGCAGGCGGTGTTTTGGAGGGCGCTGCTCTCCGCGCTCGGATGCGGTCTGCTGCTCCTCCTAATGTCGCCCCTATTGCTCTGGCTCGGCATCAAGCTGATGGGGCCTGAAGGCGGTATCGCCGACGCGACACGCACCTATTTCTCGATCCGCATGCTGTCCGGCCCGGCCGCACTTGCGAACTACGCCATCCTCGGCTTCGTGCTCGGGCGGGGTCAGGGCCGCATCGGGCTTTTGCTGCAGACCTTGATTAACGGCGTCAACATCATCCTTGCCATCCTGCTCGGCCTATGGCTTGGCTGGGGTGTCGCGGGTGTCGCCTGGGGCACTTTGATTGGCGAGGCGGTCGGCGCGCTCACGGGCCTTGCCATCGTGCTGCGCAGCTTTGCCGGTAAAGCGCGGCCCGCCCGGGCCGAGCTTCTATCACGCGCCAAACTCACGCAGCTTTTTGCGCTCAACCGCGACATCCTCATCCGCACCTTCGTACTGATAGGCGCTTTCACGCTGATGACTCGTATCGGCAACACGTTTGGCGCGGTGACGCTTGCCGCAAACGCCGTGCTGATGAACTTCTTCCTGCTCTCCGGCTATTACCTCGACGGGCTGGCGAATGCCGCCGAGCAGATCACCGGCCGCTCGATCGGCGCCAACTATCGTCCGGCCTTCGAGCGCGGGCTGAAGTTGACCGGGCTTTGGTCCTTCGGGCTGGCACTTGCCGCCGCCGTGTTCTTCTTCGCCGTCGGCCCGGCGCTGATCCGCATGCTGACGACCTCGCAGGAAGTTCGGGCCGCTGCTGAAACCTACCTGCCCTGGGCCGCCGTCACCGGGCTCACCGGCGCGCTCGCTTTTCTGATGGACGGCGTCTTCATCGGCGCCACTTGGTCACGCGACATGCGTAACCGCATGCTGATGTCGTTTGCCGGCTACCTTTTGGCACTTGCGGTCTTCGTGCCGACGCTCGGCAATCACGGCCTATGGCTGGCCATGAACGCCTTCCTGCTGTTCCGCGGCATTTTCCTCGTCATGGGGCTGAAAAAGCGTGCCGATCAGACGTTTCGGCTGGCCCAATGATCGAGCTTGCTGTCGCGCAGCTCGCGGATTGAGCCGGCACGCTCGCGGTCGAGCAGCTTCGACAGGCCGGTCACGATACGGCCCGGCAGGCCGGGGCCTTCATAGACCATGCAGGAATAGAGCTGCACGAGATCGGCACCGGCCTTGATCTTCTCCAATGCCGTCTCCGCCGATGAGACGCCGCCGACGCCGATGATCGGCAGGGCTGCACCGACGCGGCGACGCATCTTTGCGAGCACGACGGTCGATTTTTCGAAGAGCGGCCTGCCGGAGAGGCCGCCGGCTTCCTTTGCCTGGACCTGATCCCTCAAGCCGTCGCGCGAAAGCGTGGTGTTGGAGACGATCAGCCCGTCCAGCGCATGCGCCAAAACTTCGGCGGCGATGTCGTCCATGCCCTCTTCGGTCAAATCCGGTGCGATCTTTAGGAAGACCGGGATTTTTTTGCCTGCCTTTGCCGCCTCTTCGTCGCGGGCCGCGAGGACCGCCGACAACAGCGCGGACAGGCTTTCACGCGCCTGCAGGTCGCGCAGGCCTGGCGTGTTCGGCGAGGAGATGTTGGCGGTGAAATAGCGCGCCACGGAATAGAAACGGCGGATGCCGGCGACGTAATCGGCGATGCGGTCGGCGCTATCCTTGTTGGCGCCGATGTTGACGCCGATGATGCCCTTGCCGCGGATCGGCTGCAGACGCCGGAACGCCGCCTCGTGGCCTTCATTGTTGAAGCCGAGGCGGTTGATGACACCTTCATCCTCGACCAGGCGGAAGATGCGTGGACGCGGATTGCCGGATTGCGGTTTCGGAGTCACCGTGCCGATCTCGGTAAAACCGAAGCCGAGCTTCAACAGAGCCTCGGGCACCTCGGCGTTTTTGTCATAGCCGGCAGCCATGCCGAGCGGATTGGCAAAATCCAGTCCGGCCACGGTCTGGCGCAGGCGCGGGTCGCTACCGGTCCGGCAGGCCGGAACAAGCCCGGATCTCAGCGCGGCGATCGACATTCCATGCGCTGTCTCCGGATCGAACATGAACAGACCGCGCCGGCCGAGATCGCGGAAGGCGCCGATCATTCCGGCATCTCCGGAAAGACATGCGCGCCGTCGGGGCCGAGCAATAGAGGCTTTTCCCAGAGCACGGTCGAAAGCTGGAGCGGCGCGTAGAGATGCGGGAAAAGATCGCCGCCGCGCGAGGGCTCGAATACCAGCTTGTCACCGAGCGCGTCGCCGTCGATCGCCACCAGCAGCAGGCCCTCCTGGCCGGCAAAATACCGCGCAGCCGTTTCCTTTGCCTGCGTCGCCGTCGACAAATGGATGAAATTGTCGGTCAGATCGATCGATGCGCCATTAAAAACGCCGGTTTGTCTGGCTTGCTGCCAGAGCGTATCCGGCACGATCTTGTAAACCACTGGCATCGCGGTCATCATCCTTACATGACTTTTGTCCTTGATAGGGCTTTGCACGAAAACCGTTGCCGATGTCCACGGGGAAAAGTGCAGATGGATGCACAGTAAAGCAGAAAATCCGGAGGATGACATGACGAAGGAAACGATATCGGGCCTTGCGGCCCTCATCCTGCCTGCCGCTCTTCTTCTCGCCACACCCGGCCATGCCGCGGAGCCGGACCCGGCGCGCTTCCAGCTCGAGCGCAGCGGCGATCATTTCGTCCGTCTGGACAAGCAGACGGGCGCCATGTCGATCTGCGATGATCAGAACGGCAATCTGGTCTGCCGCATGGCTGCCGATGAGCGCGCAGCCTATGAAAACGAACTCGACCGCCTCTCGGATCGCGTCTCGAAGCTGGAAAAGACCGTGGCCGCAAGCAGTGGATCGAACCTGCCGAGTGACGCCGACATCGATCGAACCCTCGGCATTATGCAGAAATTCATGCGCGGCTTCATGGGGATGGCGAAAGAATTCCAGAAGGAGGCGCCCGACACCCAGGCGCAACCGCAAAAGACCTGAAGCCACTGGAATAGAAAGCGAAAGCAGGGGGATAAAGGACCTTATTCCTACGCTCCGCTTTACTCGTAAAAAAGCCTCGGTTAACCTTTCTTTTAGGGCCAAACGCCGGACAATCCGGCTTCCGAGTGCTGAACGGCGATGCTGTCACATGAGCAGATATGGAGTGCGATCGACAGGCTTGCCGAACGGCATGCCCTGACGGCATCAGGTCTTGCCCGGCGCGCCGGCCTAGACCCCACTTCGTTTAACAAGTCGAAGCGGCTGAGCCAGGATGGGCGCCTGCGCTGGCCGTCGACGGAATCGATCGCCAAGGTTCTGGACGCAACCGGGGCCAGCATCGAGCAGTTTCTCGGCTTCATGCGGCCGGCGGATGGCGCCAGCGGCACATTCGATCGCTCCTTCCCAATGCCGGCAAGCTCCATACCGCTGCTCGGCTTCGCCCAAGCCGGTTCCGGCGGCTTTTTCGATGACGGCGGCTTTCCGGTTGGCCAGGGATGGGACATGGTGGAATTTCCGGTGCCGCCGGGGCAAAAGGGAGGCGTCTACGCGCTGGAAGTGCAGGGCGAGAGCATGCTGCCGCTCTATCGCGATGGCGACATACTGATCGTCGAGCCGGGCGCGCAGATCAGGCGCAACGATCGCGTCGTGGTCAAGACCCGCGAGGGCGAAGTCATGGCCAAGGTGCTACTGCGACAAACCGCGCGGTCGATCGAACTGCTGTCGCTCAACCCGGAACATCCGAATCGAAGCTTCGATCTTGCGGATGTCGAATGGATTGCGCGGATCATTTGGGCCAGCCAATAGGAAAGTTTTCTCGTGATGCGTCGTGATATTTGGCTTGCAAGCGTCGTAGGCGTGGTCCTCGGTTCGTGGCTGACGCTGATTGCCGTGCAAGTTGAGGAGCATGGCTCTGGCTTGTCGACCAAAGCCAAAGCGGAAAGCGCACCTGCCGTGAGCACGCCGGCGCCGACGGAAATGGCAAAGGCCGCCGTCCCGGCAACAACCGCTTCAGCCCAGCAACCTGCCGATACGAGCGCCGTACAATCTGCCGCCGTTGCCGCGGCGGCGGACAACAGCCATCAACCGCCTATAACTCCGACGTCGACACTGGAAGAGACGGCGAAAGCTCTTGTCGCCGACAGCGCGGCTCAAATTGACAAAGGCAGCTCCACCGCAGCCGTGCAGCCGGCAATTTTGCCGGAAAGCAGCACGTCCACCGAGTTGGCGCAGCGAAAGACGACGCCGGCAAAGTCGAACGAGACGCAATTGGCGCAGGCAACTGCGGCCGCCTCCGACCAGACCAATATAGGCCAGACGCCGGCAAACCAGATGCCGGCCGATCAGGTGGACAGAGAGCGAGAGGCCGCGGCCCACCGGACCGTGCCCGCAGAACCGCCATCTCAGCAAGCGTCGCCCGACGGTGATCAAAAGCCGAGCGAGCAGGTAAAGCCGGTGGAACTGGTGCGGCCGTTTTCGGACCGCGCCGGCATACTGACCATTGGCGGCAAGAGCGTGCAGCTTCCCGGCATCATTCCGACCGATGTCGACCGGATGTGCACCGGACCGAGCGGCAAGAGCTGGCCCTGCGGGGCGGCGGCGCGTACGGCCTTCCGCATGTATCTGCGTGGCCGCACCGTCGACTGCGACCTGCCGAGCCCAACCTGGCAGGGTACGGTGATCGGCGCCTGCCGATATGTTCGCGTCGATCTCAGCGAATGGCTGGTACGGTTCGGCTGGGCCGAGCCGGAGGCCGGATCGCCGCTGGTCGCCCTTGCCGAACAGGCAAAGCAGCAGAAGCGCGGCATCTACGGCGACGATCCGCGCGTCGGCGGAAAATCAACGCTCGGGCCGGCGCCTGCCAAGGAAAACCCACTTAATCCAATCTGACATCACAATCTGACGCCGCGCTTCCGACACGAGCCCTTGTCATGAGAGGCGCGACTTTCTAGTCTGCTGCCAAATTGAAGGATTTTGATCTGCCATGAACAAGCCGCTTTCCGCCCACGAAGCCCTGATCTACGTCATGGTGATAGCATCCGCCGTCGATCGGACGATGAACGACAAGGAATTGGGGCGGATCGGCGAGCTGATCCACGCGCTCCCGGTTTTCGACGGTTTCGATGACGAGCGGCTGATCTCCGTTTCGCGCGATTGCGCCAAGCTTCTCGCAGGCAGCGAAGGGCTCGATATCGTGCTGGAGACGGTGCGCGACACCCTGCCGGCGCGGCTCTATGACACCGCCTACGCGCTTGCCGTCGAGGTCGCTTCTGCCGATTTCTCGGTCAAGGCGGAGGAGCTGCGCCTGCTCAGCCTGCTGCGCGACCGTCTTGGTCTCGACAAGCTCACCTGCGCCGCCATTGAGCGCAGCGCCATTGCCCGCTACCGCAAGGGCTGAGAAGCGTCCTCAATAGAGGCCGTAGGGAAAATAGCGCAGGTAGATTTCCTGGAGCCGGCCATCGCGTGACAGTGTTGCCAGCGCATGGTTGATCGCGGCCGTTAGATCGGCGTCCTGCTGGCGCAACATGATGGTCATGCCCTCACCAAGGAATTGCTGCGAGAGATAGGGTCCGTCGAACAGCGCGCAGCATTTTTCGGCCGATGACGACGATACCCAGAAGGATAGTTGCAACCCATCGGCAAAGGCGGCGTCCACCTTGCCGTCCTTCACTGCCGCCAGGAGCGCGTCCTTGTCGTCGAAGGGCACTTGCTTGATGGCGGGGAAAAAGGCGGCGAGCATCGCCTCATGCGCCGTGCCCTTGACCACACCTACCGGATGACCGGTAAGGGCGGCGGCCGTCGTGCCGTCGATCGACGCTTTGAGATTGCGCACGAAACGGGCAGGCAACATCAGAAAGGGACGCGAAAAGGCAAAGCTCTTGCGCAGCTCGGACGTCACCGCGACGCCGGCGATCACCGCATCCCCTTGCGAGGCAGCAAGCGCACTCTGCAATTCATCGAAGGGCAGCGCCTGGATCTGACATTTGTCCGATATGCCGAGCTCGTCGCAGATCTCGCGGGCAAGATCGACATGAAAGCCGGCGAGCTTTCCATTCTGATCGGCGAAATTGAAGGGCGGGAAGTCGACGGAGGTCAGGAAACGCAGCCTGACCAGCGACGAAAGGTCCGGCTTCGGCAGCCGCTCGCGCGAATCGAATAAGATCGGCAGGCCGGACGGCGGCGCCTCTTGGGCCGCCAGAGGCATGGTGCAGGACGCGGGGATCAGCGCCGCGCATACCAAAAGCCTTGCCAAGGATCCCAACGCCGAAGGGCAAACACGCATGATGATGATCCAGCCTCCGGTCGGTTCGCGGTTTCCGATTTCGAAACCGGTGTAACAGAGTCGTGCCGAAGGGAGAATATCCCGCCCTGTCCGTCGGTCGCGACGATCCCTTCAGGCAAAGCCGCCGACGCAATCGCATCGCAGTATTGCGATACTTGGAAAAGCGTGGATACACCGCAGAATCCAGCCTTGAAGATATCTGCGTTAGCGGTCGATTAAGCTCTATCGATTCTATTTGGCACCGACGACGTCGGCTCCGGAAGCCGATTGCATGACGCAGGTCGTCCGAACCTTGCTTGCCAAGGTATCTCATAAAATTCGGCTTCACTTGCGTGCACCAGGCAGCAAGCGCGATGTCCTTCGTTTCTCCAGGGAAAGCGGATCATTGCGCGCTACCCTCCGGTGCGGCGCGATATCCCTCGGACGGATCGTCATGTTCAGGAACCTGAAAATCAAAACCAAGATGCTCGCCGTGATCCTGTTTTTCGGGATCATCTCCTTCGCCGGCCTGCTCTTCATCGTCAGCGAATTCCGCAAGGCGGATCAGGTCTACAGCGCCTTCCTCGACAACGAGGCGGTTGCGGCGACCCAAGGCACGCGCTCCAGCACTTCCGTTCTGGCCTCCGTGCTGCAGGCAAGCATGATGCTGAATTTCGACCCCGACAGCGACGCCTTCAAGACGGTTGCCGCCAGCAAAAGCCGCTTTGGCGAGGCCAAGGACCGATTGAAGCAGGCCGAAAGTCAGGTTCCTGCCCAAAAAGCACAGATGGATCAGATCCTCGCCGGCATAGACGAGCTGGAAGCGCTGACGAACAAGGTGATCGACCAGCGCAAGAGCGGCGACGTCAAGGGCGCGAATGCGAATATGGCCGCCATCAGCGACAAGCTGACCGCGCTCGTCGCCAAGATGCAGGCCAATAACAATGAGTTGACCGACCGGATGAATGATGGCGGCGATGCCGTGTCCGCCCACGTCAATACCACGATCAACTACACGCTCGGCATTCTCGGCACTCTGACGCTTCTGGCCATGATCCTCGGCGTCTATGTCGCTCAGACTGGCATTGCGACGCCACTGACGCGCCTGCATCGCCGCATGGTGACGCTTGCCAGCGGTGATACGGCAAGCGAGATCGAAGGTCTCGACCGTCGCGACGAAATCGGTCAAATGGCCTCGGCAGTTTCCGTTTTCCGCGACAACGCCATCGAACGCGCCCGGCTGGAAGCGCAAGCCGAAGTCGACCGTAATCTCAGCGACAGCGAGCACGCCGAACGTGAAGCGCGGCAGGCGACCGAAGCCGCGCATCTGCAGCAGGCAGTGCAGGCGCTCGGCGACGGTCTGAAGCGCTTAGCGCAAGGTGATCTCGTCACCCACATCAACACGCAGTTCGTCGCCCATCTCGATCAGCTACGGCAGGATTTCAACCATTCGCTCATCAAGCTGAACGAGGCCATGCAGGCGGTGGGTGCCAATGCACGCGCCATCAACGCCGGCGCCAATGAAATCCGCGGCTCCGCCGACGAGCTTTCCAAGCGCACGGAACAACAGGCCGCCGCCGTCGAAGAAACGGCGGCCGCCCTCGAGCAGATCACCACTACCGTCAAGGACGCCGCCAAGCGGGCGGAGGAAGCAAGCCAGCTTGTCGCCCACACCCGCTCCGGCGCCGAACGGTCCGGCGAGATCGTCCGCAACGCCGTCAGCGCCATGCAGCAGATCGAGAAATCCTCGTCTGAGATCGGCAACATCATCGGCGTGATCGACGACATTGCCTTCCAGACCAATCTTCTCGCTCTGAACGCCGGCGTCGAAGCCGCTCGCGCCGGTGAAGCCGGCAAGGGCTTTGCGGTCGTCGCCCAGGAAGTGCGCGAACTGGCGCAGCGCTCGGCCAATGCCGCCAAGGAGATCAAATCGCTGATCACCGCATCCAGCACGCATGTGCAGACCGGCGTCAATCTCGTCGACGAGACCGGCAAGGCGCTCGACGTCATCGTCTCGGAAGTGCAGGAGATCAACCGGCATGTGCACGCGATCGCAGAGGCCTCGCGCGAACAATCGGCCGGCCTGCAGGAGATCAACACCGCCGTCAACGCCATGGATCACGGCACGCAGCAGAACGCCGCCATGGTTGAGGAAAGCACCGCCGCCAGCCATAGCCTGGCAACAGAAGCCGCCTCGCTGACGGCCCTGCTCGGCCAGTTCCGCATGACCGGAACCGAAGGCAACTATGTTGCTGCCGCGGCCCCCTCGAACCACACGCCGCGCGCCGTCACCCGCCCCGCGCCGCGGCCGGCGATTGCTCCGGTTCGCGCCGTCGAGGGGACGAAGGCACGCCCGGCACCCTCCCCTGCCCGCGCGCTCGGCCAAAAACTGATGAGCGCCTTCGGCAGCGGCAGCCAGACGGTGGCGGCTCCCACAAAGGACGCGGACTGGACGGAATTCTGAGCCCGCAACGCTGCTTGACGCAATAACGCGACACGAAAACAGGCGGGATGCTTCATCGCATCCCGCCTGTTTGTTTGAGGGAGCCTATCGGTCCGCTTTTCTTTTGGAGAGAGAAAACCGTTCGAAATCCGCGTGTCTGACGCTGTCGGATTCGCCCCGGCGCCTGATCAGCTTCGCGGGAGCGCCGACATAGACGCCATAGGGTATGGTTCTGCCCTTGACGACGGAATTGGCGCCGATGACGCAACCTTTGGATATATAAGAACCGCCGAGAATTTTCGCCCCGGCGCCGATCCAGACATCGTCTTCGATGACGACGGGCTTCTTGGTGACGCCCTGCATGCGAATGGGCTGTGTGGGATCATCGAAATTGTGGTCGAACGACACCACCATGGCATGGGCGGCGATCCGCACGTCGTTGCCGATCGTGATGCCGCCGCGTCCCAGCAGAATTGTGTAGTCGTTGAGGGAGACATTCCGGCCGATATCGATGCTGCCGCGTTGGGCATCGATAACGATCCCCCTGCGCAGAAAGGCCTTTGGCCCGATGCTGACGCTGCCATCCTTCCAGATGATCGTCGCGCTGCGCGGCACTTTCGTGCGGCGGGAAATCCTCAATGCACCGCGCGCGAAGATCGCCCTCAATCTGTAAAGCAGCGCAACATTGAGCATCGGCATCCCTTCCAGTCGAGGGATGATTTTTGGCAGGAATATCTGGCATTAACCTGAATGAAGATGGGTATTGTTGTGGCGATGACGCCGGCGCCAGCCGTCGTCGAAAATCAGGCTTGTGCGCCCATCGCGTTCGGACCGGACAGGCAAGTGCGTAGGCGCTCGGTAAGGCCGTCTATAAATAGCTGTTTATGAAGGAAGAACTGGAGCGGGTGAAGGGAATCGAACCCTCGTATTCAGCTTGGGAAGCTGCTGCTCTACCATTGAGCTACACCCGCCTGACATTCAGAGATGTCCAACAGTTGGCGGCCTCTGTCAAGGCCGCCAAATAGGCGATCACAGCCGGAAGTGCTTCGACAGCTTGAGGCCCTGCGCCTGATAGTTGGAGCCGAGGCCGGAGCCGTAGAGGCTGGAGGGTTGTTCCAGCATGTGCTCGTAGACCAGGCGGCCGACGATCTGGCTGTCTTCGAGGATGAAGGGAACTTCGTGGCTGCGGACTTCCAGCACGGCGCGGCTGCCGCGGCCGCCGGCGGGGGCGTGGCCGAAGCCGGGGTCGAAAAAGCCGGCGTAATGAACGCGGAATTCGCCGACCAAGGGATCGAAGGGCGTCATTTCGGCGGCATAATGCGGTGGCACATGGACCGCCTCACGCGAGACGAGGATATAGAACTCGTCCGGATCGAGGATCAGTTCGGTGCGGCCGCGGCTATAGAGCGGCTCCCAGAAATCGAAAATATCGTGCTGCGCCTTCTTGTCGACATCGACGACCGCCGTGTGGTGCTTGCCGCGATAACCGATCAGGCCTTCCTTGTCGCCAGCCAGATCGATCGAGAGCGCTATGCCACCGCCGGTGACGTTCGGCTTCTTGCTGGCGACCAGCGTCTCGCTCTCGTGCAGCGCCAGCAATTCCGGCTCGGAGAGCATGGCCTGGCCGACGCGGAAGCGGATCTGCGACAGGCGCGAGCCGCGACGAACGACGATCGGGAAGGTGCGCGGGCTGATTTCGAGATAAAGAGGGCCGGAATAGCCGGCCGGGATCTTGTCGAACTCCTGGGCGCGGTCGGTGATGACGCGGGTGAAGATGTCGAGACGGCCGGTCGAGCTTTTCGGATTGGCGGAGGCGGACATGTCGGCCGGCAGGTCGAGCCGCTCCATCAGCGGCACGATGTAGACACAGCCGGTTTCCAATACCGCGCCTTCCGAGAGATCGACGACATGCAGCTTCAGCCGGTCGAGCTTGTCGGCGACAAGATGCGACGGGCCGGGCATGAAGCTGGCGCGGACACGGAAAGCATGGGCACTGAGCCTCAGGTCAAGGCTCGCCGGCTGGATCTGATCGACATCCAGTTCCTTTTCGCTCGTCAGCCGCCCCGCTTCGAAGAGCGCCGCAATTGCGCGATCGGCCAAAATTCCAGTAGTGCGAGCCATCATGCCTCTTCCATAATTTGCCGCAGACAAAACCAAACTCAGGGAATTGACGCAAGCGGTCAACGGCAGTATTGCAACTTATCCCGTGGTGATTTGGCCGGTCGGCTTGCAGCCACGTTAAACAAGTGGCTAAAAGGACCGGGGTTAAACCGGTCTGCTTTCGCGACCGGTTTTTTTGTTTTGAAAGTGGTGATGGCATGAGCAAGACTTGGCGCCCCGCAACCCAGCTCGTTCACGGCGGAACTCTCCGTTCGCAATTCGGCGAGACCTCCGAAGCAATCTATCTGACCCAGGGCTTCGTCTACGACACCTCGGAAGCCGCAGAAGCCCGCTTCAAGGGCGAGACGGATGGCTTCATCTACGCCCGCTACGGCAGCCCCACCAACGACATGTTCGAGAAGCGCATGTGCGCTCTCGAAGGCGCTGAAGATGCCCGCGCCACCGCTTCCGGCATGGCCGCCGTTTCTGCCGCCATTCTCTGCCAGTTGAAGGCCGGCGATCATATCGTCGCAGCCCGTGCCCTCTTCGGCTCCTGCCGCTGGGTGGTCGAGACGCTGGCGCCGAAATATGGCATCGAATGCACGCTGGTCGATGGCCGCTTCATCGAGAACTGGGAAAAGGCCATCCGACCGAATACCAAGGTGTTCTTCCTGGAAAGCCCGACCAACCCGACGCTGGAAGTCGTGGATATCGCCGCCGTCGCCAAGCTCGCCAACCAGATCGACGCCAAGGTCGTGGTCGACAACGTCTTCGCAACGCCGCTGTTCCAGAAGCCTCTGGAGCTCGGTGCGCACATCGTCGTCTATTCCGCGACCAAACACATCGACGGCCAGGGCCGCTCGCTCGGCGGCGTCATCCTCTCCGACAAGCAGTGGATCGACGAAAACCTGCACGATTATTTCCGCCACACCGGTCCGGCCATGTCGCCGTTCACTGCCTGGACGCTGCTGAAGGGCATCGAAACGCTCCCGCTGCGCGTCAAGCAGCAGACGCAGAATGCCGCCAAGGTCGCCGACTTCCTCGCAGAACAGAGCAAGGTCGGCAAGGTGATCTATCCCGGCCGCAAGGACCATCCGCAGGCAGACATCATCGCCAAGCAGATGACCGGCGGCTCGACGCTGGTGGCCTTCGAGCTGAAGGGCGGCAAGGAAGCGGCCTTCAAGCTGCAGAACGCACTGGAGATCGTCAAAATTTCCAACAATCTCGGCGACTCCAAGAGCCTGATCACCCATCCCGCTACCACGACGCACAAGAACCTCACCGACGAGGCCCGTGCCGAACTCGGCATTTCGCCGGGAACGGTGCGCTTTTCCGCGGGGATCGAGGACAGCGAAGATCTGGTCGAGGATTTCGCCCGCGCTCTGGCACAAGTTTCCGCCTGACTATATCTACCCAAACCCGCCCGAATATTGTTCGGGCGGGCTTACACATCTCGAAAACGAACCGTGCGCCTATACTTTCGACCGCCGACAATTAACCTTTAGAGTTATTCCTAACATCTGAAAATCCGAATGGTTTAATCCGTCAAAGGCGTTTTCACCAATCCATTCCTTGACGGAACAGGTCGCTTTATAGGATACCCCTAAGTATCCCGCTTTCCGTGGGATCATAGAAAGCGGATAAGGTGCCCTAGACTTAAATGCTGGAGCGTCCTTTGTGCGTTCGTTTGAGCGCGCGACGTTTCGGAGTAGTGACCAAGGTGTCAGGCATGTATCGCGCACTAACACACGACATCGAAGTTGTTGTCGAACCCTTTTATCTGGAGGAGCAATCCGATCCGGAAGACGATCGTTACGTCTGGGGTTACCGCATCATCATTTCCAACCACTCGACCGTCACCGTGCGGCTGGTGACGCGCTATTGGCACATCACCGATCAGAACGGCATGGTGGATGAGGTGACCGGGCCGGGCGTCGTGGGCGAGCAGCCCAGGCTGCGGCCCGGCGATACCTATGAATATTCCTCAGGCTGCCCGCTCGACACGCCATCGGGCATGATGTTCGGCCACTATCAGATGGAGACGGATGACGGGAAGCTGTTTCACGTCAAGATCCCCGCCTTCTCGCTGGATACGCCCAACCTGCTGCGGACGCTGAACTGAAGCTCGCTGGAGCGGTCGGCCTTTCACGGCATCGCCTCACCGCTCCATCTTTGCTCTTCGCACTTTCCTGAGATTGCTCAGGCGGCCGTCACCTCGGACACCTCGAAGCGATAGGTCGTCGAGCAGAACTCGCAGGTGACGGCGATTTCGCCGTTCTCCTGGCTCGCTTCGACCTCCTCGGCGGAGAACCCCCGCAACACACCCTTCAGCTTATCGCGCGAACAGGTGCAGCGGTCAAAAACCGCCTTGGGCTCATAAACGCGCACGCCGCGCTCATGGAAGAGGCGGAATAGCAAACGCTCGGTACCGACCTGCGGATCGGTCAATTCGTCGGCGTCGATCGTCTCGACCAGTGAGCGGGCTTCCGCCCAGGCGTCATCCTCGACGTGTGCGCGCAGGCTGGTGTCGCCGTCGCCGCCGTGGAAGTCCGGCTGGCGCATGCGCTCCGGAGCTTCCGGCAGGAACTGCGCTACAAGGCCGCCTGCCCGCCAGCGATGGCGCGGCTTGCCGGCCTCATCGCGATCGAACAATTCGGCGGCCCCGAGGCGGACACGCGTCGGGATCTGTTCCGACTGGCGGAAATAGGTGCCGGCGATCTCCTCGAGCGACGCGCCGTCAAGCGCTACGATCCCCTGATAGGGCTGACTGAAGCGACCCTGATCGATGGTGAAGGCGAGGACGCCCTTGCCGAGCAATTGTTCCGGTTCGGTCTTGCCGGCAGCCACGGCCTTGGCCAGCGCCTCGTCATCGAAACGGGCATAGGCGCGGACGTTCTCCGGCGTCGAGAAATCGGCGACCAGAAGGTCGACCGGCCCGTCGCTCTTCGTCTGCACGGTGAACTTGCCCTCGAACTTCAGTGACGTGCCGAGCAGCACGGTCAGCACCACCGCCTCGGCCAGCAGCCGGGCAACCGGGGCCGGATAGCTGTGCCGGGCGAGAATTGCGTCCAACAGCGGCCCAAGCTGCACGGCGCGGCCGCGGACATCAAGACCCTCTACCTGGAAGGGAACGACATGATCGTCGCCGGCAAAATCGAATTGACCCAGCGAGGCTGCACTTTCCGCCATTGCTCTACTCCTACTGCGCCCGCGACATCAAACGCGGTTCTATATCCTCAGATCGCGCCCAGGCACCAAGCAAGAATCGACTTTTGCGCATGAAGGCGGTTTTCCGCCTCATCGAAAACAACGGATTGCGGACCGTCGATCACCTCGTCCGTCACTTCCTCCCCGCGATGGGCGGGCAGGCAATGCATGAACAACGCGTCCTTGCCGGCCTGTGCCATCAAAGCCGCATTGACCTGATAGGGCTGGAAGACGTTGTGACCGCGGGCCCGGTGCTCCTGATTCATGGAAACCCAGGTATCGGTTACCACACAATCGGCGCCGGCGACCGCACGGTCGGCATCATGCGAGAGCATGATTTCGGCGCCCTCGTTGCGGGCCCAGTTCAGATAGTGATCCTTCGGCTCGGAACCAAGGGGTACGGCCATGTTCATGCGATAGCCGAAACGGGCGGCCCCTTCGACCAGCGAATGCAGCACGTTGTTGCCGTCGCCGGTCCAGGCGATGGTCTTGCCCTTGATCGGACCGCGATGCTCCTCGAAGGTCATGATGTCGGCCATGATCTGGCAGGGATGCGTGTCGTCGGTGAGAGCGTTGATGACCGGCACGGTCGCGTGCTGGGCGAGTTCCAACAGGCGCGAATGTTCGGTCGTACGGATCATGATGGCGTCGACATAGCGCGACAGCACCTTTGCCGTATCGCCGATCGTCTCGGCGCGGCCAAGCTGCATTTCCGTGCCGGACAGGAACAGCGTCTCGCCGCCGAGCTGGCGCATGCCGACATCGAAGGAGACGCGGGTGCGGGTGGATGGCTTCTCGAAGATCATCGCCAGCATCTTGCCGGCGAGCGGCTTATCGGCCGCACCCGCCTTCAGCGCCTGCTTTCGCACGATGGCATCGTCGATGATGCTGCGCAGATCGGCAGCCGCGACGGCCGAGAGATCGAGAAAGTGTTTCGGTGAAGCCATGTCCCTACCTGTACTCCAAAAATGATAACGCCCGCCGTGGGGCGCGCATAACCCCTTAAATCGGAGCCGATTTAAGGAAAGGCTTATGCGCCACTCTAAGTGTTACTGCGTCCTTTGCGCGTCCTTCGGACGCGCGGCGCAGTAATACGCCCCTACCGGCGGGCGCTGAACTCAAGCCGACTTCTTGACGCGGGCGGCACGCAGGCTTTCGGCGGCACGTTCGATGCGGGCAATGCCTTCGCGCGCCTCCTCGGCCGTGACCACCAGCGGCGGCAGCAGACGGATGACGTTGTCGCCGGCCGGCACACCCAGCAGATGTTCGGCGCGGATCGCCTGCAACAGGTCCGCCTGGGGAATGGCCGCCTTGATGCCAAGCAACAACCCTTCGCCGCGGACATCTTCGATAATATCCGGAAAACGATCCTTGAGCGAGGCCAAGCCCTGGCGGAACACCAACGCAACATCGCGCACATGCTGCAGGAAACCGTCTGATAGCACGACATCGAGCACGGCGTTGCCGACCGCCATGGCGAGCGGATTGCCGCCATAGGTCGAGCCATGCGTGCCCGCCTTCATGCCTGCGGCCGCTTCCGCGGTCGCAAGGCAGGCACCGAGCGGAAAGCCACCGCCGATGCCCTTGGCGACGGCCATGATGTCAGGCGTGATGCCGGCCCATTCATGGGCAAAGAGCTTGCCGGTGCGTCCGACGCCGGTCTGAACCTCGTCGAGGACCAGAAGCAGGCCATTCTCATCGCAAATCTGACGCAGGCCGCGCAGGAACTCGTTGGTCGCAGGGCGGATACCGCCCTCGCCCTGCACGGGCTCGATCAGGATCGCGGCCGTCGCATCGGTGATGGCGGCACGCACCGCGTCGAGATCGCCGAAAGGCACCTGGTCGAAGCCGGGCGCCTTCGGGCCGAAACCTTCGAGATACTTTTCCTGGCCTCCAGCGGCGATCGTCGCGATCGTGCGGCCATGGAAGGCGCCTTCGAAGGTGATGATATGGAATTTCTCCGGATGACCCTTGTAGAACTGGTAGCGACGCGCCGTCTTGATGGCGCATTCCAGCGCCTCCGCACCGGAATTGGTGAAGAATACCTTATCGGCGAAGGTGGCCTCCGTCAGGCGCTTCGACAACTTCTCCTGGCCTGGCACCTCATAGAGGTTGGACAGGTGCCAGACCTTGTCGGCCTGCGACTTCAGCTCTGCAACCAGATGTGGATGGGCGTGGCCAAGCGAATTCACCGCGACGCCCGCGGCGAAATCGAGATAACGCTCGCCGGTCTCCGTGATCAGCCACACGCCCTCGCCTCGCTCGAACCGCAGCGGAGCACGCATATAGGTGTCATAAAGCGGCGCGGTTTCAGCCATGGCGCATTCTCCTCAATCACAACCTTTAGGGCCAATCGTTTCCTTCGAATGAAACGGGCCCGGAAAAATCAAAAATGCCGCCTTGCGGCGGCATGGGCACTATTGATGTTTTGCACTGCGATGTCAACAAAACTGGCGATTTAGCAGGTGCGGCAGAGCACCTCTCGATGGATGGCATGTCTTCGACAACTTATATTGCATAAATGCCACTCACGTATAGCAAGTTGGGGAAAACCTCGAAATCGATTCCTCAAGATTCCCGCGACTCTTGTCACGGAGTCAGCCTCACACTAGGTTAAAAACCAATTACTAGACTGCATGCGGCGGAACTAGTCACCACAATTTTAAAGCGTTTCACGCCTCGACCCAATTCGAGGCAATGGTGAGGGATTCTGCCATCAGAAACGCGATAGCGGAGACAGGGCATGAATTGGACAGACGAACGCGTCGAGAAGCTGAAAAAGCTGTGGTCCGAAGGTTTGAGCGCCAGCCAGATCGCGGCACAGCTCGGTGGTGTCAGCCGTAATGCCGTCATCGGCAAAGTGCATCGCTTGAGCCTGCCGGGCCGAGCGAAGGCCGGTGGTGCGGCAACCACAGCTCGAGCGCCGAAGCGCAATACCTCGGCCCCACGCGCGCCGAATTACGCCTCGCGCGTTGCAACCCGCACGGTTACCCGCCAGCAGGGTGCGACGATGCTCAAGGAAGAGGTCGAGATCGATACGGTCAGCGAAGTCGAATATCGTCCGGCCGCCAATGTGGTCGTTCCGATCTCGCGCCGCCTCGGCCTGACGGAGCTCACGGAGCGCACCTGCAAGTGGCCGGTCGGCGACCCGCTGAAGGAAGATTTTCACTTCTGCGGCAATGACAGCCCGGACTCTTCGCCGTACTGCACCTACCATCAGCGGCTGGCTTACCAGCCGGTGCATGACCGGCGCCGGGCCGCGCACTGAACCACACCAGACAAAGGAAAAACGGGCCGAAAGGCCCGTTTTCTGTTTCCGCCGCTATGTTGGATGGCCAATCGGGTTGCCCCGATCAGGCCTCCCCCATCAGGCCTCCATGGAATAACCCGCGCCGCGAACGGTGCGGATGACGTCCTGCATGTTGGAGAAATTCAGCGCCTTGCGCAGGCGGCCGACATGCACGTCGACGGTGCGTTCGTCGACATAGATATCATGCCCCCACACGCCGTCGAGCAACTGAGACCGAGAGAAGACGCGGCCGGGGGACGACATCAGGAATTCCAGAAGGCGGAATTCCGTCGGCCCCAACCGCACTTCACGGCTCTTTCGGTGGACGCGATGGGTTTCGCGGTCCAGTTCGATATCGCCGCAGCGCAGTACCGTGGACAGGACCTCCGGGCGGGCTCGGCGCAACATCGCCTTGACGCGGGCCATCAGTTCCGGCGTCGAGAACGGCTTGACGACATAGTCGTCCGCGCCGGTGGAAAGGCCGCGCACGCGCTCGCTTTCCTCGCCGCGAGCGGTGAGCATGATGATCGGCAGGCGCTCCGTCTCCGGCCGCATGCGCAGCCGACGGCAGAGCTCGATGCCGGACACGCCGGGGAGCATCCAATCGAGGATCAGAAGATCGGGGATGCGCTCCTGGAGGCGCAGCTCAGCTTCGTCGCCTCTCAGGATAGTGTCGACCTCGAAGCCCTCGGCCTCGAGGTTATAGCGCAGCAGAACGCTTAGCGCTTCCTCGTCTTCTACAACAGCAACTCTCGGAACCATGCGCCTCTGGTCTCCTTCTCTTGGTGTCTACTTTATTCCGTTACCGAACCGACGGTGTTGGCGGTATCGTCCTTCGGGCGCTCGCCTTCGGGCTGGGCACCGGTCGCCATGTAATAGATCGTCTCGGCGATGTTCGTGGCATGGTCGCCGATGCGCTCGATGTTCTTGGCGCAGAAAAGAAGATGCGTGCAGGTGGTGATGTTGCGCGGATCCTCCATCATGTAGGTCAGCATCTCGCGGAAGAGCGAGGTGTACATGGCGTCGATTTCCTCGTCGCGTTCGCGGATCGACACGGCCTTGTCAGGTAAACGGGTCGAGTAGACGTCGAGCACTTCCTTGAGCTGGACGAGCGCCAGTTCGGAGAGGTGTTCGATGCCGCGGGCGAGACGACGCGGAACGCCGGTGCCCTGCACGGCGATGACGCGCTTTGCGGTGTTCTTGCCGAGATCGCCGACGCGCTCCAGATCGGCGGCGATGCGGATGGAGCCCATGATTTCACGCAGGTCCGCAGCCATCGGCTGACGGCGGGCGATGGTGACGATCGCCTTGTCGCCGACTTCGCGCTCGGCGTGGTCGAGAATGACGTCATCGGAGATGACCTTCTGCGCAAGGCTGGCATCGCCGTTTACCAGGGCGCGGACGCTGTCGCTGACCATCTGCTCCGCCAGGCCGCCCATTTCGGAAATGCGGCGCGTCAGGAACTTCAGGTCTTCGTCGTAAGCGGAGAGAATGTGTGTTGAGACCATTTTTTTATCCTCTAGGTGAAAGATGTGAAAGGAACCGCGCGGGGAGCATCATCAGCCAAAACGGCCCATGATGTAATCCTGCGTGCGGTAATCATCGGGATTGGTGAACATCTTATCGGTATCGTTCTCCTCGACCAGATGGCCGAGATGAAACATTGCGGTACGTTGCGAAACGCGGGCTGCCTGCTGCATGGAATGCGTCACGATGACGATCGTGAAGTTTTCCCGCAGCTCATGAATGAGTTCCTCGACTTTGGCGGTGGCGATCGGATCGAGCGCGGAGCACGGCTCGTCCATGAGAATGACCTCGGGACTGACCGCGACGGCGCGGGCGATGCAGAGGCGTTGCTGCTGACCGCCAGAGAGGCTGGTGCCGGCATCATAGAGCCGATCCTTCACCTCGCCCCACAGCCCGGCCTTCTGCAGACTGGTTTCGACGATATGGTCGAGATCGCTCTTGGACCGATGCAGCCCATGGATACGCGGACCATAGGCCACATTCTCGTAGATCGACTTCGGAAACGGATTGGGCTTCTGAAACACCATGCCGACGCGGGCACGCAGCTCGACGACATCGATTGAGTTGTCGTAGATATCCTGATCGTCGAGCGTGATTTTGCCGGTGACGCGGCAGGTGTCTATCGTATCGTTCATGCGGTTGAGGCAACGCAGGAAGGTGGACTTGCCGCAGCCGGAAGGACCGATCAGCGCGGTGACAGTGTTGGCGCGGATGTTCAGATCCACGTCGAACAGCGCGCGCTTCTCGCCATAATGGACCGAGACGGCCTGACCGATCATCTTGTAGGGGATCGTTATCATCTTCCTGGCCAGTGCTTTTTCGCTCGCGGCTTCCGTCATCATGTTCATTCCATCGCCTCCCGTCACCAGCGCCGCTCAAAGCGACGGCGCAGCAGGATGGCCCCGATGTTCATCGCAACAAGGAAGAAGAGCAGGACGATAATGGCTCCGGAGGTTCTCTCGACAAAGGCGCGCTCAGCTTCGCTCGCCCACATGTAGATTTGCACCGGCAGGGCCGTCGAAGGATCGAGCGGCCCTCTCGGATAGTTGGCGACGAAGGCGACCATGCCGATCAGAAGCAGCGGCGCGGTCTCGCCGAGCGCATGGGCAAGGCCGAGGATCGTACCCGTCAGGATACCCGGCATGGCGAGCGGCAAGACGTGATGGAAAACCATCTGCATGCGCGATGCGCCAAGCCCGAGCGCGGCACTGCGGATCGACGGCGGCACGGCGCGCAATGCCGAGCGGGTGGCGATGATGATCATCGGCAGCGTCATCAGGCTCAGCACCAGCCCGCCGACCAGCGAGGCGGAACGCGGCAGGCCCATAAAGTTGATGAAGACCGAGAGGCCGAGCAGGCCGTAGACGATCGACGGCACCGCGGCGAGATTGTTGATGTTGACCTCGATCAGATCCGTCAACCGGTTCTTCGGCGCGAATTCCTCAAGGTAGATCGAGGCGGCGACGCCGACCGGCAGCGCCAAGACCAGCACGGTCAACATGAGATAGAGCGAGCCGATTAGCGCGACGCCGAGACCCGCGGCCTCCGGGCGACTGGAATTGCCGGACAGGAACAGACCCGTATTGAACGCCTCGTGCAGGGCGCCGGCGGCGGCAAGCTGCCTCATCCAGGCGAGTTGCTGGTCGGAGACCTTGCGGTCCTTTTCGTCCGCCGTCAGGTCGATCTGTCCCTTGTAGGCAGAGTCGATATTGGCACTGGCGAGGAAAGTGACCTTCACCGTCTTTCCGATGACAGAGGGATCGGCCACGACCTTGTCGCGCAATGCAATGCGTGCGCCGTCCGATACCATTTCCATCGCCTGGCGCACGAGCGCCCGATTGGAAGGATCGATGCCCAGCGCCTTCACCACGGCGTCGCGTACCAGCGCCGTATAGTTGGCTGATATCAGGACCTTCGGATCACTGGCCCCCTTGCCTATGGGATCGATGACCTTCTCGGTGAACTCGATCGGCAGGGCGATGGAGGTCTGCACGAAGGCAGTGTAGCCGTTGCGGACAACGGTCGAGACGAGAATAATCAGGAAAACCAGTCCGAAAATGACGGCGGCCATCCCATAGGCACGAAAACGCCGCTCGGCCGCATAACGTCGCTTGATGCCGATATCCCGCCGCGCCGGAGCGCCTGGCGTCAATCCGCGCGACATATTCGGTGCCTGGGAGGATACGACATCGCTCATTCGTATTGCTCCCGGTAGCGGCGGACGACGTAAAGCGCGTAGACATTCAGGCAAAGGGTCAGACAGAACAGCGTTATGCCGAGTGCGAAGGCAACCAATGTCTGCGGTGACGTGAATTCCGGATCGCCGGTCAACTGACTGACGATCTTCACCGTGACCGTCGTCATCGGCTCAAAGGGATCGAGCTGCATGCGGGCCGCAACGCCGGCAGCAAGTACCACGATCATCGTCTCGCCGATCGCCCGCGACGCCGTCATCAGCAGCGCGCCGACGATGCCCGGAAGGGCCGCCGGCAGGAGGACGCGCTTGACCGTTTCCGAGCGCGTGGCGCCAAGGCCGAGCGAGCCGTCCCGCAGCGACCGCGGCACGGCCATGATGATGTCGTCGGACAGAGAGGAGACATAGGGAATGAGCATGACGCCCATGACGAGGCCGGCGGTCAGCACGCTCTGCGCCTCGATGAAATTGGCATAATTGCCGGTCAGCAGGCCATTGAGATCAGCCGAGATATCTCTCAGGAAAGGCCCGACCGTGACGAGCGCAAAGAAGCCATAGACGATGGTCGGAATGCCGGCCAATACTTCGAGCATCGGTTTGGCGACGGAGCGCACGCGCGCCGAGGCATATTCGGCCATGTAGATCGCGGCAAACAACCCGACGGGAACGGCGACCAGCATGGCGACGAAGCCGATATAGAGCGTGCCGGCCAGCAACGGAATGAGGCCGAACGTGCCAGACGTTTGTGAGCCGGCGCCGGTGAAGCGCGGGTCCCAGACGGTACCGAAGAAGAACTCGGCAGCCGGAACCATGTTGAAGAAGCGGGCGGCCTCCGACAGCATCGAAGCGACGATGCCGACCGTCGTCAGCACGGCGATGGAAGAGGCAATGATCAGGCCGCCGAGAATGACCTGTTCCACCCGGTTGCGGGCGCGAAAACGCGGCGCGATGGCACGCAGGCCGTGGATGGCACCGAACAACGAAAGAATGATGGCCGCCACGGACATGACGACATGGCTCACATGCCGCATGCCGTTATATTTATTGGCGGCGTCTATCATATAGCCGGTCGGCCGGATAGCGAGCGGGATGCCTTTCTGTGCCAGGACCAATTGCAGATCGGCCGAGCCGTTGGCGACGTTGGCAAGGTCCCGGTCATCGAGCTGGCGCATGCCATGGGCGATGCTGCGCACTATGCCGTAGGTGAGCTTAAGTTCGGCGGTCGAGAGGGATTTCACCTCCTCCGGAAAGGATTCGACCACGAAACGGTCGATAACCTGCGGGCTGACCACCAGCCAGGCGCAAATCAACGCCAACGCCGGCAATACCGCCCAGATGGCCGCATAGGCGCCGTGGTATCCAAGCCGCGAATGTATGGCCGAGGATCTGTTGCCCGACAGCGCAGCCGCTCTCGTCCGCCCCAGCACGAAAGCAAAGGCGCCGATGATCGACAGACACAACAGCAGCAGTGACAAACTCATTCCCATTCCCCGGCGAACGCCGGCACGGCGGCAAGCCGCGCCGACGGGCAGTCCTTATGCAATCACATGATCTTCCCGTCCGCGAAATCCTTGCGAATCTGGTCACGCTCGGAATCCGGCGCCGGCACCAGGCCGTATTCGGCAAGCGGGCTGTCCGGTCCGATCATCTGATCGCTCGTGAAGAAGTCGACATATTCCTTCAGGCCCGGAATGACGCCGAGATGCGCCTTCTTGACGTAGAAGAATAGCGGCCGCGACACTGGATAGGTGCCGTTGGCGATGGTCTCGCCCGAGGGCACGATGCCGCTCACCGGCGCGACCTTCAGCTTGTCGGCATTGTTCTGATAGAAGTAGAGGCCGAAGACGCCGATGCCATGCTTGTTGGCATCGATGCGGGCGAGCGTCTCGGGATAATCGCCGTCGATATCGACCGCCGCGCCGTCCTTGCGCACCGCAATGCATTTCTTGGTCTGCTGATCGGGATCGGAGACCGTCGCCTTGATGACATCGAGCGCACCGGAGCCCTTGCAGCCGGCGGCGAGCACCTTCTCTTCGAAGACCTCGCGCGTGCCATGCTTCTCACCGGGAATATAGGCTTCAATCTCAAAGGCCGGCAGGGCCGGATTGATCTCCGACCACTTCTTATAAGGATTGGGAACCAACTTGCCGTTCACCACGACTTCGGCCGCCAGCGCCTTATAGAGATCGGCCGGCACGAATTTCATGTCGGGATTGCTTTTGTCGAAAGCGAAGACGATGCCGTCGTAGCCGATCTTGACCTGCTGGATATCGGCAACGCCGGCAGCCTTGCAGGCCTCGACCTCGCTAGCCTTGATGGGGCGCGACGAATTGGCGATATCGATGGAATCGGGGCCGACGCCCTTGCAGAATTCCTTGAGACCGGCACCGGAGCCGCCGGATTCAACGACCGGCGTTTTGAAATTCGTGAAGGTCTCACCAAAACTCTCGGCAACGATCTTGGCATAGGGGAATACGGTGGAGGAACCTGAAATCTGAATCTGATCACGGGCCGCGGCGGCGCCAGCGAAAGCGGCGGATGCAACCAACGCGATGACAGACAGTTTCAACGTGTCCATGGTGAACCCTCCCTGACGGGCTTTGAAGAGCGCGACGGCGAACGGAGCATCCGCCTGTTCAACATCTCTTTTTTAGCGGTCAAAGCACCGCCCTTTTATGTCAGGCGAGTGAAACAATTATGACAGATCAACCCCTTGAAATTTATCAATGAAGTTGCGCCGAAAAGGGGTGATTTACGAAGGCGTTCAGAAGCGGACCGTAAAGTCCGTTCCTTTCCCGACTTCCGACTTGACGATCAGCCGTGCGCGGTGACGGGTGAGAATATGCTTGACGATGGCGAGCCCGAGGCCGGTGCCTTTTTTCGAGCGGCTGTCTTCTACATTGACGCGATAGAAGCGCTCGGTCAGGCGCGGCACGTGTTCCGCCGGGATGCCCGGCCCTCTGTCCGAGATGATGACCTCGACGGCCTGGCCCAGTTCGTTCAAGACGGAAACCTCGACCACCTTGCCTTCCTGACCATATTTGCAGGCATTCTCGATCAGGTTTTCGAAGACCTGCACCAGTTCGTCGCGATCACCCAGCACTTCCACCTTCCCCGGCGGCAGATGCAGATTGATGGTGACGTCGAGATCGTCGGCAAGCGGCAGCAGCGCGTCGCGGACATGGCCGAGCAACGGCACGAGATCGACCTTCTGATCCGGCGCGATGTGCGATTTCAGCTCCAGCCGCGACAGCGACAGGAGATCGTCGACCAGGCGACTCATGCGCGTCGTCTGGTCGAACATGATGCCGAGGAAGCGCTGCTGCGCCTTCGGATCCGCCTTGGCCGGCCCCTGGATGGTTTCGATGAAACCGCGGAGCGAGGCGAGCGGCGTGCGCAGCTCATGGCTGGCGTTGGCGACGAAATCGGATCGCATGCGGTCGATATGGCGGAGTTCGGAGATATCGCGGAAAGACAGCGCAAAGAAGGTGCCGGGCTCGACGTCAGTTTCCGGCAGATCGACCGGGGCGATGCGGACGACATAAACGCGCTCGGACGGCAGGCGCTCGGAATGTTCGATCTGGTTCGGCGTATTGGTGGTGATCGTCTCGCGCACCATGTCGAGCACGCCTGGGGAGCGCAGCTTGGCGGAGATATGAGCATTGAGCGGAAAGGCGCCGAACGCTTTCTCGGCGGCGGCATTCTGCATCAGAACGGACGCCTCGCGGTCGATGATCAGCACCGGCACGTCGAGCGCGGCAAGGCCGGAGAACACGGTGCGAAGCACGGTTTGCGGATCGGTAGGAACCATCTCGACGGGTGCCGGCGGCGCGGCCTTCTCAATGAGCGGCCGGCGAATCAGCGCGACGATCGCAACGACCACCCAGAGCCAGAAAACGATGCCCGTATTGATACCCTCGATAAGCGCCAAAACGGCGATCAGCGTCGCCAGAACTAGCATGGCGATCTCCTGCCGCAGCCGTGCAGCCAGCTTTCTGAGGAATGACCATTCGTCTTCCAAGTGTACCCGTCCCTTTGCCTGTCATAGCGGAATCCAAGACTCTGGGTCTTAGCGGGGATTCATGACAGAAGTTTTCGGCTCTATCCACACAAGCCCGCAACTGACAACAATAAATGTAGCCGGCGAATGAGGATGTCCGCAAAAGGCTTGAAAATACTGGATAAATGACCCAACTTGCCCGTGAGGCTTTTTTTGCCGCACGGGCAGATATCGTTAAGATGGCGTAAATTGCGGAGGAGCAGAGCACATGGCAGAGGACGTGAAAAGCCGTGCGGTGGAGCTGGATATGCATGGCAAGACGCGCATATTCGATGTCGATGACCCTGTGCTGCCAGACTGGATCGACGACGAGGCGCTTGCTTCCGGCGGCTATCCCTACAAGAAGAAGCTAAAGGAAGAAGAGTATCTGGAAGAGCTGGAAAAGCTGCAGATCGAGCTCATCAAAGTGCAGTTCTGGCTGCAGGCGACCGGTAAGCGGGTGATGGCGCTCTTCGAAGGCCGCGACGCCGCCGGCAAGGGTGGTGCGATCGCGGCAACGTCGGCACATATGAACCCCCGCCTTGCGCGCGCCGTGGCGCTGACCAAGCCGACCGACCGGGAAGCCGGGCAATGGTATTTCCAGCGCTATGTCGCCCAGTTCCCGACAGCGGGCGAATTCGTGCTGTTCGATCGTTCCTGGTATAACCGCGCCGGTGTCGAGCCGGTCATGGGCTTCTGCACGCAGGAGCAATACGAGCAATTCCTGAAGCAGACCCCGCATATGGAAAAGCTCATCGTCCAGGACGGCATTTTCTTCTTCAAATTCTATCTCGATATCGGCAGGGAAATGCAGCTCAAGCGCTTTCACGACCGACGCCACGATCCGCGCGCCGTGTGGAAGCTCTCCTCCATGGATATCGCGGCCCTGACCAAATGGAAGGACTACAGCGAAAAGCGCGACCGGATGCTGAAGGAGACGCATATGGACTATGCGCCATGGACGGTGATCCACGCCAATGACAAACGTCGTGCGCGCCTCAACCTCATCCGTCACATTCTGCTAGCGCTTGATTATGACGGCAGGGACGAGAAGGCGATCGGCGAGATCGACGACAAAATCCTTGGCATGGGATTGCATGTTCTCAAATAGGCAGGATGCACCCTAGCCTTACTGCCCCGGCAGGACGCGGATTGCGTAGATGTTGATGCCGCGCGCCTTGCCGTCGACATCGCTGTTTATGATCAGGCGACCCGGTGTCGTGGGCGCAAGCGAACGATCGTAGCGGACCTGGAACAGCGCATCAGTCTTCTGGCGGGTAACGTCGAAACGATGACGGCCGCAAGAGCCGAGCGAGCCGAAATCGCACTCGACGGTGATTTGCGTCGGTGTATCCGAGGTGGACTGCAGCGTAAGCGCGACGGTCGACGATTTTCCGGCCAATTGCTGCAGCACGTTTGCCGGCACTTCGACGGATGCGTTGCCATCGGCACCGCTGGTCTCAGAGGTCAGCCGCACTGCGGGGCCTTCGTTTTCCGAGACATTCTCGGCCTTGGCCTGCGGGCCGCTGGCGACTTTGGCCAAGTCGGTCGGCTTGAAGATCTCGATCCACTCTTCCGAGAAGCTGTTCTGCGGATCGATCGTCGCCAGCCCCGGATTGGCGGGGGGGCCACTGTTATCGTCGTCATCGGACGTATCGTCGGCATTGTTGTTGCCGTTGAAATCCTGGGAATCGACATGCGCGGGCGGATTGGGAACGCTGGTGTCGCGCTGGGCCGCCGTCATGAACACGCCCGAGGTCTTGATCCACCAGGCACCGACACCAAGGAAGGCGAGGAGGATGCAGAAGACCAGCAGGCGGGAGAAGAACTTGCGCGGCTTGCGGCGAACGGCGGCACGCTCGGGCTTGAAATTCATCGACCGCGTTGCGGCCGGCGCGGCGACGGCCTGGCGTTCATCGCTATCGGCGCCGAGATGATCGGCGGGGCCGGCTCGCATGTCGCCAAAATCGCTTTCCGGGGCGGTGGGTTCGACGGGAACGGAGGCTTGGCCGGCAACAGGGTGGTCGCGCGTCTCGCCGCGAACGCTCATGACAGGCTCCTGCTCCTGTCGCTGCTGCATCGGTCGCGGGGCCTGCTGTTGCGGCGGCGCGGGCGGCACATAAGGCGCCTCCACCTCGGGGGCAGCAGACGGTTCCGGCGGGCGGGCACGCTCCTCGCCTTCGATCGCCCGGATGGTCGCCTCCAGGCGTTGGCGCTGAGCCGAAATAATGCCGATATCGGTAATGTCCTGCTTGCGAAGCCCGGCTTCGAGCGCCTGTCGCGCCGATTGATAGATACGAGCCCGGATTTCCGGATTGGCGCGCTCGGATCGCTCCAACGCGCTTCTGATAGCCGTTTCTAATCCGCTCACATCAGGTCCTTTACTCTCACTCGCGATGCGCCCGCATACTCTACCGCAAAACGACCATTTCTTTACTATTCGCTAACCGAATTCGGTAACGCCCCGACCGGCAATGTGCAAGTCTCTCGAAAAGAGGCGCGAACACTCGGGCGGGGATAAATGGCAAAGACGACACAAATGGGGTGGCAGCAGGCAGCAGGGGAAGGCCTCAATCGCGGATGCCGTCAATCACTATTGCCTATTGCCCATTGCCTACTGCCTGCCATCTTCCCCTCCCGACGCACATCTGCTATCCCTTTGACGTTTTCGTAAACGTCAAATACGGATGATGTTCATGGCCCTTCCCTCCGTCCTGACCGAGCGCCTGCGGCTGCCGGTCGTGGCCTCTCCCCTCTTCATCATCTCGCATCCGGCTTTGACACTGGCCCAATGCAAGGCCGGTGTCGTCGGTGCGTTTCCGGCGCTGAACGCCCGGCCGGAGAGCCAGTTGGACGAATGGCTGGCGATGATCACGGAAGATCTCGCTGCGCATGATGCGACGCATCCCGAACGCCCGTCGGCTCCCTTCGCCGTCAATCAGATCGTCCATGCCTCGAACAAGCGGCTGGAACACGATCTGATGCTCTGCGTCAAATATAAGGTGCCGATCGTCATTTCCTCGCTCGGCGCCGTGCCGGAGGTCAACGCGGCCGTGCATTCCTATGGCGGCATAGTGCTGCACGATATCATCAACAACCGTCATGCCAATTCGGCCATCCGCAAAGGAGCCGATGGGCTGATTGCGGTGGCAGCAGGCGCAGGCGGCCATGCCGGCCAGCTCTCGCCTTTCGCGCTCGTTCAGGAAATCCGCGAATGGTTCGACGGGCCGTTGCTGCTTGCCGGCGCGATCGCCAATGGCGGCGCGATCCTGGCGGCCCAAGCGATGGGCGCGGACATGGCCTATATCGGCTCGCCCTTCATCGCCACTGAGGAGGCGCGCGCGGCGGAAGCCTACAAGCAGGCGATCGTCGACGGCGTGGCCGCCGATATCGTCTATTCCAACTTCTTCACCGGCGTCCACGGCAACTACCTCAAACCCTCGATCCGCGCCGCCGGCATGGACCCGGACAACCTGCCCGAGGCCGATCCTTCCAAGATGGATTTCGAAACGGCGACGACCGGCGCCAAGGCCTGGAAGGATATTTGGGGCTCCGGCCAGGGAATCGGCGCTGTCAAAGCAATCGAACCGGTGGCCGCGCTTGTCGATCGGCTGGAGGCGCAGTATCGTCAGGCGCGCGCCCGGCTGGCGCTCTGAGAACGCTCGAAAGCGCGCCTGCTTTTTCACAGGCCCCTCGCTTTTTTTCCAATCGGCAATTTGAGCGCTTGAAATCTCGGCGCATTGACTGTATCAGCGCCATGCAAATCGCAGGGCCATACCGATCGGCCCGGAATGCCGCTTTAGCTCAGTCGGTAGAGCACATCATTCGTAATGATGGGGTCACGTGTTCGAGTCACGTAAGCGGCACCACTCCAATAAACGCAAATACTTGACCCAACTATTCAACAGCGATCATTGGCTCGATGGCGAACCTAGGGCCAAACTTGGGCGCAGTGCCCTCGACCTCGGCCAAGAACAGGTGGTTCCGGTCGTTGACGCGGAGCGCCGTCCGCGCCTTGAGTTGCGAAGTTCAAGTGGGCCCGATGAGTACCTCGAAATCGAAGATCGCCGTCTTCCTCGATTGCGAGCGTCAAATACGCGATGCCGCGGTGACGATCGGGCGTAGCGCCCACGCAGGTCGCTCGGATTCGCACCGTTACTGCGATTCCTCGCGCTTTTCTGCGAGATAGAAGAACCGCGTTAATCTCCGCTCTGACGCGAGGTGAGCGGTCATATTCAACATAACCTGTCTACGTCGGAACCAGTCTTCGCCCTCTTCTCTAATCAACGCATTCGCGCGGCGCTCGCGGGCGTCGCGCCAGCGGCCAGCGATCTCGGCGGCAGCTGCAGCACGGTCGACAGTCTGCAACAGCACAAGGCCCGCCGCGGTCATGGCGCTTTCATTAAAGCCGGGCGGTACGAAAAGTGCATTGGATGCATCGAGGACCAGAGCGCAACGGCCGTCGATCTCCAACTTCGAAAGGGCTCCGGTCACGACGAGCGGATCGGTGAAGACCAGGCGCCCGCCAGCTTTCAAAAGCCGTGCCCAATCCCGCAAAGCGGAGTGCCGGTCGGGAAGATGAGAGATAGAGTCGATACACACAATGGCGTCGAATGTGCCGTCTTCGAACGGGAGTGGTTCCCCGCCGTCGAGCACGACAAACTTGGCTAGATCCGTGAGTCCTCGCTTCACCGCTTCCGCTGTCGCGCTTGACACGCCTTCAGGCACGATGTCGATGCCCAGGAGGCGGCAGCCGGTTTGCTCTACCAAAGCAAGGGATGGGCCGCCGGCCCCGCACGCTACATCGAGAACGCACGCGTCCGGACCTAGCCTCAGAAGGGCGGCGATCTCGGCCTGCTCAGCTGGACCGCGCCAACTTTCCTGCCCGAAATCCTCGCCGAAAGCCTCTCTGCGGATTTCTGACGCAAGTTGGCCGTAGATGCGTGTGTATTGCGAGCCATAGAAGGCATCGCTGCTCGCCGGATTGTGCTCGGACATGCCGGATAGTCCCCTTCGCCCCAGCGTAGGTTGCCAGAAAAACGGCTTTCCGTCAAAAATGCGTCGGTATGGATAATCGTGCAGTTGTCAGCAGCCGCTGCGGCAATACCATACCCCTGCGGACAAGCCCCTACTGGTCAAGTTCAAGCAATTCGGGGCTTTAGACGGATGGTGGACGTTTGGTCTTGATGGGAGGCGTGCACGGTTTGGATGGATAGTAGTTGACTTATAATAAGTTCAACTTAATGATTTGTGATCTGGTTGGATTTGACCCCTGATCGGATCGTGCAAGCAGCCCGACCGTTTGATCGGTCGGGCTGCTTGGCTTCGAGACCGAGAAACCGCGGTTCAGGCGGCAAAGGGTTTGGCGACGGCGGCTATGCCCTGATGAACAGGGCGCCCACCAAGCCAAAAACCACGATCGACTGCAAAATGAACATTGGCCATTCGGCTGACATTGGCTTTCCTCCTGTTTTTATGAACATAGGGAAGCACTAATGTTTGTCGATTGTCATGTAATCACTTTGATTACGAGAGGCAGACACCACTTCGTACGCCGCTGTTATTGTGCGTCGAGGATGAAGTTCATCGATACATTAAGAACACGCGAAGGTGGGCGGCTTACAAAGCCGCCCTATACCCTTCTATCCTATCTCGGCGCTGCCACCGCCGAAGCATCTTCTTACACGACTATGACTTTTCGCCATGCGCTGAAATCACGGCGCGTTTTGCCTGCTCGCCTGCTGATTCGCCCAGAGCGCCTCGTCAGTCAGACGTTGCCGGATCTCCTGCTTTTGCTCGGCAATCATCGCGGAAATGAGGAAAGCATCGACGATCCACCAGATGCCCAGCGCAGCTAAGAGGGCGATGCCGATGACAATGAATGTCGTAAGCCAACCGAGTACGAACAGAAGCAACTGCACTACGCCGCTGCCGGTTCTACCGAGGTAAAACCGGTGAGCGCCCAGAGTGCCAAGAAAGAACCAAAGCAAGTAGGCTGCGCCCACCGATTTTGCTTCATTGGTCACACGTTGTTCAACCAATATTTGCTCTTGCGTGGAAAGCCCCATTTTCCCTCTCAAGTGATTTTCCGGCGCAAGCCCCCTCACGCCATAATAGATCGGCGCATTAAAACTCACGCCTAGATAGAGAATTGCAACTGCATCGAAGTGAAGTCAAGCATTCGACCGCCGTCTATTTGTGATATTCGTCGAAACCGGCGCGCAATGTGCGTCATCCATCCTTTTGCGTCACCATCATCCGATCCATTCAGAGGAACCATCATGATCCACGTTCTCGCCATCCTCACCGCGCAGCCCGGCAAGCGTGCCGCCGTGCTCGAAGCCTTCCAGGCGAATGTTCCGGCCGTGCATGCCGAAGACGGCTGCATCGAATATACCGCTGTCGTGGATGTCGAAGGCGCCGACCCGGCGTTTGGTCCCGATACATTCGTGGTGGTCGAAAAATGGGAAAGCATGGCGGCGCTTAAGGCACATGCCGCTTCGGCGCATATGGCCGCTTATGGGGAGAAGGTGAAGGACCTTATGGCCGCGCGCGCCGTGCATGTGCTGAGCCCGGTCTAAGTCGCACATTACGACAAAAACGGCGCCCTTTTGGCGCCGTTTATTATAACCCGCTTGCCTGGGTTAGCTGGTTGCCTGCTCAGTACCAGGGATCGTAGTAGCGGTCACGCCAGTAAGGGCGATAGTACCCATGGCGGTAGCCCCAATAATCCCCACCGCGCCAGTAGCGGTCGCGATAGTAGTAGCGATGGTAGCCGTAGCTTGGGCCGACATAGAAGCCGAAGCCCGGCGAGATCACGACGCTGGGACCGTAGTGCCGATGATGGTGGTAATAGTACCGACGATGAGCATCAGCATTGGTTACTGGCAAAGCGAGGATACCCAGCGCTACTAACGCCGTTGCGATGATCCTCATTTCTCTTCTCCTTACACGCATCCGTAAGGCCGGCGATACCTATGCCGGCCCGGATCACATCATTCCCGCACAAGCGGGGTATGGAGTTAAACGCTCAAGGGGAATGCATGTTCCGGAAGCTAAAGCTATGAGGTATGGGAGAAATACGGCCTGTACGCGTGGGCCTGGCGATTAAGCTCCGTTCCGTATGGACGTCAGGATGCGTCCCGTCAGTCCAAAATCTCCTAAGATGCTGGGCGACTTCGAGCAGCTTCCGTTGCGCCCACCAGCTCGCGCACCGCCTCCTGGATCAGCCGGCAGGCATCGACGGAAGCACGGCGGCCATTGTGGGCGAGGTGATAGGAAAGCGGCAAAATCTGATCCGGATTGACGATCCGCACCTTGTCGGCAATCGGCGCGGCGCTGACGCGGCCGAGAAACGAAACATAGCCATGATTGGCGACAAGGTCGACGATGACGGGAAGCGAGTCGGCCGAAGTGATGTCGCGGCCGCGAAACCGGCGACGGTCGCCGCTGTCGTAGCCGAAGGCCGTGGCCGCATTGCCGATGCCGGTGCGCGAGCTCGGCACGCAGAGCGGATGGTTTTCGACCAGCGCCGTCACCGTCTGTTCCGTGCTGCCAGGCGGCGCGATCGCTACCATGTCGGTTGCCACCAGCTCCATATGCTCGAAGGCATCGAGACCGAAGACGGAATCGACGATGGCGACGTCAATGCGGCCGGATCTCAGCGCCTCACGCAAATCGTCGGCGGTCATCAGCATCAAGGACAGCGTGTTGCGGTTACCGCTGATGTTCCAGCGCGCCACAAGGCTGGCGAGCGAGCGGGCCACCCAGCTCTCCGAGCCGGTCGGGATGATCGACCCGATGCGCACGGCCCGCGCCGCCCGCTGAAATCGCTCGTCCGCCGCCGCCTTCATCTCGTCCCAGGCCTCCGCGATACCGGCAAGGATGGCATAGACCTCGCGACCGACGTCGGTCAGCACCGAACCCTGCGCCTGTCGTTCAAACAGGCGGCAACCGAACAATTCTTCCAGATTGGCGATCTGCAGCGAAAGCTGCGGCTGACCGAGACGCAGGCGGCGGGCGGCGCGATTGATGCTGCCCTGATCGGCGACCTCCAGGAAACGTTCAATGGTGGCGATCCTCAACGGTAGCCGCGCAGCCCATTGGGGATAGTCCTGTGGTGCGGGAGGTTCTTTCGTCAGCACCGAGAGTTGCCGCATGGCGGAGAGGATCGGCTGCAGGCCCTTCTGCACCTTCGAGCTGGCAAGCAGGGTGGCGAGCTCGCCCGATGCTCGCTCGACGAGCTTTATCGCCAGCTCCGTCTCCAGCCGCCGAAGCGCGCTCGACACGGTCGAGGCCGAAAAAGAGAGCCTGCGGGCCGTCTCCCTGACGGAGCCGATCGAGAAAACCGTGTCGGCGATGAACAATGCCCCGAGATACAAGCCGGCCATCCTTTCGAGCCTGCCACATACCCTGCCTCGCACGCGGCCGAACCAACATGCCGGCACGATATGATGTGTTCTCAAAAAAAGATATCCCAAACCAAAAGAGCGAGGACTATCGTTCGATGACCGCCTAACTGACCCTGCTCAACCCAAGAGATCGGAACGGCGGCGAAACGGGTAAGGGGAACAAAAACAAACGCACTTGCCCCCGAAAAAAGAAATCTATTTTCGCGCTTATGCCGGGCACCCTCGTCATAATCGCGCGGCGACTGCAGGTGGCGGACTGGCGTGTCATCGATTTTTCGGTGGCGAGCGCTATCTCCCAGACGCAGACAGGACTTCGCATGCGGGTTCTTCGGCCCGCAGTCATATGTGGCGTGTCCGGGGACCGGATTTGAACCGAACGGATACGCCAGACTAACGGTTCAACGGGGTACAAAGGGAAACATCATGTTCAAGAAGTTCGCACTCGCCGCCGCGCTAACGGCTTTCGTCGCCAGTGGTGCCAGCGCTGCCGACGTCGTGGTCTCCTCAAAGATCGACACGGAAGGCACGCTGCTCGGCAACATCATCTTCGCCGCGCTCAATGCCAACGGCATCAAGGCGAAGGACCGCATCGCGCTCGGCACGACGCCCGTTTTGCGCAAGGCGATCACGGCCGGCGAAATTGACATTTACGCCGAATATACCGGCAATGCCGGCTTCTTCTTCAACAAATCAGACGATCCGGCCTGGAAGAACCTGCAGCAGGGTTATGATCTGGCGAAGAAGCTCGATTACGATGCCAATAAGATCGTCTGGCTGACGCCCTCGCCCGCCAACAACACCTGGGCGATCGGCGTTCGCAACGACGTCGCCGGCCCGGCCAAACTCAAGACCATGTCCGATTTCGGCAAGTGGGTTGCCGGCGGCGGGCCGGTCAAGCTTGCGGCGTCTTCCGAGTTCGTCAACTCGCCGGCGGCTCTGCCGGCCTTCCAGACGACCTACAACTTCCAGATCAAGCCAGAGCAGGAAGTCGTGCTCTCCGGCGGCGACACGGCAGCGACGATCAAGGCTGCGGCCGACCAGACCAACGGCGTCAACACCGCCATGGTCTACGGCACTGACGGCGCCATCGAAGCGGCTGAACTGACGGTTCTCGAAGACGACAAGAGCGTGCAGCCGGTCTATGCGCCGACGCCGATCATCCGCGAAGCCGTATTGAAGGCCAATCCGAAGATCGAGGAAGTTCTGGCCCCGATCTTCAAGGGCCTGACTGCCGACGTGCTGCGCAAGCTGAACGGCCGCATCCAGGTGGACGGCGAGCCGGCCAAGTCGGTTGCCGAATCCTACCTCAAGGAAAACGGCTTCCTGAAGTAAGACTTTACCTATCACCCCTGCGGCTCCGCTTTGATAAGGTGGGGCCGCATGGATATTTGATGAGGCATGATCTTATCCAAAAACCGCCTCGCCGGTTTTGGCATGCGCTGACGGAGCTTGCTTGATGGAAGATGCGCTAGCGGTCCGCAGGGTGGACCGTCTCGGAGTGGTGCTGGTGGCCGGTGGCTGCCTCGCGGCGGCGTCGATGCCGTTCATCATCGTCAAGGCAAACCGCATCGCCGCCGGCAAGCCGCAATTGCTGACGCAGCTCCTCGCCCAGCCCGTCGCGCTGGCACTTCTCCTCCTTCTCGTCGCCACCGCCCTTGCCGCCCTTCTCCTGCGCAACCAGCTCGTCCGCCTCGCCATCGCCACGCTCGCCATTGCCCTTCTGATCGTCACGCTCGGCTTCGTCTCGACTGCGGCCACGCCTGCCGGCAGCACCGTGGCGCGCATTACGCCGGGCGGTGCCTTCTGGGTGCTGCTCGCGGTCATCGGCCTAGTGATCTCGGATGCACTGGTGAAGCTGCGGCTTACGCCATGGCTTCGGGTCGCCTCGCTCGCGCTCTATGCCGCGATCCTCGGCATCATCCTTAGATCCGGCCTGCTCGACAATCTGTCGATCATGAAGGAATACGCCAACAATGCCGATAAATTCTGGAACGAGGCGCTTGGCCATGTGTTCCTCTCGCTCGGCTCGGTCGCCATCGCCATCGTGCTTGCCCTGCCGCTCGGCATCTTCTGTTATTGGCAGCCGAGGCTTCGCGCCGTCGTTCTGCGCGGCCTGAGCCTGGTGCAGACCATTCCTAGCCTCGCTTTGTTCGGCATTCTTATGCTGCCGCTCGGCTATATCGCGGCGCACGTCCCTTTCGCGGCCGCGATCGGCGTTCAAGGCATCGGCACCGCGCCGGCGCTGGTGGCGCTGGTGATCTATTCGCTGCTGCCGATCGTCGCCAACACCGTCGTCGGGCTTGCCGGCGTCGACCCGTCGGTGCGCGATGCCGCTGCCGGCATGGGGCTGACACGCCGGCAGATCCTGACCGGCATCGACCTGCCGCTCGCCTTCCCGGTCATCCTGACGGGTATCCGCATCGTGCTGGTGCAGGCGATCGGCCTCGTCACCGTCGCGGCGTTGATCGGCGGTGGCGGTTTCGGTCTCTTCATTTTCCAGGGCATCGGCCAGACGGCCAATGATCTGGTGCTGCTCGGCGCCGTGCCGACGGTCTTTCTCGCATTCTCATCGGCCGTCATCCTCGATGCGGTCATCGACAGCATCCGAGGGCAACACGCATGACCGCCATGATCGAGCTGAAGGACGTAACCAAGCGCTATGGCAACGCCACCGTGGTCGATAATGTCAGCATGAGCATGGAAAAAGGCACGATCACCGTCATTGTCGGCACCTCCGGCTCCGGCAAGTCGACGCTGGTGCGCATGATCAACCGGCTGGTGCCGATCTCCCTCGGCCAGATTTTGGTCGACGGCCGGGATGTCATGAGCGTGCCGGCGACCGAGCTTCGCCGCCGCATCGGCTATGCCATCCAGGGCCACGGCCTGTTTCCGCATCGCACCGTGGCGCAGAACATCGCAACCGTGCCGCAACTGCTCGGCTGGGACAAGGCGCGCATCGACCGGCGCGTCGAGGAGCTGCTCAATCTCTTCCATCTCGATCCCGGCACCTTCGCGGCGAAATATCCGAGCCAGCTTTCCGGGGGCCAGCAACAGCGCGTCGGTGTTGCTCGTGCGCTTGCGGCCGAACCGGAAGTCCTGCTGATGGACGAACCCTTCGGCGCACTCGATCCCGTCATCCGCGGCAAGGCCCAGGACGACCTTCTGGCCATCCAGAAACAGTTCGGCACGACCATCGTGCTCGTCACCCACGATATGGACGAAGCCTTCCATCTCGGCGACCAGATCGCGGTGATGAGCGAAGGCAAGCTGCTGCAATGTTCGGAACCGGGGAAGATCCTCACCGAGCCCGCCGATCCCTTCGTGCAGCAACTGACCGGTACCTCCGACCGGGCGCTGAAGCTGATGTCGCTGCTGCCGCTCAAGGAAAGCATGCAGCCGCTGCGACCGGGCATTGGCTACAGCCTGCCGCAGACGCTCAATCTGCGCGATGCACTGGCCGAGATGATCTGGCAGGGCGCGGACGAGGCGACCGTCGAAGACGACAGCAAGGTCCCAGTCGGCTCGATCTCCATGCGGCATTTGATCGAACTGGGCCGCAAAGCATGAAGTTTCTGACCGCCAACATCTTCCGGTTTTTGGCGCTGGCGTTGCTGCTGGTGCTGCTATTCCGGCCGGAATGGCTGATGCCGATCCTGGCACCGCTCACCAAATTCGGAGCATCGCCGATCTATACGCAGAACAGCCTGGTCGGTCTCGCGATCAGCCATATGGAGCTGATCCTCGTCTCGATCGCCGCCAGCGGCATTCTCGCCGTGCTCGGCGGCATCTTCGTCACCCGCAAGAGCGGCGCCGATTTCCTGCCGCTATCGCGGGCGATCGCCAATGCCGGCCAGACCTTTCCTCCTGTCGCAGTATTGGCGCTCGCCATCTCCACCACCGGCTTCGGCGCGGTGCCGACACTGATCGCGCTTTTCCTCTATGCGCTGCTGCCGATCTTCGAAAATACCGTCGCCGGCCTGCAGCAGGTGCCGGCCTCCGTGCTCGACGCCGCCGACGGCATGGGCATGAACGGCTGGCAGCGGCTGTTTCGGGTCGAGCTGCCGCTCGCTCTGCCGCTGATCATCGAAGGGCTGAAGATCGCCACGGTCATCAATATCGGCACGGCGACGATCGGCTCGACCGTTGCGGCGAAGGGGCTTGGAGAAGTCATCATCGCCGGCCTGATCAACGACAACACCGCCTTCATCCTGCAGGGCGGCTTGATCGTCGGCTTGATGGCGGTGCTGATCTATGACGGCATGGAATTGATCGAAACCGCAGTCACGCGCAAAATCGGCTTGCAGCCGCACTGATTTAGCCTTGGCGGCTCCGGAGCATGATCTTGGCCCCGCCTTTAACGACAGGGAGGCGCACATGGCGAAAATGATCCATTCGATGATCCGAGTGCTCGATGAAGCGCGCGCGGTCGATTTCTACGGCAAGGCTTTCGGGCTCGCGGTCGCCGACCGCGTCACCTTTCCGACCTTTACACTGATCTATCTCAGCAATGCCGAGACCGGTTTCGAATTGGAATTGACCGTCAATCAGGGCCGCATCGAACCCTATGCACTCGGGGAAGGCTATGGCCATCTTGCTGTTTCGGTCGATGAACTCCGGGACGAGCACGCGCGCTTCACCGAGCTTGGTCTCAATCCCGGCAAGATCGTTGAACTCAATCGCGATGGAAGACTTTTCGCCCTCTTCTTCTTCGTCAGCGATCCCGATGGCTACAGGATCGAAGTCATGCAAAGGAACGGGCGGTTTCAGTAAAAGCCGCATAAACCAAAGCCCCGTGAAAACGGGGCCAGTTTCTGGCTTTCCTATATGTGTGCCTACATCCAGTAGGGTGGCACGCCGAAATAGTCATGGCTCTTATGGCCATTATCCTTGTGGGCGACGATGTCGTCCTTGCTGGCGAAACGGCGGGCTTTTTCGATGTCATTCTTGGTCATATTGATACGATAGCCATCGATGCGAGCATCATAGCGTAGCTTTTCCCACGGCAGCCGGTAGTGATCCTGGCCGATGCCGAAAAAGCCGCCGAAGCTCAGAATGATGAAAGCGATGCGACCATCGCTTTTTTCCAGCATCAGGCGCTCAATATGACCGATCTGCTTGCCATCGGACCCGAAGACCTTGGACCCCTCGACCCGGTCGCATGCGACCAGCATCGACATGTCCTTGACATAGAGTTCGCGGCTAATCGTCTCGGCACTCTCTTTATGCATGTGCGCACCTCCTCTTGGATACGCTTCACATAAAACTCTTGAGCATCCGACCCCGCCCCGGAGTACCGTGCGGGCAGCACGATGCGTTCGGTGAGGCCCTCGCTCACCGCGCATTAACGCGCTGTTGTCACAAAAGTTCCAGTACTTTTTTCAAACTTATTAAAAAATAGTTAACGCTCAGGTATTATTGACGTTTACGTCAAAGTCAGTATAGCTTTCTTTGTTGCTCTACGTCTTTAGGTGAGGGCAAAAGCGGCAGCGGTGCGAAAAGCGGGAGACTTTTCCACCAAGCAGTGCCACGCTACAAAGCCGCGGCTCGCCGAAGGCGGGGCGTGATGATGCGTCAAGGAGGAAGTACGCATGAATTCAGTTTCCGCTCCTTCGGATAGACCGCTGGTCAAAAAGATTTGGCTCGCATCTTACCCGGATATCGTGCCGGCCGAACTGCCGCCGTTGGAGCATGCATCGCTCGTTGAATTGCTGGAGGAAAGCTGCGCGCGCTATGGCGACAAGCTCGCCTTCACCAGCATGGGCAAATCGATCACCTATCGCGATCTCGATACGCAAACGCGCAAGATCGCCGCATGGCTGCAAAGCCTCGGCCTTCAGAAGGGCGACCGCGTCGCCGTCATGATGCCGAACGTGCTGCAAAACCCGATCACCGTTTATGGCATACTTCGTGCCGGTCTTGTCGTCGTCAATGTCAATCCGCTCTACACGCCGCGCGAGCTGGAACACCAGCTTCGCGATTGCGGCGCCAGGGCGATCTTCGTGCTTGAAAACTTCGCCCATACGGTGGAGCAGGTTCTGGCGCATACGGATGTGCGCCATGTCGTGGTCACCGCACTTGGCGACATGCTCGGCATCAAGGGCCACATCGTCAACTTCATCGTTCGCAAGGTGAAGAAACTCGTACCGGCATGGTCCATTCCCGGCCATCGCAGCTTCAAGGGCGTGCTCTCCGAAGGGGCGCGGCTGCCGTTGAAGCCATCCGAGCTCACCAGAAGCGACATCGCCTTCCTGCAATATACCGGCGGCACGACCGGCGTTGCCAAGGGCGCGATCCTGACGCATTCCAACCTGCTCGCCAACCAGCAGCAATTGCTGCTCTGGCTGCAATCGGCCTATATCAACAAGCCGCGTCCCGAGCAGCTCACCTTCGTCTGCGCCTTGCCGCTCTATCACATCTTCGCGCTCACGGTGAATTCGCTGATGGGCATGTCGCTCGGCGGACATAATGTCCTGATCGCCAATCCGCGCGACATACCCGCCTTCATCAAGGAGCTGGGCAAGTACAAGTTCGACATGTTCCCCGGCCTCAACACACTGTTCAATGCGCTGATGAACAATCCGGAATTTGCCAAGCTCGATCTCTCCAACACAGCGACTCTCGCCGGCGGCATGGCGGTGCAGCGGCCGGTCGCCGAGCGCTGGCAGAAGATGACGGGGGCCTGGATCACCGAGGGCTACGGTCTTTCCGAGACATCGCCGGTCGCAAGCGCCAATCGTTTCGACAGCCCGGAATTCACCGGCACGATCGGCCTGCCGATAACAGGAACCGATTTCGACATTCGCGACGAGAACGGCAAATCGCTGCCGCTCGGTGAGGTCGGCGAGATCTGCATCCGCGGGCCGCAGGTCATGGCGGGCTATTGGAAACAGCCGGCCGAAACCGCGCGCGTGATGACATCGGACGGCTTCTTCCGCAGCGGCGACATGGGCTTCATGAACGAGCACGGCTACACCAAGATCGTCGACCGCAAGAAGGACATGATCCTGGTTTCGGGCTTCAACGTCTATCCGAACGAGATCGAAGAAGTCGCCGCCATGCATCCCGGCATTCTCGAAGCCGCCGCCATTGGCGTGCCGGACGAACATTCGGGCGAAGCCGTCAAGCTTTTCATCGTCAAGAAGGACCAGGCGTTGACCGAGGCCGATGTCAAGGCGCATTGCGTTGCAAACCTCACCAACTACAAGCGGCCACGCTTCATCGAATTCCGCAGCGAACTGCCGAAATCGAATGTCGGCAAAATCTTGCGCAAGGAATTGCGCAACTGACATAATTCGATGTCATTATTCCCTGCCATTCGGGAAGCCGCCCGCCTTCATCCGCGGGCGGCTTTTTTCGCTTTTACCTGCGCGCGAACTTGATTTACCCCTCACAAAGCGAATAGTTTCCGCGACTAACTCAGAGTGCCCCCGCCCTCGCCAGACGGCCAGCGGCGCGAACCGCAAGGAGCCCCTCCATGAACGCCCTCGTCGAACAACTGAAGAGCACCGCAGCGGCCACCAAGGCCACCGATATCCGCGCCGCCTTCGCCGCCGACGCCCAACGTTTCTCCCGCTTCAGCACCTCGCTTGACGACCTGCTGATGGACTATTCCAAGACCGCGGTGAACGACGAGATCTTCGCGCTTCTCGAGAAGCTCGCAACCGAAGGCGGCATCGCAGCCAAGCGCGACGAGATGTTCTCGGGCGTTGCCATCAACTTCACCGAAAACCGCGCCGTTCTGCACACCGCGCTGCGCAATCGCTCCAACACGCCTGTTCTCGTCGACGGCAAGGATGTGATGCCCGACGTCAACGGCGTCTTGGCGGCCATGGGCAAATTTGCCGACGGCATCCGCTCTGGCACGCTAAAGGGCGCGACCGGCAAGGCGATCACTGACGTCATCAATATCGGCATCGGCGGCTCCGACCTCGGTCCGGTCATGGCGACCTTGGCGCTAGCTCCCTTCCATGACGGCCCGCGCGCGCATTTCGTCTCCAACATCGACGGCGCCCATATCGCCGACATCCTGAAGCTCGTTTCGCCGGAAACGACGCTGTTCATCATTGCGTCCAAGACCTTCACCACCATCGAGACGATGACGAACGCCCAGACGGCGCGCAACTTCATCGCCAAGGCGCTTGGCGAAGCAGCCGTTCAGCATCACTTCGCCGCCGTTTCGACCGCGCTCGACAAGGTTGCCGCCTTCGGCATCGACAGCGAGCGCGTCTTCGGCTTCTGGGATTGGGTTGGCGGCCGCTACTCGATCTGGTCAGCCATCGGCCTGCCGCTGATGATCGCCGTCGGTCCGGAGAACTTCGGCAAGTTTCTCGACGGCGCGCATGCGATGGACAACCATTTTCGCAAGGCGCCCTTCAAGGAAAACCTGCCGATGCTGCTTGGCCTCATCGGCTTCTACCATCGCAACGTGCTGGGCTACACCACCCGCGCCATCCTGCCCTATGACCAGCGCCTGTCGCGCTTCCCGGCCTATCTGCAGCAGCTCGACATGGAATCGAACGGCAAGGGGGTCACCATCGACGGCACGCCGGTCGAGGGCAATTCCGGTCCCGTCGTCTGGGGCGAGCCGGGCACCAACGGCCAGCATGCCTTCTACCAGCTCATCCACCAGGGCACGAGCATCATCCCGGCCGAATTCATGATTGCCGCCAATGCCTTCGAACCGGATCTGCGTCACCAGCACCAATTGCTGATGGCGAACTGCGTGGCACAGTCGGAAGCCCTGATGAAGGGCCGCACCTTCGCGGAAGCCAAGGCCCAGCTCACCGCCAAGGGCATGGACGACAAGAAGGCCGATTTCATCGCGCCGCATCGCGTCTTCACCGGCAACCGTCCGTCGATCACCTTTGTCTACGACAAGCTGACGCCTTATGCGCTCGGCCGCCTGATCGCTCTCTATGAACACCGCGTTTTTGTCGAAGGCGTGCTGTTCCGCATCAACTCCTTCGACCAGTGGGGCGTCGAGCTCGGCAAGGAGCTGGCAACCGGCCTGCTGCCGGTCATCGAAGGCAAGGAAAGCGCTGCCGGCCATGATTCGTCGACACAGGGCCTGGTGGCTGCGCTGGCAAGCCGGGCGAAGTAACTCTCTTCGACCAAAAATAAGATGGCCCCGTCTGCTGCGTCAGGCGGGGCTTTTTTGTTGGTGATAGACTTACGCGGCAATCGCGATGGTTATCCCGCCCGCCAGGGGCGGGATAGGACCCCTTACAGCCCAATCTCACTCGCCCAGGGCGGATTTGCCCCTGCCCTGGAAACCGTAACGGCTGCCGCCTTGGCGCCCAAAGCGAGTGCGTCGCGAAGCGCCTTCTCATCCAGCGAAGCGACCTGCGCCTTGGTCAGCAGATCATTCATCTTCAGCGATGCCAGGATGCCTGCGTCGAACGTGTCGCCTGCTCCCACGGTATCGACCACGGTGACGCGTTCGCTCGGGACCGTAACCTTCAACGACTTCGTGTACCCTGTCGCGCCCTCGGCGCCCTTGGTAACGACGATCAGCTTGGCGCCCTGGTTCAGCCAGTGAGCAGCAAGCTCGTCATGGTTTCCGGGGATGCCGAACCATTCCAGGTCCTCGTCCGAGAATTTCAGGATATCGGACATGGCGGCCATGCGGCTGATACGGCCCATATGCGCGGCCTTGTCCTTGATGAAACCGGGCCGGATGTTCGGATCGAGCGAAATGACGCGGCTTTGGTGCTCGCGCTTCATCAGCGCTTCATAGGTCGCGCCGCAAGGGTTGGGGATTAGGCTGATGGCGCCGAAATGCAGGGCTTCGCAGTCGTCCCCCAAGGTCGGGAGATCGGCCTCGGTGATCATGCGGCCGGCGGAACCTTCGTCGTAGAAGGCATAGGTCGCCTGACCATTGACGAGCTTGACGAAAGCGATCGTGCTCGGACGGGGAGCGATGGCGCAATAGCTGTAATCCACCTTGGCCGCCGAGAGCGTCTCGCGCAGGATATCGCCCATCATGTCGTCGGCAATGCCGGTGAAGAAACCGGTCGGCACGCCCAGGCGGCCAAGCGCAATCGCAGTGTTGAAGATCGCACCGCCGGCATAGGGCGCAAAGGCCTTTTCACCCAGCGTCGTATCTCGCGGCAGCATGTCGATCAAAGCTTCGCCACAGCACAATATCATTCCGGCCTCCTCGAGCGCACGTCTGTCGTCTAGTTCCGTAAATCGATTAGATAACTTTGCGGCAAAAGCAAAGCGTCACTTTGTTGCCAGTTCCGATACACCGCCGTTGCGGCCGGACCAGGCGAGTGGAGCGTCGAGAAAAGCTTCAACTTCTTCGAGCGTTTTGTCGTCGAACAGCTTTTGCGCCTTGGCGACGGCAAGCGCGTCACGCCAGGTGGCGATATGGTGAAGCCGAACCTTGCGATTGGCAAACCGCTCCTCGGCTTCCGGGAAAATGCCGTAGTAAAACAGCGCCATGCCGTGGTCGACGATGCCGCCGGCGGCGCGGATGGCGTCGATGAACGTGAACATGCTGCCGCCCGCCGTCGTCAGATCCTCGATGACCAGCACGCGCGCGCCCTCAGGCATATGGCCCTCGATCTGCGCATTGCGGCCATGGCCCTTCGGCTGCTTGCGGACATAGATCATCGGCAGGTCGAGGCGTTCGGCGAGGAAGGCGGCGAAGGGAATGCCCGCTGTTTCACCGCCGGCGACGCAATCGAACTGCTCGAAACCGGCATCGCGCATGACGATGCTGGCGGCGAAATCCATCACGGTGGAGCGGATGCGCGGGTAGGAAATCAGCTTGCGGCAATCGATATAGACCGGACTCGCCATGCCCGAAGCGAGCTTATACGGCTTGTCGGCGCTGAAATGCACCGCCTTGATCTCCCAAAGCATCTTCGCCACCAATTCGGCCATAACGGCGCGATCGGAAAATGTCATCTGGGTGGTCATGCGGGCCTCCTTCGCTATTTAAGACATTCCTGCGGCAATAGCAGCAAGTGGCCGAGGTTTCCAGACGGATCGCGGGTTTTATGCCCCCCTCCCGAGGCTGCTATTTCATCGAGTTCGGTCTCTCCGAAACGGCGCCGATATCGGCGGGCAGCATTGCCTTGAACAGGGCGATCGCCCTATCGCCCTCCTCTTTCCCGATCGAAATCGCGTAGCGCACGGCGGCTGCAACCAGTTGCATGGTCAGTCGAGCGACCCGAGCCAGCTCCGCGGAATCGCGCGCAGGCCAGAGACGATGGAGAACAGCCAGAAAAGCCTGGGAATGCCACTCCATATCCTCGGCATCGATCTCCTGCAGAAGCTTGTCGGCCTGCGTCGCATGCCAGATATCCCGCATCACCGGCTCATCGCGGAACATCGCATAGTAACCGTCGACGATGCTGCCAAGAGCGCCTTGAAGATCGGCGGTGCTTTTCACGCGAGCCAGTTCGCTTTCCACACATTGCCGCCCCTGTTCATTGAAGCGTTCGGCCAAGACGCGGATGATGGCGGTCTTGTCGGGAAAATATTGATAGAGCGAACCGAAGGATACGCCGGCCTTTTCGACGATCTCGCCCATACGCAACGCGTCGCTGCCGTTCTTTTCGATCAGCTCCATGGCAACGGACAATATCCGCTCGACACGCTCGCGGCCGCGCTGCTGGCTGGGGATTCGGCGCGGCGTCCCCGCCTCCTCCTTGCTGCGCCTTCGCTTAACAACCGGTTCCTGCTTCATGTCACGACTCGTCCAACATTCTTGACAGACGATATAAGAGAGTTTATCACATTTCGCAAATGAGAGAATTTATCACATTTCGAGTGGGAAAAGGCCCGATAGGGATTTTCCGATTATGCCCGTGAAACCGCCGCACCCGGCATCTGGAGTGTCCCGTCATGACCTATCCGATCACGAATATCGCTCTCATTACTGCCGCGCTCGGCAGCGGTCTTCTCGCCGGCGTCTACTTTGCCTTCTCGACATTCATTATGCAGGCCTTTGCCCGTCTTACCGTCGATCAGGGCGTCGCCGCCATGCAATCGATCAATACGACGATTGTGCGTTCACCCTTTATCGTACTGTTCCTGTTGACGGCGGCGCTCTCGGTGTTCATAGCGGTCCTGGCCATCGTGTATTGGCGGGGCGGCGTCAGCATCCTGATGATTGCTGGCGCGGCGCTCTACCTCGTCGCCAGCCTTCTTTCGACCATGGTATTCAACGTTCCTTTGAATGACGCTTTGGATAAGCTCGATGGCCGTACGGCGGAAGCAGCTCAGCTATGGAGCACCTATCTCACCGATTGGACGAGATGGAACCATGTGCGCACCGTGGCGTCGCTGCTTGCTTCCTGCGCCTTCGTCCGGGCTCTCTTTTAGCTGACCATCAGGACGCCGTGCGGGAAACGTCCGGCGAGACGGCGTGCAGATAGGCCGTAACCTCGACGCGGTTGCGGCCATTACGCTTGGCGGCATAAAGCGCCTTGTCGGCGGCACTGAGGACGCTGTCGAAGCCCATGCCCTCGGGGGTGCCGAGCGCAATGCCGGCGCTGACCGTGCAGGCGAAAGACTTGCCGTCCACGGTGAACTCGCGGGCCGCAAAAGCATCGCGCACCCGTTCGGCGATCTGCTCGGCCCGGCCCGGCAAGGCATTGTCGAGGACAAGCGCGAATTCTTCGCCGCCAAGACGGGCCACCGTGTCGGAGGCCCGCAGTACGGCCGACAATTCCTTGGCAAAAAGCTTGAGAACTATGTCGCCGGTGGCATGGCCGTACTGATCGTTGACGGACTTGAAGCGATCGATGTCGAAGACGATCACCGCCATGGAAGGGCCGAAAGAGCGGTGGCCATAGAGATCGAACAGAGCCCGCCGGTTGAGCAGGCCGGTCAGCGGATCGGTGATGGCCTGCTGACGATGATGCGCCGCCTGACGCCATTGGTGTAGCGCCAGCGACAGGGCGCCGATGCCGGTCATGCCGGCAATGCAGATGGCAAGGCTGACATCTTCGGCCCAATTGTCCGGCGCATGGCCAAGCACGAGTTTGCCGTCCCAGATCAAGACTCCTGCACACAGCGCGAAGGAAATAGCAGTCAATGTGTAAAGCGCGGTGATGCCGTAGAGCGGCGTCGGCGCCTCCTGACGGCTTAGCCAATATTCGCGCGCCGTCAGCAGGAGGAGCACTGCGACGACGATATTGTCGCCCATGAAAGCGAGGCCATCATAACCGGCGAGCATGGCCGGCACGGAAGCGGCAATACCGGTCAGGCTTCCCAACAGAGCGCGGGCCTTGGAAAACCGGCGCGTGCGGAACTGATATCCCGCCGCCCAGATGACCGAAAAGCCGATGAAAAACAGCACGAAGGTAATAATGGCGAGCGTCGGTCGCGGCTGGTCGACATAAGCACCATAGGTGAAAATCCCGACGACGATTGGTACAAGACCGGCAGAACAGGTCAGCAGGAATGTCTCCGGCCGACGGGAAAACCAGCTTCCACCCAGCGTCACCGCAAGACAGGAGGCGGAAACGCCAAGGGCCAGCAGAAGAGAATTATAATCAAGCTCCATGCTCTTCCTTCGACGGTTTCATTCCACACCGTTAGGGATCGGCATAACGCTACCCCTCAAGGGGTATCAAATTGGTTACGGGATCCGATAAAGATCATGTATTTCAATGAAATATGCCTTTGATATTACGAAAGCAGTTTTCGAACAAAATATTTTCATCGGCGCGCAGAGTTATTTTCTCAGCCCTCGACATCCCAGTGCAAGGGGAACATCGGATCGAAGACGGTAATGGGGCCGGCTCCAGTTTCGATCCTGTCGGGAAAGGCAACCGATTCCGCGCGGCGGATCAGGGTAATGCGATCCTCGTTCGCCGCAAGCCCATACCAGGCGGGACCGTTCAGCGAAGCGAAGGCCTCGAGCTTGTCGAGCGCGCCTTCCTGTTCAAAAACATGCGCCAGGCAGCTCATGGTGTTGAGCGATGTATAGATGCCGGCGCAGCCACAGGCACATTCCTTCAGCGGATCGACATGTGGGGCGGAATCGGTGCCGAGGAAGAATTTAGCGTCGCCGCTCGTCGCGGCCGCACGCAGCGCCAGGCGGTGGCTTTCGCGCTTGGCGACCGGCAGGCAGTAATAATGCGGCCTGATACCGCCGACGAGGATGGCGTTGCGGTTGATGATCAGGTGATGCGTGGTGATCGAGCCGGCGAGATTGGTCTTTGCCGACTTGATGTAGTCGATGCCATCAGATGTCGTCACATGCTCCATGGTGACTTTCAGTTCCGGCAGGCGCTGACGCAAGGGATCGAGCACGGTTTCGATGAAAACCGTCTCGCGGTCGAAAATATCCACATCCGGCGACGTCACCTCGCCATGCACGCAGAGCGGCAGGCCGATCTTGGCCATGCGCTCCAGCACCGGCATGGCCTTTTCCATATTCCGCACGCCACCATGGGAGTTGGTCGTCGCACCGGCGGGATAAAGTTTGACGGCGGTAATGAGGCCGCTTTTCTTGCCTTCCTCGACATCGTCGGGATCGGTGTGCTCGGTGAGATAAAGCGTCATCAGCGGCTGGAAGCGGTCGCCTGCCGGCAATGCCTTCAGAATGCGCTCACGATAGGCAGCCGCATCCGCCGTGGTGACAACCGGCGGCACCAGGTTCGGCATGATGATGGCGCGGGCGAAATGCCTCGAGGTATCGCCGATCACGCCTTCCAGCACGGCGCCATCCCGCAGATGCAGATGCCAATCGTCAGGGCGGCGGATGATGAGCTTTTGCATGGCGCGAACCTCTGAATGGTCTCAGTTTGTCGCGCTTTCGATAGCACCATAAGCCACCGCAAAACAATCAGCGATGACGTGTAAATGACAGCGGAGTTCAGCCCTGCACGATATCGATGGTAAAATCGGCCGGACGGCGGTTCTCGAGGATTAGCCGGCCGTTCGGCAGGTCGTTGCCGTAGACCTTGGCACCGGCGGCCTCGTCGTCGAGGTCATAGCCCCTCCAACGCGCCCAGAGCCGTTGCTCCAAGACCTCGATCGGCGGCGCCAGCATGATCGAATAATCGAACATACCTTCCAGCTCCGCCCATTTGCCCTGGCTGAAGAGCAGGTAGTTACCCTCGATGACGATGAAACGGTGATCGGGGGAGACGATGCGGGCCGACGCGATGGCGATCTCGCGCGAGCGATCAAAGACCGGCACCAGCACCTCCTGATCGGCCGCGCGCACCGCCTTGACGATATCGAGAAAGGCGCGGACGTCGAAGCTTTCGGGCACGCCCTTGCGCTTCAGCAGACCCTTTTCGATCAGGACGGCATTGTCCATGTGGAAGCCGTCCATCGGCAGGACCTCGGCGCTCTCACCCTTGGCTTTGAGTGCCTTGGCCACATTGTCCGCCAGCGTCGATTTGCCAGCGCCGGGCGGGCCGGCAATCGCGACGAGAAACCGTTTTGCGCCAGCGGCGCGCCCGATGATCTCGTCGGCGATTCCCTCAAGCACGGAACTCATGCGGCGACTGTCTCTGCCGGCGGCGCCTTGGCGCCAGTCATGAAGGCAACGGCATCCGACATGGAATATTCCTTGGGATTGATCACGGTCAGACGACGCCCGAGGCGATGGATATGGATGCGATCCGCCACCTCGAAGACATGCGGCATATTGTGCGAGATCAACACGATCGGCAAGCCGCGGGCACGCACGTCGAGAATGAGCTCCAGCACCTTGCGGCTTTCCTTGACGCCAAGGGCGGCCGTCGGCTCGTCCATGATGACGACCTTGGAACCGAAGGCAGCGGCGCGTGCCACTGCCACACCCTGGCGCTGGCCGCCCGAGAGCGTTTCCACCGCCTGGTTGATGTTCTGGATCGTCATCAGGCCGAGCTCGGTGAGCTTGTCGCGGGCGCGCTTTTCCATCGCCGGCCGGTCCAGCATGCGGAACCAGGAGCCAAGGATACCGGGCTTCCGGATCTCGCGGCCGAGGAACATATTGTCCGCGATCGAGAGCGCCGGCGACAGCGCCAGGTTCTGGTACACCGTCTCGATGCCGGCCTCGCGCGCTTCCATCGGCGATCTGAAGTGGACGGGTTTCCCCTCCAGCCTGATCTCGCCTTCATCGGGCGTGGTCGCGCCGGAAATCGCCTTGATCAGCGAGGATTTGCCGGCGCCGTTATCGCCGATGACGGCAAGGATTTCGCCGGGATAGAGGTCGAAATCGGCATTGTCGAGGGCGGTCACGCGTCCATAACGCTTGATGAGGCCGCGGGCTGTGAGAAGAGGTTCGCCAGTCGTGGTCATGCCGACACCTTTCTGATCCATTGATCGATCGCGACGGCGCCGATGATCAGCACGCCAGTCAGAAGAACCTTCCACTGCGGGTCGGCTCCGAGCATGTTGAGGCCCATGGACACCACGCCGACGATCATCGCGCCGAACAGCGTGCCGAGGATCGAACCGCGACCACCGAAGAGCGAGATGCCGCCAATCACGGTCGCGGTAATCGCCTGAAGATTGAAATCCGTCACGGCCGAGGATGGCGAGATCGAACCGTTGCGGCCGATCGAGACCCAGGCAGCAAACGCCGCGATCAGTCCCGAAACACCGTAAACGGCGAGCAGCACCTTCTTGGTCTGGATACCGGACAATTTTGCCGCTTCCGGATCGTCGCCGACAGCATAGACATGTCGGCCCCAAGCCGTGTGATTGAGCACATACCATAGGCCGACTACGAGCAGCACCATGGCGATGACGCCGAGCGTCAGCACCGCGCCGCCAAGGCGGAAGCTGATGGCGAAGAAATGCAGGAGCGGCGCCTGTTCGTCGACATCGGTGTCGCGAATGGTCTCATTGGCGGAATAGATGAAATTCGTCGCCATGACGATGTTCCAGGTGCCGAGCGTCACGATGAACGGCGGCAGCTTCATGGTGGCGACGAGGAAACCGTTGAGCAACCCACAGACGCCGCCCGCGAGCATGCCGGCAAGAACGGCAATCGGCGTCGGCATGCCATAGGTTATGGCGCAGTTGCCCATGATGACAGCGGAAATGACCATGATCACGCCGATCGACAGATCGATGCCGGCGGTCAGGATGACCAGCGTCTGCGCCGCGCCGAGAATACCGACGATAGCGATCTGCTGCAGGACGAGAGTCAGCGTGTAGGCGGAGAAGAAGCGCCCGCCGATGGCAATGCCGAAGACGATGATTGCCACCACCAATACGATCAATGGCACCGCGGCCGGCGTCGAATGCAAGAAATGCTGTGTGCGTTTGAGAAGTGTGACATCCTGGTGCTCGAACGAGGCAACGTTCTTGTCGCTGCCGTCGAGAACACGCTCGAATTCCTGTGCTCCGGTCATTGTTTTCCTCCGCAACCGCGCCGAACTACGCGGAAACCGCCGGGTGTTGAAACCGGCCGAAGCTCAAGCCCGGCCGGCGTTGGTATGACGAAGGCATAGCCCCAATCCGAAGAGCCGCATCAGTGGATGTGAAAACGGCCTTCGGACAGGATCATGCCAAACCCAGGACGAGGCTTAGCCCCAGCACTTCGCGGTGCCTTCCTTGGTGTCGATGGATTTCAGGCCGGTAACCGGCTTGTCCGTCACCAGCGAAACGCCGGTGTCGAAGAAGGACTTGCCTGGGGTCGGCTTCGGCTTCTCGCCGGTGTCGGCGAACTTCTTGATCGCTTCGACGCCAAGAGCGGCCATCATCAGCGGATACTGCTGCGAAGTCGCACCGATCACGCCATCCTTGACCGACTTGACGCCCGGGCAACCGCCGTCAACCGAGACGATCAGGACCTGCTTCTCCAGGCCAACGGCCTTCAGCGCCTGATAGGCACCGATAGCGGCCGGCTCGTTGATCGTGTGGATGACGTTGATGCTGGAATCCTTCTGCAGAAGGTTTTCCATGGCCTTGCGGCCGCCTTCTTCGTTGCCGTTGGTGACGTCATGACCGACGATACGCGGATCATTCTCGTCGCCGATCTTGTTCGGGTCCTTCGGGTCGATGCCGAAGCCGATCATGAAGCCCTGGTCGCGCAGGACGTCGACGGTCGGCTGCGACGGCGTCAGGTCGAGGAAGCCGATCTTGGCGTCCTTGGCCTTAGCGCCGAGGGTCTTGTTGGCCCACTCGCCAATCAGCTTGCCGGCGAGAAGATTGTCGGTGGCGAAAGTCGCGTCGGCAGCGTCAGCCGGATCCAGCGGCGTGTCGAGCGCGATGACCAGGAGGCCCGCGTCACGCGCCTTCTTGACCGTCGGTACGATGCCCTTGGTATCGGAAGCGGCGATCAGAATGCCCTTGGCGCCTTCGGCGATGCAGCTTTCGACCGCAGCGACCTGGCTTTCGCTGTCACCGTCGATCTTGCCGGCATAGGACTTCAGCGTCACGCCGAGTTCCTTGGCCTTGGCGGTAGCACCTTCCTTCATCTTAACGAAGAAGGGGTTCGTGTCCGTCTTGGTGATGAGGCAGGCGGAAACGTTGGCAGCGTTGGCCGGCGCGGCAAAGACGACACCGATCGCCAGAGCGGCGAATGCTGCGGAAACAACTGATTTCTTCATTCAATCCTCCCAAAATTTGAATAGACCGGAACTTTTCCGGTTGCCCCGGCTCGCTCGGAGTCCGGATAAAGACGCACCATGCCTGCTTAGATTTCTTCCAGATTGGCCGCCTCCAAGGCCATGGCACGTCCTCCAACGCCCACATCTGAACCTAAAGATTTCGTCCTGTCAATAAATAAATCGGATTGAATTATTAATTGGATGTGGCATGTTGCTGAAAAATGCGGCATGGCCATGATGGAAGGAGCGGGCCAATGTCTCCCCTGCAAGACCCGGCGGATACACCGACATCACCCTCGATTCTCGACCCCAGCGGGGGCGCGAACCAGGTGCGCGTGCGCGCGCATAACGAACGGCTGGTGTTGTCGCTGGTGCGCCGTCACGGCGCGCTGTCGAAGGCGGAGATTGCGCGGCGCAGCGGGCTGTCGGCGCAGACGGTCTCCGTCATTATGCGGGCGCTGGAGAAAGACGGGCTGCTGTCGCGCGGTGATCCCGTGCGCGGGCGCGTGGGGCAACCTTCCATTCCGATGCGGCTCAATCCGGATGCAGTGCTCTCCTTCGGCGTCAAGATCGGCAGGCGCAGCGCCGATCTCGTGCTGATGGATTTCGTCGGCCACATACGAATGCAGCTTCACCAGATCTACCCTTACCCACTGCCGCAGGACATTATGTCCTTCGTCACGTCAGGCATTGCGGAACTTGAAGCGCGCCTCAGCAGCGAGGAGCGTCGCCGGCTTGCCGGAGTCGGCATCGCTGCCCCCTTCGAACTCTGGAACTGGGCGGAAGAAGTCGGTGCACCCGATGGAGCGATGGAGGCCTGGCGCGGGTTCGACCTGCAGGCGGAGGTCGCCGCCCGCGTGCCCTATCTCGTCTATCTGCAGAACGACGCCACCAGCGCCTGCGGCGCCGAACTCGTCTTCGGCGTCGGCCCGCGCTATCCGGATTTCGTCTATCTTTTCATCGGTTCCTTCCTCGGCGGCGGCATCGTTCTGAACTCCTCGATTTTCGTGGGGCGGACCGGAACGGCGGGTGCGCTCGGCCCCCTGCCTGTGCGAGGGCGCAATGGCGAAACTCGGCAGTTGCTCGACATCGCCTCGATCTTCGTGCTCGAAAACCTGCTGAGGGATCGCGGCTTCGATCCGAGGCCGCTCTGGTATTCGGCGGACAACTGGATCGACTTCGGCGAGCCGCTGGAAACCTGGATCCAGGACACCGCCAAGGCGCTGGCGCAGGCGATCGTCGCCGCCGCATCCATTATCGATTTCAGCGCTGCCATCATCGACGGCGGCTTTCCCGACTGGGTGCGCGAACGGGTCGTGCGCGCCACCATCAAAGCGGCCTCGGACCTCGACCTGCAAGGCGTCGTCATGCCGGAAATTATCGAAGGCGCAGTGGGGCCGCAGGCGCGTGCCATCGGCGGCGCCAGCCTGCCGATTTTCGCGCGCTATCTCATCGACCAAAACATACTTTTCAAGGAGATAGACCATGTTGAAGGGCATTGACCCACTATTGAGCCCCGACCTCCTGGCGACGCTGCGCGCCATGGGACACGGCGATGAAATCGCCCTCGTCGACGGCAATTATCCGGGTCTCGAACATGCCCGCCGCCTGATCCGCCTCGATGGCCACGACGTCGTCCGGGTGCTCGATGCCGTGCTGAGCGTGCTGCCGATCGACGATTTCGTACCGCAGGCGATTTTCCGCGCGACGGTCAAGCAGGACCGCGATGCCCTCGATCCCGTGCATGTGGAAATGGTCGACGTTTGCGCGCGGCATGTTCCCGACATCAAGGTGGTGCCGCTGCTGCCGGCTGAATTCTACGAGCGGGTGAAGCAGGCGCATGCGCTGGTGCAGACCAGCGAGCCGCGGCTTTATGGAAATATCATTCTGCGCAAGGGTGTGATCTATCCCCGCTAAACTCGGCTATAGTCATGATTCCCAAAATGGAAACTACTCTTGTTTCCATTTTGGGAACACTCTATAGATGAACAATGCGAGTCATTGCCAAATCCGCACTGATCAAATTTTGCGCGCGGCTTCCGAAAGGGCAGCAAGCGACCGCAGAGGCGGCAATGGCAGATTGGCATACGACGACATCGGACGCCGACTGGAACAACTTCTCCGAGTTGAAGGCGACATTCAATTCCGCCGACTATGTGACGAATGGCAAAATCGTCTTCGATGTGGGCGGCAATAAGTATCGGATCGTTGGTCTTGTCGGATTTCGCACAAAGCGCGTGTTTATCCTGTTCGTTGGAACACATGCTGAATATGACGCCATAGACGTGGCAAAATTGTAAGGGAGGCCGCTATGATGGATCTCGGTGCCCTTCGCACCTTGCAGACTGAAGAGGAATATGAAGCCGCGCTGAAGGCGGTACGGCCATATTTCGAAAATGAACCTGAAGCCGATACTCCTGAAGCCGCACATTTCGATGCGCTCGTGCTGTTTATCGAAGAATACGAGGCAAAGCATTATCCAATCCCACGCGCCTCGCCGGTCGATGTGATCAAATCCGTAATGATGACAAACAACTACACCCGCGCGGATCTCGTCGAAATCATTGGCTCAAAGGCCAGGGTTGCCGACCTCCTGAACGGCCGTCGGGAAATCAACCTCGATCAGATCAAGAAGATTAGCCGTGCCTGGCATATTCCAGTGGGCGCGCTTGTGGGCGATCTGGCCGCGTGAGGTGATCCAAAGCGGATCGCTTCGGATCACCGGATATCCAGACATATTATCCCTTGATATCCCCCGCCGACGGTCCCCAGACATCCGTCATGGCAAAACCGTTCGCCATCGGATCGAAGGGATCGAGCGCCACCTGGCTGAGGCCGAAGGTGAAGCCGCGGCCGGTAATGGTGGGGATGATGGCAGGTTTGCCGGCAACTTCCGTGACCGCTTGCAAGCCGACCTCGAATTCCGAGCCGATGATCGAGCGGGATTTGAAGATATCGCCGACCTTGGCCTTGCCGCGGGCATGCAGCGTGGCGAGGTTGGCGGAACTGCCCGTGCCGCAGGGCGAACGGTCAGCGCGACCCGGCCACATGGTCGTGCAGGTGCGGACCGCGCCATCGGCATCGACATCCCGGAACATGACATAGGCGACGCCGGAGATCGCTGGAATTTCCGGATGCACCACTGGGATTGCGCGATTGATCAGGTCCTTCAGGATCATGCCGGCCTGCACGAGCGATGCGGCGTTGGCCTTCTCGATCGTCAGATTGACCTGACCGACATCGACCAGCGCGTAAAAAATGCCGCCGTAGCAGAGGTCGAGCGTGATCCTGCCCCAATGCGGCGTGTCGATCTGCACATCCAGCTCATGCACGAAGGACGGAACCATGGTAAGCTGCACCTTCTCGCAGCGGCCTTCACGGCAGGTGGCGGTCGCCCGCACCAGGCCAGCGGCGGTGTCGAGCGTGACCACAGTTTCCGGCTCTTTCATCTCGACGATACCGGATTCGAGCAGCGCCGTCGTCACGCAGATGGAGTTGGAGCCGGAGCTCGCATGCGCCTGATCCGGCTGCAGGATGATGAAGCCGGCATCGGCATCGGGATGCTTGGCCGGCAGCAGCAGATTGACGGAGCCGATCGGTGCGCCGCGGGGCTCAAGCACCAGGAAGCGGCGCAATTCCTCGCCCTTCGGATCGGTGTTCAACCATTGTAGCTGCTCAGCGATCGTATTGCCGGGGATCTTCGGCACGCCACCGATCGCGACCTTGCCGATTTCACCTTCGCAATGAACGTCTAGCAACTGGATCGTGCGCTTCCATCTCATGTCGGTAACTCCAATCAGACGTGACGGGTGATGCCGCCATCGACGCGGATATTCTGGCCGGTGATATAGCCGGCGCCATCGGAAAGCAGGAAGGCTGCGGTCTTGGCGATCTCGCTCATCAGACCGATACGCTTCATCGGCACCTTGTCGGCGGTTTCTGGCTTATGATTCAGGCTGTCGATATAGCCGGGCAGAATGCAGTTCATGCGGATATTATCGGCCGCATACCGATCCGAATAAAGCTTGGTGAAGGCGCCGGCTGCGGCGCGGTAGGTGCAGGAGACCGGGAAAATCAAGGAGGGTTCGTAGGCCGCGAAGGTGGTGATGTTGACGAAAGCGCCCTTGCCCTGCTTCAGCATGACCGGCGTGACCAGCCTCGCCATACGCACCAGCGACAGGATCATCATGTCGGAACCAAGCGTCCAGCTCTCGTCCGAGATATCGAGCAGATCGCCCTTCGGTGGGTGGCCGGTATGGTTGACCACGGCGTCGATGCGGCCGTAGCTCTTCATCGTCAGGTCGAAGATCGCCTGGATATCCTCGGCTTTTTCGGCGACGCCGCGCGAGGCGACACCGCCGAGCTCAGAGGCGAGCTTCTCGCAGCTTTCCGAGGGCGACATCAACGCCAGACGATAGCCGCTCGCCGAGAGTTCGCGAGCGATCGCCTCTCCCATGCCGCGGCCGCCGCCGGTGATCAGCGCAACGGGCTTTTCGGTTTCGGACATCTATTTCCTCCTAATAGCGATTGATACGGAACGGGGTCATGTCGACCTCGGGTGTCACGCCTGTCATCATATCGGCCATCAACCTTGCTGTCGTTGCCGAAAAGGTTAGTCCCAGATGGCCGTGGCCGGTGGCATACCAGACGCCGGGAATGCGCGAGGACGGCGAGATGATCGGGATCGTGTCGGGCAGCGCCGGGCGATGGCCCATCCAGTCCTTGGCATCCTCCACCTGCAGCCCCGGCAGCGCCCGCTGGGCGTGACGGACGAGGATGCGCGGGCGGCGAAAATCCGGGGGCGCGTCAAGGCCCGCCAATTCGACATTGCCGCCGACGCGAATGCCGCCGGCCGTTGGGGTCACCATGAAGGCGCGATGCGGCCAGATGATCGAATAGCGCATGGCAATGCCAGGCTTCATGATCTGCGTGTGATAGCCGCGTTCTGTCTCGAGCGGGATCGGCTCGCCAAGGGCCGACGCGATAAAGCGCGTATGGACGCCAGCGGCGAGCACAACATCATTGGCCTCCAGCCGACGCCCGCCTTCGAGAAGCACCGAGACGGCGCCATTTGCCTGGCGCTCGACGGTCTGAACCGCGCCGGAGGTGAAGGTGACGCCGAGCGCCTTTGCGGCGTCCACCAGCTTGAGGACGAGCTGATAGGGATCACGGATCGATTTGTTGTCGGGCAGCAGCACCGCCTTGGCGATCTTCAGCGACAGCGCCGGTTCATAGTCGCGGATTTCCGTGCCGGAGAGAACCTTGTGCTCGAAACCATGACGCCGCATCAGCTCGATATGGCCGCGGTCGCCGGCAAACTCCGACTCGGTCTCGTAGATGGCCAGGCAGCCTTCTTCCGTCATCAGGTCCAGGGCACCGATGGCATCGAGCATGGTCCTGAAATCGCCGAGTGCGTGGCGGGACAGGCTCATGCCGGCATCTTCGATCTCCCTCAACCGAGAGGGCCGACCGGCGGCGACGAAGCGCAGGAACCAGGGCAGCATCTTCAGCGCATAGGACGGCCTCAGCCAAACCGGACCTTCCGGGTCCAGCAGCCAGCCCGGAATTTTCGCCCAAGTGGACGGGCCAGAACTGGCAGTAAAATCGAGGGCGATGCTCGCCATATTGCCGAAGGAGGCGCCCTCACCTGGCTCGCCCTTGTCCACGAGCGTCACCTGCCGGCCGCGCCGCTGCAATTCGAAGGCGATCGCCACGCCAATAATGCCGGCGCCGACAACGACGACCGCCCGCCTGTTTTCGTCCATTCCTCAAATCCACCCGCAGAGCGTCAGCTCGATTTGACGCGATTCCGTGATATATCAGATCAGGAGGTGTGGCTATGAGGTTTTTGCTGGAGAACGACCGGCCACGCGCAAATCCATGGCCGGTGGATACACGAGAATAACTATTGGCCGATCACCGTGCCGACGCTGCTGCCGGTCGTCTCAACGCTGTCGCCCACGGAGCCGACGGTATTGCCGGCGGATGCGCCAAGGCGGCGGATCTGCTCGCCGTAATTCTGGCGGGTGCGTGGATCGAAGATGGCGATCGGCGCACTGACGGCGACGCTGGCCGCGCTGCCGACCGTCTGCGCCGCACCGATGGCAACCGCGCCGACCGCTTCGCCGATGCCGACATCGGAATCGGTGATGGTCTGTCCCTCGATCAGCCGGTCGCCGATCAGCTTGACCACTTCCGGGCTCTCGGCGAATTTGCCGTGGTTCAGACTGTCGCCGGTCTTGAGCTTGGTGAGATCGAGTACGGTGATGCCCTCTTTTTCCAGCGCGCTGCGATAGGGCTCGGCGCTCGGGTCAATCTGGCCAAGGCGGTCGACATTGCCGGAGATGCGGCGCGACAGCGAGAGCGCCCGGTCATCGCGCGAGACGAATAGGGTGAAATGCGGCCTGTCCTTGCCGAGCGCCCTAAATTGCTGGCCGAAGACATCGACGTCGAGGTCGGGGGACGCGAGGATGACATTCTTGATCTTCGGCGCGACACGGCCGTCGCGGATCGCCATCTGCCTCAAGGCCTCGACAGCGAGCCAGGTACCCATGGAGTGGGCCATGACGGTGATATCGCCGACAGAGGGATTGGAGGAGGCGCGACGCAGCAGTTCTTCCAGCGCGTCGCGGGAATAATTGGCGCTTTCCTTGTCGTAGGCATAGTCGAAAATGCTGGCCCGCGACGGCCAGGTGAAAACGACCGGCGCGACATCGGCATGAGAGTCATGGACGATCTGAGCGAAGCGATAGACCGAATCCTCATAGCGGTTGTTGAATCCGTGCACGAAAATCAGCACGCGCTTGTTCTTCGGCAGATGCGTGCGCAGCCACGCCTGATTGTCGGCCACACTCATCAGCGGCTGGACGGAGGTAGTGACGAAATTCTTTAGGGGATTGCCGGGCAGACGGCTCGGCCATTGTACCTGACCGACCTTGCGATTGGCCTCCGGCGGGATAGAGACGCTGACCGCATCCACCTTCAAGCCAGGGCCGCGCTCTCCCGAAAACAAGATCGCCGGATCCTTATCGGGCAGGCGCGTGGTGGCGACTAGCAGATCGACCTTTGAGGTGCCCGGAATATTGTCGGCGACCGGCTGCATGACGCCGATCGGACGGCCGCCGCAGGCGGTCAGAGACAGCGCCGCAATGACGGCGATCGCCCGGAAGAGGGCCTTCCCCCATTGGCCAGCATCTTCCATGCGCTGCATCGCGCCAACCCTCTTCATCGCAGCTCCAATATCGCCGTTAACATACCTATGGAAGGTAACGGTGCAAGCGGCGTTCGCTGTCTTTGCAACGTGACGAGGCGCTAATTCACAACAGCGAGGCAAAGGCGCAACGATGGGTTGGAAAGATTGCGGCCGTCAAGACGTCGGCGGGAACCCGAGAAACCCGGAAAATAAAAAGAGCCCGATGCGGGAGGAGGATGCATCGGGCTCTTGATCCTGATTGGCAACTGGGAGGAGGAGGAGTGTTGCCAATCGATGAAGGAGCGCTGGGAGGAGGAGGTGCGCTGCCTTCGAGGTAGTAGATATAACCGTCTGGCAGGCATTAACAGACCGGCTTTCGCAATGCAGCAATGCGCCGAACGCAAAGCTTTTATCCAGAAGGCCCGGAAATGCCGCATATCATGTGCAATTTCGCATTTCTCCGCCTATTTTGCAGTCGTAAAATGGGAACGCATGACATTCACATCGTCGTGATTCGTCATCTTACGGCACGCGCTGCCGAATCTGGTGGCATCGTCGCCGCTGAAATAGCGCGGGCGATCGCTCTCATCCGTCACTGATTCGCGGCGATGGAGCGGCGAGTTTCTACGTCGGGTCGATATGATCAAAAAAGAGCGGCCGCTTCGTCAGCGGCCGCTCTTTCATTCAGTCCAGGCAGCCATCAAGCAGCGGCAAATGCCTTCTTGCCTTCGGCATCCAGCGCCGAAAACTCTTCATCCGACAGCGTGATATTTACCGCCGCCGTGTTCTCTTCTAGATGTTTGACCTTGCCGGTGCCGGGGATAGGCAGCATGACCGGGCTGCGCTTCAGGACCCAGGCGAGCGCGATCTGGCTCGGAGCAGCGCCATGCTTCTTTGCGATGATGTCGAGCAGCGAGCCTTCCTTGGCGAGGTCGCCAGCGGCAAGCGGGAACCAGGGGATGAAGCCGATATTGTGCCTTGTGCAATAATCGAGCACGTCTTCGCTGGTGCGGTCGACGAGATTGTAGCGGTTCTGGACCGTCGCCACCTTGAAACGCTTCGAAGCGGCTTCGATGTCGGCGACCGACACTTCGCTGAGGCCCGCATGACGGATGATCTTGGCATCGAGCAGCGACTTGACGGCGTCGAACTGTTCGGCGGCAGGCACCTTGGGGTCGATGCGGTGAAGCTGCCAGAGATCGATCTGTTCGACACCGAGATTGCGCAGGCTCTTATGCGCCTGCTGAATCAGATATTCCGGGCGGCCCAGAGGAATCCACACGTCGGGTCCGGTGCGGGTCAGACCTCCCTTGGTGGCGATGACTACCTTGTCGCCATAGGGGTGGAGCGCTTCCTTGATCAGACGTTCGGAGACGTCAGGGCCATAGGAATCAGCCGTATCGATGAAGTCTATGCCGAGTTCCGGTAGGCGCTTCAGGGTGCGTATGGATTCATCGTGGTCCGCCGGCTCGCCCCATATGCCGGAACCGGTGATGCGCATAGCGCCGAAACCGAGGCGATTGACGGTGAGGTCGCCGCCGATCTTGAATTGACCGGACTTGGCTGCGTTTAAATCTGTCATGATTTTCGTCCCTATAGTCTGGTTGACGTTATTCGAAATCCGTGGAAGCCGAGACCTGTTCCCAGGCGTCGAACTCGGTCTTGAGCAGGCCGAGCTTTTCGCGAACGAGACTGATGGCGTCGCGACCTAACAGAAGATGGGTCGGTGGGTTTTCCGATGCAATGAGCTGCAGCATAACTTGTGCCGCCTTCTTCGGGTCGCCAGGCTGCTTGCCGCTGCGTTCGAGGCGGCGCTGGCGCAGCGGTTCGAAGATTTCGTCGTAATCGGGGATCGAGCGCTCGGCACGCACCATCGAGCGGCCGGCCCAATCGGTGCGGAAGCCGCCCGGCTCGATGGCAGTTACATGGATGCCGAAACTCTTGACCTCCTTGCCGAGGCTTTCGGAAATTCCTTCCAAAGCGAATTTGCTGCCATGATAGAAGGAAATGCCGGGTAGCGTGATGAGGCCGCCCATCGAGGTGATGTTAAGGATACGGCCGGCCCGGCGCTTGCGCATATAGGGCAGCACCGCCTGGATGACGGCGACAGGACCGAAGACGTTGACCTCGAACTGACGGCGCAGCTCATCGATCGTCGATTCCTCGACCAGACCCTCATGCCCATAGCCGGCATTGTTGACGAGAACGTCGATTGCGCCGATCTCCTTCTCGACCTCAGCGATGACGGGCGCAATGGCGGCGGTGTCGGTGACGTCGAGCAGTTTGCCGAAGGCGAAGCCCGGCTTCAGCGCTTCGAATGCGGCGCGGTCGGCTTCCTTGCGCAGCGTGCCGACGACCTTATGGCCGGCGGCAAGGGCGGCTTCGGCCAGCGCCCGGCCGAAACCGGAGGAAACGCCGGTGATGAAAAGTATTTGGGTATCGGACTTTGTATCGGACATGGCGATATCTCCGTGCTGAGTGCGATCAAGATAGGCCGAGATGACATTTTCGATAATCTCATCAATCGAAGATGACCCTTTTAGAAAAACTGATTAATCTCAGACGAAAATGGAGAGTCGTTCGGAGAGCGCATATGCGTCAGGACGTGTTGGACGGGCTGGTGACCTTCGTCATCGTCGCGGAGGAAAGGAGCTTTTCGGCAGCCGCCGTGCGGCTCGGCGTGTCGCCCTCAGCGGTCAGCCAGTCGATCAGCAAACTGGAAGGCCGAATGCGGCTTGCACTTTTCAATCGCACCACCCGCAGCGTTAGCCTGACCGAGGCAGGCCAGCGCTATCTCGAACGCGTCGTCCCCGCCGTGCACGATCTGACGGCGGCCGCCCAGGAGCTTGGCGAGTCGGTCGACAGGCCCGCCGGACTGCTGCGCATCAATATGGCGCGCGCCGGCTATATGATCGCGCTTCAACCGATCCTGAGGGATTTCCTCGATGCCTATCCGGAAATCGAGCTGGAGGTGCGCATCGAGGGTTCCTTGGTCGATATCGTCGGCCAGGGCTTCGACGCCGGCATCCGCTTCGGCGATCTGGTGCAGCGCGACATGGTAGCCGTGAAGATCGGGCCGGCGATATCAGCCCATATCATTGCCGCGCCCAGCTATCTCGGACGATACGGAATTCCGAAACATCCGCACGATCTGCTCAACCACAATTGCATCGGCTTTCGCCATTCCTCCAGCGGGCAGGTCGAGCGCTGGGAATTCGAGAAGAATGGCGAGAAGATCGAACTTGCGGTCAACGGCCGGCTGATCCTCAACGATTCCGCCGCGCTGACGCAGGCAGCATTGGACGGTATCGGCATCGCCTATATGATCAACGGCTATATCGACCGCTTTCTGGACGACGGGCGGCTGGTGCGCATCTTGTCCGATTGGAGCCCGGCGCTTGCCGGCTTGACGCTATACTACGCCGACCGCCGCCGCGTACCGGCAAAGCTTCGGGCGCTGATCGATTTCCTGCGCCAACGGCGGCAAGTCGAACCACCGCAGACGGCGGGCGCTCTGACCTGAAATCAGCGATCGGGATTGCGTTGCCGCAACAGCGTGCCGAACTCGGCAAGCGCGGTCCAGAGCTCTTCGAACACGCGATGGGCGTAATCCTGCAGTGACAGCTCCTGCGGCCGCTCATTCCAGCGCTCACCGCCGACGCGCAACGTGCTGACGACGATCGCCGACAGCAGGCGCAGACGGAACTGCTCCTCATCGCCGCCGCCGAAGCGGGCACAAAGCGCATCCGTCAGCTTTTGTTCAAGCTTGGCATATTTCAACTGGTCGCGGGCACAAAGCGCCGGCGTCTCGCGGATCAAGGCGGCTATGGCGAAGTTCTGCTGATCCGACGAGGCGGCAAGCACTGCCGAGGTTAAAGCGCCTTCAATGACCTCGACGATCGACGCGTTCTTAGGCTGTGCGGCGATGGCATCGGCCAGTTCATCCGAGAAGCTGTCTTGCCAGGCGAAGACCACCTCTTCCTTGCTCGGGAAATAATCGAAGAAGCTGCGCTTGGAGACATCGGCCGCCTCTGTGATGTCCTCGATCGTCGTGCCGTCGAAGCCGCGCTGGAGGAACAGCGACAACGCCGCCGCTTCGATGCGCTCGCGCGTCTGGCGGCGCTTGCGTTCGCGCCGGCCTTCCTTCACTTCGCCGTCGATCCCGTTCGCGTCCGCCATGAACTACCCCGCTATGCACCCGCTTCCGGCCGTCCCAGATCGGCCGCGCCGGTTTCGGCAGCATAGGCTGCGACTCCGGCATTACCGCTCTGACATTTGGAGCGGTCGATCGAGATCTCCAACGGTTTTCTACGTGAAATCCGGTAGACGCCCGCTGGCGGAATGTTACGCACCGTGCTGCCGATGCGCACCGCTTTCAGGCCGAGACGATCGAGGATCGACCGCGACACCGGGCAACGCGGGCCGTAGGTGAATTGATAGAAAGCGCCGCCGGACCTCATAGTGGCAAAGGCGCCGCCGACGATTGCGGCGATCTTGTCGGGGGACATGGAGAGCAACGGCAGGCCGCTGATGACGGCGCCGAAGGGCGCGTCGGCAAACAGGCCGCATTGGTCAAGCTGCGCCGCATCCATTTGCACCACGCGCGTCTCGGGAAAGCGGCCGCGCAATCGAGCGGCAAATTCTTCGCCAAACTCAATCAGCGTCAAGTCACTCTCGGAAAGGCCGCGGGCGAGCAGCGCGCGCGTGAAGACGCCGGTGCCGGGGCCGAGCTCGAGGATCGGTCCGTCGAGCGGTTCGATCTCCTGCGTCATCAGCCGGGCCAACCGCTCGCCGGACGGCGCAATCGCTGCGACGCGCATGGGATCGCTTACCCAGGACCGGAAGAACTGCACGAAATCAGCGCATGTCGTCTTTGTCGTCATCCCAGGAATCCAATCTAAAGCAAAGAAATCGAATATGCCGCGATTCAGGTCCGAGCAGAGTGGCAATTCGAAGGCACAGCCAGCAATTGCGCGGCCAATATTGCCGATACGCAAACCACAATTGCGATCCCAGGGCAATGCATTTTTTTAATTATTGTATTTTTGCGTTTAGTGCAAATTTATCTGGCGGCGCCTTTAAGAAGTGAAAAAGCTCGAAAGGACTCGACCGCTTGCGCAAGTAGAAAGCGTGGGTTATGTATATAGATAGGAAGCCTATCTATCTTTTGGATCGTCATGCGCGACAGCGGACATCTTCAGGAACTTGAAGAGGCAATGGCGCTTGCCGAAGCGCTGCGGCCTGCCCTTCATCGCCTTTATCGACAATTACGACGCGAAAACGACGAGCCCGGCATCTCGCCGCTGCAGGCGCTTCTTCTCGTCGCCATCCTCCAGCAGCCGGGCATTGGCGTCGCGGAGCTGGCGCGGCTGGAGAAGCTGCGCGGGCCGACGATATCGGGACATATCAAGGCAATGGAACGTGAGGGCCTCGTCACCCGCTCCGCGCCCGATCCGGAAGACCGGCGGCGCAGCGGTCTAATCGCCACGGACAAAGGGCGGGCGCTGATTCAAGGCATAAAGCAGCGGCGGACCGATTGGCTCGCCTTCGAACTTGCCAAATTATCACCTGAGGCGCGCGCTGCCATCCGTGCCGCCATCGGCCCGCTCGGAGACATCGGACAATGACCCAACACGTTCAACAGGTCGCGCCGCGGCCGGCAGCCACCGAAGGCGATACGCCTGACCGCCGTGAAATCCGTGCTGTCATCCTTGGCCTGATGATCGTGCTTGGCCTCGGCGCCATCGATCAGAGCATCGTCGCCACCGCCCTGCCGCGCATCGTCAGCGATCTCGGTGGCGTCACGCATCTCTCCTGGGTGGTCAGCGCCTATGTGCTGGCCTCGACCAGTACCATGCCGCTCTACGGCAAGCTCAGCGACCAATATGGCCGCAAGCCGATGATCTACGCGGCAATCCTCATCTTCCTTCTCGGCTCGGTGTTGAGCGGCATGGCGCAAACGCTGCTGCAGCTCATCATCTTCCGGGCCATTCAGGGCCTTGGCGCCGGCGGGCTGCTGCCCCTGGCACAAATCATCATCGGCGACCTCGTGCCGCCGGCCAGGCGCGGCCGCAATCAAGGCTCCATCGCCGCCGTCTTCGCCGTCTGCAGCGTGATCGGCCCGATCCTTGGCGGTATCATCACCGACCTCCTCTCCTGGCATTGGATCTTCTACGTCAACCTGCCGATCGGCGCAGTGGCGCTCGTCATGATCGGCCGCGCCTTGAAGCGGCGGCATCAAACCCGCAGCCGCCGCATCGACTATCTTGGCGCCATGCTGCTGACCGCCTGCACCACCAGCTTCCTGCTGGCGCTCGCGCTCGGCGGCAATGAATGGCCGTGGGATTCGCCGCAAATTCTCGGTCTTTGCGCCGCGGCCCTTATCCTCGGAATTCTCTTCGTCCTCCACATCAGGCATGAGCCGGAGCCGGTGCTGCCACCCGATCTCTTCCGCAACCGACTGTTTGTCATCGCCTGCCTCGTACTGGCCCTGACCTTCATGGGCATGCTCGGCGCGACCCTGTTCTTCCCGTTGTTCTTCCAGTTGGTGATGGGCGTCACCCCCTCGCATTCCGGCTTCCTGACGGGACCGCTGATGATCGGCTTCGTCATCTCCTCCATGCTCAACGGCCGCGTGCTGCTGCAGCGTTCCGGTCGCTACAAGCCGGCCCAGCTTTGCGGCCTCGGCCTTGCGACGGCGGCCTTCGCCACGCTCTCTTGGGCCATTGCGACCAGCAAGGGATTCGCGATCATCGAGCCGCCGATCTTCGCGCTCGGCCTGGGGCTCGGGCTGGTGATGCCGACCATGACGGTGGCGGTGCAGAATGCGCTGCCCCTTGCCCATCGCGGCGTCGGCACGGCAACGCTTGCCTTCTTCCGTTCGCTCGGCGGCCTCATTGGTGTCACCGGCTCCGGTGCGATCCTCGCCTATCGCGTGCGGCAGGCGACGGGCTCGTCCGACGGTCTATCGTCGCTGACCGAAGGCGGCCTCAAGCAGCTCGCCACCGCATCGCCGGAAGCCCACACCGCGGCCATAGCGCTTTACCGCCACGCCATCGCCATGACCTTCGCCACCGGAACCGCCATCGTCGCGCTGGCCTTGATTGCGCTGCTGTTCCTGCCGGAATTGCCGCTGAAGGCGCATCACGGCGATGGCGCCCAGCCGCCGCGCTGAAACCGACGCACAAGCCCCGGGTAAGTCCTTCGTCCTACAGTCGGCGGCATCTCTGATGCGCCGCCGGTCCGGCGTGCGTTCACCGACCGTCAAAGGCAGCTTCCGGCGCGATGGCCGCCGGAACCAGCCATATTGGGAAGGAACGACCTATGGTCTCCGCATTGACCACGACCCGCTTGCTCTCATCGCAAATGGCGCTGCAATTGCTGCAGACACCAGACGCTTCGCAGGATTCGAGCGACGATCCCCTTTTGGACGACAGCAGTAGCAGCAGCGATCTCTCCAGCCTGCCGTCGCAATCACAGGCATCGCTTACAAGCATGCTCAACGGCCTGTCGGCAAATCAAACCGACAGTTCCGCGGCAACGCAATCCGATCCGGACATGACCAGCAGCTCGTTCATGGATATTCTGAAACAAAACCTGCAGGACGCCGTCAAAAACGAAGGCAAGGGAGGCCAGGCTCAGGCCATGCTCGACGCCCTCGACAACGGCACGCTGACGGTTTCCGATCCGACGAAAGGCGTTTCGATCCAGGCGTGGGATGTCGATGCCGATAGCGAGCAGGGCACGACCAGCAAGACTGCCGACACGATCCCCACCACCGATTGGAACGACTTCCTGAAGGCTCATCTTGAGCGCGGCTCCGACGCAACCTTCGTGAAGAACGCCGACGGCAGTTTCGTCGACAAGACCACCGGCAACGAGGCCTATTTCGGCCAGGTCGGATCGCAGTACTACTACATCACCTGGCCGTCGGCATCAGCCGCTTCGGACACGAGTGCGTCGAACTCGGAAGTATCCGCGTCCGAAGAGACGAGCGCCTAAGCGTCCTTGAGGCAGGGGCGGCGTGATCCAAGGCGCATGGGGTGACCATGCCGCCGGCCATCAGCGGCGGGGGCACCGAGGACCGGGTAAGGACAAGCCTACCTTAGCCACGCCACAGAACTATTCCCCTCCCCGATCATCCGCCTGATATTCTTTAGAAAAATCGAAATGATTGTGTCAGCGCATGGCCTACACCCGATTGGGAATGAGGTGATCCAATCGAAGGATATCCGTCGCCTATTGGACTAGATGACAAAAATGTGAAGGACAATCACAGTTTTGTGAGATTTCCGAGACCTCTGTCATCCCGAAGGATTCCGATCATGCCTACAGCCGTCGTGACGAAGCCCGCTTCCCTCGATACCCGCAATATCGAGGTGAAACCGAACGCTTTCAGAGATGATTTCAATAAAAGGTCATTTCAATTCAGCCACAACTTGGTCGGTCATCGGTTGTTCTCGCTTCCGCGCCTTGCTGAACTTGCGAAATCGTTGCTTGCCGATACGAGCACGAGAAGTGTGCGCTGGCAGGCGGGCGGAGCACCGGTGGATGCCGGCTGGGCCGTGCCGCTGCACGACAAAGTGGAGAGCGTCAACGAAGCGATCTCGAATCTGGCGGAATCAGGTTCGTGGGTGCTGCTCTACAGCGTTCAGCGCGATCCCGAATATCGGGCGTTGCTTGATCAGCTCATGACGGAAATCCTCGCCGACACGGGTTGCTCGCGGGAGGAAGTCACCTGGGAAGACGCCTACATCTTCCTGGCCTCGCCTGAGGCTGTAACACCCTATCACATCGACCATGAAGCAACGTTTCTGTTCCAGATTCACGGCAACCGAACCGCCAACATATGGGACGCAAACGACCGTTCCGTCTTGCCCGACAACGAAATCGAAAAATACTACATCGGCGATCTCAACGCCGCCAAATATACCATCGAGAAACAAAGCAAGGCGACGGTCTATGCCTTGAACCAGGGCACCGGCGTCCACCACCCCTCGAAAGCGCCGCATGCTTTCAAGAACGGTGATATCTATTCGATCGCTCTCGGCATTCATTTCTGCGTGCGCGATTGCGACAGGCAAGCGGCCGTCTACCAGATGAACTATCTCCTACGGCGCTGCGGCCTGAAGCCGACATCGCCCGGCAAGTCCCAATGGCGCGACAAATTGAAGACCTCGATCATCGGAATGTTTTCCGACAAGAACCCTAAGACCAAGCACGACATGCTGCGCTCCGGCTTCAAGAAGCTGACCGCGCCGCTGCGCATCGTTCTGAAGTAAAGGTGGAGGGGCTGGGGAGCGCCGAACAGTTTTCGGCGCTTCCCAGCCATTCATTTCCGATGGGGTATGACGAAGGGGAATTGAATGCGGGATGAGGTCGCCGCCGCCGACTTCATCCGTTCATGGTTAAGCGGGCACAATCGCAGTATGCTGAAGCGCATCTTTATTCCTCAACGGCTTTGTGAGGTGCCCCATGAGCGAAGATACGGCCCGTTTCGTCGGCGATATTCCGCAGCACTACGATACCGGCCTTGGGCCGGTTATCTTTACCGATTATGCGGCCGATACCGCGCGACGCACCGCCGCCTGCAATCCACAGCGGGTTCTTGAGATCGCCGCAGGCACCGGGATCGTCACACGCTGCCTGCGCGATGCCTTGCCCGCCGGCGTGTCCCTGACCGCGACTGATTTCAATGCGCCGATGCTGGACATCGCCCGCACCAAATTCGGCGCTGCCGACCAGGTAGACTTCCAGACCGCCGACGCCACGCAGCTCCCCTTTGCAGACGACAGCTTTGACGCGGTCGTATGCCAATTCGGCCTGATGTTTTTTCCCGACAAGGACAAGGCCCACCGCGAAGCGCATCGTGTTCTTTCCTCCGGCGGCACCTATCTGCTCAACGTCTGGGACCGGATGGACTATAATCCCTACTCCGTCATCGCCCACGGGGTCCTCGGGCGCTTTTTCCCCGCCGATCCGCCACAGTTTTACACCGTGCCGTTTTCCTGTGCGCAAATCGACCCGATCAAGGAATCGCTCATCAACGCCGGTTTCTCCGACATCACGATTTCCGTCATAAGAGTGGAAAAGGAAATCGCCGATACCGCTGCCTTCGCCCGCGGCCTCGTCTATGGCAATCCCGCTGCCGAACAGATCCGCTCGCGCCAGGGCGCCGAACCCGAACAGGTCTTCGAGGCGATCCTGCAGGAACTTCGCCGCAGCTTCGGCAATAGCCAGCGGCGCATGCCTATGCAGTCCATTATGTTTTCGGCGAGGAAATTGTGATTTGGGCTGCGTTGCGGCTCGCATTCTCCCGTAAACCTTTGCCGGAGTTATCCGATGTCGCTTGTTTACAGACCTGCTCGGGCGGAGGATTTGCCAGCGACCGATGCTCTGGTGGTTGCCAGCATCAATGATCTTACCGTTCGGCACGGCTTCGGCCCGATGGCGGCAGCAAGTCCTCCCAGCTTTCAGATATTTTCGCTCAAGGATGACCCTGATGGCCTGTGGGTCGCAGAAGATGGCGGGGAAATTCTCGGCTTTGCCTGGAGTTGGGTTTGCGGCAATGTCTGGTTCCTCGCCCAACTGTTCGTCGATCCCGCCCGACAAGGCCAAGGCATCGGAAATGAACTATTGGAACGAACCATGGAGCATGCCCGGAAATCGGGGGCGACTGACAAGGCGCTGATTACTTTCACCTTCAATCGTGTCTCGCAGGGCCTCTACATGCGGCACGGCCTCTTTCCCAAGATGCCGATTTACTTTTTCAGTGTGGCACGCGAACGGGTGAGGCAGACGCTGCCGGAACCGCCATTGCGTGCCATCGCGATCGACAACAGCACCGCGACCATGGAAGACCTTGTCGAGATCGATTCGCGTGCCATAGGCGTCTCGCGGGAGAAACACCACCGCTACTTGCTCGACGACCCGGCGACTACGGGGGTTTTGCTCTGCGCCGGCAGCGATCCTGTCGGCTACAGCTATATTGCCTCCAATGGGCACATCGGGCCGCTCGCGGTCACGCGGCCCGACTTTCTTCATGATGCCTTTGCGACTGCGTTGAAGCTGGCGGCAGATGGTTCCGCTGAGAATATATCGGCGTTCCTTCCAGGCACATGCGACAGCGCCTTGAGCCTTGCGGTCAAGCAAGGCATGCGGATCACCTTTCCGATGCTGTTGATGGCTTCGCCCGGCTATGGAGACTGGACGCAGTATCTGCCGCGAAATCCTGGCTTTATGTGATCCGACATCTGCCGGCAGCGCAACGGATTCGATTGCTGGCGGGCAGCTCGCCACCATCATCGTGGCTCGCCGCACGTAGCCCACATCTTGGCTGTGAAGAGCGCGTCAACTCTGCAGCTTACGCTGAGCTTCCGCTTTGCCGTCCGCGGGCAAGTCCATGTTGTGCATGACAGCAATTGACCAGACGTCTTGTTCGCGCACGATCACCATGTTGATCAGCCCGTGGCGCTCTGGCCATTCATTCCCTCTCGGATCACGCGCGCCCGTCATGCTCCAGTGAATGTCGAGCGCGACAACATCGGGCCGGATAGGACGAATTTGCGTTTCGGTTGCTTCGAGCTGACTATCCTTGAACATCGTCTCGAATATGGGCCTGTGAAACTGCTCGATCGATGACCGGCCTCTTGCCTTCATTCCAAATACGTTCGTGAAATCAGCATCTTGCGCAAATATCGCGGAAAAGGCCCTGGCATCGTGGCTATTCCATGCGGCGACGAACGCATCAACGATCTGTTGCGCGGCTTGTCCAACGTCAGGATACAGTGACATCTCAAGTCCCCTATCTTAATATGGCTTCCATACTATATGGCAACCGGAATTAATTGGAAATATGGTAACGCCTTACACGCAGTCACTTCTGCTCTATGCCTATCAGGCCTCCGCACACGCGCTCACCGAGACGCTGCACAAGCGCGGCCATCCAGCCATTCGGCCGAAGCATGGCGCAATCTTTGCCAATATTGATGAAGAAGGAACCCGAGCCAGTCTGCTTGCCGAGAGGGCAGGTATGGGCAAGGCCGCGATGGGCGAACTGATTGATGATCTGGAACGCCTTGGCTATGTCGAGCGGGCGCCCGACCCTACGGACAGGCGCGCTAAGCTCGTCACCGCCGGTCCGAAGGCGCGACAGGTGATGCAGATCGTTCACGAATTTAACGACGGGAACGAACGACGATATCGTGAGCTTTTGGGAGAGCAAGCCTATCAGATATTGCGCACCGCCCTGCGGACCATCGCGGCAAAGGATGACATGCAGCCGAGGATGCGTTGAGGCAAAGCAGCAAGGGATGCCGGAAAGTGTGGGCGGTTTTCGGCGGAGTCCCGCTCCAACTACGTGATCGAGATCAGGCTGATTTTGGGCCGATCGGGCTTAAAATCATCTCGATCGAGATTGATGCCCGGCTGTTCCGGAATGATGGAGAAAATGGCGCACCCGAAGAGATTCGAACTCCTGACCCCCAGATTCGTAGTCTGGTGCTCTATCCAGCTGAGCTACGGGTGCGTGGCCGAAACGGAAGGAACCGTTGGCGTGGGCGGTTCTCTAAAGCGTCCTTCCGGGGAATGCAAGTGGATTTGTGAAAAAGATTGCGATTTTCGCTACGAGTATCGCGAAGAGGCTGAAAACGCTCAGTTTTCGTGAAAGCTGCGGCTGCGGTAGTCGTCGAGCGAAACCGGGCGGTCGGGAATTTCGATGCGGAATTGGGTGCCGGCGGCGGGTTTTTCCACCAGCGCGATGGTACCGCCATGGGCAAGCACCAGTTCGCGGGCGATCGCCAGCCCCAAACCGGTGCCGCCGGAGCGGGCGGAGCCGCGGAAGGCAGTGAAGAGGTTTTCCCGCGCCTTCTGCGGCATGCCCGGGCCGGTATCGTCGACGGTGATGCTGACGACGCTGCCAATGCGACGCGCAGACACCGTGATTCGTCGGATGCTGTCGGGCGCGGTCTCGGCAAAGGCGACCAGGGCCTGATGGGCGTTGCGGCAGAGATTGTGGATGATGCGGAACAGTTGCTCGCTGTCGGCATCGACCTCCAGATCCGGGCTCATCTGCACGACGAATTCGATGCCGCTATCAGGGTCGATTGCCAAGATATCGCGCACCTCGTCGATGAGTTCGAGCAGATGCACGCGGCGGCGGCGCGGGGCGGATTCGGAGGTCTGGCCGAAGGACAGCACCTCGGTCGTATAGCCGACGGCGCGGTCGATAGTGCGCAGCAGCTTTGGCGCAAAGCGCTTGACCATCGGGTCGTCGACATCGACCAGGCGGTCGGACATCAGTTGCGCGGCCGACAGGATGTTGCGCATGTCGTGATTGATCTTCGACACGGCGAGACCGAGAGCGGCGAGGTTCTTCTGCTGCTTCAGCGTCTTCTGCAACTGCGACTGCATGGAGGCGAGATGGCGGCCGGCCACGGCCAATTCGTCGCGTCCACCGTCCGGCACCAACACGCGGGCGGGGTCTTCTGGATCATCCGAATAGGTTTGCATGCTGTCGGTCAGGCGCCGGATTGGGCGGATCATCATGCGATTGATGGCAAAGAAGATCAGGGTCGCGGTGAACAGCGAAATCAGGATCGAGACGAAAAGGACACTGCCGGAATAGGCAAGCATGGCGCTGCGCAGCCTTGTGTCCTTCAGCACCACTTCGATGCCGGTGCCGGTGTCGCCGCCAACCGGACCGAAGACGCGGATGATGCGGTTGCCGCCGAACAGCAGCGTGTCCAGCGCATCGCGCATCGCTGTCGGCAGCGAGACGTCGCTCAAATCATATTGCTCGTCGACGGAAGCCGGCATCTCGGCGGTCGCCAACAGCCGCGAGGTGCCGTCCTTGCGCAACACGATGGCACGCGTACCCGTCGCCATCAGCGTTTCCTTCTGAAGCGCGCGGGGCAGTTCGACCGGTTGCAAGCCATCGATGACAATGGCGGCGGCGGCGGCCGTGTTCAGCCGGTCCTCCAGCCAGCGCAAGCGCATGTTGGCGACGGAGGGAACAAAGATCAGCACTTCGGCAAGCAGGATGAAAACGACCGTGAGCATCAGGAGCTTGCCGGAAAGGCCGCCGAAAATGCCAGTGGGGCGGTAGAAACGCGAGTGACCCCGAGCCTCGGCCTTGCTGCCTTCGCCGACGTTGCTGTCTTGCTCACTATCCATTTCGGCTGTCCCGCTTTGTTTCAAAGCGATCTGATGACGACATATCGAAGCAGATAATAGGAGATTGTGACAGTTTTTCCAATCGCCTCTATGGCAGCACGGCGGATTGGTGATGTCAAAAGACAGGAAAGGCGCGTCGCCGCGCCCTTCCGTCAGAACCCGGGCCGGATCAGAATTCCTCCCAGCCCTGCGCTGCCGGTGCTGCTGCCGTAGCGGCACCGCCCGCAAAGGCGCCAGCGACCTTGCCGAGCATTCGGCGTGCCGGCGATGCGACGGGACGATGCGTTTCGGTGCGCGCAGCCACCGGAGCGGAGGTAGCGCCCGTGTCGACCTTGAAGCGGGCAACGAGGCTGACGAGACCATCGGCCTCGGCCGAGAGGCGATGGGTAGCTGCGGAGGTTTCCTCGACCATGGCAGCGTTGCGCTGCGTCACTTCGTCCATCTGATTGACGGCTTTATTCACTTCCGTCAGGCCAGTCGATTGTTCGCGGGCGGCCGTTGCGATCGAATGGATATGATCGTTGATCTTCAAGACCCGCGCCTCAATCGCCGCCAGCGCCTCGCCCGTTGCCTGCACCAGCTTGACGCCCACTTGCACCTGATCGCCCGACTTGCTGATCAGCGCCTTGATATCCTTGGCGGCGGTGGCGGAGCGCTGCGCCAATTCCCGCACTTCCTGGGCGACGACGGCGAAGCCCTTACCGGCTTCACCGGCACGGGCAGCCTCAACGCCGGCATTCAACGCCAGCAGATTGGTCTGGAAGGCGATCTCGTCGATGACGCCGATGATCTGGCTGATCTCGCCGGATGCTTGTTCGATGCGGCCCATGGCCTCGACGGCGTTGCGAACCACCATGCCGGAATGAGCGGCGTTCTCCTTGGCTTCCGTCACCATGACGCTCGCCTCCTGTGCCCGCTCGGTCGAGCTTTGCACAACGGCGGTGATCTGGTCGAGCGCCGCCGAGGTCTCTTCCAGGGCAGCGGCCTGCTGTTCGGTGCGCTTGGAGAGATCGTCGCTGGCGCTGCGCAGTTCGTTGGTATTGGTGTTGATGGAGCCGGTCGTCTCGCGCACTTCGCGCATGGTGCTCTTAAGGGTCGCAAAGGTACTGTTGACGTTCTGCTGCAGCTCGGCGAAGGCACCGTGGAACTCGCCTCGCATCGTCTGGGTCAGATCGCCTTCGGCAAGGCTCGCAAGGACGCGGCGGACCTCGCCGACACCGGTGTCGACACTCGTCAGAAGTTCGTTGATGTTGCCGGCAAAACGATTGAGGTTGACGTCGCCATAATCCTTTTCGATGCGGCGGCTGAAATCGCCGGCCGCGGCAGCGGAAACGACGAGCGACATGCTGGACTGCAGGTCGTCGCTCTTGGCGCGCATCGCGGTCTCCTCGGCATTCATGCGGCGCACGGCATTGCCGTTCTGCTTGAATACGTCGACGGCGGCGGCCATCTCGCCGATTTCGTCGGCGCGTCCGGCAAAAGGAACCTCGATATCGAAATTGCCGTCAGCCACTTGCTTGATGGTCTCGGTCACCTTGCGGATCGGCCGGCTGAGATGCGCGGTGCCAATGTACATGCCGAGGCCGGCGCCGGCGCCGATCCCCGCCACCATCATGCCGAGCACGGCCCACATGACCGTCTGGCGGAAAGCCGTGACCTCGTCATCGACAACATCAAGCGCTGCCTTGTCGGTCTGAACGACCGCATCGATCTCAGCCTGGAATGCCTTGCGATTGGCGCGGTTGGCGTCGTTGTTGCCCTGTTTGTTGGCGGCCTCCGGACTTTCCGCTACACCGAGCCGAGCGGTCTCGGTTCTAAATGTGCGGAATTCCTTCGCGCGATCCTGCAATTTGGTGAATTCGGCTTTCTGCTCTTCGGGGACCAACGGCGACCAGGCGGCAATCACCTTGTCGATCTCGTCAAGATCTTTCATCAATCCGTCGGCGAAGTTCTTGGCATCCTTGGTGGTACTGGAAGCATAGATGCCGCGCGATTCCATCACGACCGCGGTGACGTAGCGGTTCAGGCGCTCGCCCATATAGGCGCGGCTTGACGCAAGCTCATAGGCATCGAGCTGCCCGTCATATTGATCGACCGCATAAAGAGCGGTTGCGCCGATCAAAAGCGCGGCACCAGCCATCACGGATACGAGCAGATTGATTTTACCACGAATCTTCAACGATATGCTCCCTAGAAGCGGAAGACCCCCAAAAAGCCAGGGCTTTTCCCGACATATCTCTAGATATCGACTAAAATCATTAATGTTGTCTTGCGATATCTTTAATATAAATTTCGAAACACTTTCAATGAGCTAGCAAACTCCTAGCAACAACCACGTTTAATATTGGAAACTTATTAGTTAATCCGGTTGCCTGCGACTTTCATCGCGCTCACGCACTGGTTGAGCAAAGTATCTTTTGACGAGAGAAGCCGGATTCTGAGAATCTGCGCCGGTATAATTGACTTCCGGGGCCTTGATCCTTATAAGCCCGCGCACGTCCGGTCATGGAGCCTGCCTTTGCAGGCCAAGCCCGTTCGCCATAATCAACAACGCTCCTTGCTTTTAAAGCAAAGCTCAAGAAGGGCCGCACTCCGCGGTGTTTAAATAAATGAAGCGTACCTATCAACCATCCAAGCTTGTCCGCAAGCGTCGTCACGGTTTCCGTGCGCGCATGGCTACCAAGGGCGGCCGCGCGGTTCTCTCCGCTCGCCGTAACCGCGGTCGCAAGCGTCTTTCGGCCTAAGGGCCGGAATGCCCGATAAGATGGCGGGCGAATTGACGAATGAACGACCCAAAAAGACTGTCGGGCGGCTGAAAAGCCGGCCGCAGTTTCTTGTAGTCCGTGAAGGCGAAAAACGCAGGGGAAGCCTCTTCCTCATTGAAGTGCTGGACCGCAAGCTCACCGACGCCGAACCTCGCGTTGGTTTTACCGTCACCAAAAAACATGGCAACGCGGTCGAACGCAACCGCATGCGGCGCAGGCTGAAAGAAGCCGTGCGGCTTCATGCGGGGTTTGCAATGCAGCCCGGACACGACTATGTGGTTGTCGCGCGGCGCGATGTGCTGACCGCACCTTTCGAGAAACTGGCGAGCGAACTCGTCAGCCGCATCGAAACCAGGCCGAAACACCGGCGGCCGGAAACGGACCGCTCCAGGAAAGTATGATGGAAAACAACCGCAATTACTTCATAGCAATTGCCCTGTCTGTGCTGATTGTTCTCGCCTGGCAGTTTTTCTACATGAACCCGCGTCTCGACGCGCAGCGCCAGGCCGAGCAGGCCGCCAAGCTGCAGCAGCAGACGCAGCAGGCTCAGTCGACGCAGACGCAGGCCCCGGCCGCAGGCACCCCCGTGAACGGCTCGTTGCCCGCGAACGACCAGACCGCACCGACGACCCTCAACCGCGATCAATCGGTTGCCAAAACGTCGTCCTCGCGCGTCGCCATCGACACCGCCGCGCTTGCCGGTTCCATCAATCTGGAAGGTGCACGCCTCGACGATCTGCAGCTCAAGACCTATCACGAGACGGTCGACAAGAGCAGCCCGATCATCACGCTGTTCAGCCCGGCCGACACCAAGGACGGCTATTTCACCGAGCTCGGCTATATCGGCAGCGACGCGACCGGCGCCGTTCCAGGCCCCTCGACGATCTGGACCCTTTCCGGCGGCGACAAGCTGACTGAGAAGACGCCGGTGACGCTCTCCTACACCAACGACAAGGGCATCACCTTTACCCGCACCATTTCGGTCGACGATCATTACATGTTCACGATCACCGACAAGGTCGCCAATGCCGGTCAGGCGCCGGTGTCGCTGTCGAGCTATGGCCGCGTGACCCGCTACAACAAGCCGACCACGCCGACGGCCTATGTCCTGCATGAAGGCTTCATCGGCGTCATCGGCGATGACGGGCTGATCGAGACCAAATATACCGCCGCTGAAAAGGAAGCCGTCAATCCTGCGAAGGCGACCGGCGGCTGGCTCGGCATCACGGACAAGTACTGGGCCGCAACGATCGTGCCGCCGCAGTCGACCGCCTACGATGCTCACTTCTCGCATTTCACCGACGGTCAGCCGCGCTACCAGGCCGACTATAAGCAGGATGCCATCACCATCGCTCCTGGCCAGTCGCAGGAACTGAAGAGCCTGGTCTTCGCCGGCGCCAAGGAAGTGCCCGTCATCGACCGCTACGAGACGAGCTATTCGATCCCGCGTTTCGACCGCCTGATCGACTGGGGCTGGTTCTATTTCATCACCAAGCCGATGTTCAAGTTGATGGATTTCTTCTTCCACTTCTTCGGCAATTTCGGTGTCGCGATCCTCTGCACGACCATCGTCGTCAAGGCGCTGTTCTTCCCGCTCGCCAGCAAGCAATATGCCTCGATGGCGAACATGAAGCGCATGCAGCCGAAGATGGAAGAGCTGAAGGCCAAGTTCGGCGACGATCGCATGGGGCTGCAGCAGGCAACGATGCAGCTCTACAAGGAAGAGAAGATCAACCCGATCGCGGGCTGCTGGCCCGTGCTCTTGCAGATCCCGATCTTCTTCTCGCTGTACAAGGTGATCTACATCACCATCGAGATGCGCCACGCGCCGTTCTTTGGCTGGATCCAGGATCTTTCCGCTCCCGATCCGACCTCGATCGTCAACCTGTTCGGCCTGCTGCCGTTCGCCGCTCCGACTATCCTGCATCTCGGCGTCTGGCCGCTGATCATGGGCGTTACCATGTTCCTGCAGATGCGCATGAACCCGACGCCGCCCGACCCGACGCAGGCGATGATCTTCAACTGGATGCCGCTGGTATTCATGTTCATGCTGTCGAGCTTCCCGGCCGGCCTCGTGATCTACTGGGCCTGGAACAACACGCTCTCGGTCATCCAGCAGTCGATCATCATGAAGCGCCATGGCGTGAAAGTGGAACTCTTCGACAATCTGAAGGGCCTGTTCAAACGAAAACCGGCGCCCTCGAAATGACGATACAAGCCCCGCTCCGGCGGGGCTTTTTCGTTATTGGGTGGCAAGTGCCGTCAACTGCGATCGCCGAGAGGGCGAAAGCGTACGAGAAAGCGCCGCGCTGGGGCAGTTTATGCAGTAAAAAGCCGATGCACGTCATACAAGATGGCGCTCTTCTCGTCCGCCATCCCGGCGAACTTCACATCCCGCCGAGAAGTTTGAAAGCGATCAGCCACATGACGCAGGCAATGATTGCCTCGAGAATGCGCCATGATGCCGGCCGCGAAAAGATGGGCTTCAGTCGGGTCGCGCCGTATCCCAGTGAAAAGAAGAACAGGAACGACCCTGTCGTGGCCCCTGCGGCAAACTCCGCCTGATGACCTGGAAAGCGCGTCGCGATCGTTCCGAGAAGCACAACGGTGTCGAGGTAAACGTGAGGATTGAGCCAAGTCAGTGCAAGGCACATGGCCATGGTCTTACCGAAGCTCGCCGAATTGCTCTTCGCCACCGACAGAGCGCCGGTGGATCGCAGCGCGGATAACAGGCTTTTCGCCCCATACCAGACCAAGAACGCGGTCCCGCCGTAGCGCATGAGGGGATCGAGCCATGGCAGCACGTCGACGACCTGCTTTAAACTCGTGACCCCGATCACGATGAGGACAGCGTCCGACAGTGCGCAGGCAAGGCAGACCGCGAAGACGTACTCGTGGCGCAAACCTTGGCGAAGGATGAACGCATTCTGCGCGCCAATGGCGACGATGAGACTTAGCCCCATCGTCATTCCGGTAAAATATGTCGAGAAATCCATGCCGATATTGCCCGCCTCAAAAGCCTCGCGGCTCCATAGACCCGATCGCCGATTTAGGATACTTAAACCTCCTTACACTGATTAAGCGTAGCTTATCCATGATAGACTACCCGGCTCTTCGCGTTCTCTCCGCCGTTGTTCAAACCGGCAGCTTCGAAAAAGCGGCTGCGGTACTGAACGTTTCGCCGTCGGCCATTTCTCAGCGGATCAAGCAACTCGAAGAACGGGTCGGCACTGCGCTCGTCATCAGGGGGACGCCTTGTATCGCCACGGAACAGGGCGACTGGCTTTGCCGGCACATGGAAAACGTCGGCATTCTGGAAAGCGAATTGCTCGAACATCTCCCCTCTCTCAGCGAGCGTGGAAAACCTCAGCAGCGGGTCACGCTTCAGGTCGCGACGAACGCCGATAGTCTTGGAACCTGGTTTCTGGAAGCGACGGCGCGCTTCGCCAACACGTCGGATTATCTTCTCAATATCTCGGTTGATGATCAGGATTACACCGCGGACTGGCTTCAGCGCGGAAGGGTCATTGCTGCCGTCACCAGCATGGAACAACCGATTTCCGGGTGCCGCCGCTATTCCTTGGGTGCTATGCGCTACCATGCCACAGCAAGCCCCGACTTTGTTCGACGGTATTTTCCCCATGGCGTGACACCGGAGGCCATAGCCGTCGCGCCTTCATTGATCTTCAGTCAGAAGGATCGCCTCCAAATCGATTGGCTCCAACGTGTGTTCGGAGTCCACAGTAACGTGCCAACACACTGGTTGCCCTCTACACAAGGCTTCGTCGAAGCCAGCCTGCTGGGGATGGGATGGGGAATGAACCCGGTTCATCTCATTGAAGACCATGTTCGGGCTGGGCGGCTGGTCGAACTGGTGCCGGACACGCCTCTGGATGTGACCCTCTACTGGCAGATTAGCCGTCTCGCCGCAGACCGGCTTGCCCTGCTTACCCAAACCGTTATCGATGTTGCAAAAAGATCGCTTATTCCGTCCTGACGATTGCTTTGGACAGCCAGCCGCCAACGAAGAGTTGACGATCAAAACTTGACTTTCCCAGCCAAAACCCCGAAGCCAGTCAGCCAGTTGAACCGGAAGACCGCGAGCGCATGGCAGATCAGACGATAAAAGACGACAAGCCGCTTTTCGGGCGCCCATGGATCTTCATCCGCGGCGTGCCGGCGATGAAATTCCTGCCGCCGGAGGGGCCGCTGGAAGTGGCTTTCGCCGGGCGTTCGAATGTCGGCAAGTCGTCGCTGATCAATGCGCTGGTCGGCCAGAAGGGTCTGGCACGCACCTCGAATACGCCGGGCCGCACGCAGGAACTCAACTATTTCGTTCCCGACGGTTTTTCCGGCGAAGGAACTGACCTGCCGCCGATGGCCTTGGTGGACATGCCCGGCTACGGCTATGCCGAAGCGCCGAAGGAGCAGGTGGATGCCTGGACGAAACTGGTTTTCGACTATCTGCGCGGAAGGTCGACGCTGAAGCGCGTTTATGTGCTGATCGACAGCCGCCACGGCATCAAGAAAAATGACGAAGAGGTTCTGTCGCTGCTCGACAAGGCTGCGGTTTCCTATCAGATCGTCTTGACCAAAACCGACAAGATCAAGGCTGCGGGCCTGCCGAAGCTGGTCGCCGATACGGCCGAAAAGATCCGCAAGCGCCCCGCCGCCTATCCCGGCATCCTCGCCACCTCGTCGGAGAAGGCCGAGGGCCTGCAGGAGCTGCGTGAGGCGATCGGCCTGACGGTCGGCATTGCCGTCTGACAATAAGAGGCCGCCACCCTCGACGTTAGAAAAGTGGCGGCCATGCTGCCGATGGTCGTTACATTTTCGGCAATAACACCTTGTCGACGACATGGATCACACCGTTCGACTGCTTGACGTCGGCAATGGTGATGTGAGCGGTGCCGCCGGCCTCGTCGGTCAACGTCAGCTTGCCGCCCATTTCCGTGGCCTTGATCGTGCAGCCGCCGACCGTTTTCAGATCATATTCGCCGCCATTGCCCATCGACATCTTCTTGATGGCGGCCGCCATGTCATCGCCAGCAACGACGTGACAGGTCAGGATCTTCGTCAGCTTCGCCTTGTTCTCCGGCTTCAACAGCGTCTCGACGGTGCCGGGCGGCAGCTTCTTGAAGGCTTCATTGGTGGGCGCGAAGACGGTGAAGGGGCCTTTGCCTTCCAGCGTATCGACAAGGCCGGCGGCCTTGACGGCGGCGACCAGCGTCGTGTGGTCCTTCGAGTTGACGGCATTTTCGATGATGTTCTTGCTGGCGAACATCGGCGCGCCACCGACGGTCGGGTTCTTCGCATAGGCGAGGCCGGTCGTGGCCGAAAGTGTTACGGCCACTGCGGCGATGCGGATTGCGGTCTTCATCATGGCTTGTCCTCTTCCTCTTTTGCCCCGATCACATGGGGTCAGAGCAAGGTACGGAGGCGCCGAAGGAAGAGTTTCAGCCGCGATTCTTTTTTCGGAAGAAAGATGCCTTCAGGGCAGATGGATCGTGCCGGAGGCGATGACATCGCCCGTGGGCTTGCCCGTTGGCGAACCACCAAAGGGCTCGACGCTGACGGCGATGATCGCGCCTTCCGTCAGCTTACCGTGGATCTCCTGCGGCAGGACGATCTCGCCCTCGCCGGTCTGCGGCAGGACGCCGAGCGCCTCGGCCGGCTCGCTGCCGCGGATCAGCCAGAGTTCCAATGATTTTTCCTGAGGCTGGCCGGCGGCGACCGGTGTCACCTTCAGTCGTCCGCTTGTGACGTCATAATCCGCCAGCAAATTGATGGGGCTGTTCTGTCCGGTAAGAGATGCGGTGAGCTGCCTGCCCGGCTGCGGCTTTGAGACGTTGTTCGTGACGGTGAAAACCAGAACGCCGGCTGCGAGAAACAAGGAACCGAAGGCGACGGACCGCCAGAGCAACAAAGAATTCCAGAGATTGGCGCCGAAAGCGGCTTCTCCAAAAATGCGCCTTTCGATCTTGGGAAAGACGGAGGCGGCCGGCGGGACCATGTCGTAATCGTCGTTGAATCCCGAAAGATTCTGCTCCCAGCGGCTGACGATGGCGGCGAACTGCCGATCGCTGCGCATGCGCCGCTCCACCTTCTGCCGATCCTCCAATGACAGCACGCCGAGCACATATTCTCCGGCCAGGACTTCATCTCGGGAGCGACCTCCCTTGCTTTGATCGGGCGTACTCATCTGTCCATGCACTCTCTCAGTCTAATCAGGCTTCGGCGCAGCCAGGTGCGCATGGTATTCAAAGGCACCGCATATTGCTCGGCAAGTTCCTGGTAGCTCAGGCCATCCACATAGGCGCTGCGAACAGCCCGCGCCCGATCAGCTTCCAACTCTTCCATGCACCTGTCAATCCGCCTTCCCTCTCCCTTCACCATTGCCTGCTCTTCGGGTCCAGGTTCGGTATCAGCAAGATCATAGGCCGTATCAATTTCGTCTGCGACAGGTTTTCGGGCACGGATAGCATCGATCGATTGATTGCGCGCAATCGTGGTCAGCCACGGGATCGCCGGCCCTTCCGAGGCGATAAAGCGCTCCGCCCGCTGCCAGATTTTCACATAAACTTCCTGCAAAATCTCCTCGGCGTCCGTTCTATTGCCGAGGATACGCAGACACACGGCATAGAGTTTCGGACTCGTCTTCTTATAGAGCGCGACAAAGGCTTTCTGGTCGCGCATCGCGACCCGGCCGATGAGCGCCTCTATCTCCTCACTCGCCATCCGATCCCCCGATCGCGGCTTATTCAAGATATCTTAGGGGAAAAGCATCGGGCGGCAAGCTCACTCAAAGGATGATAAAGGGCGGGGCGCGATATGACGCAGGAAAAACTAATCCTGTCACCATTATTCCCTCTGTCAAAAACTTGAGATAAAAGGCCGCGATCAATTTTACGGGGTGCCCCATGTCCGAATCCCAAAGCGAACTTCAAGCCAGCCTGCTCGCTCAGGCCCTGCCCTACATGCAGCGTTATGAAAACAAGACCATCGTGGTGAAATACGGTGGTCATGCCATGGGCAATGCGGAGCTCGGCAAGGCGTTTGCGGCCGATATCGCGCTTCTGAAACAGTCAGGCGTCAACCCGATCGTCGTCCATGGCGGCGGTCCGCAGATCGGCTCCATGCTGACGAAGATGGGCATCGAATCGAAATTCGAAGGCGGCCTGCGCGTGACCGACGCCAAGACCGTCGAGATCGTCGAAATGGTGCTGGCCGGCTCGATCAACAAGGAAATCGTCGCGCTGATCAACCAGACCGGCGAATGGGCGATCGGCCTTTGCGGCAAGGACGGCAACATGGTCTTCGCCGAGAAGGCGCATAAGACCATCAAGGATCCGGATTCCAATATCGAGCGCGTGCTTGATCTCGGCTTCGTCGGCGAAGTGGTCGAAGTCGACCGCACGCTGCTCGACCTCTTGGCAAAGTCGGAAATGATTCCGGTGATCGCGCCGGTCGCTCCCGGCCGCGACGGCGCCACCTACAATATCAATGCCGATACCTTCGCCGGCGCCATCGCCGGCGCGCTCAGCGCCACCCGCCTGCTCTTTCTCACCGACGTTCCGGGCGTGCTCGACAAGCAAGGCCAATTGATCAAGGAACTCTCCGTCGCCCAGGCGCATGCGCTGATCGCCGACGGCACGATTTCCGGCGGCATGATCCCGAAGGTCGAGACCTGCATCGACGCGATCAAGGCAGGTGTCCAGGGCGTCGTCATCCTCAACGGCAAGACTGCCCATTCCGTGCTGCTCGAGATCTTCACCGAACGCGGCGCCGGCACGCTGATTGTCCCTTAAGGAAAAACACGCCCTCCCAAGTTGGGAAGGGCGTGGTTTTCTCATTGTCGGCAACTGCGCGTTCAACCGAAATCAGTGGAGCGCGTGTTTGCGCAGAAAAAGCCAGGATGATCAGGTCTGCTGATAGAGCGCCTCGGCCTCGCTCTTCAGCATTCCCATCACGGCCCTATAGGGCGCGGGGCCGTAGCTGATGCGGCTGACGCCGAGCCTGCCCATGGTGATGTTATCGGGCGTTGTCGGACGCACCATGATGTTGACCGGCAGAGGTGAGCGATCGCAGACGGCTTCGATGAATTCCGCGTCGACGAGCCCCGGCGTGAAAAAGCCGCTGGCGCCGGCCTCGGCAAAAGCGTCGGCGCGGCGGTAAGCTTCCTCCAGCAGAATCTGGTGATGGGCCGTATCGCTTTCCTGCAGGAAAAGATCGGTGCGGGCGTTGATGAACAGCGGCATTTCCCGCCGGTCGGCCATCTCCCGGATGGCGCGGATGCGGGCCACCTGCATCTCAATCGGATGAACGCCGCGGCCGCCGACCACTTGATCCTCGAAATTGATGCCGATTGCGCCATGATCCATGATCTTTTCGACATTCGCGGCGACGGCATCCGGCTCTATGGCATAGCCGCCTTCGAAATCGACGGAGACCGGCAGGGGACTCGTGACCGAAATCAGACGGGTAATGACTGCCAGCAGCGACAGCGGTATTGCCTCGCCATCGCCGAAACCATTGGCCGCGGCGACCGACCAACTTCCCGTTGCCAGCGCTTTGGCGCCTGCTTCGGTGACTACCTTGGCCGAGCCGGCATCCCAGATATTGAAGAGGATCAGCGGATCGCCCTTCCGATGCAGCCTGGCGAACTCTGCCGCCTTTTCCACCTGACTCATACTATCCCCCTCCTGAAAAACCTCACCGGGCGCATTTGTCCTTGGTAATCGAAGAGGCACAGACTCCTCTCTAGCCGGCAAATAGCGCAGAACCCTAAAAATCAATCGGCAAAACCATAGCCTGCATTAGGATAGCCGACAATGTCTGCGATGTTTCTCATATACGCGGCATATTTTCCTTTTCCTCAGGCAATAGCACATGCCATAAGGCCGCCATGACCCAAACAAGAACGCTGCCTCAACCCGCCGATTTCTCGGATATCCGCGACTGGGTATTCGATCTCGACAACACGCTCTATCCGCATCATGTCGATCTCTTCTCGCAGATCGACAAGAACATGACGGCCTATGTTTCCACGCTGCTGCAGATGGAGCGGGACGAGGCGCGGAAGCTGCAGAAGCAATATTACCTCGAGCATGGCACGACATTGCAGGGGCTGATGATCCATCATCGCATTGACCCCAATGATTTCCTGGAGAAGGCGCATGCGATCGATTATTCGGCGCTGATGCCCCAGCCGGAGCTCGCCGCCGCCATCAAGGCGCTGCCGGGCCGCAAATTCATTTTCACCAACGGCAGCGTCAAGCATGCGCAGGCGACCGCCGGCGCGCTCGGCATCCTCGATAACTTCGACGATATTTTCGACATCGTCGCGGCCGACTACGTGCCGAAGCCGGCAGGCAGCACCTACGACAAGTTCATGAGCCTCAATCGGGTGGACACGAAGCGCGCTGCCATGTTCGAGGACCTGCCGCGCAATCTTACCGTGCCGAAAGCGCTCGGCATGAAGACCGTGCTGCTCGTGCCGCAGAATCTCGAAGGCACAGTGGTCGAATGGTGGGAGAAGACGAGCGGCGAGGACGATCATATCGACTATGTGACCGACGATCTGACCGCTTTTCTCAAGACCCTCGTTTAATGGTTTTTTAGGATCGGGTTACGAAAGTTTCATCCGCCTTACCGATGTTTAATTGGTCGTTTTTTGCCTTCAGCCGTATCGTTTGACCATTCTTCAGTACGAAAGGAAAAACGATGAACGGGAAAAAACTTCTTCTGGCAGGACTTTCCGCAACTCTTCTGGTCGGCGCCGCCGTCCAGGCAAGTTTTGCCGCTCCGCAGGCCCATGACGGCATGGGCGGCCCCGGCGGTCGCTGGCATCGCCCGGGCTTTTCGCCGGAAGTCGTCTATGTGCGCATGCTCAAGCAGTTCGATACCAACGGCGACATGAAGATTTCCAAGGACGAGGTCAAGGCCGGCGTCGACAAGATCTTTGACCAGATCGACACGAATAAGGACGGCGAGATCACCCCCGGCGAACTGCGCGCCTATCGCAAGGAGCGCATCAAGGAGTGGAAGGCCGAACGCGCCAAGGGCGCCGAGGATCAAGCTCAAGCCGATCAGGCCAAGGGGGATCAAGGCAAGGGCGACCAGGCTCAAGCGGATCAGGCTCCGAGCGGCGACAACCAGGATGCGGGCAAGCATCACGGTCACCACCCGCGCGGCCGCTTCATGCACGAAGCTGCTCTAATGCGCACGACCCTGTTGTTCCAACGCGTCGATACGGATGAAAACGGCCAGATCAGCAAGCAGGAGGCCGAAGACGCCGCCAACAAGCTCTTCGACCGCATGGACCGCAACCATGACGGCGTGATCTCGCTGGACGACATGCCGAACCGTCCCCTGCTCTGAATGTTCGGTTGGGCACGATCCTATCCGAAAACCGCTTCATAGTTTTCGGGATCATTCCAGGCCATCCTCCCATGCTGAAAAGGCCCGCCTCGCAGACGCGACGGCGGGCCTTTCGTTTCAGTGTCCGTTATCGTGCTCGTAGAAGTCCGCGACGATCTTCCAGGCTTCGTCGGCGGTGTCGACGAAGCTGATCAGCTTGACATCGTCAGGCGCGATGGTGCCGAATTCGGCGAGCGCATCGAAATTGATGATTTCGCGCCAGAACTTTTCACCGAACAGGATCAGCGGCAGGCGTTCCATGCGGCCGGTCTGGATGAGTGTCAGGCATTCGAAGAGCTCGTCCAGCGTGCCGAAACCGCCCGGGAACACCGCGATCGCCTTGGCGCGCACCATGAAGTGCATCTTGCGGATCGCGAAATAGTGGAAATTGAAGCTGAGTTCCGGCGTCACGTAGACATTCGGCGCCTGCTCGTGCGGCAGCACGATGTTGAGGCCGATGGAGGGCGCACCCTCTTCCGATGCACCGCGATTGCCAGCCTCCATGACGCCGGGGCCGCCGCCGGTGACCACGACATATTCATGGAAGTCGAAGCCGGCGGAGTAGCGCGCGCAGAGCCGGGCGAATTTGCGGGCTTCCTCGTAGTAAACGGATGCCGCCTCGAGATTGGCACGCTGTACGTCGTTGCGCGCCGCCCAGGCGCTGGTGCCGGGCGCTGGAATACGCGCGCCGCCGAACATGACCACCGTCGAATTGATGCCACGTTCGGTGAGATACATCTCGGTCTTCAACAGTTCGAGCTGCAGCCGGATCGGCCGCAGTTCCTCGCGGCAGAGGAAATCGTCGTCGGCATAGGCGAGCCGATAGGACGGCGACATGGATTGCGGCGTCTTCGGCACGGATTCGGCGCGCTTCTTGTCGGCCGAGCTCGACTTCAGAGGGTCCCATACCCCATCCTTGCGTCTCAGCCTGCCGTTCTTCCCCTTGCTCATCTACTGATGCCTTTCAAATCGATCATGACTGGCGTTCCAACAACTGACAGGAAGACCAAGCTCTTGCATATGCCCTACAATGCCTTGAATCCAAGCTCAATCGGCGCGGAAAAGACATTCCATTTTCGAGACCCATGCTATAGGACCAGTCAACTGCTTCCGGACCATTTCCGGAAATTACGATAGGCACCGACGTTTTAAGGAATTCCCATGAGCGCTACCGATCTCGTTTCTCTCGAAAAGACCCTCGAGGCTGCCTTCGAAAATCGCGATAACGTGAACGCGTCGACGCGCGGCGAAGTTCGCGACGCCGTCGAGACGGCGCTCAATCTACTCGATAGCGGCAAGGTCCGCGTCGCCGAACGTGGCTCCGACGGCAATTGGACGGTCAATCAGTGGCTCAAGAAAGCGGTGCTGCTCTCCTTCCGCCTGAATGACATGCAGATCGTCGACGGCGGCCCCGGTGGCTCGACCTGGTGGGACAAGGTGCCGTCGAAGTTCGAAGGCTGGGGTGAGAACCGCTTCCGCGAGGCCGGCTTCCGCGCCGTGCCGAACGCCGTCGTCCGCCGCTCGGCCTATATCGCCCCGAACGCCATCCTGATGCCTTCCTTCGTCAATCTCGGCGCCTATGTCGGCGAAGGTACCATGGTCGACACCTGGGCGACCGTCGGTTCCTGCGCCCAGATCGGTAAGCATGTACATCTCTCGGGCGGTGTCGGCATCGGCGGCGTGCTGGAGCCGATGCAGGCCGGCCCGACGATCATTGAGGACAACTGCTTCATCGGCGCCCGCTCGGAAGTCGTCGAAGGCTGCATCGTCCGCGAAGGTTCCGTGCTCGGCATGGGCGTCTTCATCGGCAAGTCCACGAAGATCGTCGATCGCGCCACCGGCGAAATCACCTATGGCGAAGTGCCGCCCTACTCCGTCGTCGTCGCCGGCGCGCTGCCGAGCGGCAACACGATGGCGAACGGCCAGCCCGCTCCCAGCCTCTACTGCGCCGTCATCGTCAAGCGCGTCGACGAAAAGACCCGCTCGAAGACTGGCATCAACGAGCTGCTGCGCGACTGATTTACAATTTTTTGGAAGCGCGGTTGTCACATCGCGCTTCCCTTATGCTTGCCGGGTGCGCATGCCTGTGCGATTGCTGCAATCGTGGCAAAGATTTTCGACTCATCGCCGATCCTTTGCCATCGCTTTGCCATTTCTCGCCGGATAAGTTGCCTCCGATGACCGTTACCAATCCCGTCACCAATCTGCAGACCCTCATTCGCTGTGCGTCTGTCACACCCGCCGAAGGCGGCGCACTGACCGCGCTTGCCGATATGCTGCTGCCGCTGGGCTTCAAAGTCGAGCGCATGACGGCGAGCGAGCCGGGAACGCCCGATATCGAAAACCTTTATGCCCGCCTCGGCACAGAGGGTCCGCATCTAATGTTTGCCGGCCATACGGATGTCGTGCCAGTCGGCGATGCCGCATCCTGGAGCCATCCGCCCTTTGCTGCCGAAATCGCTGGTGATGAGCTTTTCGGCCGCGGCGCCGTCGATATGAAGGGTGGCATTGCCTGTTTCGCCGCCGCAGTCGCCCGCCATATCGAGAAACATGGTGCCCCTACCGGCTCCATTTCCTTCCTGATCACCGGTGACGAAGAAGGCCCGGCCATCAACGGTACGGTCAAGCTGTTGCAATGGGCCGCCGAGCGGGGCGAGCAATGGGACGCCTCGCTGGTCGGCGAGCCGACCAATCCCGACCAGCTCGGCGACATGATCAAGATCGGCCGCCGCGGTTCGATATCCGGTTTCATCACGGTTCATGGCGTGCAGGGCCATGCCGCTTATCCGCACCTGGCCGACAATCCGGTGCGCAGCATCGTCAAACTGACCGAAGCGCTGCTCCATCCGCCCTTCGACGCCGGCACCGACAATTTCCAGCCGTCGAACCTCGAAGTGACGACGATCGACGTCGGCAACGCCGCAACCAACGTCATCCCCGCCAAGGCGACGGCTGTTTTCAATATCCGTTTCAACGACACATGGAGCGTCGAGACGCTGAAGGCGGAAATCCTTGCCCGCCTCGATGCCGCCGCAGCAGACCAAACGCTGCGGCCAGGTCGTGAGCCGACTAAATATGACATTGTCTGGTCCGAACGTCCAAGCCAGGTTTTCCTGACGCGCAACAATGCCCTGATCGCTTCGCTATCGTCGGCAATTGAAAATGTCACCGGACGCACACCGAAGCTTTCCACCACCGGCGGCACCTCGGATGCACGCTACATCAAGGATTATTGCCCTGTCGTGGAATTCGGTCTTGTCGGCCAGACCATGCACATGGTCGATGAGCGGGTGGCGCTATCGGATCTCGAAACCCTGACCGAGATCTACGAGACCTTCATCCAGCGCTGGTTTGCGAATGCCGACCTTTAGGGAAGTCCAATACTATCTGGCGGGCCTGTGGCTTTTGATTCGGATGGACGCCCGCGGCTTCCAATATCTCGACATATCAGACCGCGGCATGCTGCGATCCTTCTGGGCGATCCTCTGGAGCCTGCCGCCGATCGGCATTTCATGGCTCTGGTGGCAGCAGGCCTATCTCACCGCCATGCCGCCGGAAACCTCGACCGGCATGGCCTTCTTCTTTCGCCTGGCGCTGGTCGAGGCAGCAAGCTGGCTGGCGCCGCTGATACTGGCCGGCGTGCTACTGATGATCTTTCGTTTCGGCGACAAATTCGCGCCTATCGTCGTGGTGGTCAACTGGCTCGGCTTGCCGACTTCCTATCTCAATTCCCTGCTGATCGCGCTGCTCGCCTTCGTACCCGGTTCCAATGGGCTGGCGGCCATCCTGTGGCTGGCCTTGATGATGGCGATCGTCTTCTCGCTGGCGCGTATCCTCCGAATGATCTGCGGTGCGCATCCGCTTTTCGTCGGCGCACTGACGCTGATACTGCTGATCCCGACCATGCTGCTGACGGATTTTCTCCAGCGCTTCCTCGGCATCTATCCGCCGGGTTGAGTGGTTAGACACCTCTGACAAAGTGGCGGACGAAAGCCGTCATACGTCGTCACGTGCCATCACTGCCGGGCGATGTAGTCGCGGCAATATATTCACGGGTCATGTCTCGATATTTTCAGTTGCGCTGAATACATTCAATATAAACCATATATTAACCGCAATCTTAATGTATCCCCATAGTAGATGGTCATTGACGCATTCCGGTTTATTATAGCTCGTCTGCATGATGCAGCGATAAATTAGAGAGCTATGATATGCTTGATCTGCCAAAGATGATGCAATTACTATTATTTGCAGCTTTGATTATTTTATTTTTCCGCTGGGTGGTTGAGGACATGAACAGGTGACGCTCTGTTGCACCTGAGGATCTCAGTGCCGCGATAACCTGCTCCCCCCACAGTCTGCTACTCAAGTCGAGTCCCTCCCAAATATTGGCATGGCGCTTGGCCAGACCGCGATGTGTGCGGCCACACTTGATGTGGACGCAATTCGTGGCAATGGCGCGCTCATGTTCAATTTCGGTGGCGCAGCTCAGACGCTGAGTGTGTCAATTGACGGAGGCGGCCGCCGCCCGATGGGCTGGATGCCGCTCTCGGGGCTGAGGAGAGGGTGGAATCGACGCAGAAATGTTGTCGAAGGATAGTGTCGTCGCTGACAGGCATCCCGAGCCATCCAACGGAGGCTAGGAATCGTCCTGTTCGTCATCGGCGTCCACGGGCCCAACGCCGTCGCGATAATCCACCTGCATGAAATAGAGCCCATCCGGCGGAGCGACGGGGCCGCATGCCTTGCGGTCTCGCGCATCCAGCGCAGCGCGCACGTCGTCCACAGTCCACTTTCCCTCGCCTGCAAGCTTCAGCGTGCCGGCGAACGAGCGGATCTGATTGTGCAGGAAACTCTGCGCCGTGGCGCGGATTTCGATGAGCTCGCCATTGCGGGTCACATCCAGCCGGTCGAGCGTGCGCACCGGACTATTGGCCTGGCAATGGGCCGAACGGAAGGTGGTGAAATCATGCCGGCCGACCAGCGTCTGGGCCGCCGCATGCATGACCTCATGATCCATATCCTTCGGCACCCACCAGGCACGCCCGGCTTCCAATGCCAAGGGCGCACGGCGGGTGATGATGCGATAGAGATAGTGGCGGCGGATGGCCGCGTGCACGCCGGAATCGGTGCGTCCCGCGCCGCGAATGGAGACCTTTTCGCCAGTCAGAGACAAGATGGCGCCCTCGATCGCGCCCTGCACGGAAGGACCGTTGTCCTGGCGCTGCCAGCCGACATAAGGGATGCCGTCATATTCGACGGTCATGCGGTAACGAGGCATCAGGCTGGTCCCGCCGCCAACATCGTGCCCGGCACAATCGGCGTGCCGCGCAGGAAATCGGCCGCAGCCAGCGGCTTGCCGCCCGCCTTCTGCAATTTCGTCAGCCGGACGGCGCCGGAACCGCAGGCGATGACCAGACCGTCGGTCAGCACTTCGCCGGCCGCGCCCTCGCCTTCGGCAAGTTCGGAGCCGAGAACCTTGATCCGTTCTGGCCGGCTGGCGATCTCGGCCTCGAACCAGGCGCCGGGAAAGGGCGAGAGGCCGCGAATATGGTTGTGAACATCCGCAGCCGGCTTGCTGAAATCGATGCGTGTCTCGCTTTTATCGATCTTGGCGGCGTAGAGGACGCCCTCGGCAGCCTGCGCGGTCAGCGGCAGTTCATCATGCTCCAGCTTGTTCATCGCCTCGACCATCGCCTTGGCGCCAACCATCATCAGCTTGTCGTGCAACTCGCCCGCCGTCATCGTGTCGCCGATCTCCACTTCCCGCGTGAGTGCGACCGGACCGGTATCGAGGCCCTTGTCCATCTTCATCACCATCATGCCGGTCTTCTTGTCGCCGGCCATGATCGCCCGCTGGATGGGCGCAGCACCTCGCCAGCGCGGCAGCAGCGAAGCATGGCCGTTATAGCAGCCGAACTGCGTACCCGAGAGGATTGCCTCCGGCAGCAGCAGGCCATAGGCGACCACCACGGCGACATGGGCATCGAGCTCGCGAAAACGCTGGCGCTCTTCGGGCTCCTTGAAATTGACGGGCGTGAAAACCGGCAGGCCGAGCAGCTCCGCCGCCTGGTGCACCGGCGACTTCTGGAGATCGAGCCCACGCCGCCCGCCGGGCCTTGGCGGCTGCGTATAAACAGCGCAAATCCGGTGTCCCGCATCGACCAGCAACCGCAAAGTCGGCACGGAAAATTCGGGCGTTCCCATAAAGATGATGCTGAGCGACATGCGATCCGTCCGGCTGAATTCTCTCGTTTGGCATGATCTTGGCCAAAAACCGCTTTGCGATTTTTTGGCGATCAGGCCCTAACCGCCTTCAAACGGGTTTACGAGCTTAAGATCAAGCCCCTCGAAGTCTTTTGTGTTCCGCGTCGCCAGCGTCGCGCCTTGTGCTAGGCAGATGGCAGCGATCATGGCGTCCTGGACGGAGATCTGATGGCCGGTCCTTTCACGCCCCGCTCGAATGCGACCGGTTTCGATGGCCGATTGATGATCGAAACGCAGGATCCTGCCGCGAAAAGAAACGAGTTGCTCGTTGAACATTTGAATGTAGCGGTACGATCCCGTTCGAAGTAAGAAGCGTTCCGCCCCATAAGACAGCTCCATCACCACAATATCACAGAGATAGAGATTCATGATGGGTTGCATCTGAAACCATGCTTCGACATTGCGGTCGGTCACAGGCTTCGTCAATTCGGAGAGGATATTCGTATCGAGCAGGATCACTCGAAATCCTCAACTGGTCGGCCGAAATCCTTTTTCCGTTCCGCTTCGATCTCTTTCATGATGCGCCCATATTCTTCGGCAGCAGCAGCATCTTCGGTATAGAAAATGGGACGCAAAACATCCCACGCAGACAATCCGCTGCGACCGGCGTTAGCATCCTCCGCCACTAACGCCGCCCGCAAAAGCTCCTTTGCCTCGTCGGAGAGACTGCGGCCAGTCTGTTTTGCCCGCTCTGCGAGATCATGCTTCATGGCATCCGGAATATCGCGAATCAAAAGGTCGCTCATTCAGCACCTCCATTTGATATCACTGATATCATAGGCCTGCCCGGATGGTTTTTCAACCTTCCCTTCAGAGCGCCTTTGCCTTCGCCGCCTTGGTGAACTTTTTGATGACCATGTCGCGCTTCAGGCGCGAGATGTAGTCGATGAATAGCACGCCGTTCAGGTGGTCGATCTCGTGCTGAAGACAGGTGGCGAGGAGGCCGTCGGCCTCGACGATCTGTTCCTTGCCGTCGCGGTCGAGATGCTTGACGGTAACGCGGGCCGGACGCTCGACTTCGGCATAATAATCCGGAATGGAGAGGCAGCCTTCCTCATAAACCGAGCGCTCATCCGAAGAGGCGACGATTTCGGGATTGATGAAGACCAGCGGTTGCTTGTCCTCGCCTTCGCGCGACACGTCGATCACCAGCATGCGGCGGGCAACGCCGATCTGGATGGCCGCAAGGCCGATGCCTGGCGCATCGTACATGGTCGCCAGCATATCGTCGGCAAGGCGTTGGACTTCGGTATCGACGCGCTCGATGGGCGCGGAGGCCTGGCGGAGCAACGGATCGGGCAAAATGATGAGTGGCTTGATCGTCATGAAGTTTCCCATAACGCATCTTGCAGTGCGATGGAATTATTTAGATGGCGGTTGGAGGGTGTTTTTTCAACGCTTGCGACTTCAGGTCGATCATAACTCCCTAAATTTTGTTCACGTTTTGATCTGGATATTCTCCAAAGTTTTGTTATGGTGCAGGCACGAGTTCCACGAGTATCCGATATCATGTCCTTTATGCTCTTCGGCCAAGAGATTCCGGCAGTTCCTGTTCTGACCGGCCTTGTCATCCTGCTGCTGATCGCCGTTGTCGTCCTTGTCCTCAACAATAATGGGCGGCGGGGTGAGGAGGATATGCTGCGGGCCGAGGATGCCGAGCACAATATGGCGGCGCTTCTCCGGGCGCAGGCGGAAATGCAGGGACGGCTCGCCACCATGGCCGAAGTGTTCGGTTCGCGGCAGGCGGAGTTCAACCATGCCATCAATCAACGGCTCGACGGCATGTCGCAGCGGGTGACGGCGACGATCGGCGAGCAGACGCGCTCTACGCACGAGAACCTGCGCCGCCTGCAGGAGCGGCTCGCCGTCATCGACGCTGCGCAGAACAATATTCAGTCGCTGGCAAAGGATGTCGTCGGCCTCCAGGCAATCCTTTCCAACAAGCAGACGCGCGGCGCCTTCGGCCAGGCCCGCATGGAGACGATCATCGCCGACGGATTGCCGATGGGCGCCTATGCCTTCCAGCCGACGCTCTCCAACGGATCGCGGCCGGACTGCACCGTGCGCATGCCGAACGGCTCGCCGCCGCTGGTCATCGATGCCAAATTTCCGCTGGAGGCCTGGAACGCCATCCGCAACGCGGCGGCGACAGGCCCCGAGCAGGGCAAGATCGCCGCGCAGCAATTCCGCCGGGACCTCGAAGTGCATATTCGCGATATCGCCGAAAAATACCTCATTCAGGGAGAGACGCAGGATACGGCCTTCCTCTTCGTTCCCTCCGAATCGATCTTTGCGGAAATCCACGAGAATTTCGAAGCGATCGTGCAGAAGGCGCAGCGTTCGCGCATTGTCATCGTCTCGCCGTCGCTGCTGATGCTGTCGATCCAGGTCATCCAGGCGGTGTTGAAGGACCAGCGCATGCGCGAGCAGGCACATATGATCCAGGGCGAAGTGGCGCATCTGATGAACGATCTTTCCCGCCTCGACGAGCGGGTACGCAAGCTGCAGGGGCATTTCGCCATGGCGCAGAAGGATGTCGACATGATCGTCACCTCCGCCGACAAGCTGGCACGCCGCGGCGAGAGGATAGAAGCGCTGGAATTCGAGGCCGCCGGCGAGCCGACGAAGGCGACCACCGACGACCGGCCGAAACCGATCGACAACCGCACCGGCCAACTCAAGCTCAGGGTGGTTGACGAGGACTGATCGCTTCGGGCAGTGTCGCGCCAAATCAATGCATGATCCTCAAACCTATAAATCGGTTCTGAATGGATCATGCGACATCAACAAGCAGGGCGGAACATCCCATGATCACCATTTTCGGCTCCATCAATATGGACCTCATCGCCACCACCGACCGTCTGCCGAAGCCGGGCGAGACCGTGGCGGGCAACGGCTTTTCCACCGCTGCCGGCGGCAAGGGCGCCAATCAGGCCTTGGCAGCGCGGCGTGCCGGCTCGACGGTGCGTTTGACCGGCGCTGTCGGCAATGATGGTTTCGCCGAGCCTGCGCTTGCCCTGCTTAACGCCGCCGGCACCGATCTTTCCACCGTCAACCACGTTTCCGAGCCGACCGGCACTGCCCTGATCCTCGTTGGCGGCGATGGCGAGAACATGATCGCCGTCGTGCCCGGCGCCAACGGCACGATAACAGCCGAACAGGCGACCGCAGTGGTCGATACGCTGAGCCCGAGCGATACGCTGATGCTGCAATTCGAAATCCCGGTCGCCGCCGTTGAGACCGCGCTCGCGGCGGCAAAGGCCAAGGGCATCCGCACCGTTCTCAATCTCGCCCCCCTCATTCCCGATGCGGCACGGCTCGGACGTCTTGCCGACATCGTCATCGCCAACGAGACGGAATTCGAAAGGCTGGCAGGCCAGGACAATATGTCGGCCAGCGATCGCGAGGCGGCACTAATCCGTCTGCATGGCGAAACGGGTCAGACGCTGATCGTCACGCTCGGCGGCGACGGCGTCATTGCCATCCGCGATGGCGAACTCTCGCGTGCCAAGGGTCTCGTCATCGAGCCGGTCGATACCGTCGGCGCCGGCGACACCTTCTGCGGCTATTTTGCCGCCAGCCTCGACCAGGGCCTGGATTTTCATGCGGCTCTGCGCCGGGCCGCGGTCGCCGGTTCGCTCGCCTGCCTGAAGCCGGGCGCGCAGCCATCGATTCCGGTTGCAGGCGACGTCGCCGCGCGTCTTTGAGACCCACCATTCCTAGCCGCACAAATTAATTAAATTTTTGCGCTTCACAATCATTCTCCTCCTGCCTGCCTTGGGTTTGCTCCCCCGCGGCGGGCGCTCACGGCGGCCCCATGATAGGGCCACCCTGCGCCGACCTTGCTCCGGATAATGTGCATCCGGCGCATCGTTCTCTCGAGGAAATGATGTCCATCTTTCATATGAAGTCGCTCGCGGCCAAGCTCATCCTGGTCACTGGGGTAGCGATTGCGCTTGTCCTGTTCGTCTCCAACTTCCTGCTGATTTCCCAGACGCGCGATCGCGTGGAAATGCTCACCATGGATCAGGCCAATAGCGAGGCCAAATCCATCTCCAATGAAATTGCCGCCAATGTCGGCGAACTCGCCAGCGCCGCCCGCTCCATGGCCGCCATCATCGGCCGCGGCCACGAGGGCCACACCTTCGATCGCAAGGGCATTATCAATATCCTCAAGGCCAATGTCGAGCAGAACGCCTTCGCCTTCGGCAGTTGGTTCTGCGAAAAGCTCGGCACATTCGACGGCAAGACAACTGAACTCGCCAACAACAAGGACGAAGGCGTCAACGACAAGGGCGTGTTCACACCCTATTGGTCGAAGACGAAGGACGGCGGCATCCAGTTCTCCACCTTCGACAACGACTACACCGCCGCATGGTGGAAGCTCGCCGCCGACAGCGGCAAGGGCGCCATCACTCCGCCATACTTGGCTGAAGGCACCGAAGTTCCGACGACCATGAGCTCGATCGCCTATCCGGTGATGTCCGGCGGCAAGATGATCGGCGTCTCGGGCGTCGATATCTCGCTCGCTTCACTTTCCGTCAAACTGCAGAACCTCCATCCCTTCGGTTCCGGCCGCGTCCTCCTGCTCTCCCAGGACAACAAGTGGCTGGTGGCGCCGAACAAGGACCTCCTGATGAAGGACTATAGCGGCGAGGGCGCCGATGCCATCAAGGCGGCATTGACCTCGTCGGCGACGGGCTTGGTGAAAAACCTTAGCGATAACGGCGGAGAAGAATTCGACCGTGTGGTCTATCCGTTCGCCGTGCCCGGCCTCAATGCCACCTGGGTCGTCCTCGTCGATGTGCCGCACAGTGCGATTGCCGCGCCCGTGCGCGACCAGACCTATATGATGATCATCGGCGGCGTCCTCGTGCTGGTTGCTGTCATGCTGGCGCTCTACGCCGCCGTGCGCGCCTTCGTACAGAAGCCGCTCGGCGGACTGGTCGCCAGCGTCAACGATCTCAGCGCCGGCAACTATGCCGAACCCGTCGAGGGCCAGAACCGTGCCGACGAGATCGGCTCGGTCGCCAAGGCGCTCGAAGGCTTCCGCTTCGCCCTTGCCGATACCAAGCGGCTGGAGGCCGAGGCCAACGACCAGCGCCGTGCCGCCGAAGGCGAACGTTATCGCTCGGAAGCGGAGCGAAGCGAAACCGTGGCGCTGCAGCGGCGCATCGTCACCATTCTCGGCCAGAGCCTGGCCGAGCTTTCCAAGGGCAATCTCGGCCACCGCATCGCCGAGGAATTCCCCGGCGAATACGCCCAGTTGAAGCAGGACTTCAATGCCGCACTCGCCAGCCTGGAAGAGACGGTGCACACGATGAACCTCAGCGTCGGTAATATCGGCAGCGGCACGGGCGAGATCAGCAACAGCGCCTCGGACCTTGCCCGCCGCACCGAGCAGCAGGCGGCAAGCCTGGAAGAAACCGCTGCAGCGCTCAACCAGCTTACGGCTCAGGTCAATTCCAGCGCCGAAAATGCCCGCACGGCTGCCAGCAGCGTCAACGCGGCATCCGAGGATGCCGGACGCTCCGGCGAGATCGTGCAGAAGGCGATCTCCTCCATGCATGGCATCGAGCAGTCCTCGCAGGAAGTTTCGCGCATCATCGGCGTGATCGACGAGATCGCGTTCCAGACCAACCTTCTCGCTCTGAATGCCGGTGTCGAAGCAGCGCGTGCCGGCGAAGCCGGCAAGGGCTTTGCAGTCGTGGCGCAGGAAGTGCGCGAGCTGGCGCAGCGTTCGGCCAATGCCGCAAAAGAGATCAAGACCCTGATCAACACCTCGGCCGGCCAGGTCAAGGAAGGCGTCGATCTCGTCGGCCGCACGGGCAATGCGCTACACAAGATCGCCGAGCAAGTGATGGAGATCAACGGCCTCATCCGCCAGATCTCGGCTTCTGCCAGCGAACAGGCGATCGGGCTGAAGGAAATCAACTCGGCCATGAACCAGATGGACCAGGTGACGCAGCAGAATGCCGCGATGGTGGAAGAAACCACCGCCGCCAGCGTGACGCTGAACGACGAGGCCCAGACGTTGAAAACGCTCGTCGCCCGCTTCCGCGTATCGCATGGCGGCCAGGATAATGCCTCCGCACTGCGCGCTGCCGCTCAGCAGATGCGCACGCCGGCCCCAGCCCCTGCCCGCAGTGTTACCCCGGCCGCCGCTCCAGCGCGCAAGGCGCGTCCGCAGACCCAAGGCGCAAATGCGCTGGCGCAGGGTGAATGGGAAGAATTCTGAGCCGACTAATGAAACCATAAAAGGCCGCCGGAGCGATCCGGCGGCCTTTTCCTATTCCTGCGGCAGCAAAGTCAGATGCGTGCAAAGCGCTCGGTCAGCAGCGCAAAGAAGCCGTCTGCATCGACATGGCGCATGACCTTGGCGTTGCGCTTACGGTCAGTGACATGCCACCAGTCGACAACGGTCATACCGACGGTCAGCTCCGATGTCACTTCGATCTCGACATTGCAATCGCGGCCTTTGAAAAGCTCCGGCTTCAGCAGATAAGCGATGACGGTGGGGTCGTGCAACGGACCGCCGTCAGAGCCATATTTTTCGATATCGAAACGCTCGAAGAATTCCAGCATCTCGACCATTGCCTTGGCCGGAGCAGTGCCAACGGCGGCGATAGCAGCCACACGATCCTTGCGGGTCAGAAGCTGGTGGGTCACGTCGAGCGGCATCATGACGACAGGTACGCCGGAGCGGAAGACGACATCGGCCGCTTCCGGGTCGACATAGATGTTGAATTCAGCCGCCGGCGTGATGTTGCCGCCTTCGAAGAAGCCGCCGCCCATCATCACCAGCTCGCGGACGCGCGCGATGATGTCGGGCGCCTTCTGGAAGGCGAGCGCGATATTGGTGAGTGGGCCAAGCGTGCAGAGCGTGACCGCGCCGGCCGGCTCGTTGCGCAGGGTGTCGATGATGAAGTCGACGGCATGACCGGGCTGAAGCTCCATGGTCGGCTCCGGCAGGTCAGGGCCGTCAAGGCCGGTCTTGCCGTGGACATGTTCGGCGGTGACCAGCTTGCGCTTGAGCGGCGCATCGGCGCCGGCAAAAACCTTCACGTCGCGGCGGTTGCAGAGCTCGCAGACGATACGGGCATTGCGGCTCGTCAAACTCAGGGGCACATTGCCGGCGACCGTGGTGATGCCGAGTACGTCGATTTCCTCACGACTTCCGAAGGCGAGCAAAATCGCGGCGGCGTCGTCCTGGCCGGGATCGGTATCGATGATAATTTTTCTGGGCTCGGTCATCTCTGGGCTTTCCTCCGGTGCGGCTTGGCAGTCTTGATGCGAGCCCGTTTAAGCTTTGTCAAGCAGCCGGATGCCGGCGTGGCCATTGGCATTGCGATACCGGAAGTAATCTCGCAAATGCGAAGGCCGCGCCTCCTTGCACTCCCCCGCCCCTGCTCCCATATTACACGTAACCGGGTGCTGAAAGATCAGGTCCGGAAAGGTCGCTTGACACCAAGGACTTGAGACATGAGCCGGACCACTCCCTTTGCCAGCCCTCTGCTTCTGGGCTTCGACACCATGGAAAAGACGCTGGAGCGGATTTCCAAGGTCAGCGATGGTTATCCCCCTTACAATATCGAACGCATGCGGGCCGACCGCCTCTCGGGCGAGCCTGAGCGCCTGCGCATTACGCTTGCGGTTGCCGGCTTCTCGGAAGACGAGCTCGATATCACCACGGAAGAAAACCAGCTTTTGATCCGTGGGCGGCAGGTGGAGCATGAGGAGCGCGATTATCTCTATCGCGGCATTGCGGCCCGTCAGTTCCAGCGCGTCTTCGTTTTGGCAGACGGCATGCAGGTGCTCGGCGCCGTCTTGAAGAACGGCCTGCTTTCCGTCGATCTCATTCGGCCGGAACCGGACCGGATGGTAAAGAAAATTAACATTTCGGTATCACAGTAAGACAACGGCAGATTGCCGCTGGTCCCTCATGCTGGAGGTACGAACATGCTTTTGAGAGAAGCCACTGCGCGCCTGACTCAATCCGAACTCGCCAATATTGGTGCGGGTGAGGTTGCCTATGTCAGAAAGATCCATTCGGACGAAGTGTCCCGTTGCTTTCCCGAGGCGCCGGACATCGATCCGAATGTCGACCTCTGGGCGCTTTTCGGCGCCGATGGCACTCCGATTCTTCTGACCGACAACCGGTCCAGCACCTTCTATAAGGCGGCTGAGGACGAGCTGAAGACGGTCAGCCTTCATTGAGGGCTCCGTGCCATTAGTTGATCGAGGCGCTGCGACCGCGATTGCGTCAGAGCATTCCTATCCCGGTGTAATGCCCCTCTCAACCGGCGCTGACGCTCGTCCTTCTCCCGCGGAGGAGAAGCTGTAACTCCACCTTCCAAACTGGCTGACATGCACATGGCAATAGCTTCTTCACCCTAACGGGTAGAAAGGAGGATTTGAGCGATTTCGCGCCGCGAAATTGCGAGAGGCGGGATTGCCGCTTAAACTCTCTTGAACGTCAGATAGGCCGAAGACCGTCCCTCGCGCCGGGCTTTTGCCTCATAGCGCGTGCTGGGCCAGCCTTCATAGGGCGTCAGCCAGTCGCTGGCATTGTTTGCCATCCATTCAAAGCCGCCATGGGCGGCGCAGTGCTGCAGCGTCCAGTTGACATAGGTGTCGATGTCGGAGGCGAAGCAGAAGATGGCGCCGGGCTTCAGGACGCGGTGAAAGCGATCGAGATTGACCTGCGAGACGAAGCGGCGCTTCCAGTGTTTTTTCTTCGGCCAGGGATCGGGATAGAGCAGATCGATCTGGTCGAGGCAGCCCTCCGGCAGCCAATCCAGCAGTTGCGTGGCGTCGTCATTATAGACGCGGATGTTGCGCGCGCCGGTTTCGTCGACGCGGGCAAGCAGCTTCTGCATGGAATTGACGAAGGGCTCGACGCCGATAAAGCCGGTCGCCGGAGATTCCAGCGCCCGGTGGATCAGGTGTTCGCCGCCGCCGAAGCCGATTTCCAGGCGCAGACGCTCGGTCTGCACCGGGAACAGATCATTCAGCGGCTGCGGCGCCAGTGCAGAGAGATCGACGATATATTGCGGCAGCAGCGCTTCCAGCCTTTCGGCCTGCTGGCCGCGCAAAGGCTTTCCCTTGCGCCGGCCGAAGAATGCTTCCGTCGCCCGCGACCGGCGCTCGGTATCGATCATGCAGCTTCCCGGGTCTTCACAGCTTCCTTCAGGGCCTTGACGAGGTCCGTGCGCTCCCAGGAGAACGAGCCGTCGCGGCCTGCTTTGCGGCCGAAATGGCCGTAAGCCGAGGTCTTCGCGTAAATCGGCTTGTTAAGGTCGAGATGGCGGCGGATGCCGGTCGGCGAAAGGTCCATGTTCTTGCGGATCGCCGCTTCGATCTGGTCTTCGCTGACGCCCTTGCCGGTGCCGTGCAGGTCGACATAGATCGACAGCGGCTGAGCAACGCCGATGGCGTAGGAGAGCTGGATCGTGCAGCGGTCGGCAAGAGCGGCGGCTACGACGTTCTTTGCGAGGTAGCGCGCAGCGTAGGCAGCGGAACGGTCGACCTTGGTCGTGTCCTTGCCGGAGAAGGCGCCGCCGCCGTGCGGTGCAGCACCGCCGTAGGTATCGACGATGATCTTGCGGCCTGTCAGGCCGGCATCACCATCCGGACCGCCGATGACGAACTTGCCGGTGGGATTGATGTACCAGTTGCAGTCGGCCGCGATCTTCAGCTCGCCGAGAGCTTCGCGGATATAGGGTTCGACGACGGCGCGAACCTTCGCCGAATCCCAGCTATCATCGAGATGCTGGGTGGAAAGAACGATCGAGGTCACTTCGGTCGGCTTGCCGTCGACGTAGCGGACGGTCACCTGGCTCTTGGCGTCCGGGCCGAGCTTGGCGACTTCGCCGTCGCCCTTCTTGCGGGCGGCAGCGAGGAGCTGCAGGATCTTGTGCGAATAGTAGATCGGCGCCGGCATGAGGTCCGGCGTTTCGCGGCAGGCATAGCCGAACATGATGCCCTGGTCGCCGGCACCTTCATCGCCCTGCTGGTCGGCGGCGTTGTCGACGCCCTGGGCGATGTCGGCGGACTGCGAGTGCAGGAGAACGTCGATGCGCGCCTTCTTCCAATGGAAGCCGTCCTGTTCGTAACCGATATCCTTGATGGCGCGGCGGGCAGCGGCCTTGAACTTCGAGGGATTGATGACGTCGTTGCCATCCTTGTCCTTCTTCATCAGGCTCGGCGGCAGACGAACTTCGCCGGCGATGACGACGCGGTTGGTGGTGGCAAGGGTCTCGCAGGCAATGCGCACGCCCCAGGGGTTGACGCCGGTCTTTGCCGCTTCGCGGTAGACCAGATCGACGATTTCGTCGGAGATGCGGTCACAGACTTTATCCGGGTGACCTTCGGCAACAGACTCGCTGGTAAACAGATAATTCGCGCGCATATGGGATTCCCCTCAAAGAACAAATCTCCGCTTTTGATATTCGTCTCGAGCGCGAAAAACAAGCCACAGAAGGACATAAATATATCTTTATATCCCGGCGAAAGTGATAAAATTTTGCCATAAACATGGAAAAGGCGGCCAAAATGACCGCCTTGCGACTTTGCCACTGCAGCGCTGCTTAAAAACGCTTATTCGGCGTCGGCCTCGGCTGCGAGGGCCTTGACGAGCTCGACCACCTTGCGGCGGACCTTGCCATCGGAAATTTTCACGAAGGCGCGGTTGAGCTGCAGCCCTTCCGAGGAAGAGAGAAAATCGACCACATAATTGGAACTGGAAGCCTCGGCCATGCCGCCGGCGGTTGCCGCATGCTCACCCGGCGCGTCCTCGAAGAAGAAGGAAACCGGAACGTTAAGAATGCTGGAAATATTCTGAAGACGGCTGGCGCCAACGCGGTTGGTGCCTTTCTCATACTTCTGAATTTGCTGGAAAGTGATTCCGAGGCTCTCGCCGAGCTTCTCCTGGCTCATGCCCAGCATGGTACGGCGGAGGCGGATGCGGCTACCGACATGGATGTCGATGGGGTTCGGCTTCTTTTTGTTCTCAATCATCATAATTGCCCTAACATAGGTTGAATTCAGGTCCTGCCATCCGGTGCCCTTAACCACCCCTATAACGCTACGTTGCAGCCGACGCCCCACCCGGCTTCTAGTTTACGTTCAAAAGGCAGACAACAACCACTATGCAATTTTAGGGTTTTTTGGTCAATTCGCCCTTGAAATAAAACCCATGCGTGAAATCACAGCGATTATACCGACTACCCCGATTGCCAACCAGAAGTATGCATTTCGTATCCTATCGTCGATAGGCGACACGGTTGCGCTACTCAAAGTGGCGTCGACAAATCCTTGCTCATTAAAGTCGATTCCGGAAATCAAACGTCCGTGAGCGTCGACATAGGCCGAAACACCCGTATTGGCGCTGCGAATCAGCGGCAAACCCTGTTCGACAGCCCTTACCCGCGCCTGCAGGAAATGCTGATAGGGGCCTGGCGTGTCGCCGAACCAGGCATCATTCGTAACGTTCAGAATGGCGTTGGCCTGCCGGATGTCCGGTGTCATTTCGTTCGGGAAAATGATCTCGTAACAGATCAGCGGATAAAGTTTGACGCCGCTTGGCAGCGTCAGCAACTGCCGGCTGGCGGCCGCTGAAAAGCCTCCCGGCAACTCGATGACATTCTGAATTCCGAGATACCCGAGGATGTTTTCGAAGGGCACGTACTCGCCGAACGGCACAAGATGGGTCTTGTCGGAGGCACCGATAATCTGGCCGCGGCCGTCGATCACATAGATGGAGTTGTAATAGCGCGGCTCGAGACCGGGACCCATGTCCTCGACGCGAACGGCGCCGGTGATCAGGATCTGGTCATCGTCGAGCTGATCGGCAATGCGGGTCAGCGCGTCCTGATTATCCGTCAAAATAAAGGGGACAGCGGTCTCCGGCCAGACGATGATGTCGGGCCGTTTGCCGCCATTGATGGGCGGCTGCACCGAGAGCGACAGATGTTTGTCGAAGATCGCGGCGCGATCGGCATCAGTGTCCATCTTGGCTTCCTGGTCGATCGCGGGCTGGACGATGCGCACCACCGGGGCCGTCTTGTCGCCGCTCGCCGGCGGTGCCGGCAGACTGAGCGCATAATAGCCGTAACCGAAATGCGCGGCGGCGATGAGCACGGCGAGCCCGATCCCCGGCACCCGCCCCTGGCGCGTTCCAAGCAGTGCCGGGGACGCGAAAACGAAGACCGCAAGCACGGTGACGCCAAGCACGCCGATCACATGCGCCGATTGCATCATCAGCGGGATGGGCATGGCGCCATAGCCAATGGCATTCCAGGGGAAGCCGGTGAAAAGGAAGCTGCGCAGCCATTCCAGCAGGCCAAAGGCGAAGGCGAGCGCGGCAATGCGCCCCATGCCGTCCGACCAGAGCAGCCGGGCCAGCGCCGCCGCCACGCCATAGAAAATCGCGAGAAACGCCGGCAGACCGAGGATCGCCAGCGGCAGCGCCCAGGCGAACGCATCGGCATCGATCAGAAGCGCATGGCCGAGCCACCAGAGACCGGCGACGAAATAACCGAAGCCGAACAGCCAGCCGATGGCAAAGGCCGGCCAGAGGCGCCCAAGGAAGCCGCTATCGGGACCGGCGGCAGCGCCATCCAGCAGCCAGACAAGCAGCGTGAAAGAGACGAACATCGCCGCGAAGAAGCCGAAGGGCGGCAAGGCGAGGACGCCGATGGCTCCGGCGACGATGGCGAGAAATGCGCGCTTGAAACCCCAGACGAGGATAACCTTGCCCGAAAGCCGTTCCATGCGCGCGCTCCGTCCAAACTGCGAATCATTGGCCGCAGTCTTTCAAAAAAGCAGCGGTTTGTCCTGCTGAAGCGCCATTTATTGGCTGGCCGTGTTCCGTTCTGCCGAAGGTTCGTCCGGAAGCGTATCCGGCGACGGCAAATCGCGCTCGAGTACGCCACCTTCCCCCTCGGCCTTGGCCGGACGGCGGCGCACGGCATGACGCTTACGCGTGATGCGCACCCGTTTGATGCGGCGCGGATCGGCATCGAGGATATGGAATTCGAAGCCTGGCAGCGCCTGGACGAGCTCGCCGCGCACCGGGATCCTGCCGAGCGCCGAGAAGATCAGGCCGCCGAGCGTATCCACCTCGTCCACCTGCTCGCTGATGTCGAAATCGGTGCCGATGGCGGCCGCAATCTCTTCCAGCTCGACGCGGGCATCGGCGACGAAGACGTCTTCGGAGACACGCTTGAACATGACTTCCTCGTCGTCATGTTCGTCGTCGATATCGCCGACGACCATTTCGACGATGTCCTCATGCGAGGCGAGGCCGTCGGTGCCGCCATATTCATCGATGACGAGGGCCATCTGCGTGCGGTTGACCTGCATGCGGCGGAGAAGATCCGACGCCAGCATGGAGGGCGGCACGAACAGGATTTTTCGGATGATGCCGGCTTCGGCGAGCGTCTTCTGCAGGTCGACGCGCGAAAGGTCGAAATTCGGCTTGGCCGAGCGCGGAGGCTTCTCAGCCGGGCTCGCAGTCGATGCAGATGCCGCTGCCGCCGCCTTGCCATTGCTGCCGCGGCGCTTGTTGCGCGCCTGCTTGGCGACATAAGACAGGAGGTCGCGGATATGCACCATGCCGCGCGGATCATCGAGCGTTTCGGCATAGACCGGCATGCGCGAGCGACCACTCTCCTCGAACAGGATCATCAGCTCGCCGATGGTGATATTCTGGTCAACCGCCTCGATATCGGCGCGCGGCACCATGACGTCCTCGACACGCACCTCGCGGAAACGGAGGATGTTGTGCAGCATTGCCCGCTCGTCCGGCGAGAAAGCGTCGTCATCGGTGGCGTTGGTCATCAGCGCGTCGGCGAGATCCTCGCGCAGACGTGCAGAGCCTTGAGCTGGGCGCAAAATGCGCGCAGCGCGGGCCCAGAAGGATGAGTGTGATCGTTTGCCGCTACTACTGCCCGCCTCATCGGAGGAGGCTGTTTCGGCTCCGTCTTTGGCCTCGGGGGCCGGTCTTGTCGTAAAGTCGCTCATTGTTCCTGATCAGACAGGGTTCAGTCAAATGGGGTCCTGCCCCGCATAGGGATCAGATAGGCCAAGCTCCGCCAAAATGCGAGTCTCCAGCCCCTCCATTATTTCGGCTTCGCTATTATTCATATGGTCGTAGCCGAAGAGATGCAAGAAACCATGCACCATCAAATGGGTCAGATGATCATCAAAACTCTTTTCCAGCTCGATCGCCTCGCGCTCCACCGTCTCTTTGGCGATGATGATATCGCCGAGCATCGGGCCGGGTCTGCCGCCCGGCGCCAGCGGAAAAGCGGGGAACGACAGGACATTGGTCGCCTTGTCCTGCTCGCGCCATTCCGCATTGATCTCCCGGATCGAGGCATCGTCGGTGAAGACCAGCGACAATTCCGGCGCCATTTTCGGAAAAGGCTGCTTCTCGTATTTTTCGAGATAGGCCGCAGCCGCGCCCAACACGCGCTCGGCCAGGGCCTGCAATGCCTCTTCCGAGGGCCAGCCGCCCTCTTCGACGCTGATCTGTATATCGAGATCGGCCATCAGATCTGCGGATCGGCCTCACCACCAGCGACGGGGGCGAGGTAGTTCGAGTCGTAAGCCCTGACGATGCGCGCCACCAAGGGATGACGGACGACGTCTGTGTCCTTGAAGCGCACGATGGTTATACCTTCGACGTCGTTCAGGAGCTGCAAGGCCTCCACCAGGCCGGATTTGACACCGCGCGGCAGGTCGATCTGGCTGGGGTCGCCGGTGATGATCATGCGCGAATTCTCACCGAGACGCGTCAGGAACATCTTCATCTGCATCGAGGTGGTATTCTGCGCCTCGTCGAGGATGACGGCGGCGTTGGCAAGCGTGCGACCGCGCATGAAGGCGAGCGGAGCGATTTCGATGACGCCGGCGGTGATGGCACGTTCGACCTTGTCGCCCGGCATCATGTCGTAGAGCGCATCATAGAGCGGGCGGAGATAGGGGTCGACCTTCTCCTTCATATCGCCGGGCAGGAAGCCAAGACGCTCGCCGGCTTCGACGGCCGGGCGCGACAGGATGATCTTCTCGACCGCGCCGCGCTCCAAAAGCTGAGCGGCGTGGGCAACGGCGAGATAGGTCTTGCCCGTACCGGCCGGACCGACGCCGAAAACCATCTCGGAACGGTCCATCGCCCTGATATAGGCGTCCTGCGTCGGCGTGCGCGCGATGATCGTCTTCTTGCGCGTCGAAATCTGCGCCATCGTCAGCTTGGCTTTTTTCTCCATCGTCGGCAGCGTCAGTTGGTCATCGGCGGCAACCGCCATGCGGATTGCTCCTTCCACGTCGGAGCGCTCCACATTCCCACCTTTCTGCAGCTTGTCATAGAGATAATCGAGCGTGCGGCGCGCCTGGTTGGTGGCCAGCACATCACCCGTGATGATGACGGAATTGCCGCGTGCGCGTGCGTCGATGCCCAGACGCTCTTCGAGCAGCTTCAAATTCTGATCGAACTGTCCGAAAAGTTCGCTGGCGAACCGATTGTTCTCGAACGTCAGGATGAAGTGATTGGCGTCGCTCGCGGTGCGTGGCTGGCGCGATGAAGAAGAAACCAATTCCTGTCCGTTCAAGCGGTCCGGCTCCTTTGCCTGTCCGGAACCTAAAGCAACTCAGCAAAAAGGCTGTTCGTGCTGGTTCCGGTGATTCGTACATTGATAATGTCACCGATTTGCGATGCTTTTGCATCAACATTCACAGATTGCAGCCAAGGAGATCGGCCGATCAACTGACCCGGCATGCGGCCCGGCTTTTCCAGCAGAATATCGACCACCTTGCCGACGCAGGCATCAGCGAAAGCGTGCTGCTGCTTCAAAAGCAGCGCCTGCAATCGTTCCAGTCGTTCCGCCTTGATCTCTTCCGGCACTTGGCCCTTCAATTCCGCACCCGGCGTTCCAGGGCGCGTCGAATATTTAAACGAGAAGGCTTGCGCATAGTTCACCTCCTCCACAAGACGAAGTGTATCCGCAAAATCCTGCTCTGTCTCCCCCGGGAAACCGACAATGAAATCACCCGAAAGGGCGATATCCGGCCGTGCCGCACGGATTTTTTCGATCAAAGCGAGATATTCCGCCGCCGTGTGCCGCCGATTCATCGCTTTGAGGATGCGGTCGGAACCGGATTGAACCGGCAGATGGAGATAGGGCATCAAGGTGCGCAAATCGCGATGGGCCGCAATCAACCGGTCGTCCATGTCGCGCGGATGGCTGGTGGTATAGCGCAGCCGGGCAAGGCCCGGGATTTCAGCCAGCCGGTAGAGCAAGTCGCCAAGGCTCCAGGCTTCACCCTTCGGCCCGGTTCCGTGCCAGGCATTGACATTCTGGCCAAGCAGCGTGATTTCGCGCACTCCGCCATCCACAAGTTTTTGCGCTTCCTCGACGATCTGAGCGACCGGACGGGAGACTTCGGAGCCGCGCGTATAGGGAACGACGCAGAAGGTGCAGAACTTATCGCAGCCCTCCTGCACGGTCAGAAAGGCGGTGACACCTCGGGCGCGAATTTTGGTGCTCTCGGCGATCGGCAGATGTTCGAACTTGTCTTCGATCGCATATTCCGTATCGACCACGCGCTCGCCTTCCTTGGCGCGGCGCAGCGCGTCCGGCAGGCGATGATAGGTCTGCGGGCCGATGACGACGTCGACAGCGGGCGCGCGGCGGAGGATTTCCTCGCCCTCGGCCTGGGCAACGCAGCCGGTGACGCCGATCATCATGTCGCGGCCATCGGCGGCCTTGCGCTTCTTCATCTCGCGCAGGCGCCCGAGTGCCGAATAAACCTTTTCAGCCGCCTTTTCGCGGATGTGGCAAGTGTTCAGCAGGACGAGATCGGCTTCTTCCATGTCCTCAGTCGTCTCATAGCCATCGCGGGCGAGCGCATCGCTCATCCGTGTCGAGTCGTAGACATTCATCTGGCAGCCGTAGGTCTTGATGAAAACCTTACGGCTGTTGGAGCCATCGCGCATCCCAATCTCTAAAACATTGGGCTGCGGGGCGTAGAGAAGTGCACTGTCCTTGGTCATGGCCGCTATGTAGTGGCTTTTGCTTCCTGAGAAAATGAAAAAGTTAAAATCGCCGGAATATCAGGCAATCTCGCGGCCGAGCAGCCGGCTCGCCAGCATGGTGCGGATGCGCCGCGCCACGGTGGCGCTGACCTCCTTGCGGTTGGTGTCGGCACGATAATCCACCGCCTCGCCGAAGCAGACATCGACATCGATGGCCCCGCAGGCAAAGATGCCCTTCAGATGCGGCACCAGCTCGATGTCACCAGGCCAAGCCGCGATAGGGCGATAATAACGGCCCATGGCGACGCCATGAACCCGGGTATAGGCAACCGCGACCGGCTGGACGTGAACGACGGCATCCGGCGTCTTCGGCAAAGCGGCGGCGGCTGCGCCGAACAACGAGGATTTGACCTCGAGCAGACGGTTGCCGTCCGAGGTCGTGCCTTCCGGAAACAGCACCATGATCTCGCCATCGGCCATGCGCTCGGCGATCTCGCTCACTTGGTCGCCGGTCTTGCGCTTCTGCTCGCGTTCGATGAACACGCTCTTCTGCCATTGGGCGAAGAGTCCGAAGATCGGCCAGTCCCGCACTTCCGATTTTGCGATGAAGGCGACGTCGGCAACTGCGGAAAGCACCAGAATATCGAGCCAGGAAGCGTGGTTCGCAGCCAGCATCAGCGGCCGGCGACGCTCAAGCTCTCCGACAATGTGGATGCGGACGCCAAGGCAATGGCAAATGATGCGATGCCAGTAGCGCGGCAGATAGCGTCTGAGCTTCCAGTCGAAGCGCAGGCAAAGAATCTGCAGCGGCAGCAGGACGAGGCTGACAACGCAGATGACGAAGACGGCACAGCCGACGCGCAGCCAGGTTATCAAATCATCCGCTCCCGCACGACCGCCGCCACTTCAGCGTTCGTCCTTGTTCAGCGGAATACCGTAGAGCTCCAGCCGATGGTCGACGAGCTTGAAACCGTGTTCGCGGGCAATGCGCTCCTGCAGCGCCTCGATCTCCGGCGAGTGGAATTCGATCACTTCGCCGCTCTTCAGGTCGATCAGGTGATCGTGATGCTCTTCCGGCACGGTCTCGTAACGCGAACGCCCGTCACGGAAGTCATGGCGCTCGATGATGCCAGCATCCTCGAAAAGCTTTACGGTGCGATAAACCGTCGAAATCGAGATCTTCGCATCCACCTTCACGGAGCGGCGGTGCAGCTCTTCGACATCGGGATGATCTTCCGAACTCTCGATGATGCGCGCAATGACCCGCCGTTGCTCCGTCATGCGCATGCCGCGCTCGGCGCAAAGCTCCTCAAGGGATTTTACGGGATCGGTCATTGAATACGGTCTTCGGTCTATTCGTCTAGGACAACGGACTAGCGAAGAACACGGCGCATGACAAGCGCCGTCGATTTCGCGCCGTTTTCGTCGACATAATAGGCCTTGCGTTCGCCGACCGTTTCGAAACCGAGCTTGCGGTAGAGACCGAGCGCCGGCTGATTGCCGCCATCGACCTCCAGGAACATGGTTTCGCCGCCGCGGTTGCGCGCCTCGCGCAACGCCGCCTGCATCAGCCGCCAGCCAAGGCCGGAGCGGCCAAGTTTGGCGTTGACGGCAACTGTCAGGATTTCCGCTTCACCCGCCGCCTGGCGCGCCAGAACGAAGCCCGGAAGCGGCTTTTTCAGGATGGCGTTGGTCTGGCGCGCGACAAAGCCGAAGGTCGTGTCCTGCGACAGGAGATTTTGAAACTCGCTATCGTCCCAAACCCGCGAAAAACGTTCGCCATGCAGCGCCGCCACCTCGGCACAATCCTGCAGCTGCATCGGAACGATCTCGTATTCGGCTTTCAGGGTGAGATAGGATTCCAGCATGATTATACCCTGGCGACTGCGTACCCTGCCTGCGGTCTGGCGTCGGGTCCGCGAAGATAAAGCGGCTTCGGCTTTTCGCTGACAGGTTTGACAGCGCCTAGCCGGGCGACGGTGGCAATCGGAAAGGCATCCGGCCGCGCCGCCGGCGGAGAGTCGCTGAGCCGGGCAACAGCCGAGCCGGTGACGACGCCGTCGAAAGCATCTGATATCGCACGCGCTTCATCGATCGTCACGGCGCGCGCCTCATCCAGCGGATGGCCATCGGCATCGAAGGACTGGAGATAGATCTCCTCGCGCTTGGCGTCGATTGCGGCCAGAACCGATTTACCCGGATTCGTTTCCCGAGCGGCGGCGGCCATGACCTCGAGGGTCGTGACGCCAACGGCTGGAATGTTCAGGGAAAGCGCGAAACCGCGGGCGGCTGCAACGCCGATGCGGATGCCGGTGAATGAGCCGGGACCGACGGTCACGACCACACGCTCCACTGCCGCGAGCGCTATATCGGCTTCAGCCAGCGCCCGGTCGACAACATCCATCAAATGTTCGGCATGCCCTCGCCCGATCGTTTCCGTGACCTCCCCAATCACAGAATCACTGCCGCTATCATACACAGCGGCAGCGCAATCCACACCTGCCGTGTCGAGCGCCAGTACGATCATCACAATTTTTCCGAAAAGGCCAAACTTGAAGCGCAGTGAATTAGCTTCAAACCGTCACTGCACTCCAAAATCTGTTTTTGCACAATCTTATCCAAAAACCGCTGCGCATGTTTGGGGACCATGCTTAGACGGCTTCGACTTCCTGCACTTCCGGGACGAAATGGCGCAGCAGATTCTGTATGCCATGCTTCAACGTCGCGGTAGACGACGGGCAACCGGAGCAGGATCCCTTCATGTTGAGGTAGACCTTGCCGTCACGAAAGCCGCGGAAGGTGATATCGCCGCCATCCTGGGCAACAGCCGGACGAACGCGGGTCTCGAGCAATTCCTTGATGGTCAGCACGATTGATTCGTCGCCTTCATCGAAGAACTCACCGCCGGCGTCCTGTGCTTCGGAAAGAACCGAGCTTTCGCCCATGACCGGCTTGCCGGACATGAAATGCTCCATGATCGAACCGAGGATGGCGGGCTTCAGATGCTGCCATTCCTGGTTCTCCTTGGAGACGGAGATGAAGTCGTAGCCGAAATAGACGCCGCTAACGCCAGGTACATCGAAGATGCGGGCAGCGAGCGGCGAGGCTTCCGCTTCTTCGGCGTTGCGGAATTCGGCCGTGCCGCTTTCCATCACCACCTTGCCCGGCAGGAACTTCAGAGTTGCGGGGTTCGGCGTCGCTTCGGTCTGAATGAACATCTTGATCTCCATGCGGCGAGACCGAAGCCCCGTACCACGTCTGTCGTGTCCGACTTTAGAATATTTCAAAAGAAAATAGGCTTTTTGGCCGCGCTATTCAAGAGACTGATTCTCAAGAATTAGGCCCAAAAACTTAGCTCAGCGCGTCGATTTCCTCGTTCGTCAGCGTATCGGGCAGCACCGTCACGGGGATCGGAAAGGCCGCGGCACGCCCGGCGATCGAAGACACCAGCGGTCCCGGCCCTTCCTTGGCCGAACCAGCGGCGAGAACGAGCAACGCGATGTCCCGGTCTTCCTCGATCACCGCATTGATCTGCTCGGCGGCCGCCCCTTCGCGAATGACGATCTCCGGATCGATGCCGATATTTTCACGCACGATCTGCGCCGCCTTGGCCGTTGCCGCCTCGGCCTCCTCGCGCGCTTCGGCCCGCATGATCTCCTCGACGCCCAGCCACTGCTGGAAATCGCCTTCGGGGATCACAAAGAGGAGCACAAGGCCGCCGTTGGAATTCTTGGCGCGCCGGCCGGCGTAATGGACGGCACGCTGGCATTCAGGGGTGCCGTCGATGACCGCCATGAACTTGCGGCGGTGACCTTCGAGCCGTGAGAGACGTTTTGATACCATGGGCCAAGTCTGACATCGAAATCCGTGCCATGGCAAGCCCCGTTTTGAACCCGGTGACGGTTGCCGCTTAGCTGGCTTTTTGGTCCATAAGCCTTGCTTCGCCTGATACTCGGATGGAGCTTCCAACTGCGGCCGGGATATCGGCACGCAGGCGAGAACGCATTCCCATATCCTCACCCTGGATGATGTCGATGGCCCCGCCATGCGGCCAGGCAATGTCGCGCAGATATCCAGCGAGGGCTGCGGTTGCAGCGCCGGTCGCAGGGTCTTCATAGACCCCGCCCGACGCGAAGGCATTGCGGGTATGGAAGAGTTGCGGCGTTTCGGCGTAGGCGAGCAGGATCGTGATCCAACCTTCGCGGATCATCAAAGTGCGCCCCGCATCGAGATCGTAGGTCATTGCGGCAAGCGCCCCGCGGGATTTCAGGGCCAGCATGAAGTGATCGGCACCGCCATGAATAAGCGCGGGTGGAATGGCCGGGTCCAGATCGTCGGTCGAATATCCGAACAATGCCAGCACCTCCGACAGCAATTCAGGCGTTGGCGCCTTGCTTCGCGTGGGCGGCGATTGCAGGGCCGCCGTGAGGACGCCACCATTTCGGTGCCCCTCGACAGTGATATTGGCCTGATTGAGCGCGAGCGCAAAAATCCCGTCGCCCTCCCGCAACGCAAGGGCCGCTCCAAGGGCGATCGTCGCGTGACCGCAGAATGGAACTTCCGATTCTGGAGAGAAATAACGCACCCTCCAGCCCTGCCCTTCCGGGCAGGCGAAAGCGGTCTCGGAGAAACCGACGTCGGCCGCGATGCGCTGCATCTCAGCGGCATCGGGCAGGACATCGGCAATCAACACACCGGCGGGATTGCCGCCGGCTCCGTCTTCCGAAAAGGAGGCAATCCGCAAGATAGTCAAGGTCGGCCCATCCGTTCGCTAGCCTTGGCGCGCCGCAGCGGCCGCGCGCCAACCGATAAGAGACCAAAAGGCTCAGTAGATAAAGCCGATGATGTCGCGGACCTGCTTCATCGTCACTTCGGCGCGGGCTCTCGCACGGTTGCCGCCGTCGCGCAGGATGGCATCGATATGGCCGGGATCGGCCATCAGGCGGCGCATTTCGCCGGTGATCGGCGAGAGCACGTGCACGGCAAGATCGACCAGCGCCGGCTTGAAGACGGAGAACTGCTGGCCGCCGAATTCCGAAAGAATGTCCGCCTTCGACCGATCGGCAAGCGCTGCATAGATACCGACAAGATTGTCGGCTTCCGGCCGGCCGGCAAGGCCTGCGATCTCGCTCGGCAAGCCATCCGGATCAGTCTTGGCCTTGCGGATCTTCTTCGAGATATTTTCTTCGTCATCGAGAAGATTAATGCGCGACAGGTCGGACGCATCCGATTTCGACATCTTCTTCGTGCCGTCGCGCAGCGACATGACGCGCGGCGCCGGGCCATCGATCAGCGGCTCGACCATCGGGAAATAGGCATGCACCGGTTCGTCACCGACAGTGATGTCAATGCCGTAGCCTGAGCGGCGGATATGCTCCATGTAGTCCAGATTGAACTTCATGGCGATGTCGCGGGTCAGTTCCAGATGCTGCTTCTGGTCGTCGCCGACCGGCACGTGCGTCGCGCGGTAGACGAGAATGTCGGCCGCCATCAGGCTCGGATAGGCATAGAGGCCGAGGGAGGCCTGCTCGCGGTCCTTGCCGGCCTTGTCCTTGAACTGCGTCATGCGGTTCATCCAGCCGATGCGGGCGACGCAGTTGAAGATCCAGGCAAGCTCGGCATGCTGCGGCACGGCGGACTGGTTGAAGACGATATGCTTTTCCGGGTCGATGCCGGCGGCAAGGAAGGCGGCGGTGATCGAACGGATCTGGCCCGGCATGTCCTCATGCACGAGTTGGGCCGTCAACGCATGCATGTCGACGACGCAGTAGATGCAGTCGTTGTTGGCCTGTAGGGCCACGAACTTGCGGATTGCGCCGAGATAGTTGCCGAGATGGAGATTGCCGGTCGGCTGGACGCCGGAGAATACGAGCGGCTTGAATTCGGTCATGTCGTCCTCAAAAGGCTTGTGGAGGGCCCGGGCGAGCGGCGCTCGACCCTTGGTTTCGAGCGGCTTATGCACGGCAGAAAGGCGGGGATCAAGAGGATATCTGGCAGAGTCTCAGGAAGAATGCTGGATCAGATCCCAGGTGTTGCCATAGGGATCGGCAAAGACCGCCACCGTGCCATAGACCTCGCGGCGCGGCTCCTCCAGAAAGCGCACGCCCTTTTCCTTCATCGCGGCATGATCACGAACGAAATCATCTGTCTTGAGGAAGAAGCCGACGCGGCCGCCGGTCTGGTTGCCGACTGCGGCACGCTGCGTTTCGTCGGTGGCCTGGGCCAGTAGCAGTGCGGCGCCCTCTCCGCCTTTTGGCTTGACGACGACCCAGCGCTTGCCCTCCGGCTGCACCTCGTCCTGCAGGCAATCGAAGCCGAGCGCATCGCAATAGAAGGCCTTGGCGCGATCGTAGTCGTCAACAACGAGGGTGACGAGGAAGAGGGATTGGGGCATGGGAAGCTCCGTATCTGGCAAAATCGTCCCCTCGCCCGCTTGCGGGAAGGGGTCGGGCAAAGGAGTTTGATACTCCCCGTTCACTACCTCCGCGTCCGAAACGGCTCCGCCGGCTTGCGCTTCAAATTGCGGCGCACCATGCCCAAATCCACGCCGCCGATCAGGAAGGCGACAACGAAATACACCACCATCGCAATCAATATGAGCAAGCCCAGGACGCCGATCTTGGTGAGCAGCGTCGAGCTGGACCCCAGAAGCGGCTCCCAGCGATGAGACAAATATACGATGACGCCGCCCATGACGGCGGAAGAGACGAGCAGCATGACGGCGCGGCGCGCCAGCGACCATTCCCAGGCGAGATGTCCGCGGCGATAGAGCGTGACGAAGAGCTGCACAGCGTTCAGCCATCCGGCAACCGCCTCGGCGAGCGCAATGCCGCGTTCGGCCAGCACCGGGAAAAGCAGGATGGACAACGCCGAATTGACGAAGACGGCGACCGCCGTGTAGCGCATCGGCGATTTCGTATCTTCGCGGGCGTAAAAGCCCGGCTGCAGCGCCTTGATCAGCACGAAAGCCGGCAGGCCCAGGCCGAAGATGGCGAGGATGGAGCCGACCAGCGTCGTATTGTTCGGGTTAAAGGCGCCGCGCTCGTAAAGCACGCGGATGATATCGTCGGAGAGAAGCCAGAGTGCGACAGCGGCCGGCAGGGTCAGGAACAGCACGAATTCGATCGAGCGGTTCTGGATATTGGCGGCTTCCTTAAGGTGGCCTGACTTCAGCGAACGGGCCAGTTCCGGCAGAAGCACGATTCCGACGGCAACGCCGACGACGCCGAGCGGCAGCTGGTAGATGCGGTCTGCATATTGCAGGGCGGCGATCGCGCCTTCCTTGCCCGAGGCGATCGCCTGCCCGATCACCAGGTTGATCTGGGTGACGCCGCCGGTGATGGCCGCCGGGATGGCAAGAAGCAGGAGCCGCTTGACATTGGGCGTGAAGCGCGGAAAGCGCAGGCCGATATTGATGCCGGCATGGCGCACGCCGATATAGACGACACCCAGCTGCAGCACGCCTGCCACCAGCACCGACCAGGACAGGTACCAGGCGGTAGCCAGCGGATCGGCGCCGAAATAGATCGAATAGAACAGCGCGCTGATCATCACCAGGTTGAGGAAGATTGGAGCCACGGCGGCGGCGAAGAAACGATGCAGCGAATTCAGCATGCCGCTCATCATCGCCGTCAGCGACATCGACATGAGATAGGGAAACATCACGGCGGCCAACCGGACCGTCAGGTCGAATTTCTCGGCATCGTCGGCGAAACCAGGCGCGATGACCCAACGCACCAGGAGCGGCATGGACAGTTCCATGACGATGGTGATCAGCAGCAGCACCGAAAACAGGACGCCGAAGACTTCCTCGGAAAAACGCTTGGCTCCCTCGATGCCGTTCGCCTCGATCTCCTTGGCGAAGAGCGGCACGAAGGCGGCGTTGAAGGCACCCTCGGCGAAAAGGCGACGAAACAGGTTCGGAAAGCGGAAGGCGGCGTAAAACACGTCAGCCATCGGCCCCGTGCCGAGAGCGGCGGCCATCAGCGTTTCGCGGGCGAAGCCGAAGATGCGGCTGCCAAGCGTCGCGCCGCCGACGGTGATGAATTTCTTGACGAGGCTCATGCGGCTGAACCGGCTTTCTTTTCAGGATCGAGCTTTTCAACAGCGGACGAACGCGTGGCAGCGGGCGCGATGATACCGGACGGCATGCGCTCGCGGACCTCGTCCTCTTCGCCGGCCATCACCGCCTTCAGACGCGCTGTGATGTTGGCTCGTTTGTTTTCGTTGGAGATTTTCTGTCCGACGAGATCGGTCACGTAGAAGGTATCGATGACCTTTTCGCCGAAGGTGGTGATGCGCGCCGACTGGATGTCGAGTGACAGGTCCGAGAGAACCGCGGTGATTTCTGACAGGAGGCCGGTGCGGTCGAGGCATTCCACTTCGATGACGGTGAATTTGTTCGACAGGCTGTTGGAGATCGTCACCGATGGCGGGATGACGAAAGCCTTGTTCTTTCGGCGGTTTTTGGTGCGGGTGGCGATCACTTCCGGCAGGCGCTTCCGGCCGGCGAGCACGTCCTCGATCATCTTGCCGATGGTACCGGCGCGCCGCAACTCGTCCGCGTCGTCGGGGAATTCGCGGCTGACATGGATGGTGTCGAGCGCGCGACCATCAGACGTCGTGAAAATCTGCGCATCGGCAATATTGGCGCCCGCGGCAGCGCAGGCGCCGGCGATCACCGTCAGAAGGCGCGGATGGTCCGGCGAGAGCACGGTGATTTCGGTGATGGCATGGAAACTGTCGGTGCGCACCATGGTCGCCAGGACTTGGCCGGATTTGTCGGTCTGGCGAATGAACTGCGTATGGCGGATCTGATCTTCCAGCGGCACGGAGAGAAGGTAGGGCTGGTAGTGCAGTTTGACGTAGGCCTTGCGGTCCTTCTGGCTCCAGTCCTCCAGCGCCTTTTCGAGCGCTTTGGCGGCGTCTTCCGCCCGCTCCTTTCGCGATACTTCCGAGAAACCGCCGGCGAGCAGCAGTTCGGTCTCGTAGTAGAGCGTACGCAGAAGCTGGCCCTTCCAGCCGTTCCATACGCCGGGACCAACGGCGCGGATGTCGCACACGGTCAAGATCAGCAGCATCTTCAGCCGGTCGAGCGACTGCACCCGGTCGGCAAAATCGATGATGGTCTTGCGGTCGGTCAGGTCGCGAGTCTGGGCGACCATCGACATGGTCAGGTGCTCGGCGATCAGCCAGACCACCAGCTCCGTCTGCTTCGGCGTCAGGCCGAAACGCGGGCAAAGCTTCCGCGCCACCTTGGCGCCGGCCTCGGAGTGGTCTTCCTCGCGGCCCTTGGCGATGTCGTGCAGGAGAACGGCGACATAAACCGCATCGCGGTCCTCGATGGTGCGTATCAGCTTGTTGGTCAGCGGATGGATATCTTCCGCATTGCCCTTATCGATCTCCGACAGCACCTCGACGGCGCGGATCAGATGCTCGTCCACCGTATAGTGGTGATACATGTTGAACTGCATCATCGAAACGATCTTGCCGAATTCCGGGATGAAGCGGCCGAGCACGCCGGCCTCGTTCATGCGGCGCAGAATCAGCGCCGGATCGCGCTTGGAGGTCAGGATCGCCAGGAACAGGCGATTGGCCTCTTCGTTTTCGCGCAGGTCGTTGTCGATCAGGCCCAGCGAACGGGTGACGCGCTTCAGCGCGTCAGGATGAAACTCCAGTCCATGGATATCGGCAACGAAGAACAGCCGGATCAGGCTCACCGGATCGCGCTTGAAAACATCGGGATTGGCCAGCGCGATGCGGCCGCGATCCTCGACGAACTCGAGCGAACCGGGGATCTTGCGCGAGCGATGGGCAAAGCGGCTGATGACGCCGGTCAGGCCCGGCGTCGCCTTGGCCTGCTGCTCCTCCAGCGCTGCGCAGAGGATGCGAGTGAGATCGCCGACATCCTTGGCGACGAGGAAGTAGTGCTTCATGAAGCGTTCGACTGCGGAAAGACCGGGACGGGCATGATAGCCAAGCGCTTCGGCAATCTCGCGCTGGATGTCGAAGGAGAGCCGCTCCTCCGCCTTGCCGGTCAGGAAGTGCATATGGCAGCGCACGGCCCAGAGGAAATCCTCAGCCTTCTGGAAAAGGCGGTATTCCTGCTTCGAGAGCACGGCAAGCTTCACAAGATCGGCCGGATCGCGGACGTGATAGTAATATTTCGAAATCCAGAACAGCGTATGCAGGTCGCGGAGACCGCCCTTGCCTTCCTTGACGTTGGGCTCGACCAGATAGCGGGTATCACCGGCCTTGCGATGACGCTCGTCGCGCTCGGCAAGCTTGGCAGCAATGAATTCAGGCCCGGTGTTGGTGACGATTTCCTTGTCGAAACGCGTTTCCAGTTCGCGCGCCAGGGGTTCGCTGCCGCAGATATAGCGCGTTTCGAGAATGGCGGTGCGCACCGTCATGTCGGATTTTGCCTGGCGCATGCATTCTTCGACGGTGCGGGTGGCGTGGCCGACCTTAAAGCCCATGTCCCACAGCATATAGAGAATGAATTCGACCGCCTTGTGCGTCTCGTCCTCGGGCTTCGGCTGGAAAAGGAAGAGCAGGTCGATGTCCGAGCCGGGCGCCAGCGTATCGCGGCCATAGCCGCCGACAGCCGTGATCGCGAAGCTGCCTTTCTGCTTCGGATGGACGTGGCTGACCGTGAAGTCGTAGAGAACGGTGATGATCTGATCCTGCAGCCAGGAAATGCGGTGCGCGCAATTGAGCCCGCTGCCATCCTCCGAAAGCAGGAGGCGCACCTTTTCGCGGCCTTCCAGGCTGGCCTTTTTCAACAGGGCGAGAAGGGCGGCGCGCTCGTCCTTCTTGTCCTCATGGCGCTTGGCGAGGGTCTCGCATTCCGCCCTCAGCGCGGAGACGTCGAGAATGACGGGAAAATCGATGTCATGCATTACCATGCTCGGCCGACCGGGATCCTGTTCGTTGACCGCGGCCCATTGGCGGCGCGCCTGTCTTTTCGTCTGCATGCGCTATAGCCTCTTTGCCCGGCGATTGACACAGGCATTCTACGCCCGAATCCTCATATTCAGCCTAGACCAAATTTCCCGAATGAGCGGCTTCGGGAGTTCTATCGGGCCAAAGTTGACGAAGAGTGACGGCTGTCGATGCAGAAATCGGCAGTTTTAGGGCTGCGGCATCTCAAGCGATCGTCTGAGTTCGTTGATGCTATATAATATATTTCGCGATTGGGCGCCGATCTGCGTCAACATTTCCCGTTCGCACTCCCAATAGCCCGCCTTGGCGATCCTTGAGCTGATGTCGGAAATCCGGCTGCAGGACAGGGCTATGTTGAGAAGCCCCCGGTCGGATTCGCAGTCCGGCGCGTCGCCCTCGCCGCAGATCTTGCCGCGGGCGGCGATCGGAGAAAAACGCTCGGCCAGAATGCGGACCTCGGCGAGAAGATGTTCGATATGCATCGGGTTATCCTTTGAAATCGCCTCAGCCGGCCTTGTTCAGGGTCTTTTTCAGTTCGTAAAGCGCGTCGAGCGCGGCGCGCGGCGTCAGATCGTCAAGATCGAGCGCCTTCAGCGCTTCTTCTACCTTGGACGGTCCTCGCCGGCCAGCCACTTCCTCGCGGCGGACGGCGACCTGGAAGAGTGGCAGGTCGTCGATCAACTGGCTCGCAGGGTTCTTACGGTCGGCATCTTCCAGGCGCGTCAAAACGTCGCGGGCGCGCGCCACCACCGAAGCCGGCAGGCCGGCGAGCCGCGCCACTTGAATGCCATAGGAGCGATCGGCAGCGCCCGGCCCGACCTCGTGCAGGAAAATCACGTCGCCATCCCACTCCTTGACGCGCATCGTGGCATTCGACAATCGGCCGAGCTTTTCCGACAACACCGTCAGCTCGTGAAAATGGGTGGCGAAGAGACCGCGGCATCTGTTCGCTTCGTGCAGGTGCTCGACCGCCGCCCAGGCGATGGAGAGACCGTCGAACGTCGCGGTGCCGCGGCCGATTTCATCGAGGATGACGAGCGACCGGGCGGTCGCCTGGTTGAGGATCGCGGCCGTTTCGACCATCTCGACCATGAAGGTGGAGCGGCCACGCGCCAGATCGTCCGAAGCGCCGACGCGCGAGAACAGCCGGTCGACAATGCCGATATGGGCGGAGGCGGCAGGCACAAACGACCCCATCTGCGCAAGGACGGCAATCAGCGCGTTCTGGCGCAGGAAGGTCGATTTACCGCCCATGTTCGGGCCGGTCAGCAGCCAGATCGCGCCATCCTTGCCATCCGCCGTCGGCGACAGATCGCAATTATTGGCGACGAAGGGGCCACTCGCCTGGCGGCGCAATGCCTGTTCGACCACGGGATGGCGGCCGCCGCCGATCGCAAACATCCGGCTGTCGTCGACCAGCGGCCGGCAATAGCCCTGTTCCTCGGCAAGCAATGCCAGCCCGGTCGCGACATCGATTACCGATAGCGCGCGGGCACCGGCTTTGATCGCCTCCGCCTCGGCGACGACGGCTGCGACCATACGGTCGAAGGCCGCCAGCTCGATCGCAAGCGCCTTGTCGGCGGCATTGGCGATGCGGCTTTCGAGATCGGCAAGCTCGGTCGTAGTGAAGCGCATGGCGTTGGCCATGGTCTGGCGATGGATGAAGCGCGCCTTAGCTTCGCCGCTGTCGGTCATCGGCCCGGCATTGCCGGCCGTGACCTCGATGAAGTATCCGAGCACGTTGTTGTGCTTGATCTTCAGCGATTTGATGCCGGTTTCCTCGGCATATTGCAGTTGCAATCCGGCAATGACCCGGCGCGACTGGTCGCGCAGCGCCCGGACCTCATCCAGCTCGGCATTCGCCCCTTCCCGCAGGAACCCGCCGTCGCGTTTCAAGAGCGGCAATTCATCGGCGAGCATGCCGGCAAGTAGCACTTCGAGATCGGCGGGCAAGGCGCGGAGCCCGGCAAGTGCTGTTCCCAGCTCCTCGGGAAGCAACGCAGCCACTAGCAGATCGGCAACGCCGGCCGCCGCAGCGAGGCCCTGGCGGATCGCCCAGAGATCGCGCGGGCCGCCGCGGTCGAGCGCCAGGCGCGACAATGCGCGCGGCATGTCCGGCACGTGTTTCAGCGCTATCCTGAGATCGCTGCAGAGCGAAGGCTCTTCAGAAAGGAAGCCGATCGAATCCAGTCGTTCATTGATGCGCGCCGGATCGGTCAGCGGCGACATCAGCCGCTCGGCAAGTAGACGCGCACCGCCGCCAGTCACGGTCCGGTCGATCGCCCGCAAAAGCGAGCCGTTGCGGTCGCCGGAAAGCGTACGCACCAGTTCGAGATTGGCGCGGGTGGCGGGATCGATGAACAATGTCGACGCGCCGCTTTCGCGCTCCGGCAGCCCAAGTGGCGGCCGCTCGGAGATCTGCGTCTTCTCGACATAGGCAATGGCGGCAGCAGCGGCGGCAAGCTCGGCGCGGGTGAACGAACCGAAGCCATCGAGTGTCGAGACTTCGAAATACCGCGTGATACGCCCTTCGGCACTGGCACTGTCGAAGAGGACCGCCGGCTGCGGCACCGCCGTGCGGCCGAGCACGTCGAAGACCGGCTTCAGCTCGGGATCGTGGAATATCGTATCCGGCAGGATCAGCTCGCGCGGATCGATGCGCAGGATATCGGCGAGCAGCCGCGAGGCTTCGGTTTCCGCCAGACGGAAAACACCGGTGGAAATATCGATCCAGGCGAGCGCCAGTTGCGGCTCCGAGCCGCCGCGAATGCGGGCGAGCGCCATCAGATAGTTGGATTCCGAGGGCGACAGCAGCTTTTCTTCTGTGATGGTGCCTGGCGTCACAAGGCGAACGACATCGCGCCGGACAACCGACTTGCCGCCGCGCTTCTTCGCCTCCGCCGGGTCTTCCACCTGTTCGCAGACGGCGACGCGGAAACCCAGCGAAATCAGCTTCTGCAGATAGTCGTCGGCGGCATGCACCGGCACGCCGCACATCGGAATATCCTGACCCATATGCTGGCCGCGCTTGGTGAGCGTGATGCCGAGCGCGCGCGATGCATCGACAGCGTCTTCGAAAAACAGCTCGTAGAAATCGCCCATGCGATAGAACAGCAGCGAACCGGGATTGTTCGCCTTGATCTCGATATATTGCTCCATCATCGGCGTCGCCGAAGCGCGGCTTTCCTCCGAGGCAAGCTCGGCGGTCGAGAAAGCGTCGATGCTGGCAATTATTCGTTCGTTCACGGAGGTGCAGTTTTTCCCAAAAAATGAGGTGCCACCCTATCCGCGCGCCGCTATAGAAGACAACAGCTATCGGGCAAGAGGGACCGGTCGCCCACAGGAGGTTTGGAGGATACATGCCTGACACCAACAGCACGTCGCGTTCGGGAACGGGGATTACCGATCAGGAAGCGCTCGACTTCCACAAGCAGGGCCGCCCCGGCAAGCTCGAAATCAACCCGACCAAGCCTATGGCAACGCAGCGCGATCTTTCGCTCGCCTATTCGCCCGGCGTCGCCGTTCCGGTAAAGGCAATCGCCGCCGATCCCGGCACGGCTTACGACTACACGTCTCGCGGCAATATGGTGGCAGTCATCTCCAACGGCACGGCCATTCTCGGCCTCGGCAATCTCGGAGCGCTGGCCTCCAAGCCGGTGATGGAAGGCAAGTCCGTTCTCTTCAAACGCTTTGCCGATGTCGATTCGATCGATCTCGAAATCGACACCGAAAATGTCGACGAGTTCATCAACTGCGTCCGCTACCTCGGCCCCTCCTTCGGCGGCATCAACCTCGAGGATATCAAGGCGCCCGACTGTTTCATCATCGAGCAGCGCTTGCGCGAGCTGATGGACATTCCCGTCTTCCACGACGACCAGCACGGCACCGCCATCATCGCCGCCGCCGGCCTGATTAATGCGCTGGAATTGACCGGCCGCGACCTCAAGACCACCAAGCTCGTCTGCAACGGCGCCGGTGCGGCGGCGATCGCCTGCGTCGAGCTGATCAAGGCGATGGGCTTCAATCCGGACAACATCGTGCTCTGTGACACGAAGGGCGTGATCTACCAGGGCCGCAGCGAGGGCATGAACCAGTGGAAATCGGCACATGCGGTGAAAACCGACAGCCGCACGCTGGAAGATGCGATGAAGGGCGCCGATGTGGTTTTCGGCCTGTCGCAGAAGGGTGCCTTTTCCGCCGAGATGATCCGCTCCATGGCCGACAAGCCGATCATCTTCGCCATGGCCAATCCCGATCCGGAAATCACGCCGGAGGAAGTCGCCCGCATCCGCGACGACGCCATCATGGCGACCGGACGCTCCGACTATCCCAACCAGGTCAACAACGTTCTCGGCTTCCCCTATATCTTCCGCGGCGCGCTCGATGTGCGGGCTTCGACGATCAACGATGAAATGAAGATCGCCGCCGTCAGGGCGCTCGCCAGCCTGGCGCGCGAAGACGTGCCGGACGATGTCGTCGCCGCCTATCAGGGCGCGCGGCCGCGTTTCGGGGCGCAATACATCATCCCTGTGCCCTTCGATCCGCGCCTGATCTCGGCGATCCCGGTTGCCGTCGCGCAAGCCGCGATCGAAAGCGGCGTCGCCCGCCGCGCGATGCCGGACATGGCCGCTTATGCCCGCGAACTTTCGGCGCGGCGCGACCCGATCGCCTCGACGCTTGCACAGCTCTACGAGCGCGTACGCCGGCATCCAAAGCGGATCGTCTTCGCCGAAGCTGAGGAAGAGCAGGTCATGCGCGCCGCCTTGTCCTATGCCAACCAGGGGCTCGGCACCGCCATCCTGCTCGGCCGCGAGGACCTTCTCCACGCAACCGCCGACCGCGCCGGGATCGACCTCAACCGGCCAGGCCTGGAGATCGTCAACGCCCGCATTTCCAAGCGTGTTGAGGCCTATATCGACTATCTCTATGCCCGGCTGCAGCGCAAAGGCTACCTGCACCGCGATGTGACGCGCCTGATCCACAACGACCGTAACCATTTCGCCGCCTGCATGGTGGCGCTCGGCGATGCCGACGGCATGGTGACGGGGGTGACGCGCAATTATTCGACCGCGCTCGACGATGTGCGCCGCTGCATCGACGCCAAACCGGGGCACAGGGTCATCGGCGCATCGCTGGTGCTTGCCCGCGGCCGCACCGTCATCGTTGCCGACACCGCCGTGCATGATATGCCGACTGCGGAAGAACTGGCTGATATCGCCGAGGAAGCCGCCGGCTTCGCCCGGCGCATGGGTTATGAACCGCGTGTCGCCATGCTCGCCTACTCCACCTTCGGCCATCCCTCGGGCGAACGCTCCGAACGGGTGCGCGAGGCGGTGAACATTCTTGACAAGCGCTATGTCAATTTTGAATTCGACGGCGAAATGGCCGCCGATGTGGCGCTGAACCGCAAGATCATCGAGACCCAGTATCCTTTCTCGCGTCTCTCCGGTCCCGCCAACGTGCTTGTCATGCCCGCCTTCCACTCGGCCTCGATCTCGACGAAGATGCTGCAGGAACTCGGCGGTTCCACCGTCATCGGCCCGCTGCTCGTCGGCCTCGACAAGCCGGTGCAGATCACCTCGATGGGGGCAAAGGATTCCGACATCGTCAACATGGCGGCGATTGCCGCTTATGGGGCAGGATCGTAATCAACTACGCTGAATAGTGGAGCCGGCGGTCGGAGAAAGGCAATGGCCGCCGGGTCAATTCGGTGTAAAATAGGGAAATGAGTGAAGCCCAGTCCCTTTTCGAAGTGCTGCGCCATTCAGCGCGGCCAGATATTGTCGACGCTATTGAGCAGCTCGTCCGTGACGCGCCCGATCGCAAGCTCAACCGGGTGAACGCGCTTGCCTTCGCAGCCGAGCACGGCTTCGATGAAGAGCAGACCATCAACGCCTTCCTGCATGCGTCTCGCCTCGGCCTCTTCGAGATCTCCTGGAATGTTCTTTGCCCCGGCTGCGGCGGAGTGCTGGATGCCAATACCTCGCTGAAAACCGTTCAGAGCGACACCTATAGCTGCGCGCTTTGCGCTGCCGGCTATGAGCCGACCCTCGACGAGATGGTCGAAGTCACCTTCACCGTCAGCCCGCGCGTCCGCCACATCGAGGCTCACAATCCGCACGAATTGCCGCCCTTCGAATATTTTCGGCAGATTTATTGGGGTTCCGGCGTAGATCTTCCCGACAAGGGTTACGAAGCGAAGGTCGACCAATTCGTTCTGGAGGCGCTGGAACTGCCTGCCGGAGAAAAAGCCGTCGTGTCGCTTCAGTTGCCGGCGGAGTACGTCATCATCTTCGAGCCGGTTACGCATGCGGCTCAATTCGTCGATGTGAAAGGCGAACCATCGAAGGAGCGGCAGACCCTCACGCTCGTGTTCGATCGCATGCACCGGCACAGCGAACCCATTACCTTACGACCCGGCCCTCTGCGCATTTTGATGGAAAACCACACAGAGGTCCGCACGCTGCCATCAATCTGCGTGGCCAATGACGTGCTTCACGGCCTGCTGGGTCAGCGGCGTCCATTTCTGACCGCGAAGCGACTGCTCTCGAACCAAACCTTCCGCGACATCCACCGCACGGACACGATCGACGTGGACCAGCGGCTGAAGATCACCAGCCTCACTTTTCTGTTCACCGATTTGCGCGGCTCGACGGCCCTGTATGAGAGGGTCGGCGACCTTGCCGCTTTCGATCTGGTGAGGACCCATTTCAGCATTCTGCATGAGATCGTTGGTGCAGAGGCCGGTGCGGTGGTCAAAACCATCGGCGATGCCGTCATGGCGACGTTTCCAACTCCCGACCGGGCACTCGCGGCGGCAATGCGGATGCGCGAAGCAATGGTCAGCCTCAACAAGGAGCGCGGCAACGACGATCTTCTTTTAAAGATCGGCATCCACGAAGGGCCGTGCATCGCGGTCAGCTTGAACGAGCGTCAGGACTATTTCGGGCAGACGGTCAACATCGCTTCCCGCGTCCAGCATCTCGCCAATTCGCACGAAATATTCGCCACCGGCTCCGTACTCGACAACCCCCGCGCCAGCGAATTGCTGACGACCCATGGTTTGAAGCCGCAGACCCACCACGTCTCGCTCCGCGGCATTACGGATGAGATTGATATTTTTGCGATTCCCTGAGGATGGCCGTTGCCCGCCCAGCCCGGCTTGCGCCGATCAGCTCGCGAAGCGACCGGCGTCGGCGCCGTAATAGTTGACGTAGCGGTCCGAAATGCTGGCGATCGGCAAGACGATCAACACGTCCGTCGTGTTGAAGGCATGATCGACGACGGCGGTGGAACCGACCATGGCACCGAGACGCAAGTAACCCTTGATCAGCGGCGGCAGCGCCATCAGCGCCTTCTTGGAATTGACCGCTTCGACCGGCATCAGGTCCATGGTGCGGGCAAGCGACGGCAGCGCGCTGACGGCCCATTCATCCTTGGCAATGACATTGTGGTAGAGGAAAGAGAGAGCCAGCGCATGCTGCTCCGGACGGATGCCGGGGAAGGAGGCGCAGCCGAACATGGCGTTCATGCCGTGTTTCAGAGAATAGGCCCAATTGCCCTGCCACAGCAGTTCGACCGTGCGCTTGGTGCGATATTCCGGCAGTACACAGGAACGGCCGAGTTCCATGAAGCGCTTTTCTGGATGGCGAGCAAGCAGAGCGTCGATATCGAATTCCGAAGAGGAATAGAAACCGCCATTCGCCATCGCCACGTCCTGACGCAGCAGGCGATAGGTGCCGACGATCTGGTCTTCCGAATCACCTTCCAGCGAGCGGTCGAGAACCAGCAGATGGTCGCAGATCGAATCCCAGCTATCGATATCGCGCTGCCGACGCATGGCATCGGCCGGGAGTTGCGCATTCATCTCCTCAACGAAGACGCGATAGCGCACCGCTTGCGCGGCATCGATTTCCCGCGCCGTGCGAGCAAGGCGCGTTTCTAGATTTCCGATGCGTCCGAGCACATCGCTGGCAACCGGCGCAACCGTTGCCTTTGAAGACTGAACCATTTCGCCCTGAGCTTCGCGATTCAAAATTTCGATGGACATGGCGACTCCCCCTCTACGGGTTAATATAGGCGCCATAAAGCAAATTCGTGCGACAGGAAAGTGACATGGTGCGTTGCGAAAAGCAAGAACCGTGCCTGTTTCCACCATCGAATTTGGACAAAGCCCTTGTATCCCAGGGGATGCTCTTAAAAGATGCGAAGCGGCTTTTGGCTCAGTTCGTCATCGCGTGGGCGGATAAGGCCGAATCGCGATTCGGGGACATGTTTTCAATCTAGGCGCGTCCGAAAGCCTGTTTCGACAGGCCTTGCACCTCGGCGATCAAGCGATCGGGATCGACCGGCTTGACGATGACGGCATCGGCCCCGGAAAGCAGGGCCTGGCGACGGATGGCGTCGCGGCTGTCGGCGGTCAGCACGATCACAGGCAGCGGCGAAAGGCCGTATCGGCGCTCCAGCGCCCTCAGTTGCGCGAGCATAGCCGCGCCCTCGCCGCCTGGCATGGTGAGGTCGGTGACGACGACATCAGGGCGGTTCTCGCTGTTTTCGGCGCGGGCGAGCAAATTATCGAAATCCTCGACGAGACGAACCCTATGGCCGGCTTTGGCGAGCATGGCGCGCACCAGCATGGCATTGACGGGATCGTCCTCGCCCAAGAGAACGTTGAGGGCGGCATCTGCCGCCTCCGGCGTCACGAGACTGATCTGGGGCGGGCTACTCAGCACATCGCGCTTTTCCATGCCGCGCATGCGGCCGCTCAGCACATCGATCAGCGATTGTTCGCGCAGCGGCCGAATGAGCCAGGCATCGAAGAGATCGAGCGGATGCGTGTTGCGCTCTTCCGGATTGACCAGAAAGATCTTTCTGAGACCGAGCGCAGCAAGCTCAGTCCCTTCGCGGAAATACCAGGGCGCCATGCGATGATCGACAATGATATCCGTCAGCGACATGCCGGCGTCGTGAGGCGCAGACTGCGCCAGGTTTTTCACATCATCGGGACCGATCACGCGGCAGTGGCCGCCGAGCGTGCGGATGGTGCCGGCAATCGCGGTGCTTGCCGCGCCTTCCGGGGCCAGCAACAAGACACGGGAACCTTTGAGCAGTTCGCTGCGCCTAGCCGGCTCGTTCTCCGCAGCGACGACTGAAATCGGAAAACGGACCGTGAATTCGCTGCCCTCGCCCCGCGCGCTGGAAACGTTCAACGTGCCGCCGAACTCGCGCAGGATGCGGGCGGAGATCGCCAGCCCCAGGCCTGTGCCGGCGCTTCTGTCCAACACATTGCCCGCCTGTTCGAACTCGCCGAAGATGCGTGCCTGCTCCTCCTCGGTCATTCCCGGGCCGCTATCCCTGACCGATATCACCAGGTCGTCACCATCGAGGCCGGCGCGGATCAGCACGCCACCGGTCTGCGTGAACTTCACGGCGTTGCCGATGACATTGAACAACACCTGGCGCAGCCGGGCAGGATCGAACTCCATGGTTTCGGGAACATCCGCCGCGACGGTCGCGGCGATCTCGATGCCTTTTTCATGGGCCCGATGGGCGAGCATCTCGACAACGCCTTCCAGCAGCGGCCGCAGATGTTCGGCGCGTGGCCGGAGCTGGAAGCGGCCGACTTCGATCGTCGAGAAATCCAGCAGGTCTTCGACGAGCTGCACCAGGGCATTGCCGGATTGGCGGATGCCGGTCAGGTAATTGGCTTGCTCCAGGGTGAGCGGCGTCTGGGCAAGCAGATGGTTCATGCCGAGAATTCCCGACAGGGGCGTGCGGATCTCGTGGCTGACGGTGGCGAGCAGCCGTGATTTGGCGGCGCTGTTGTATTCCGCCTTCAGCCTTGCCTCCTCGCGAAGGCGCGCTGCCTGCCGTTCCTCGGTGACGTCGCGGGCGACGCTCTGGATTCTCAACTGTCCGGTGGCGGGGTCGCGGAACATGACATCGTGCCATGCGAAGATGCGCGGGCCTTCCGGCGTGGAAATCTCCGCATCCTGGCGCTGGGAATCCGTCGCAACCCGGAAGACAAGACCCGCCTCCTCCAGCGTCAAACCCTCCGGGTTCGACTTGCCGGTCAGGTTACGGAAGGTGGCGTTGGCATGGACGATGCGGCGTTCGATGTCGCGTGTCACAGTGATATCGCCAAGCGCATCGTGGATGGTGGCGAGCAGACTGGTGCTTTCGTTGCTCTCCCAGAGACGGTCATGCTCGTGTTCGCTGAGCGCCAGCATATCCGCTATGACCTTACGGGCAGCATGTCGCCTGTGCAAGACACCAGCGCCGACGATCGCCAGCGCTATCAGTCCCAGCAAACCGGCAAGCGCCAGCGGTCCACCTGCATAGCCGACCGACATGAGCGCCACGCCGGCGATCAAACCGCCACCGTTCAACCAATGGCGGTGCAGCCATAGGGAAAAATCGGACGGCGACGTATCCGGTCTGTTAGCCGGCGAAATCTCGATGGGACCGGTGGCCATGAGCGGCGTGCCGCCCACCGGCCGTTCGCGCGGCGCGTCGTGGTCGTCGGTGGTGGCGGCGACAAGCTTTTCCTGCAGATTTGCCAGAGTGCTCATGTGGCCTTACTAACATGAGCACTGTTCCCGATGCCTTCAGGGATTCGCTAGAATTTTAAGCTTTTGCCTTTTTCGGCAGAAGCAGCTCGTCCAGAATGACGCAACCGGCCCCGACAGTGATGAAACTGTCGGCGAGATTGAAGACGGCAAACGACCATGTTTCCGTATGGAAGAGAATATAGTCGATCACATGACCATAGAGGAACCGGTCGATCAGGTTGCCGAGCGCACCGGCTATGATCAACGCGAAGCCGAGATGGGCAAGCCAGCGATGATTGGGCGTCCGTCGCCAGAGCCAGAGCACGAAAACGACGATGACGAGGCGCATGCCGACGATGAACCAGCCGTCCATGCCCGATAGCATCGAGAAGGCGACCCCAAGATTATAGGTGCGATAGAGCGCCAGCATCGGAATGACCGGCACCATCTCCTGCAAAGGCAGCCAGTTGTCGACCATGAGCTTGACGGCCTGGTCGAGGATGACAGCGGCCACAATGAAAATCAGGATCGGCATGGGCCGGGAAAACAGTGCGGGTTTTACGGGCGCCTGTTCGTTTATCTCGCTGTCAGTCATCGCGTCTCGCTGAGGGTCAGAAGATGGCGGCGGGCTTCGAACAGCATCACCGCCGTCGCCACTGCCAGGTTGAGGCTATCGGCGCGGCCGGCCTGGGGGATGCGGGCAAGCGCATCGGCCTCCTTCGCCAAGGCATCCGGCAAGCCGGACTGTTCGTTGCCCATCAGCAGCACGACGGGCTTCTTCTTGTAGTCGATCGTGCGGTAGTCGACGGCGCCGGCCAGATGGGTGGCGACGACGGAAACACCCGCCGTCTTCTTCCAGGCCAGAAACTCCTCCGGCGTCGCCTTGACGACGGGAACGGCGAAGACCGAGCCCATGGTTGCCCTGACCGTTTCCAGCGAAAACGGGTCCGTCGTCTCGCCAACGAGGATGACGCCAGAGGCGCCGGCTGCATCCGAGGTGCGGATGATGGTGCCGAGATTGCCGGGGTCACGCACGCGATCGAGCGCCACCCAGGTATCGCCGGCTTTCGGCTTGACGTCACGAAGCTGCCGCCAGCGCTGATCGAATATGCCGACCACCATCTGCGGATTGTCGCGGCGGGTGATGGAGGCGATAACCTTTTCGCTGACTTCGAGCACCAGCCCGCCGGCCGCGACGGTCTTGGCGGCCACCTGCTCGACCAGCGGCTTGCCCTTGGCTGCCTTGGCATAGACCAGCGTGCGAATGGTCCAGCCGAGCTCCAGGGCATCAATGACCAGCTTCAAGCCTTCCGCCAGGAAAGCGCCGCTCTCCTCGCGGGACTTCTTATTGGTCAGCGCCTTGATATCCTTGATGATCGGATTGGCAAGGGAGGTGACCTCCTTGACATGTCCGACCTTGCGAGGGCCGTCATTGCGGAAATCATGGTTCATTTGGGCACCCAGCGGCTGAAGAGAGATGTGGAGAGTGCCCGGCCCGGCGTCTTGCCGTCGAGGCCTGCCTCGCGGATCACCAGTTCGCCGGATTCGACGACGCCACCGGCGCCCCGCATGGTTTCGCGCATCAGCTCATGGATCGAATAGAAGCTGGCGCGGATGGAATAGGCAGTCAGCACTAGGCCAAGCGCCTTGGGCGACAGAATCTCGCGGCAAATATCGAGCATCGACGGCAGGTGTTCGAAGAGATGCCAGACCTCGCCATTCGGGCCGCGGCCGAATTTCGGCGGGTCCGTCAGGATGATGTCGTATTTATTGCCGCGCCGTTCCTCGCGCAGGATGAATTTCATGGCGTCTTCGCAGATCCAGCGGATCGGCAGCTTTTCCATGCGGCCGAGCGCCTGGTTTTCCCGCGCCCAGCCGATCGCCTTCTTCGAGGCGTCGACATGGGTGACTTCCGCGCCGGCAGCGGCGGCGACCAGGGAGGCGACACCGGTATAGCCGAAGAGGTTCAGCACCTTCAGCGGCCGCTTTGCGGCTTCGACCTGCTCCTTCATCCAGGCCCAGTGCACGATCTGCTCCGGGAAGACGCCGACATGGCGAAAGGCGGTGAAGCGGCCGAGAAAATCGATGCCGAGCAATTGCAGCGGCCAGGTCTCGCCGAGCGCTTCGCGCGGAAACCGCCAGCGACCCATGCCGTCCTCATCAGTGTCGCCAGTGAAGATCGCATCGGCATTGTCCCAGAGATGGGCGGCAAGCGACGGCTGCCACAGTGCCTGCGCCTCCGGCCGGACGATGCGATAGGGACCGTATTGCTCGAGCTTCAGCCCGTTGCCGCTGTCGATCAGGTGGAAATCCCCGGCGCCCAGCGATTCAAGGATAACGGGCACGCGCTCCACGGGACGCTCACCGTTTCGCACGATCAACGGGCGTTCGGACGCGACCGCGACAGGCGCCGCGCCGCGGGATTCCGACACTCGCTCACCGCTGTCGCGCGCGGCCGGAGCAGACCGCGGGCCGTTATCGCGTGCGGGCTTTGCCGGTGGCTTGCCGGTCTTGAGGGGCGCGTCGCGCCTGGCATCCCTTTGGGGCTTTGCGCCGGGGCCGCCCGCGGCTTTCGAACCGGGCCGGCGTTCCTTCTGTTTCACCATGCTTGTCTCAAAATTGATATGTGCGTGCAAATAGCATCTGGCCGCCACTTGGCAAAGCGCTTTCCGATCTGCGATTATCCCCGGATGAAATGCCAGATCGGGAGGGTTGCGCATGGATATGACCGGTGAAGAACGGATTGCCGCGCCGCGGGACGTCGTGTGGGCCGCGCTGAACGACCCCGATATTCTCAAGCAGTGCATTCCCGGCTGCCAAAGCCTGGAGAAGATTTCGCCGACAGAACTGACGGCAACGGTGAAATTGAAGATCGGCCCGGTCTCCGCCACGTTCAACGGTGAAGTGACGCTCTCCAACATCAATGCGCCGGAGAGCTATACGATCTTCGGCGAAGGAAAGGGCGGCATTGCCGGCTTTGCCAAGGGTGGGGCCGATGTCACTCTGAAGGAGGAAAGCGGCGAGACGATCCTGCATTATGAGGCCAAGGCCCAGGTCGGCGGCAAGATCGCCCAGCTCGGCTCGCGGCTGGTCGATTCCAGTGCGAAGAAACTGGCGCAGCAATTCTTCGCCGATTTCACGGCGGCCCTCAACGGCCAGGCCAGCGCCTGATTGCGATCGTCATCCGACCCGCCATAGACTGCTCATGACGTCAAAATCAGATCTTTGGACCATCCGGCCGGCACGCGAGCGGGATACGGACATTCTCGCCGATATCTATCTGCGCGTCCGTCGCATGACGTTTCTCTGGGTCGACCCCGGCAAATTCCATAGCGAGGACTTCGCCATTCACACGAAAGGTGAGCGCGTCTTCGTCTGCGAGGATCGGAACGGCACCATCGCCGGCTTCATGGCGGTATGGGAACCGGATGATTTTATCCATATGCTCTACATCCTGCCCGCATTCCAGGGCCGGGGCGCCGGCAAGGCGCTGCTTGCCGCCCTGCCGGAATGGCCGAAGCGGCACTACCGGCTGAAATGCCTGGTGAAAAACACGCGCGCCATCGCCTTTTATCGCGGCCTTGGTTTTGCGATCATTGGCGACGGCTCATCGCCGGAGGGTGATTACAAGGATATGCAGTTCGGTGGCGACCAGTCACTTTGACGGAAGTTGGCCGGCGATCTGTTCGGCGCGGTTGCGGTGCTTGTCGGCTTCCGCCTGCCAGCGCACGGCTTCGCGCGACTGACTCCGGGCAAGCTTGCGGTGTTTGCCCTGATTGAACCAGGTGACAGCCGCGCCGACCAACATGCCGATAATCAGGGCCACAAACAGCAGCACGAACAGCGGCGCGCTCAGCGACAGCACCTGATCCTCAGGCCTGAACGGATTGAGCGCAAGCGTGACGGACTGCCGGTTGGCGACGCAGAAGATGATGAGGATGATGCCGAGCGGCAGCAATATCAGCAGGTTGATGATCTTCTTGGCCATTGCGAACGCTCCTTTGTCCAGGCGCATCCGTGCCATGCACTCCTATCGCCTATAGCCGCAGAATAAGAAAGACCGGGCCGAGTTCAAGTGCCACCCGGCACGGCACAATCATGTCCACCAGGAACATTCGCGAAGAGTACTGGTCAAAACGACGATTAATTGTCGTCTTCTTCGTCACCGGCGCCAGGATTCAGGCGCTCGCGTAGCTCCTTACCCGTCTTGAAAAAGGGAACCCATTTTTCCTCGACGAACACCGTATCGCCCGTGCGCGGGTTACGACCGGAGCGCGAGGGCCGGTTCTTGACGGAGAAAGCGCCGAAGCCGCGAAGCTCAACGCGGTTTCCCGCAGCGAGCGCATCGGTGATCTCGTCGAGGACAGCATTGACGATATTTTCGACGTCCCGGTGGTAAAGATGTGGGTTACGTGCCGCAACAATCTGCACCAATTCCGACTTGATCACGGTTGGCCCCCTTAAATCATTGATTTATCAATTGGCTGCACCCTGCCAAACAGAAAGCAGGCCGTCAAGAAACAACTTCTCTGTCATAATTTTCTGGAGATCCTCTCCCTTCACAAAATCATCATAACCGAGACGATTTAGCAACCAGGAAGCGGCGCTCGGCCAAAAGAAGGATGAGGTTTTGTCCTGTGCCTTCCAATCGATGATCGGCAAGTCCTTTTTGACCTTGCGCGTGTCGAGATAGGCGCGGATTTCGTCCTCGCCGCCGAGGGTGTCGACCAGCTTGTTCTGCAATGCCTGCCGGCCGGTGAAGATGCTGCCGTCCGCAAGCTTCAACACGTCCTCGCGCGGCAATTTGCGGCGGTCGGCGACGAGATCGACGAACCAGCCATAGCTGTCCATGACCATGCTGCGGATCATAGCCTTGGCCTCTTCGCTCGCCGGATGGAATGGCGACGGCTCGGCCTTCAGCGGCGCCGACTTGATCTCGTCCAGCGAAAGGCCGAGCTTGTCGAGCAGGTCTTTCGCCTGCGGATACTGAAAGATGACGCCGATCGAACCGGTGATCGAGGTGTCGCCGGCGACAATATCATCACCCGCCGTGGCGATCATATAGCCTGCAGACGCCGCAACGGTGCGGATATCGGAAACCACAGGCTTCTTCGCGGCAACGGCACGAATGGCCTTGAAGATGCGTTCGCCGCCATAGGTCGTGCCGCCGGTCGAAGAAATCGAGACGATCAGCGCCTTGACCTGATCACTGTCCTGGATCTTCTTCAGCCGCTCCAAAAGCTCGGTGTCATCCTGGATAAGCCCGGAAATCTTGACCCGGGCGATCTGCGGCCCGCGTATGGCGGGCAAATCGCCCGCAGCGAAACTATAAAGCGCAAAGCCGAGCGCCACCAGGAGAAGGACGGCGACGACGCGCCAGAAGCCGAGCTTGCGGCGCAATTGCCGCCGATCTGCGATTGCAGAACTGTCCATGACGCCTTATCTCTCCCCTTGTCATAAATTGGATACACAACGAACCGGATAGACCAACACCATGAAACGGGCATAATCCTTCGCGAAAATCCATCTCGATTTTCGAGATTGTGCTCCAGGCTTTCCATGCGGCGTTTCGTCAGATAGGGCGATGACCGATCGGACGAAACCGCTGCGTATTATATTTTTTTGCTAAAATTGCTTGTTGCAGAAAAAAATCCATATTGGCAAGCCAATGCAATAATGCGAAACGATCTGCCAGGCTTGTTGGCACAGTCTGTGCATGACTCGAACGTGTTTTTCCGGATCAGAGAAGACGGACCTGTTGCATGCTCAATACTATCGAGACCTCCGGCCAGGCGATCGGCTCCGAGCTAGAAAGAAACGCGTATAAGGACGCGATCTTTCATTCCGCGCGCGTGAGAAGACTGAAAATCCTGCTTCCCTTGGCTGCGTTCATCGTCTCGCTGATCTTCATCGCGGTTTCGGTCGTGCGCGCATATCTGCCGGAGAGTATTCAGATCGAAGGCGCGAGGATCGAAGATGGCAAGGTCGTGATGGAGCGCCCTGCCATTGCCGGCCGCAACAAGGACGGTATCAACTACTCCATGCTCGCCGAGAAGGCGCTGCAGGACATTAAGAATCCCAATATGATCACCCTCAAGACCATCAAGGCCTCCATGCCGGTCAACAACCAGGTGATCGCGCATGTGACGGCTCAAAGCGCGGATTTCGACCGCCAGGCCGACACGCTGCAGCTCACCGCACCCTTTACCATTCTGATGGACAACGGTTTGCGCGCCGAATTCAAAACAGCTTTCCTCGACGTGAAGAAGGGTGACCTCTCCAGCCAGGACCAGGTTGCAATCTACAGAGGAGGCATGTCGGTTGTTGCACAGTCGCTCAAGATGACGGATAAGGGGAGCGTAATCGTATTCGACGGGCAGGTTCAGATGCATATCGAACCAGCCACACTCCATAATTCAGCTAGCGACCAACAGCCGGGCGGTTCATGACAAACGATTGGCGTCATTCTCTTTTCAACTCTGGCCTGCGCAAGGCCGGCCTCTTCTGCGCCTTCAGCGCACTTGCGATTTTTGCGGCGACGGAAGTCGGCGCCCAGGCAACGACAAGCAACATGCCCGGCCTGAAGCTTTCCAAGGATCAGCCGATCCAGATCGAAAGCGACAAGCTGGAAATCCACGACGCGGAAAGCCAGGCAGTGTTCACCGGCAACGTCAAGGTCGTCCAGGGCACCACGACGATGCAGGCCGGCAAGATGACGGTCTTCTACAAGAAGAAGCAGCCTGCCGACGCCAATGCCAAGCCGGCAACGGAAAATCCGGTCGCAAACGCCGCCAAGCAGCAAAACCAGTCGCTGGTCTCGGGCGACGCCGACATCGACCACATTCTGGTCACCGACAAGGTCTATCTCGTGTCCGGCACGCAGACGGCGACGGCGGATGACGGCTCTTTCGACATGGCCAACCAGCTTGCCATTCTCAAGGGCCAGAAGGTCGTGCTGACCGACGGGCCGAACGTGTTCACCGGCTGTCAGCTCACCGTGCATATGGCCACGGGTGAAGCGCAACTGGATGCCTGCGGGGGTCGCGTCCAGATTCAGCTCGATCCGAAATCGCAGCAAGTGCAGCAGCAACAGCAAAAAAAGAACTGATCCCGGTCTTCTCGTGACGATATCGACCACACCCACCTTGCCCGGCGCGTCCGGATCGAGCACTGCGGCATCCAGCACGGCGGCCGGAGACAAAGCGCGTTATCAGGGCACCCTGATCGCGCGCGGCCTCACCAAAACCTACCGCACGCGGCGCGTCGTCAACGGCGTCTCGCTGGTCGTGCGGCGCGGCGAGGCCGTCGGCCTGCTTGGACCGAACGGTGCCGGCAAGACGACATGCTTCTACATGATCACCGGCCTGGTGCCGGTCGATGAAGGCACGATCGAGATCGATGGCAACAATGTCACCTCGATGCCGATGTATCGTCGCGCTCGCCTGGGCGTCGGCTATCTGCCGCAGGAAGCCTCGATCTTTCGTGGCCTGACGGTGGAAGAAAACATCCGCGCCGTTCTCGAAGTCCATGAAAAGGACAAGAAGAAGCGGGAGCGCAAGATCGACGAGTTGCTGGAGGAATTCCACATCCGCAATCTGCGCACGGTGCCGGCGATCGCCCTCTCCGGCGGTGAGCGGCGGCGCCTGGAAATTGCCCGCGCACTGGCAACCGACCCGACCTTCATGCTGCTCGACGAGCCCTTTGCCGGCGTCGACCCGATCTCGGTCGCCGACATTCAGAATCTCGTGCACCACCTGACGGCGCGCGGCATCGGCGTGCTGATCACCGACCACAACGTCCGTGAGACGCTCGGCCTGATCGATCGCGCCTATATCATCCATGCCGGCGAAGTGCTGACCCATGGCAGGGCCAATGACATCGTCAGCAATCCGGAAGTGCGCAAACTCTATCTCGGCGACAATTTCAGCCTTTAAACAGCTTAGGTTGAACCGGGGCGCTTCTATGCCTTACCACAGGGCGTAGCGCTCCGGAAATTCACCATCCCATCACGGTTCCGCTTGACCAAACCCAATAAAAAAGCAATTTTTGGGCCAGTTGGAATTTTGCGGATTTTTTTGAGCGAAGAACGCAGATTCCCGAAGAGATCAAGGGGAGTCTCGCGTCCGCCATGGCATTATCGGCCAATCTTTTCCTGCGCCAAAGCCAAAGCCTGGTGATGACACCGCAACTGATGCAATCCATCCAGTTGCTGCAGATGACGCATTTTGAACTCACCCAATTCATCGCCCAGGAAGTCGAGAAGAATCCGCTGCTCGAATTTACGTCAAATGACGAGGATATAGGCAGCAGCGGTGATCGCGAGGCGAAGGACGACAGGTTCGACGCGGCGGAGGAAAGCCAGGGCGATGACGGTTTCGAGCGCAACAGCGGCGATCTCGCCAGCGACTGGTACGAGAGCGAAAATACCGGCCATGCCGACCGGCTGAGCGACGAGCTCGATACCAATTTCAGCAATGTCTTTCCCGACGACGGCAGCCCGCAGCGTGCGGATGCGCCGGAACTGCTCAGCCAGTGGAAGTCGATGCCCGGCGGCGAAGCCGGTGAAAGCTACGATCTCGACGATTTCGTCGCCGGCCAAGTTTCCCTGCGCGACCACCTGAACGAACAGATCCCCTTTTCCCTGCCCAGCATGGCCGACCGGCTGATCGCGCAGTACCTCGTCGATCAGCTCGACGATGCCGGCTATCTGCAGGCCGATTTGAGCGAAGCAGCGGAGCGCCTCGGCGCCACCGTTGCGGACGTCGAGCGCGTGCTCGGCACATTGCAGTTGCTCGACCCTCCCGGCGTCTTTGCCCGTTCTCTCAGCGAATGCCTGGCGATCCAGCTTCGCCAGAAGGATCGTTTCGATCCGGCCATGGAACGGCTGATCCAGAACCTCGAGCTTCTCGCCCGGCGCGATTTCGCGACGTTGAAACGGCTCTGCGGCGTCGATGAGGAAGATCTGCTCGACATGATGGCAGAGATCCGCCAGTTGAACCCGAAACCTGGCAGCGGCTTCGAGACCGGCATATCCGAGGCCATCATGCCCGATATCGTGGTGCGCCCGGCCTCCGACGGAAGCTGGCTGGTGGAGCTCAATCCCGATACGCTGCCGCGCGTCCTGGTCAGCCAGTCCTATTTCGCCTCCGTCTCCAAGACGAGCCAGGATCACGCCTTCCTTTCGGAATGCCTGCAGAATGCCAATTGGCTGACGCGCAGCCTCGATCAGCGTGCCAAGACGATCATGAAGGTCGCGAGCGAGATCGTCCGGCAGCAGGATGCTTTCCTCGTGCACGGCGTCGACCATTTGCGGCCGCTCAATCTGAAGACCGTGGCGGATGCCATCAAGATGCATGAGTCGACCGTCAGCCGCGTGACCTCGAACAAATACATGCTGACGCCGCGCGGCCTGTTCGAGCTAAAATATTTCTTCACCGTCTCGATCAGTGCCGTCGAGGGCGGCGACAGCCATTCGGCCGAAGCCGTGCGTCACAAGATCCGTCTGCTGATCTCGCATGAGAGCCCGGACGCGGTGCTCTCCGATGACGATATCGTCGATACGCTAAAGAAGGGCGGCATCGAGCTTGCTCGCCGTACGGTTGCAAAATACCGCGAGGCGATGAACATCCCCTCCTCGGTACAGCGCCGCCGGGAGAAGCGTGCACTGGCAAAAGTCGCCAGCTTCTAGCAATTGCCCAGGTTCAACCGCAGACTGCGAATCCGCTAACGGATCCTTAAGATTCAGTTGACTTTCCGATGTGGCGGAGCTAGAAGCCCGCCGCAATCGTTGCAGGACATCACTGCCATGAACTTATCCCCACCATCCCCAGGGCGCCTGACAAACGCAATTTGTCTTTGACTGCGTGAAGTGCTTGGATGAGCTTGAGGCTTGGCGTAAACTGGCGCGCCCAATAACCGCTACAAGAAGGGAAACTCCATGAGTGTGCGTGTCTCCGGGAAACATATGGAAATTGGTGACTCCTTCCGCCAACGGATTGAAGACCAGATCGGTATGGCCGTTACGAAATACTTCGACGGGGGGTATTCGGGCCAAGTGACGGTACAGAAATCCAGTTCCCGCTTCGCAGCCGATTGCAAGCTTCATCTCGACAGTGGCGTCGTCCTGCACGCCGCCGGAGAGGCGATGGACCCGCAATTGGCCTTCGACGCGGCATCCGAGCGCATCGAAAAGCGCCTGCGCCGCTACAAACGCAAGCTCAAGGATCACCAGGCCGGCAACCACACGAATGGCCTCGCCGAAGTCGCCTATACCGTCATGGACGGTGTTCCGGACGACGAGGATGAAATCCCTGCAGATTTCGCGCCGGCGATCGTCGCCGAAAGCACGAAACAACTGAAGACCATGTCCGTCGCGACCGCCGTGATGGCGCTCGACATGACCGACGAGCCGTTGCTGCTTTTCCGCAGCCCCGGCAAGGAACATCTGAATATCGTTTACCGTCGTCAGGACGGCAACATTGGCTGGATCGACGCAGCCAATATCAAGGGCTGAGAAAAGAAGATGAGCGACGGCCCCGCGCAGTGTCTGCCGGCCGCCGCTCCTCCGTCATCGGATCTCTGCCACACGAAGGATAAAGAGAATGGCATTGGCAGATTTGCTGCACCAAGATGCGATCATCCCCGCCTTGAGGGCAAATTCCAAAAAACAACTGCTTCAGGAGCTGGCAGCCAAAGCCTCCAAAATAACCGGACTGCCCGAGCGCGAGATTTTCGACGTCGTGCTGCAGCGGGAGCGTCTGGGCTCCACCGGCGTCGGCAACGGCATCGCCATTCCGCACGGCAAGCTCATCAGCATCAAATCCATCATCGGTATTTTTGCGCGCCTGGAAGCGCCCGTCGATTTTGAGGCGCTGGACGACCAGCCCGTCGACCTCGTCTTCCTACTGCTTGCCCCCGAGGGTGCCGGCGCCGACCATCTGAAAGCGCTGTCGCGCATTGCCCGCGTGCTGCGCGACCAGGATCTCGTCGCCAAGCTGCGCGCCACCGAATCCGCCTCGGCGATCTACGCCTTCCTCAACGAGGAGCAGGCGTCCAACGCTGCCTGAGGAGCGACTCGAATTTTAACGCGGAAAAAAGAAGAGCCGGATGACCTCGTCATCCGGCTCTTCTTCTTTACAGACGACTTAAAGATCAAGCGTCTTTTTCATCGAACGGGCTGTTGGCGCCCGGCTCGGAAATCTCGGCAACCTTCGGGCCGCCCTTGGCGACGCCGACCATAGCTGGGCGCAGAACGCGCTCGCCGATGACGAAGCCGGCCTGCACCACCTGAACGACCGTATTGTTCGGCACTTCGGTGTTCGGCACCTCGAACATCGCCTGATGGAAGTTGGGATCGAACTTCTGGCCGACCGGCTCGATCTGGCGGACACCGTGGCGCTCCAAGGCCGACAGCATAGAGCGCTCGGTCATCTCCACGCCTTCGATCAGCGTCTTCAGGCCAGCATCGGCTTCGGCGAGGGCTTCCGCCGGAATGGCTTCCAGCGTGCGGCGCAGATTATCCGACACGGCAAGCATGTCGCGGGCGAAGCTGGCGACGGAATAGGACTTGGCGTCCTTGACGTCACGCTCGGTGCGACGGCGCAAATTGTCCATCTCGGCGGCAAGGCGCAGATAGCGGTCGCGCAGATCGCTATTTTCGGCCCTAAGCAGCTCGACCGGATCCGGCTGCGAAGGCTGGGCCGCATCCGCGGCTTCCGCAGCCTCCTGCGCAAAGCCCGCGGGATTATCAGTCGCCGTGGCGTCAGGTCCGGTTTTCGTTGTTTCGTCGGTCATGACGGTCTCCGAATTGCTTTGTCTTTTTGATGTGCCCGATATCGAGGTTTGGCCGGAAAAAATCAAGGCTTTGTCGTGAAGAACAGGCATTTCCCGGCAATCCGGTCATATTTGCCCGGATACCAATCGGGTGAGAGAGCCTCCCCCGTTGGGGCTTCTACTATCGAAGACCCTTTCCCGGTATAGTCTGGGCCGTTTCAACACGACATGAGGTATCGTCCATGTCCAGCAGCAAGTCCCATTCGGGTAAATGTTTCTGCGGCGCAGTGGAAATCACGGTCAGTGGTGAGCCGGCGGCAATGGGTTATTGCCATTGCGACTCCTGCCGGGAGTGGTCGGCGGGGCCGGTCAACGCCTTTTCGCTCTGGCCGCCGGAAGCCGTGCATGTCACCAAGGGCGCCGACCACATCGGCAGCTACCAGCGAAGCGAAAAGAGCGTGCGCAAATGGTGCAAGATTTGCGGCGGGCATCTGTTGACCGAACATCCTTTATGGGGCGTGACCGATGTCTACGCCGCCATCATTCCAACCCTCGATTTTCAGCCGATGCTTCATGTCAATTATGAAAACACCGTGCTGCACCTGAGGGACGGCCTGCCGAAGCAGAAGGACATGCCGGCGGAGATGGGCGGATCGGGAACCCTGCTACCCGATTAAACGCTCTTTGCGCGTTCGAATGGGCGCCCGCTCTCCAGAGGCTTTCGTCAAATTCCTGGCCGCGACAGCCTGGAAATCAATTGGGCGGTATAGTCCACCATCGGCACGATGCGGGCATAGTTCAGCCGTGTCGGGCCGATGACGCCGACGGCGCCGACGATGCGGTCGTCGTCATCGCGATAGGGCGCGACGATCAGCGAGGAGCCGGAGAGCGAGAAGAGCTTGTTTTCCGAGCCGATGAAGATGCGCACGCCCGGCCCGCTTTCGGCAAGATTCAGAATCTCGATCAGGCTGTCCTTCTTTTCGAGATCGTCGAACAGCAGGCGTAGCCGGTCCAGATCTTCAGCCCCGCCCACTTCGGCCAAGAGATTGGCGCGGCCGCGCACGATGAGCTGCGTCGGCTTGCCGTCATCCCCGTCGCCGGACCAGACGGCGATCCCGCGTTCGACGAGCTCGTGCGACAGAATATCGAGTTCCTGGCGCACACTCTCCTTCAACGTCTGCAATTGACGGCGCAGCTCCGGCAAAGTCTGGCCGGTCATGTGGGCGTTGAGGAAATTCGCCGCTTCCGTGAGCTGCGAGGACGTAACGCCGGCCGGCAATTCGATGATGCGGTTCTCCACCTGATCGTGGTCGCCGACGAGCACGGCGAGCGCCTTGGTCGGCTCCAGGCGGATGAATTCGACATGCTTCAGCACCGGATCGCTCTTCGAGGTGATCACCAGTCCGGCGCCGCGCGAAATACCAGAAAGCATGCGGCTCGCCTCGGTCATGACCGATTCCATCGGCTGATCGCGATTGCTGCCGCGCACTTGGCGTTCGATGGTAGCGCGGTCTTCCGCGGAGAGATCGCCGACCTGCATGAAGGCATCGACGAAGAAGCGCAGGCCGAGCTGCGTCGGCAGGCGACCGGCGCTGATATGCGGCGAATAGATCAGCCCCAGCTCTTCCAGATCGCTCATGACATTGCGCACGGAGGCCGGCGACAGGGACATGGGCAGCAAGCGCGAAAGATTGCGCGAGCCGAGCGGTTCGCCATTCTCAAGATAACCTTCGACGATACGGCGGAAGATTTCCTTCGAGCGTTCGTCCAGCGCTGCAATGGCATCCGAAACCGACGATGTCGTGAACCCCATTTCGCTGTCAAACCCGTTCTGTTGAGCCTTAGTCAAAATATAATCATTCAGTTAGCAATGGCAAAAGGGAAAAATGTCAAGGCCATCACAACAAGGCCCTTGCGCCTGCTTTTCCTTTGCAAAAGCCGCCTGTGGATCGTAGAAGCGGTCAATAACGTTCAGGAGAGTAGAATGCGGCCTTCAGGCAGAAAAACCGACCAGATGCGCAAGGTGTCGTTCGAGCGCAATTTTTCCAAGCATGCGGAAGGCTCGTGCCTGGTCAAATTCGGCGACACGCATGTGCTCTGCACGGCGAGCCTGGAAGAAAAGACGCCGCCATGGCTGCGCAACAGCGGCAAGGGCTGGATCACGGCCGAATACGGCATGCTGCCGCGCGCCACGGGCGAACGCATGAAGCGCGAAGCCGCTGCCGGCAAGCAGGGCGGCCGCACGCAGGAGATCCAGCGTCTGATCGGCCGGTCGCTGCGCGCCATCGTCGACCTGCAGGCGCTTGGCGAGCGCCAGATCACGATCGACTGCGACGTCATCCAGGCCGATGGCGGCACCCGCACGGCCTCGATCACCGGTGCCTGGATCGCGCTCTACGATTGCCTGAAGTGGATGGAAAGCCGCAATATGATCAAGACCGACCGTGTCCTGAAGGATCATATCGCTGCGGTTTCCTGCGGCATCTTTGCCGGCCAGCCGGTGATCGACCTCGACTACCTCGAGGATTCATCCGCCGAGACCGATGCCAATTTCGTCATGACTGGCGCCGGCGGCATCGTCGAGATCCAGGGTACGGCCGAAGGCACGCCCTTCAGCGAAGAAGAATTCACATCCCTGATGCATCTCGCCAAGAACGGCATCGCCGAACTGGTGGAGCTGCAGAAGCAGGCGATAGCCTGACCGAAGAGGCGGTCAACCGATGAACCCGTTGATGGAAGGCGTTCTGGAAACCGCTCTTTATGCGGACGATCTCGATGCAGCCGAGGCCTTCTATGGCGGCGTTCTCGGACTGCAGAAGATTTCGCGCGGCGGCAACCGTCATGTCTTTTATCGCTGCGGGCCGGGCGTGCTGCTCATCTTCAACAGTCATGAGACAGTGAAGCCGCCGGAATCGAGTTCCTTGCCGGTGCCGCCGCATGGCACGAAGGGCCACGGCCACGCCTGCTTCCGGGTCAGCGGCAACGATATCGAAGCGATGGCGCAGAAACTGAAGGCTGCCGGCGTCGCCATCGAAGCCGATTTTAACTGGCCGAATGGCGGCCGCTCGATCTATTTCCGCGATCCGGCCGGCAACAGCCTGGAATGCGCCGAACCCCGCATCTGGGGGCTATGACAGGACAGGATATGCGCAAGCTCGATACCAAGACTATCGTCGTCGCCAGCCACAATGCCGGCAAGATCCGTGAAATCCAGGATTTGATCGGCCCGTTCGGCTTTACAGCCAAGTCGGCCGCCGATCTCAATTTCATCGAGCCGGACGAGACGGGCACGACCTTCGAGGAAAACGCGACGATCAAGGCGCTGGCCTCGGCGCAAGCTTCCGGTCTGCCGGCGCTATCGGACGATTCCGGCCTGGTCATCGATGCGCTTGACGGCAATCCCGGCGTCTATACCGCCAACTGGGCGGAAACACCGGATGGTACCCGCGATTTCGCCATGGCGATGCGGAAGGTCGAGAGCGCGCTCGAAGAGGCCGGTGCCGCTTCGCCGGAGAGCCGTACGGCGCGCTTCGTTAGCGTGCTGTGCCTTGCCTGGCCGGACGGGCACACCGAACTCTTCCGCGGCGAAGTCGAAGGCCGTGTCGTCTGGCCGCCGCGCGGCACGCAGGGCTTCGGCTACGATCCGGTGTTCCAGCCCGAGGGTTACGACGTGACCTTCGGCGAGATGAGCGCCGAACAGAAGCATGGCTGGAAGCCAGGTGAACCCCAGGCCCTTTCGCATCGGGCCCGTGCCTTCAAAATCTTTGTTGAAACCTGCCTGGAGGCGTAAGCTCAAGCCCGTGGACACCCTGGAAGCGCAAAATATGACGCGTGAGGCGCCGTTGCTGCCCGATACCGGCGAACCCGGTTTCGGCGTTTATGTGCATTGGCCCTTCTGCGCCGCTAAATGCCCCTATTGCGATTTCAACAGCCATGTCCGCCACCAGCCGGTCGACCAGGAGCGTTTCGCCGCCGCCTTCTTGAAGGAGATGGCGTCGATGCGGGCGATCAGCGGCCCGAAGACGGTGACCAGCGTCTTCCTCGGCGGCGGCACGCCTTCGCTGATGAAGCCGGAGACGGTTGCCACGATTCTCGATGGCATTTCCAGATATTGGCACATGCCTGCAGGGATCGAGATCACCATGGAGGCCAATCCGTCCAGTGTCGAAGCCGAGCGTTTCCGCGGCTATCGCGCCGCCGGCGTCAACCGCGTGTCGATGGGCGTGCAAGCGCTGAACGATCGCGATCTGAAATTCTTAGGGCGACTGCATGACGTCGCCGATGCGTTGAAGGCGATCAAGCTGGCACGCGAGATCTTCCCGCGCATGTCCTTCGACCTCATCTATGCCCGCCCGAACCAGACCGTCGAGGAATGGGAGCGCGAGCTGAAGGAGGCGATCTCCTATGCCGTCGATCACCTCTCGCTCTATCAATTGACCATCGAGGAAGGCACGCCCTTTTTTGGGCTGCACAAGGCGGGCAAATTGATCGTGCCGGATGGCGACCAATCGGCGCTGCTCTACGAGGCGACGCAGGAGATCACCGAGCGCGAGGGCATGCCGGCCTATGAGGTCTCCAACCACGCACGTCCCGGCGCGGAGAGCCGCCACAATCTCACCTACTGGCGTTATGGCGACTATGCTGGCATCGGCCCCGGCGCCCACGGCCGGCTGTCCCACGGCCCCAAGAAATTGGCAACGTCCACCGAGCGGAAGCCGGAAAGCTGGCTGGAGCTGGTCGAGCGCGACGGCCACGGCATGGTCGAACAGGAAATGCTCGGCTTCGACGAACAGGCCGACGAGCTGCTGCTGATGGGCCTGCGTCTGAAAGAAGGCATCGACCTCGTGCGCTGGCAGCAGCTCTCCGGCAGGGAGCCCGATGCGAAACGCGAGCAGCTCTTGCTGGAGCACGGCTTCATCGAACGCCTCGGCAATTCCCGCCTGCGCTGCACGCCGGCGGGCATGCTGATTCTCGATTCCGTGGTTGCGGATCTGGCGTGCTGAGACGGTAATCGTCTTTCCTACTCCGCCGCCACGTTTTTCCTCGTGAAAGCGAATAACCGTCCATCGATCGCCGTAAGGCCGGCGGCGATCATCGCCATGCCGATAAAGTGCTTCGGCTGCAATTGCTCGCCGAGGATCAGCGCACCGAGCAGGATGGCGCTGACGGGAATGAGGAAGGTGACCAGCATCAGGTTGGTGGCGCCTGCCGTCGCCAGGATGCGGAAGAACAGGACATAGGCGATCGCGGTCGAGAGGATCGCGAGGCCGGCCAGCGCCATCCAGGTTTCCGCCGAAGGCATGCCGAGCGTCCAGGGGTGGTCGACGAGAAGGGCAAGCGGCAGCAGGAGGATCGTGGAGGCCGTCACCTGCCCGGCGGTGGGGATAATGGGAGCAAGCCCCATGCGGCGGAAGCGGCGGCCGAAAATGCCGGCGAGAGAATAGGAGAAGGCGGCGCCCAGCACGGAGAGCTGTGCCAGCACGTTCGAACCGAGGCTGCTCAGCACCGACGGGCCGATCATCAGCGCCACGCCGGCAAAACCGACGATAACGCCGATCAGGCGATTGCCGGTCATCTTCTCATCCGTCGTCAGAAAATGCGCCACCACGACGGCGAAAAGCGGGGTCGTCGCATTGAGGATGGAGGCCAGGCCACTGGCAATATGCGTCTGGCCCCAGACGATCAGCAGAAAGGGAATGGCATTGTTGAGGACGCCCATGCCGAAGAAGGCGGCCCAGGCCCGACGGTCGTGCGGCATCACCTGCCCGGTCATCCGGACGATGACATGCAAGGCGATCGCCGCCAGGGCGACGCGCGCAGCGACGATGGTGAAGAGCGGCAGTTCGTGTACCAGGATGCCGTTGAACAGAAACGAGCCACCCCAGAGGATCGACAATCCGAACAGCATGGCCCATTCCGCCGCGCCCATTGATTTCTGCGCCATGGCGATATCTCCTGTTTTCCAGTCTATTAGTTTGGCTCGATGGCGGCGGGGATGCACTTTCTTGTCAACCATCGATATTGATGGAATAATCTCGCGATTATAGGGCTCTTGCAAACGAGTCTTTTTCGCAAAATTGTTTAGCTGAACTCAATCGTCATGGATCAATTGCCTTCCCTTTCGGCGCTGCGCGCCTTCGAAGCCTCGGCGCGGCATCTGAGCATGACGATTGCAGCCAGGGAGCTGCATGTGACCCCCGGTGCGGTCAGCCTGCAGGTACGCGATCTCGAAACCGCGCTCGGTGTGCGGCTTTTCGACCGCCGTGCGCGGGGCCTCACCTTGACGGCTGACGGTGCGGATTATTTCGCGACGCTGCGCACCGCCTTCCGCCTGGTGCGAGAAGCGACGGCGGCGCTGACAATGCGGGCGCGGGACACGGTGCTCACCGTCACCTGCACTGCCGGCTTTGCCACACACTGGCTGGTGCCGCGGCTGATGCGCTTCGAGCAGGCGCATCCCGAGATCGATCTACGGATCAGCGCCTCACATAGGATGATGGATTTCCAGCGCGACGGCATCGACATCGCCATCCGCCATGGGCTCGGCGGCTATGAAGGGCTGGCGAGCGAGCGGCTGCTCGATGACGAATATGTGCCGGTCTGCACGCCCGAGATCGCTGCCTCCCTCGGCCCCTCACCCACGGCCGACGCGCTGGCCGCCCTGACCCTGATCCATGATGTCTATCGGCGCGATTGGCAGCTCTGGCTGCAGGCGGCGGGCGCAACCAAGGTTGACGCTATGCGGGGGCCGATCTTCACCGACGGCACCGGCGCCTACCATGCCATGAAGGCGGGGCTCGGCGTCGCGCTGATGCGGCGCTCTTTCATCGAAAGGGAATTGGCTGAGGGCTCTGTTGTCGCGCCCTTCCCGATGGGGCTTGCCAGCACGCTAGCCTACCATCTGGTCTATCCGCCAACCGCGCTGGAGCGGCCGGCCGTCGCCTCCTTTCGTGCTTGGCTGCTTACCGAGGTCCCGCACACGACGGCGCCGGCATAGGCGCGCGCATCATCCGTGATGGGTGATGCCACCCTTGAACAGGCGGCCGGTCCGCGTTTCCAGGAAAGTGTCGAGCGGAATATGCTCCTGATGCAGGAAGCCTGTCGAAGGCAGGCGGCCGGCGCGCACCAGCTCGATAACGGCGACGACGGAGGCCGACGTGGTCCAGGAAATGGCGGTGCGGCTCTCCCCGGCGACTTCGATCGGATAATAGGCGCGCACGAATTCCCGCCGGCGCAGATTGCCGTTGATCGTTCCTTCGGCCGAGACATGGACATAGACGACGTCGTCATCGACCGGCGGCTTGGCCTCGGTCAGGATCTCGCCGGCAAGCTGGCGGCGGTCGCGCATCAGCAACTCATGGAAGAAGAAGTTCATCAGCTCCATATGGCCGGGATATCGCATTGTTTTATAATCGAGATTTTCCACCCGACCGAGCATGGTGCTGCACATGGTCCCGAGGCCGCCCGAGGTGGTGAAGGCTTCGAGCTTGACGCCGTTGACATAGAGCGTCTCGTGCCATTCCATCGGCGAGACCAGCTTGCGCACCCCGCCCTCGATGACTTCGCAATCATTCAGATATTCGTTGACCACACCTTCCGGCGACCAGTTGAAGGCATAACCCAACAGTCCGGTCGGATTCTGCGGCAAGGCACCGACACGCATGCGGATCGAGCGGCAGCGATCAAAGACGTCGGCAAGGCTTGCGCCGACGATGCCGACGAAACCGGGCGCCAAGCCGCATTGCGGCGCCATCAGGCCACGCGCGCTCTCCGCAAGCGCAATGATGCCGTTCGTGGTCGGCACATCCTCGGTCAGGTCGAAGTAATGAATGCCGGCGCCATGGGCTAGGCGCGCCAGTTCGGCGTTCAGGTGAAACGGCAGGCAGGAGAGCACGGCATCGACGCGGGAAAAGAGATTGCCGATCAAGGCCGGATCGGAGACATTGCCCGCCTCGCAGGCGAAAGGCAGTGCCTCGGCAGGCAAACGCGCGTCGATACCGGTGACGGCAAAACCGCTTTCATGCAGCAATGTAGCGGCGAGCCGCCCGACCTTACCGAGGCCGAGAACGGCAATCCTGTTAAAACTCATAGGCATCCTCCCAGTCGGCTCCGGCCTCCTCCGGCCGGTGTCCGATTCCGTATTTCAGACATCTATAGAATAAAAGCCGCATAAATGAAAACGGCCGGCAATGAAGCCGGCCGTGGATAAATGCGAATAATATCGCCGATTATTCGTTGATCAGACGCTTCAACAGCTCGATTTCATGCGACAGCTTGCTGTCACCGGAAATCAGCTCCTCGATCTTGCGCACCGCATGCAGCACGGTCGTATGGTCACGACCACCAAAGCGGCGGCCGATCTCCGGGAAGGAGCGCGGCGTCAGCGTCTTCGACAGATACATGGCGATCTGGCGCGGCTTGACGATGACGCGGGTGCGGCGATTGGACACCAGCTCCTGGCGAGAGACATTGTAGTGACGCGCCACGATACGCTGGATGTCCTCGATGCGCACCCGGCGCGGCTCGCCGGAGCCGACCAGATGGGCCAACAGCTCGTCGACGCGCTCGACCGTCAAATTCGGCTCGAAAGAACGGCGGAAGATCAGTTGGTTGAAAGCGCCTTCCAGCTCACGGCCGCTTGCCGTCACATTGCGGGCGACATGCGAGAGAAGTTCGGCCGGAATTTCCAGCGACGGATCGTCCTGACGGGCGGCATCCAGGCGGCGCTTGAGGATTTCGAGACGCATCTCGTAGTCCGGCGCCTCGACCTCGATGGCGACACCGCCCTGCAGACGCGAACGCACGCGCGGATCAAGCGATTCCAGCTCCCAAGGCGCGCGGTCGGCGGCAACGACGACCTGCTTGGCGCTGTCGAGCAGCATATTGAGCAGATGGCAGAACTCGTGCTGGATCATCTTGCCCTGCAGGAACTGCATGTCGTCGATGATCAGGAGATCGATGTTGCGCAGCGAGTCCTTCAGGGTCAGCGCATCATTATCGCGGATGGCGGTGGCGAAGCGCCACATGAAATATTCCGCCGTCAAATAGACGACACGCAGCCCGCGCGGGTTCTGCACGGCGGCATTGGCGATCGCCTGCAAAAGGTGGGTCTTGCCGAGGCCGACCGTCGCGTGGACGAAGAGCGGATTGAACCGCACGGCGCCGGAGCCGGCTTCGGCAATCGTCTTGGCGGCGGCAAGGCCGACGCGGTTCGAGCTGCCCTCGACAAAGGTATCGAAGGTAAAGCGGGAATCGAGCGGCGAGCCGAACAGCGGCGCGCCCACGGTCGCCGGGCGGGCGGCGGCTGCAGCACTAACCGTCTGGGCAACGACCTGACCGGCAGGCTGGGCAACCGGGCGGCGGATCGGCGCCACCGAAGCCGCCTCTGGAGCCGCGACATGTTCGTCCGCACAGGGCTTCGCACCATGACGGGTCGCCGTGCGCACAAGAATCTCAACCTTCAGGATTTCAGCATCTTCTGCCTGGAACAGGTTGGTGATCAGATCGAGATAACGATTGTTGATCCAGGACTTCAGAAACGTTGTCGGAACAGTCAGCCGTACGACGCTCTTCGATACCGAGTGCAGCTTCAGCCGTGCAAACCAGCTAGCATAAACATCCGGACCGACCTGAGCCTTCAAGCGTGCACTGACACGCTCGAACAATACGTTATGCTTCATGTCTCCTTTTTCCCCCGCCGCTTCAAGGCAAACCGCACTGAACGCCTGCTGTGCATTGTCCCCATTCTCCAACGCACCCGTCGTTCTCGTAATCATTTGCATAATGCCGCCTTCCACAGTCTCTTTTTATAGGGCGGAAATTGGATGATACCGCCGCCCTTAGGTCTACGCCATGGCATAGCGGTCGCGCTCGTTGTCGGAGCTTCGCCGCATACCGGTTCATCAGCCGGGTCCAGCCAAACGGACCTTACGCAAAACACCCTGGCGAAAACTGCTCCCCGAGCGGCCTTCGTCTTGGTATCTGCATCTGGAGCAGTCGCTCGGTCCTCGTACTCCGACCGACTGCGCCAAACGGCTGTCAATTTTTCTCCCCTCCCCACAGCCACGCTTGGGACTTAGGCTGCAAAGAGCAGACAAGTGTCCTCGTTCCGCAGGCGTTACCGCTTACGGCCTTAACTCGTCAACTGTTTGAAAAAACGGAACTGAACCGCTCCGTCACAAGGAACAAAAACCACCCCCGCTGCCATGACTGGCAGTGTTCGCCGAAGCCGTTTCAGATGATGTTCCGCGCCCCTTGTTGAAAGCCATTTAGGCAGGATCGTAGGCGGAGATCAACGATGAATTTTACACAAAATTAAGAGGCGGTCCTTGACTCTGGAGGCCGTTTTTGAGTGTCACAACCCCGTCAAAAAAGAATCGCTTTTGAATCAAGGAGATTCGCGTTCAGCGCGATTCCCACAGCTTTCAAAACAAAAAAAATAAAAAAATCCTTGACTCACTCGGGAGCCCGCAGGCCGTCATGCAGATCACCCAACGTCAAGACATCCTGCTATAACCGCTTGTTTTTAAACGGTTTTTTCTGTCACCTCAGTGACATGGTCAGCCGGCTACATTTTAACGATACGAGCCAATTTTGGCTGAATCCAAAAAGCCCGGCACAAGGGCCGGGCTCAAGTCTAACGATTAAATCGTTAAGGAAAAATTACGCGGTCGGAGCCGAAAGTGCCTTCACGCGCTTGGCAAGACGCGAGACCTTGCGGGAAGCGGTGTTGGCATGCAGGACGCCCTTGGTGGCAGCGCGAGCCAGTTCCGGCTGCGCTACGAGGAAGGCTTCCTTCGCACGATCCGCATCACCCGATGCGATGGCTTCTTCGACCTGGCGGACGAAAGTGCGAACGCGCGAGCGACGAGCCTTGTTGACTTCGGTGCGGCGGGCGATCTTGCGGGTCGCTTTTTTCGCCGAGCTGGTATTGGCCATGTATGCCTCTCTTAGAATTCGAACATAACTCCGTCAGTGCAGCGCGGGCCCTGCGGCCACTTCATCCAGCAATGCGGGAGCAATTGCGGAAAACCAGATCGGCTTTCCAAACTGTGGCGGGCATATAACCGGAATGAGCGGCGGCGTCAACGCGGATTCTCACGGAACCCGCGCAATTCCGGAATCTCGTTCTCACCTGTTTTTGAAGACAGGTTTGCGCTTCTCGATGAAGGCCGCCATGCCTTCCTTCTGATCCTCCGTGGCAAACAGGCTATGGAAAAGCCGGCGCTCGAAGCGCAGGCCCTCTTCCAGCGTCGTCTCCAGCGCCCGGTTGACCGCCTCCTTGGCCATCAGCACCGAGGGGCGCGACAGCGAGGCGATCTTGGCGGCGGCGGCAAGCGCCTCATCGAGGAGCTTGTCGGCCGGCACGACGCGGGACACCAGACCCGAACGCTCCGCTTCGGCCGCATCCATCATCCGGCCGGTCAGGATCATATCCATCGCCTTCGCCTTGCCGACGGCGCGCGTCAGGCGCTGCGAGCCGCCCATGCCGGGGATGATGCCGAGCGTGATCTCCGGCTGGCCGAACTTTGCCGTATCGGCGGCAATGATGAAGTCGCACATCATGGCGAGCTCGCAGCCGCCGCCGAGCGCAAAGCCGCCGACGGCAGCGATGACGGGCTTGCGCGCCTTGGCGATCTCGTCCCAACCGCTGATGAAATCGCCCTTATAGACATCGGCGAATTCGAGCGGCTGCATTTCCTTGATATCGGCGCCGGCGGCAAAAGCCTTTTCCGAGCCCGTCAGCACGATTGCGCCGATCGTCTCATCGGCGTGAAAAGCGCCGTAGGCCTGCTTCAGTTCGGCGAGCACCGTCGAATTCAGCGCATTCAGCGCCTGCGGCCGATTGAGCCTGATGAGACCGACAGGCCCGTGCGTTTCGATGATCAAGGTTTCATAGGCCATGTGTCTCTCCTTCACATTAGCTCTGGCAGGAGGCGCAATAGAAAGAAGAGCGCCCCGCCTGGACGATGCGGGCGACCGTACCGCCGCAACCGGGCGTGCTGCAAGGCTCAGCCTCGCGGTCGTAGACGGAAAAGGAATGCTGGAAATAACCGAGCGAACCATCCGTCTGGATATGATCACGCAATGACGAGCCGCCGGCGGCTATGGCATCGGCGATGACCTCGCGGATCGCGACGACCAGCCGAAGCAATTCCTCTTTCGGCATGCCGGCTTCGCTCACCAATGTCCCAGCGGCCCGCAGCGGCGACAGATGCGAACGCCACAATGCCTCGCACACATATATATTGCCGAGTCCGGCGATATTCTTCTGGTCGAGCAGCGCGCTCTTCAGCGGCTGCGCCTTGCCCGAGAAGCGTTCGGCCAGATAATCGGCGCTCAATTCATTGCCGGTCGGCTCCGGGCCAAGATCGAGGAAGGAGGGATGGCTGGCGAGATCTGCACGCCGGACGATGTCCATGAAGCCGAAGCGGCGGGGATCATTGTAGATGACGCGCGCGCTGCCGTTGGCGCCCTTCAGATGGAAGACGACGTGATCATGCTTCTCGTCCTTGGAGCGCGGATGGTGAAATGTGCCGGGCGCCTCGGCGGCGGCATCGCTTTCGACCCGAAAGGAACCGGACATGCCGAGATGCGATACGATCGTCATGCCGTCGTCGAGATCAATCAGCAGATATTTCGCGCGCCGCGACAGCGACGTGATGCCGCGGCCGGAGGCAAGGCGTGAAAACTCGGCCGGAAAGGGAAAGCGCAGATCGTTGCGGCGCAACTCCAGTTCAGCGAGCAGCGCGCCTTCCATGGAGGGAGCAAGCCCGCGCCTGACGGTTTCGACCTCTGGTAATTCCGGCATCGCTATCCATCTTTATGTTTCAACCGCTTATGATCTGAGCTATAGCCCAAGGCATTGCGGCTGGTGTCCTAGCTGATGAGATAGCGTGGCAAACGCAATTTCGCTATGGTCCGTCGCTGATTACTGCATAATTCCTTAGGTCGGTATCGATTTAAGGATAAAATTATGCAGCAGATTTATAGTGTTACAGCGACCTTAGCGCGTCACATGTGACCCGCGGTGCTGTGGTGTAACGGAGTTGAGCTGATGGCAGAAAGCCGCACCTCCGCCGATGGCGGTATGGAAACATCCTATGGCTTCCGCGAAGTCGCCGATGGCGAGAAGCAGGGTCTCGTCAATGACGTGTTCCACAAGGTCGCCAAGCGCTACGACATCATGAATGACGTCATGTCCATGGGCCTGCACCGGGCTTGGAAGGATGCGATGATCGCCGCGCTCAATCCGCGCAAGGACGCTGGCTACAAGGTCCTCGACGTCGCCGGCGGTACGGGCGACATCGCCTTCCGTATCGTCGAGGCCTCGAACCGGCTGGCGCATGCGACCGTGCTCGACATCAACGGCTCGATGCTGGGTGTCGGCGCGGAACGCGCTGCGAAGAAGAAGCTCACCGATAATCTCACCTTTGTCGAGGCCAATGCCGAGGAACTGCCATTCGAGGCCAATTCCTTCGACGCCTATACGATCGCCTTCGGCATCCGCAACGTGCCGCGTATCGATGTGGCGCTGAAGGAAGCCTATCGCGTGCTGAAGCGGGGCGGCCGGCTGCTGGTGCTGGAATTTTCCGAAGTCGACCTGCCGCTGCTCGACCGTGTCTACGATGCTTGGTCCTTCAACGCCATTCCGCAGTTCGGCAAGGCGATCACCGGCGATGCCGAACCCTATCAGTACCTGGTGGAATCAATCCGCAAATTTCCGAACCAGCAGGATTTCGCGACGATGATCCGCGAGGCCGGCTTTTCGCGCGTGAGCTTTACCAATTATACCGGCGGCATCGCCGCCCTGCACTCCGGCTGGAAGCTCTGACGCATGGTTCCGAAAAATGTGACGCGGGTTTCGGCCAGCATCAAGCGAGACCTTGAGACCCGATGAGTGCTTTCAACGCATATTTCGGCCTCATCAGGGTCGGCTGGGTGATGGTGCGCGAAGGCGTGGTCATCGCGCTGCCGTCCGAGGGATTGCCGCCCTCCGTCAGCCTCGCGAAATCCTTCGTCAGCATTTTTGCCCGCAAACGCGCCAAGACCCAGGCGCGCAGCGACCGCCTGGCCAAGGCCGTCGAGCGTCTCGGGCCTTCCTATGTGAAGATCGGCCAGTTCCTGGCGACGCGCCCCGATGTCGTCGGCGTCGACATGGCCAACGACCTGTCGCAATTGCAGGACCGCATGGCTTTCTTCCCGAATGCGGCGGCAAGGGCCGCGATCGAGGGTTCACTCGGCCGTCCGATCGATGACCTCTATGTAAGCTTTGACGAACCGATTGCCGCCGCGTCGATTGCCCAGGTACATCCAGCGGAAGTGCAGACGGCGGAAGGCCGCAAGCGCGTTGCCGTCAAGGTGGTCCGGCCCGGCGTGCGCCAGCGTTTCGTCAATGACATCAAGGCGATGTATCTTGTAGCCGGTCTGCAAGAACGCTTTATGCCGTCGAGCCGCCGCTTGAGGCCCGTCGAAGTGACGCGAACGCTGGAGCAGACAACCAAGGTCGAGATGGATCTGCGGCTCGAGGCGGCGGCACTTTCCGAGATCGCCGAAAACACCGAGAAGGATCCAGGCTTCCGCGTCCCCAAGGTCGATTGGGAACGCACCGGCCGCGACGTCATCACTATGGAATGGATCGACGGCGTCAAGATGTCCGATGTCGAGGGGCTGAAGGCCGCCGGCCACAACCTCAATCTGCTCGCCGACACGCTGATCCAATCCTTCCTGCGGCATACGCTGCGCGACGGCTTCTTCCATGCCGACATGCATCCCGGCAATCTCTTCGTCGACGCCCAGGGGCAGATCGTTGCCGTCGACATGGGCATCGTCGGACGGCTCGGCAAAAAGGAGCGCCGCTTCCTTGCCGAAATCCTCTATGGCTTCATCACGCGCGATTATATCCGCGTCGCCGAGGTGCATTTCGAGGCCGGTTACGTGCCGGGGCATCACAATACCGAAAGTTTTGCGCAGGCAATCCGCGCCATCGGCGAGCCGATCCACGGCCAGCCGGCCGAAACGATCTCCATGGGCAAACTGCTGACGCTGCTCTTCGAAGTGACTGAACTTTTCGATATGGAGACGCGGCCGGAACTGGTCATGCTGCAGAAGACCATGGTCGTGGTCGAGGGCGTGTCGCGCATGCTCAATCCGCGCTTCAACATGTGGAAGGCTTCGGAACCGGTTGTCGGTGACTGGATCCGTACCAATCTCGGACCCAAGCGTATCGTAACCGACTTGAAGGACGGTTTGAAAGCGGCCGTGAAACTCGCTGAAGCGGCCCCCGAAATCGCCGCCAAGACCGAGAAATTCCACCATGAACTCCTCGCCATGAGCGAAAACGGTCTGCGCTTCGACCCGCAGACGGCGGAGGCGATCGGCAAGGCCGAAGCGAAGCACAGCCGTTACGGGCGCCTGGCGCTCTGGATCATCGCGCTCACGCTGCTTTACATTGCATGGCATTTGAGCTGACCTATTTCTAAGGCCACGCCGTTTCATAGAAATGGATGCCTCCCCCTTTCGGTCGTGATGGGTCATTGAAGGTGCTGCGGCAGGTCTTGCGCGGGCTTTTGTATGCACGGCGCAACAGGTGTTCGCCATTTGGGATATCCCATTATCGATGATGCTCGCATAGCCTTGCAGGAAAGGAGAACAGCAGAGATGGAGCGTCAGAAAGCCAGCATCGAACTCACCGGACAGCCCTTGGGCTTCAGCGATCTGGTGCGGATCGGCGCAGGCGTCGTGATGCCCACGGCATCGGAAAGCGGCCTGGTGCGCGTGCGCGCGGCGCGCGAAGTCCTCGAAAGCACGATCGAGTCAGGCATGCCCGTTTATGGCTCGACCACCGGCGTCGGAGCGATGAAGGATGTGGAGTGGTCTCCGGAAGACCTCGACACCTTCAACCTCGGCCTCGTGCGCGCCCATCATTTCGGCACCGGCGCGCCTTTTTCCATGTCCGTCGTGCGCAATGCCATGGCGATCCGGGTCAATACCGCGCTGACCGGCCGGGTTGGCTGCTCGCCGGAACTGATCGACGCCTATCTCCAGCTTCTGAACGCGGATGTCATTCCCGTCGTGCGGCGCACCGGCTCGATCGGCTGCGCCGATATCGGCCTCATGGGCCAGATCGGCGCGGTGCTGACCGGGGTCGGCGAAGCCGTCTATCACGGCCGGCGCATGCAGGCAGCCGACGCCTTTGCCGCGGCCGGCATCAGGCCGGTGAGAATGCTGCCGCGCGACAGCCTGGCCTCGCTCAGCGTCAACGCCGTCAGTTTCGCGGCGGCGGCCGAGACGACCCGCAATGCCGCCTCCTCGATCCGCGTGCTGCTCGCAACCGGCATGATGGCGGCCGGCGCGCTTGGTGCCTCGCGTGATCCCTGGCATTCGGTGCGCCATGTCGGCACGGCGCGCGAAGCGCTGATCGGCTCCTGGCTCTGCAACGCCTCCGAAGAATGGCCTTGGCCCGTCGCAACGCATGTGCAGGACCCCTTGAGCCTGCGCATGATCGGTCAGGTCTTCGGCGCGGTGATCGAAAATCTCCTGTCCGCCGGTCACAAGATCCTAGCCGCGACCGGCCGCTCTGACGACAATCCCGTCATCGTCGACGGTCGCGTCATGACGTCGGGTGGTTCCTTGCCCCTTGATGTAACGATCCTGCTCGAAGCTGCGGTCATCTGCATGGCGCATGCGGCGCGCAATGCCTTCAACCGCTGCGTCCTGCTCGGCAATGGCCAGCGGCGCGGCCTGCCGGTCAATCTGGTGCCGGAAGGCAAAATCGCTACCGGCTTCGGCCCGATCATCAAGCTTGCCGGCGAGATCTTTTCGCGGGTGCTGTCCATGTCCAATCCGGTATCGGCGCAGTCGCTGGTGGTTGCCGCCGGCATGGAGGACGAAGCCGCTTTCCTGCCGCTGGTCATCGAACGTTTTGAGCGGCAGATGCGGGCGTTGAAGCGCCTTGCAGCACTGGAAGCCCTGCTCTCGGCGCAGGCGATCGACATTCTCGGCGACAAGCCGGAAGGCGTGGCCCGCATGCTTTACGACGTCGTACGCAAACATGCCGACTTCTATGTCGTCGACCGGCCGCTGTCGGCTGAAGTGGAAGCGATCGAAGAGGAATTGGGTTCAGAGGCCTTCGTGTCCGAAATGATCGCCCAGGCGCCGATCCTCGCCTATGATGACTTCTTTGCCCTTGGCTCGCTGGAGCGGGTCGAAGAGAGGCTTTATCGCGACACCGTCGTGATCTGAACAAACCGGTGAACGGGGAGACTGGATATGGCTGACTTCGATCTCGTTCTGCAAGGCACCGTGGTTCTGCCCGAGCGTATCGTGGAAGAGGGTTATGTCGCCGTGCGCGACGGCAAGATCGCTGAGATCGGCATAGGCGTCCCACCCGCGGCGCGTGAAAGGCATCTGCTCGGAAAAGCACTGATCCTGCCCGGCGCGATCGACGCGCAGGTGCATTCGCTCTCCCAGAAGGATCAGGAGGATTTCATCTGGTCGACGCGCTCGGCCGCGGCTGGCGGCGTCACCACCATCGTCGACATGCCCTATGATGAAGGCAATCTGGTCTGTTCGGCGACGGCGGTGAAGAAGAAGATCGACTATGCCTCTCCGCAGGCCCGCGTCGACTTCGCGCTTTACGGCACGGTCGACCCGGAGGAAGGTGCCGCACGCATCCGCGAAATGGTGGAGGCCGGTGTCGCCGCCTTCAAATTCTCGACATTCGGCACGGACCCCAAGCGCTTCCCGCGCATTCCGCCCGCCCTGCTCGACGCCTGCTTTGCAGCGATTGCACCGACGGGAGTGACGGCCGGCGTGCATAACGAGGACGATGAAGCGGTTCGGACCTATATGGAGCAGATCAAGGCAAGCGGCATCACCGATTACCGCGCCCACGGCCTGTCACGGCCGCCGATCACTGAATTGCTCGCCATGCATACGATCTTCGAGACAGGCGCCCACACCGGCTGCCCGGCGCATGTGGTGCATTGCTCGCTCGGCCGCGGCTACGATATTGCCCGCGCTTACCGCCGCGACGGCTTCGAGGCGACGGTAGAATGTTGCATCCACTATCTGACGCTGGACGAGGAAAACGACGTGAAGCGCCTTGGCGGCAAGGCGAAGATCAATCCGCCGATCCGCCCACGCGCCGAGGTGGAAACCTTGTGGCGCAAGGTGGCAGAAGGCAATGTCTGGCTCGTCTCGACGGACCATGTGAGCTGGTCGGAGAACCGCAAGACCAATCCGGATATGCTGGCGAATGCGTCAGGCGTTCCAGGCCTTGAAGTCATGGTGCCGCTTTTCGTCAAGGGCGCGTTGGAGCGTGGCGTGCCACTCACTTGGGCGGCGAAGCTGATGGCGGAAAATCCCGCCAGGCATTTCCGTCTCGACCATATCAAGGGCGCGCTGACGCCCGGCAAGGATGCCGACATCGTCGTGCTGGAACCGCGCGAAACCGTCTACGACGCCGCTTCGAGCGGCAACAATGTCGTCGGCTGGAGCCCCTATAACGGCATCCGTCTGCCTTGGACGGTATCCGCCACCTATCTCAGAGGCAAGCAAATTGCCGATGGAAACAAAGTGCTGGCTGAGCCCGGCAGCGGCAGATTTGTCCGCCCGCTTCCTCGCCAGATTATCGCCGGAGAGACTGCCTGATGAACCAACCGAAACGCCACAACCTGCCCGTCAACGCCGACCGCATCGCCGAAGATATCGATGCGCTGGCAGGGATCACCGAACCCGATCACCCTTGGACGCGCCGCGCCTTCTCGCCGCTGTTTCTGGAAGGTCGTGCTTACATTGAGGCGCGGATGAAAGCCGCCGGGCTGGAAACCCGCATCGATGCCGGCGGCAACCTGATCGGCAGGCGCGCAGGCACAAAGCCCGGTCTCGGCACGATCCTCGTCGGCTCGCATTCCGATACCGTTCCCGATGGCGGCCGTTTCGACGGCATCGCGGGTACGATTGCCGCGCTCGAGGTCGCGCACTCGTTGAAGGATCGCGATATCGAGCTCGATCATGATCTGGAGATTGTCGATTTCCTGGCTGAGGAAGTCAGCATCTTCGGCGTCTCCTGCATCGGCAGCCGTGGCATGACTGGGCAGATCCCCGAGGCATGGCTCACACGTACCAGCGGTAACCGCACGCTTTCTCAGGGCATTGCTGAAGTCGGTGGCGATCCCTCCGTGCTGCTCGCACAGAAGCGCCCGGATCTCGCCGGTTTCCTGGAGCTGCATATCGAGCAGGGTCCCGTGCTGGAGGCCGAGAACAAGGATATCGGCATCGTCACCGCGATCGCCGGCATCACCCGCATCGAAATCACCGTGGAAGGCCGCGCCGACCATGCCGGCACGACGCCGATGGATCGCCGCGCGGATGCGCTGGTGGCCGCCTCGCAGCTCGTGCTCGATATCCGCCAGCGCGCGGTCGAGCAGGCAAAGACGCCGGGCCATTTCGCCGCGACCGTCGGCGAATTCCGCATCGAGCCGAATGCCGCCAATGTGGTGCCTTCCAAGGTGGTGCTGCTGATCGACGGCCGCGCCGAAATTCGCAGCGACATGGAAGAGTTCCTGGCTTGGATCGATGGTGCCGTTCAAGAGATAGCTACGGCTTACGGAGTGACGATCAAGCCACCCGTCCGCGTCTCCGACAATTTTCCAACGCCGGGTGCTCCCGCTCTGCTCGAAACGCTCGAGCGCGCCTGCGACACAGTCGGCGCAAAGCATCGCCGCATGGCGTCTGGCGCCGGCCACGACACGGCCTGGATCGCCAAGGTCGCCCCAGCCGCCATGATCTTCGTGCCCTGCAAGGAAGGCCGCAGCCATTGCGCCGAGGAATGGGCCGAGAATGACGATATCGCCATGGGCGCCGCCGTTCTTTTCGAAGCGGTGCGCGACATGGACAAGAACCTCAAACAGAACCGGGAGTAGCCGATGGGACGCGTACTCGTTGCCAAGGATGTGGAAGCGGCCGTCAAGGGCGGTTCGGTTTATGCAGCCGGCGGCGGCGGCTGGGCCGATCACGGTCGCATGCTCGGCTATGCGGCCGTCAATGTCGGCAAGCCCGAGCTGGTCTCGATCGACGAACTTGATGACGACGACTGGATCGCCACAGCCGCCGCCATCGGCGCGCCGGCCTCCACGACCCCCTGGGAAATGCAGGGTATCGATTACGTCAAGGCCGTGCAGCTCCTGCAGGACGAGCTTGGCGAGAAGCTTTCCGGCCTGATCATCGGCCAAAACGGCAAATCCTCGACGCTGAACGGCTGGCTGCCCTCGGCCATTCTCGGAACGACGGTCGTGGACGCGGTCGGCGACATCCGCGCCCATCCGACCGGCGACATGGGCTCGATCGGCATGGCGGGTTCGCCCGAGCAGATGATCCAGACAGCCGTCGGCGGCAATCGCGCCGAGAACCGCTATATCGAGCTGGTGGTGAAGGGCGCGACGGCGAAGATCTCGCCGATCCTGCGCGCGGCGTCCGACCAGTCCGGCGGCTTCATCGCCTCCTGCCGCAATCCGCTGCGGGCCTCCTATGTCCGCACGCATGCGGCCCTTGGCGGCATCTCCATGGCGCTCTCGCTCGGCGAAGCGATCATCGAGGCAGAAAAGAAGAGCGGCAGCGCCGTCATCGATGCCATTTGCAAGACCACCGGCGGACATATCCTGGCCGAAGGCACGATCACCAAGAAGGATGTCGTCTATACGAAGGAAGCCTTCGACATCGGCACGGTCACGGTCGGTAGCGGCGACAAGGCCGTCATCATGCATGTGATGAACGAATACATGGCCGTCGAGGATGCCAATGGTAAGCGCCTAGCGACCTTCCCCTCCGTCATCACGACGCTATCGCCGGAAGGCGAACCCTTGAGCGTCGGCCAGTTACACGAGGGCATGAAGGTTTTTATCCTGCATGTGCCAATGGATATCATTCCGCTGTCCGCCAGCGTGCTCGATCCGACCGTCTATCCCCCTGTCGAAAAGGCCATGGGGATCGAGATCGCGAAATACGCTCTGGCCGGCAAGAGGGGTTGAAAAGCGCGGGAGGCGCAGATGGCGCGTGACGCCGGTCTCGAAGAATTGCTGAAAGAGGAGCTCGGACAACGGCCCGGGCTCAGCGAAAAAGGGATGTTCGGCGGCTGGGCCTTTCTGCTCAACGGTCACCTGCTTTGCGGCGCCCGTGAAGACGGGATGCTGATCCGCCTCGGCAAGGGCAACGATGCCTGGGCGCTGGAGCAGCCTGATATCAAACCCATGCTGTCAGGCAGCCGCGAAATGCAGGGATGGGTGCGCGCCGGGCCGGAGGCCTATGGCAACGACATGCTGCGCAAGCGGCTGCTTCTAGCCGCGCTGAATTTCGTCGAAGGCCTGCCGCCGAAATAGCCGGGCCGCCGAAACAACAACGAAAATAGGGAAGGGAAATCCATGCCAAAAGCCAATCCACGTCACCCGAAATTCCCTATACCGGGCGGCCCGGAGCTGCGTGCCAAAGGCTGGCGGCAGGAGGCCCTGCTGCGTTTGCTGGAAAACGTGCTCTCGGTCGGCGAAGATCCGGATAATCTCGTCGTCTACGCAGCCCTCGGCAAGGCAGCCCGCAACTGGGCGGCGCACAAGGGCATCGTGAAGGCGCTGACCCAAATGGATGAGAACCAGACCCTGCTCATTCAGTCCGGCAAGCCGATCGGCCTCATCCGCACGCATGACAAGGCGCCGCTCGTCATCATGGCGAACTGCAATATCGTCGGGCAATGGGCGAAGGCCGAGGTGTTCTATGAGCTGCAGCGCAAGGGCTTGATCTGCTGGGGAGGTCTGACAGCCGGCGCCTGGCAATATATCGGCAGCCAGGGCGTCATCCAGGGCACCTATGAAATCTTCATGCGCATCGCCGAGCGCCGGTTCGGCGGCGACCTCTTCGGCCGCTTCGTCTTGACCGCCGGCCTCGGCGGCATGGGCGGCGCGCAGCCGCTCGCCGGCCGCATGGCGGGTGCCGCGATCCTCTGCGTCGATATCGATGCGGAGCGTGCTAGGAAGCGCCAGGACATCGGTTATCTGCAGGAAATCGCGCCCGATCTCGATTCCGCGCTGGCGATGATCGACGCCGCCGTCAAGGAGAAGCGCGCGCTTTCCGTCGGCCTTGTTGGCAATGCGGCCGAGATTTATCCCGAGATTGCCCGGCGCGGCATCGTGCCCGACATCGTCACCGACCAGACTTCGGCCCACGATCTCGTCTACGGCTATGTTCCGAAGGGTATGAGCCTGAACCAAGTCAAGGATTTGCGCGACGACGGCCAGGGCCAGCTCATGGCAGCGAGCCGCGCTTCGATCGTCGAGCATGTGAAGGCCATGCTGGACTTCCAGAGACAAGGCTCCGAAGTCTTCGACAACGGCAACCTGATCCGGACTCAGGCGAAGGAAGGCGGCGTCGCCAATGCCTTCGATATCCCGATCTTCACCGAAGCCTATCTGCGGCCGCTCTTCTGCCGCGCCATCGGCCCGTTCCGCTGGATGGCGCTTTCCGGCGAGGAAAGCGATATCGCCCGCATCGACGATCTGCTCTTGGAAATGTTCCCGGACAACAAGATCATCACCAACTGGATCCGCCTCGCCCGCCAGCATGTGCCTTTCGAAGGGCTGCCGGCGCGTATCGCATGGCTTGGGCATGGCGAGCGCACAGCGCTTGCCCGCCGCGTCAACGAGCTTGTGGCAAGCGGCGAGCTTAAGGGGCCGATCGCGTTTTCGCGCGACCACCTCGATGCCGGCGCCATGGCGCATCCGAACATCATGACCGAGCGCATGAAGGACGGCTCCGACGCCATTGCCGACTGGCCGCTGATCGACGCCATGATGCTCTGCTCGTCGATGGCTGATCTCGTCGTCGTCCATTCCGGCGGCGGCGGCTATGCCGGTTATATGACGAGCTGCGGCGTCACCGTGGTTGCCGACGGCACGCCTGCCGCCGACGAACGGCTCGACCACGCGCTGACCAACGACACCGCACTTGGCGTCATGCGCTATGCCGATGCCGGCTATGAGGAAGCGCTGGACGAAGTTGCGAAAAAGGATGTGCCCTATATCCGTCTCGGATAAGCACATCTGTTCTTACCAGCTTCAAGAGACTATGGTCCCGCGCAATTCGAAACGACCTATTTTACCGCAATTCCGGGCGGAAAGCCGCTACGCATTTTTCCTGGAATTGCTTTGGAGAGTTGCCCGTGATCCCCTGGACCTTGCTCGACACTGCGAAAATCCCCGGTGGCGGCGAGCTGCGCTTGAAGCAGCGCGGCCAGGAATTTTCCATCATGCTCGGCACCAACGAGCTGATGAACAGCCGCTTGAGCGGCTCGGAGCGTGCGCTCGCCACGCTTTCCTGCGAGAAGATCAAGGGCCGGAAGGCGCCGCACATACTGATCGGCGGGCTCGGCATGGGCTTTACCTTGCGCGCAGCGCTCGGCGAACTCGGTGCGGACGGCAAGGTCACGGTTGCGGAACTGGTTCCGGCTGTCGTGACCTGGGCCCGCGGGCCGATGACAACGGTCTTTGACGGCTGCCTCGACGACCCGCGCGTCACCATTCACGAGGGCGATGTGCGTCCGCTCATCCGAGCCAGCAAGGCAACTTATGACGCCATTCTGCTCGACGTCGACAATGGCCCGGATGGCATCACGTCCGAAGCCAATGACGGTCTCTATGATTATAGAGGCCTAAAGGCGGCGCGCGACGCATTGCGCCCGGGCGGCGTACTGGCGGTCTGGTCATCGGGACCAGACCGAGATTTCACGAGACGGCTCAACGACAGCGGTTTCGCTGCCGAGGTGGTCAATACGCGCGCCAATGGCAAGAACGGCGCGCGGCATGTCATCTGGCTGGCGACGAAGACGGGATCGTAACGCTTCGAATTGAAATCGCGCTCCAATTGCTATATATCAATGTCATATCTCAACGGAGCTATGGCATGGACACCGCAAAAATCTTCTGGTCCGGCCGCTCGCAGGCCGTACGTTTGCCAAAGGAATTTCGTCTCGACGGCGAAGAAGTGCGCATCCGGCGGCAGGGAAAAGCAATCATTCTGGAGCCGATCGCCGAAGATTGGGATTGGCTGGAATCCGTTACAGGGCCGGTCGACCACGATTTTGAAGAGGCGGCGACCGAACAGCCTGCCGAGCAGCAGCGCCCCGAACTGGATATCTTCAAGTGAAGTATTTGCTCGATAGCAATGCTGTCATCGCTCTGATGAAAGGGCATACCGGCTTCGTGAGCGAGCTTCGCAGACACAAGCCGCAGGATTTCGCCATCTCGGCCATCGTCGCGCACGAATTGTTTTATGGTGCCTATAAGGGGCAGCGTGTTGCAGACAATCTTGTGCGTGTCGATGCTTTGCAATTCGAGACACTGGATTTCGATAGGGAAGATGCCCGCGTGGCGGGCGAAATTCGTGCCAACTTGGCTTCGCTCGGCACGCCAATCGGTGCCTATGACGTTTTGATCGCGGGTCAGGCAGTCGCCCGCGATCTGATCCTGATAACGCGCAACGTCAGGGAATTTGAGCGCGTTCACAAGCTACGTTTCGAAGACTGGGAGTCCTTGCCGAGTAGCTAAAGATAGCGCGTTTCCTCCGGCGCGCGATCGAAGCGATCGTCGCGGCCGTCGAAATAGCCGACGGGAAGCGAGGCGAGTTCCGCGTCGGTGGTATCGTCCAGGCAGCTTATGCTGATGGCATAGAACTTACCGCCGAGTGCCGGGTTTTCACCCCAGTTGAAAGAGCTGATGCCGCAAGTCTTGCAGAACAGGTGATGCAGGATGCGTGGGCCAACTGGTATTCGCCGATACTGTCTTCGCCGGAGGTCAGGCGGAAATCGGCGGGCGTGGCAACTGCCAGCCAATTGCGCTTCTTCTTGCAGATCGAGCAGTTGCATTTGAACGTGCCGCCCTGCAAGTCGAGATCCGCTTCGTAGCTGACGGCGCCGCAATGGCAGCTTCCATGGTAGGTCTTCTTCATCACTCTCATCCTTCCCCTGAGGTGGCTTCTGCATAGGCGACATATTTGTCGAGCGCCTGTTCCCAGCCGCCGGTCTGCAGCTTCAGTTCGGTGTCGTCAGGCAGCTCGGCCTTGCGGAAAACGAGACGCGTCTTCTCGCCAAGCTCATGGAATTCCACGCTAACCTGCATCGGATGGCCGGGCTTGCCGTCCTGATTTTCCCAGGCGAAGGTGAAGACGAGACGCTCGGGCGGGACAATCTCCAGATAGCGCCCATGGCTCCAATATTCCCTGCCCTCCGGCGTCAGAATGCAGTGCCGCCAGGCGCCTCCTTCCCTTAGATCGACGGAAACGGATGGCGCCGTCATGTTCTGCGGCCCCCACCAGCGCATCAAATGTTCCGGCTCCGTCCAGAGGCGAAACAGCAAGGTTCGTGGCGCGGCAATGTCGCGGGTCAGCACGATCTCGCGCAGCGGGCGTCCGCTGCCGCCGTCATTGGCTGGGGTCATCCACGCCTCCCCTTTGCAACAGCGCCGCGTAGGCTTCCAGACGATCGAGATTATCGTTCCAGAACTGCCTGTAACTCTCCAGCCAGTCATCCACCTGCCGGAGCGGCCTGGGCTCCAGCCGGCAGGGCCGCCACTGCGCCTCCCTGCCCTTCGAGATCAGACCGGCTTTCTCCAGCACCTTCAGGTGCTTGGACACGGCGACCAGCGACATATCGAAAGGTTCAGCCAGCTCGGAGACGGACGCCTCGCCAGTTGCCAGCCGCGCCAGGATCGCCCGGCGGGTCGGATCGGCAAGGGCTGACAGGGTCATGCTCAAGGTATCCATATGAAATATTAAACCAGAAAGTTAATTAACTTATTGGTTTAGTATAGGTCGACAATCTGGAAGTCAAGCGGCTGCGTTTGGAGACAGCCTGGGGAGGGAGATCCGTCAGCCGACGATCTCAAAAGAGCGTATTGGACACTTCGATCAGGTTGCTATCCGGATCGCGGAAATAGACCGAGAGAATGGGGCCCGTCGCGCCGGTCCTGCGGACGGGGCCTTCCTCGATCGCGACACCCTCGGCTCCCAGATGAGCGATGATGTCCTCCAGCGGCGTCTTGCTGATGAAGCAAAGATCGGCCGAGCCCGGTGTCGGCCGATCGGCCTTCGGCTCGAATTCATGCCCGGCGCGATGCAGGTTGATCTTCTGATTACCGAAGGTCAGTGCTTTGCGGCCCTCCCCGAAGGTTTCGATGCCCATACCGAGGACACGGGCGTAGAACGCACAGCTTTCCTCGATGCTCGCGACCGTCAGCACCAGATGATCGAGATGGTCGATGCAGATCATCGCAAGCCTCCAATCCTATTGCTCAGCGGTGCGCCAGCCTAGCCACTCCGAACGCGGCCACAAGGCAGATGGCCAGCATGGCGAGGATGAAGGCAACCACAGCGGACCAGCCGTCAGCATGCCAGAAATAACCGCCGACGGAACCGGCGATGCTGGAGCCGAGATAATAGGCCAGCAGATAGAGCGACGAGGCATGGCCCTTGGCTCCGCGGGCCAAGCGCCCGACCAGTGCGCTCGCGACAGAATGGGTGACGAAGAACCCGATCGTCACCAAGACGATGCCGAGAATGACCAAGGGCAGCGGCGTAGCGAGCGTAATCGCCGCGCCAAGGGCGGCAACCAACACGCCGGCGGGCAGCACGACGAAATGACCGATGCGGTCGCCAAGGAGACCCGCCACCCAGGAGGCGACGATACCAAAGAGATAGGCGGTGAAGATCAGGCCAAGTTCGGTCTGGCTGAGATCATAGGGATCGGCCACCAGCCGGAATCCGGCATAGTTATAGACCGTAACGAAGGAGCCCATGACCAGGAAACCAATGGCAAAGAGCAATGGCAACGCCGGATTGCGGAAATGCCCCGCCCAGGCCCTGACATGGAAAGCGATGTCAAACCCCTTGCGCGGCGTGAAATTGCGCGACGGCGGCAGCAAAAGCAGGAAACCGGTGGCAGCCATCAGCCCGAGCACGCCGACGGCGGCAAGCGCCGGACGCCAGGTGAAGAATTCGGCGATCGTGCCCGTCACGACACGGCCGGCCATGCCGCCGAAGGCGTTGCCGGCGATATAGAGTCCCATGGCGCCGCCAAGGCCGCGCGGATCGATCTCTTCCGCCAGATAGGTCATGGCGACCGCAGGCACGCCGCCGAGCAGGAAACCTTCCAGTGCGCGAAAGATCAACAGCATCTGCCAGTTCGGCGCAATTGCGCAGGCGATCGTGCACAGGGCGGCACCCAGCAGCGAAAAGAACATCAGGCTGCGTCGGCCGAGATTTTCGGAAACGGCGGCGGCGCAGAAGATCGCGAAGGCGAGGAAGCCGGTCGAGAGAGACAGCGACAGCGAACTCGCAGCCGGCGTCACGCCAAAATCCTCGGAAAAGATCGGCATCAGCGGCTGCACGCAATAAAGCAGCGAAAAGGTCGCAAAACCGGAGAGGAACAGCCCAATGGTCGCTCGCTTGAACGCGGGCGTACCCCGCGTCAGGAATTGGCGAATCTCGAGCTTCGGCTCGGTTTCGACGAGCGTCAATTCGGGGCGAGAGGAGGCTTCTAAGACGGTGAGTTCTTGCTGTTGCACGGCGCGGGACATGAGGCACACAACCTTTCTTGCCCGCAAATCTAGTCAGGCCGACTTCATTAGTCCAATATATGGAACAGACGATTTCAATATGTTTTGGAGATAGCGATGGAGCTACGTCATATCCGCTATTTTCTGGCGCTGGCGGAGGAAGGGAATTTCACCCGCGCAGCCGCCAAACTCGGCATTGGACAGCCGCCGCTCAGCCAACAGATCCGCGATCTCGAAAACGAGGTGGGCGCAGCGCTCTTCCATCGTGTTCCGCACGGGGCGGAACTGACGGCGGCAGGCGAGGCCTTCCTTGCCGAAGCGAAGGCCGCCGTGGATGCAGCGGAAAAGGCAAAGCTCGCCGCCCAGCGCGCCAATCGCGGCGAGATCGGCCGCCTGTCGCTCGGCTTCACCGCATCCTCGGCCTTCAACACGATCGTCAGTGCCACTATTCGCGAATTCCGCAACCGCTGGCCGGCGGTGCGCCTGTCGCTGACAGAGATGAACACCAATGCGCTGATGGACCGGCTGATGCGCGGCGAAATCGACGCCGCCTTCATTCGACCCGGCCTGGAAGATCCGCACGACGTCCGGCTCAAGCGCTTCGCCGACGAGCCGATGGTGATCGCGCTGCCTGCCCATCATCCTCTTGCAGGCAAGGACCGCGTGCAGGTCGCCGCGCTGGCAAACGAGCCCTTCATCCTCTTCCCGCGCATGGTGGGACTGAGCCTCTATGACGATATCGTCGCCGCCTGCCGCGATGCCGGTTTCGAACTGGTGGTGACGCAGGAAGCGCCGCAGATCCCTTCCGTCGTCAATCTCGTCGCCGCCAATCTCGGGGTCTCCATCGTTCCCGCCTCGATCGCGCAGATCAAGCTCGACGGCGTCGCCTATCGCCCGATCGACGGGCCGCCACTGGTGGCGCGCCTTGGGCTCACCATCCTCAAGGCGCAGCGCTCGCCGGTTGCGGCCAATCTGATGAGCCTGATCGGCTGACTATCCAATAGGATCCCAATAGGGCGGATTGCCGAATGTCTTCTTCAGATGATCGGCGATGGCGCGCAGCTTTGCCGAGGGATTGCGCCCCTCCGGATGTGCCATGAAGATGAATTCGCCCTCCGGCCTGTAGCCAACATCGATTTCGACGAGCAGCCCCTGCTTGATCGCCGGGCCGGCGATGAAGGTCGGCAGCAGCGCGATGCCGAGACCGGCGATCGCCGCATCGCGAGACACGTCGCCATTGTTGATGCCGAGCGCCAGCTTGCCCCTGATGACCACTGGACCCTCCGGCCCCTGGAAGCGCCAATCGGCCACACCGCGGTTGGTGTAGAAAATCCCCCGGTGATCGCCGAGGTCCGCCAGCGAAGTCGGTGAGCCATTGCGGGCGAGATAGTCCGGCGATGCCACGAGAAGCCGGCGGCTGGGGGCGAGTTTCCAGGCAACGAGGCGTGAATCGGCAATCGGCCCGTGACGGATGATGGCGTCATAACCGTCCGAGGAGGCATCGACACGACGGTCGTCGAGATCGAGTGTCAGTTCGATTTCGGGGTGATCGCCCAGGAAAGGATAGAGCGCCGGACCGAGATGCATGCGGCCGAAGGTGACGGGGGCGGCGATGCGCAAGGGGCCCGCCAATGTGCCACGCCGTTCGGCGAGATCGGCCGCTGCCTCCCGCACCTCGTGCACGATCCGCGAGGCGCGCTCAAGGAAGGCGGCACCGTCTTCCGTCAACGTCAGCTTGCGGGTCGTGCGATGCAGCAGCGTGGCGCCGAGCGTCTTCTCCATCTCCGCCAACCGCTCGCTCACGACGGATTTCGATAGACGCAGCCGGCGCGCCGCTTCGCTGATCGATCCCGCTTCGGCTATGGCCACAAAAGCAGCGATTCCTTCAATCTTGAGCATCGTTCGGCAATCCCGAATTCGAATTCCATGATTTAAAGACTAATCCGAACGATCGAAAAACACCATTCTCTTTGCATCGGACGGAACAACAGACACGTCCTCACACAGGAGATGGAACAATGAACCGCTTGAATGGAAAAGTCGCAATCGTCACCGGTGCAAGCTCGGGCATCGGGCGCGCTACAGCGAAACTCTTTGCTGCCGAAGGCGCCAAGGTTATCGTCGGCGCCCGTCGCCAGCCGGAATTGGAAAGCCTTGTCGGGGAAATCAAAGCCGCGGGCGGCGAAGCTGCCGCACTCGCCGGCGATGTGCGTTCTGAAGATTATCACAAGGCGCTGGTCGCCCTCGCCGTCGAGCGCTACGGCAAACTCGACATCGCCTTCAACAATGCCGGTACGCTGGGCGAAGCCGGCCCGAGCACCGAGGTTTCGGAGGCAGGCTTTGCCGACACATTGGCAATCAACCTCACCGCTTCGTTCCTTGCGGCAAAGCACCAGATCGGTGAAATGGTCAAGCATGGCGGTGGTTCGGTGATCTTCACGTCGACCTTTGTGGGCTACAGCTTTGCCTTCCCCGGCGTTGCCGCCTATGCCGCCAGCAAGTCCGGCCTGATCGGTCTGACCCAGGCACTCGCTGCCGAATTCGGCTCGCGGAATGTCCGCGTCAATGCCGTGCTGCCGGGCGCGGTCGATACGGACATGTATCGCGAGATGAACGATACCCCCGACAAGCAGGGCTTCGTCACCAATCTGCATGCGCTGAAGCGTGTCGCTGGCCCCGACGAGCTTGCCCGCTCGGTCCTCTACCTCGCCTCCGACGATGCGAGCTTCGTCACCGGTACTGCATCGCTGGTCGATGGCGGCGCCTCGATCACGCGCACGTAATCGAGGCGGAACGAGCACTCGCCGAGATCCGAACCCCGGGGTGACTGAAGCGAGGCTGCGGAGCTTCTCCGCGGCCTTCCGCATTCGAAAGACTTTGACTGAAATGTACCGCCCCTCCATGATTGCTGACGGAAAATCATGGATGGAACGATGTTCGACGGACGATTACTGAATGGCGTCAGCGTGCTGGCAGCCGTAGTGGAAGGCGGCAGCTTCGTGCGGGCGGCGGAAGTGCTTGGCCTCACGCCCTCCGGGGTCAGCCGGGCAGTTTCGCGGCTGGAGGCGCGCATCGGCGTGCGCCTGCTGGACCGCACGACGCGAGCGCTGCGGCTGACGGATGATGGGGCTCGTTTCTACGAGCAGATGGTGCCGCTGCTCGGCGGCATCGAGGAGGCCGCCACGACGGTGGCCGGCGTCGCCCAATCCGTGCGTGGCCGCCTGCGTATCAATGTCGATCCCTATTTCTCTCGCCTCATCTTGGCGCCGCGCCTCGGCGCCTTCCTCGATCGCTATCCCGAGCTGCAGATCGAGATTTTGACCCGCAACGAGATCGGCGATCTCGTAGCCGACGGCATAGATGTCGCCCTGCGCTTCGGCGAGCCGCCGCAGACCTCGCTTATTGCCCGGTTGCTTCTGGAAACGCGCGTGATCACGGTCGCAGCACCCGCCTATATCGAGCGCTATGGCAGGCCGAAAACGCCGGCCGACGTCGCGAACCATCTCTGTATCCATTATCAGGATCCGCGCACCGGGCGCGCATTCGAATGGGAATTCCGGCGCGGGCGCAAGGTCATCCCCGTCGAGACGCGCGGCCGCATCCTGGTCAATGACGCCGGGACGACGTTGGGAACCTGTCTTGCGGGCCTCGGCATCGCCCAAGTCTTCACGCTTGGCATTGCGGATTTTCTGGAGCGCGGAGAGCTTGTCGACCTTTTCCCCGACTGGAAGGACGAGCTTTATCCGCTTTATGCCTTCTACCCGTCCCGCCATCACGTGCCGGCAAAGGTGCGTGCCTTCATCGACTTCTGTGTCGACATTCTCGGCTGACCATCAGAGCCGATTGCCTATTGTGCGCCAAAGGCTTAGGTTCATGAGCATAAAAACAGGCGACGGGTTCGGGCCATGGTTCTCGCGGGAAAACGCATCCTTCTCATCATTTCCGGGGGCATCGCGGCCTATAAGAGCCTCGACCTCATCCGGCGACTGCGCGAACGCGGCGCCACCGTCCGTCCGATCATGACATCGGGGGCACAGGAATTCATCACGCCGCTTGCCGTCGGCGCACTGGCGGCAGACCATGTCTTCACCGACCTGTTTTCCCGACAGGACGAGCAGGATGTCGGCCATATCAGGCTGGCGCGCGACTGCGATCTGGTGCTCATTGCGCCGGCAACGGCCGATCTCTTGGCCAAGATGGCCAATGGCTTGGCCGACGACCTTGCGTCGACCGTACTGCTCGCGACCGATCGGCCGGTGCTCGCAGCGCCTGCTATGAATCCGAAGATGTGGGCGCATCCGGCGACGAAGCGCAATGTCGAGATATTGAGGGGCGACGGCATCCGTTTCGTTGGCCCGATGTCCGGGGAAATGGCCGAGGGCAAGGAGGCCGGCACCGGTCGCATGGCCGAGCCATTGGAGATCGTCGCTGCCGCCGAAATGCGACTGGACGACGGTGCAAGGCCACTCGCCGGCAGAAAGGCCGTCGTCACGTCGGGTCCGACGCATGAGCCGATCGACCCCGTACGCTATATCGCCAACCGGTCCTCCGGCCGGCAAGGCCATGCCATCGCAGCAGCACTCGCGGCCCTCGGGGCCGACGTCACGCTCGTTTCCGGGCCTGTCTCGATCCCCGATCCGATGGGCATGCATGTTGTTCATGTCGAGCGGGCGGAAGAAATGCGCGATGCAGTGCTTTCAGCTCTTCCGGCCGATATCGCCGTGATGGTCGCGGCTGTTGCCGACTGGCGCGTCGCCTCTGCCGCCGATCAGAAGATCAAGAAACATCCGGGCGAATCCATTCCGACGCTGGCGCTCACGGAAAATCCCGACATCCTGAAAACCGTCGGCCATCACACGCAGCGGCCGAAACTCGTCATCGGCTTTGCGGCCGAAACGCAGGATGTGGAGGCGAATGCCAGGGCGAAGCTGGAACGTAAGGGTGCCGATATGATCGTCGCCAACGATGTCTCGCCGGCAACCGGTATCATGGGCGGCACGCGCAACAGCGTGAAACTCATCCGCCATGACGGCGTGGAGCGATGGCCCGATCTCGACAAGGACGAAGTGGCGGCGCGTCTGGCAGCTTTGATTGCCGAACAGTTCAAGCAGGGATCGTGACGGGCGTCTGCGGTCCGGCGGAGGATGCGCGCTTTTCCGGCTGGAAGGGCGTGATGTGAACGCCCATATCGTCGATCAATACGGCGCTGCCATCCGGAATTTCCGTCCAGGCATCGATATCGTCGTTCAGCGGCTCGGAGACGAGGCAATAACCGATGCCGACGGGCGAGGCGTAAAGCGTCGGCGCCTTGCGATCGGTGGCGTAGCGCACCGCATGCAGCGACTTGCCATCGGAAAAAGCGGCCGTGAAGCGCACCAGCGCCGAGCCGGTCAGATGAACCGACAGGCCCTCGACAAAACCGATGGTTTCCGCGATTGCGGCGAACGGATTGGTTGCAAGGCCGAATTGCAGCGCCAGCAGGAACATGAGTTCGGAATCGGTCGTGCCGCCGCGGGCGTGGAAAAGCTGATCATCGAGCATCGTTTCCATCGGCCGGCGCAAACGGTCAAAATTGGAAATCTGCCCGTTGTGCTGGAAAGACCAGTTCTCGTAGACGAAGGGATGGCAATTGTCGCGCCGCGTGCCGCCGCCGGTTGCGGCGCGGACGTGGGCGAGAAAGAGCGGGGAACGGATCTGCCGCGCCAAGCTCTTGAGATTGCAATCGGACCAAGCCGGAAGGATGTCGCGATAACGGCCCGGCTCCGGCCGATCGCCATACCAGGCAATGCCAAATCCGTCGCCGTTGGTCGCCGTCTTGGCGCGCGTTGCGCAATGGGATTGTTCGATGAGGGAGTGGGCAGGCGAAGACACCAGCTCCTCCAGATAGAGGGGGTCTCCACGATAGGCTGCCCAGCGACACATGCGTCTTTCGCTCCAATTCCCGCTTGCTTCCTGTCCGGCGGGAGAATGTCAAAATCAAGGACGATTGTTTGTGCGGAATAGGTAATAAACTCTTAATTTACCAAGGATTGATGGGTGAAGGTGACAGATTCTTGACACGCCGTCCGATCACATTTCGGCGTCGCAGCATTATTCTTTTGTGACCTGCCTGCTTCGAATCGGCTTTTTGGCCTCTCGCTGCGTAGCTTGATGAAAATGTCGGCTTGGCCTATATTCCTGGAGCGAGGGGCGGGTTGCAGCCCACCCCTCTTTATTTCGCTGTTAAAAAGCTACCCGGACTTCAAGCTGCCAGCTAGTCCGGGTTTTTCTTATGCGAAACGTGATGCTAAGTGGAAACCACATAGCTCACCTCCTTGTTGACGGCGAGGCCGATCGCCACGGTCGAGGTTGCCCATCTTCCCCGATCCTGCCCGCTGGCAGGGACAGGCGCTGCTTTCGCTGCCAACTGCCGCGATCAATTCACGCAAAAGTTGAACGAAGCCTTGCGTTTCAATGCGACACGAAGAGTGAAGCGTCTCGCCCTCTGCACTCTTGAATTCAGCAAAATTTGAGTTACGTTAGGCATATCGTCAACGTAGCGAAAGGAAGGTGATCCAATGTCTAGTGAGATTTCGGTCCGCGTATCAGGCATGGAAATGGTTGTGAGCGTTGCGAGGCAGCCCTCGCTCTGATCAAGCCTTCCGGAAGCGTCTTCGCTTCAGGCCAGTTACGGGCCAAAACTCATGGAAGGGTCGCTTTGCGCGGCCCTTTTTTGCATCTATCGGTTGCCGATATCGCGGCGCTTCGGGCTCTCTTTCCCGGAATAAACGTTTTCGTGTGGTCGTTTTTCTCTTGCCGAACGGAAAGCGCGCCATAGCTAAGCTTCCATGACTTACAAGGAACAGCCCGAACAGGGTGAAGCCGAACCCGCGCCGTCGAATGAGCCGGCGCTCACCGCACTCTCATTGTATCCTGACGAATGGGCGCTGTTCCTCGACATAGACGGAACGCTGCTCGATCTCGCGGAGACCCCGGACGCGATAGTCGTACCTCCGTCCCTGCCCTTTGTGCTTCAGACGCTCTCCCGCCAGCTCGGTGGTGCGCTGGCGCTGGTGACCGGGCGCGGGGTTGCCTTTGTCGATCCTCTGTTTACTCCCTTCCACTTCTCCGTCGCCGGCCTGCACGGCGCCGAACGGCGCGATGCGGCAGGACGCTTGCGGCGCGCGCTGATCCCGCCCGCCTTCCAGGAGATGAAGCGCATGATCACGCGGGAGGTCGCGGCCTGGCCCGGCGTTCTCGTCGAAGACAAAGGGGCTGCGGTTGCCGTTCACTACCGGCTGGCACCCGAGCGCCAAGCCGACGTCGCCGAAGCGATGCAGCGCTATCTGCAGGAAGCCGGCCCGGACTGGATCCTGCAGCACGGCAAGCTCGTGGTCGAAATTTGCCCCGCGCATGCGAGCAAAGGGCATGCTGTCGAAGCCTTTCTCAACGAGCCTCCCTTCAACGGGCGGCGGCCCCTCGCGATCGGTGACGACGTTACCGACGAGACCATGTTCGCCGTCGCCAACCGCCTCGGCGGTCAATCTGTGCGCGTCGGCCCGCCCAGCGGCAAGACGCTTGCACGCGCATCCATTCCCTCACCCGCGCGTTTAAGAGAGATACTCGCAGCGCTAGCCAAATAATCATTTTTTGGTCATTTCGGCCTACCGCCGCGGCCCTCTCGAAAGGAGCATTCCGTGAGTCGTCTCATCATTGTTTCCAACCGCGTTTCCGTCCCTGACAACCAAGGTGCGGCGGCGGCCGGCGGGCTTGCCGTGGCGTTGCAGGCTGCCCTTGCCGAACGCGGCGGCGTGTGGATGGGCTGGTCGGGCAAATCGAGCGGCGATGTCGAACCCGAACCGCTGGTGCTGACTGAAGACGGCAATATCACCTACGCGCTGACCGATCTCACCCAGACCGATGTCGAGGAATATTACCAAGGCTTCGCAAATCGCGTGCTCTGGCCGATCTGCCACTACCGGCTGGACCTGGCCGAATATGGCCGCAAGGAAATGGCCAGCTATTTCCGCGTCAATCGTTTCTTCGCCCATCGGCTGGCGCCGCTGGTTGAGCCCGACGATATCATCTGGGTGCATGACTACCACCTCATCCCGCTGGCGGCGGAGCTGAGGCAAATGGGGTTCAAGAACCGCATCGGTTTCTTCCTGCACATTCCCTGGCCGCCGGCCGACGTGCTTTTCACCATGCCGGTGCACGAAGAAATCATGCGGGGCCTCTCGTCCTATGACCTCCTCGGCTTCCAGACCAAATACGATCTGGAAAATTTCGCCGGCTGCCTGAAGCGCGAGGGCATGGGGGTCGAAAACAGTCCGGGCCATTTCAGTGCCCACGGCCACAACTTCCGCGGCGGTGCCTATTCGATCGGCATCGAGACCGCTGCCTTCGCCGCCTTCGCCCGCAAGGCCGCAGCCCACAGCATGGTGCGCAAGGCGCAGCAAAGCATCGAAGGCCGCGACCTGATCATCGGCGTCGATCGGCTCGATTACTCCAAAGGGATCACGCAGCGCATCGACGCATTCGAGCGTTTCATCGTTAACAATCCGGCCCATCAGCGCCGCGTCACCTATCTGCAGATCACGCCGAAATCGCGCTCGGAAGTGCCTGAATACGAGGCGATGCAGCATGCCGTCGCCGAGCAGGCCGGCCGGGTCAACGGCGCGATCGGCACCGTCGACTGGGTGCCGATCCGCTATATCAACCGCTCGATCAGCCGTCCGGTGCTGGCCGGCCTCTACCGACTGGCGAAAGTCGGCCTGGTGACGCCGCTGCGCGACGGCATGAACCTTGTCGCCAAGGAATATGTGGCGGCGCAGGACCCGGACGATCCCGGCGTGCTGGTGCTCTCGCGTTTCGCCGGATCGGCGCGCGAACTGAAAGGCGCCTTGCTGGTCAACCCCTATGATGTCGACGGCACGGCAAATGCCTTGGCGCGGGGCATCAATATGCCGCTGGAAGAACGGCGTGAACGCTGGCGCGGCATGATGGACCATCTGCTGGAAAACGATGTTTCGCGCTGGTGCGATACTTTCCTCGCAGATCTGCGGGCAGAGTGACGGGCACCGGCTACATAGCCGCGGCTTCCCTGACGAGCCATTCCGTCAACTGTTCCGCATGCATGCTCTGCGACTTCGGCGGCAGAAGCCAATAGCCGCGGTTCGATCCGTCCAGCACCGGACCGGCGGTCACCAGCATGCGCCCGGCCAGCAGCGAATCCACCAGTCCCATCCAGCCGAGCGCCAATCCCTGCTCACCGATCGCCGCCTGAACGACCAGTGAATAGGTGTTGAACCGCAGATCGCCATGGCCGGCATAGCTGTCGCGGCTGATGCCAAGTTCGGCGAAATAGCTCTTCCAATCGAACCAGGGCGACGGTGTTTCCGTGTCCAGATGCACAAGCGTCGCTTGCGCCAGGCGGCTTGGATCGCTGAAAGGACCGTATTTGTCGACGAAGCCCTGCGCACAGATCGGCGCCACCCTCTCAGGCAACAACAATAAGGCTTCCGGCCCGAACTCCTCCCGTGCGCCAAAGACGACGGCGACGTCGTCGCTTTCCGCATGGCCACGCTCCTGTCGCTGCGTCGCGACGATCTGAATATCCAGCTCCGGATGAAGGAGACGAAACCGATGCATACGGGGGATCAGCCATAGCGCCGAGAAGGCATAATCGGTCCGAAGCCGCACTGTCGGCCGCTGCGCCTCGGCGCGAAAGCTGCGCACCAGTGAATCGACGCCGCCAACCGCCTTCTCCACGACCTCGAACAGGCGGCGACCTTCCGGGGACAGTTCAACACCGCGATGCTGGCGATGAAAGAGCGTCACGCCCATCTGCTCCTCGATCCGCCGGATCTGATAGCTGACCGCCGGCTGGGTCAGCCCGAGGCTTGCCGCTGCGGACGATAGGCTGCCCGAGCGCCCTACCTCGACAAAAATCCGCAGCCATCCGAGGTCCACGGGCCGTTCAGCCATAGAAATTCCTTTTACCATCCATCGAAAAAAGCCCGCTTCACAGGCCGAATGCTAGTGATGTTCAATAAAATGAGCAAATATAAAGGGAACTGTCATCATGCGAATTTCTACTATCGGCCGGCTTGCTGTCGGCGCACTCCTTTCCGCATTGTCCTTCGCCGGCATCGCCAGAGCCGATGGCGATGCCTGCCGCACCATCAATTTGTCCGATCCGGGCTGGACTGACATCACCTCGACCAACGGCGTCACGGGCGTGCTGCTCGGCGCGCTCGGCTATGAGCCGGACATCAAGACACTTTCCGTGCCGATCGGCTATCAATCGATGAAGACCGGCGAAACCGACGTCTTCCTCGGCAATTGGATGCCGGCGCAGAAGGCCTTCGTCGACGACCTCAACAAGGCCAAAGCCATCGAAGTGCTGAACCGCAATCTTCAGGGCGCGAAATTCACCCTCGCCGTTCCGACCTATGTCGCCGACAAGGGCGTCAAGAATTTTGCCGACCTGCAGAAGCATGCCGACGAATTCGACCACAAGATCTACGGCATCGAACCCGGCGCGCCGGCCAATTCCAATATACAGAAGATGATCGATGCCAACGATTTCGGCCTGAAGGGCTGGGAATTGGTGGAATCGAGCGAGCAGGCGATGCTGTCGCAGGTCGAGCGCGCCGGCAAGGACAAGCAAGCGATCGTTTTCCTCGCCTGGGCGCCGCATCCGATGAATGAGCGTTTCCAGATTGCCTATCTCGCAGGCGGCGACGCCTATTTCGGTCCGGACTACGGCGGCGCACAGGTCTACACGCTGGCACGCACGGGCTGGGCGGCCGCCTGCCCGAACGCGGCGAAATTGTTCCACAATCTAACCTTCGACATCGGCATGGAAAACTCGCTGATGGGTTCGATCCTCGGCGGCGAGGATGCAAAGACCGCGGCAACCGCTTGGCTGAAGGCGCATCCGGAGGCTATGACACCCTGGCTCGCCGGCGTGACGACGATCGACGGCAAGCCCGGTCTCGATGCCGTCAAGGTCGCAGTCGGCCTCTGATCCAGTAAAGGACATCCAACATGGCGCGCCCGAACATCCTTATCCTCATGGTCGATCAGTTGAACGGAACATTGTTTCCCGATGGCCCGGCCGATTTTCTCCATGCACCCGTGCTGAAGGCACTGGCGAAACGCTCCGTGCGCTTCGCCAACAGCTATACGGCAAGCCCGCTCTGCGCGCCGGCGCGGGCCTCCTTCATGTCGGGGCAATTGCCGAGCCGCACGCGCGTCTATGACAATGCCGCCGAGTTCGCCTCCGATATCCCGACCTTCGCGCATCATTTGCGGGCGGCGGGCTACCAGACGGCGCTTTCCGGCAAGATGCATTTCGTCGGGCCGGACCAGATGCACGGCTTCGAGGAGCGGCTCACGACCGATATCTATCCCGCCGATTTCGGCTGGACGCCCGACTATACGAAACCGGGCGAGCGCATCGACTGGTGGTATCACAATCTCGGTTCGGTGACCGGGGCCGGCGTCGCCGAAATCACCAATCAGATGGAGTATGACGACGAAGTCGCCTATCACGCGACGCGCAAACTGCTCGACCTGTCGCGCGGGCACGACGAGCGGCCCTGGTGCCTGACCGTCAGCTTCACCCATCCGCACGACCCCTATGTCGCCCGCCGCCGTTTCTGGGATCTTTATGAAGACTGCCCGGCGCTTGACCCCGATGTCGCCGAAATCCCCTTTGACAAGCAGGACCCGCATTCGCAGCGGCTGATGAAGGCGAGCGATCATACCGCCTTCGACATCACGCCTGAGCAGGTCCGCCAGGCGCGCCGCGGCTATTTCGCCAATATTTCCTATGTCGATGAGAAGATCGGCGAAATCCTCCACGCGCTGGAGCGCGGCCGCATGGCCGACAACACCATCGTGCTCTTCGTTTCCGATCACGGCGATATGCTCGGCGAACGCGGACTGTGGTTCAAGATGAATTTCTTCGAAGGCTCGGCGCGCGTGCCGCTGATGATCGCCGCGCCCGGCTGGAATGCCCGACGCATCGACGAGCCGGTGTCGACGCTCGACGTGACACCGACGCTTGCCGGCCTTGCCGGGCTCGATATCGCCTCGCTGCGGCACTGGACGGATGGGGAGGACCTTGCTCCCCTCGTTCATGGCACCGGAAGCCGTGGCCCGGTGCCAATGGAATATGCGGCAGAAGGATCGGAAGCGCCGCTCGTCTGCTTGCGCGACGGCCGCTACAAGTTGGCGCTCTGCGACAAGGACCCGCCCCTGCTTTTCGATCTCGACGCCGACCCCAAAGAACTGATCAATCTTGCCGACGATCCGGCGCACGCCGAAATTCTGGCGCGGCTGACGGCACAAGCGAAACAGCGCTGGAATCTTTCCACCTTCGACGCCGCCGTGCGCGAAAGCCAGGCGCGGCGATGGGTGGTCTATGCGGCCCTGCGCAACGGTGCCTATTATCCCTGGGACTACCAGCCGCTGCAGAAGGCATCCGAGCGCTATATGCGCAACCATATGGATCTGAACGTCTTGGAGGAGAACCAGCGTTTTCCACGGGGCGAATAAGTCATAGTGGCTGTCGGCTGACACCCAAGGTGAGCATGATCTTGTCCGAAAACCCGCTTCACACTTTTCGGGATCATGCTTCACGCCTTCTGACAATAATGCGCCGTCTCGCCGTCGCCGGTCTGGAAATCGCCAGATTGCGGCGGCGCGATCGGTTTGAACAGGCTCCGATCCGGTTTAAGGTCGAGCAGCGGCGTCCCATCCAGGCAATCGAGACCGCGCACAAGCAGGATGCCACCTTCGACCGCCTCCAGCTTGACAATGGAGGTGCCGATCGGATTTGGCCGCACCGGCGAGCGCAGCGAGAAAGTACCGTGCACCTTGCCGTTGCTGGCCGGACTCTGCAGCACGAGATCGCGCCGCGAGCGGTCCAGCCAATAGAGGATTTCCAGCCGCTCGAAAGTCTCCACCCCCTTCAGCGCCGGCACCCAGGGCTCGAAAATCTCGATGCGGCAGAGCGGCCCGTCATGCCGCCCCTGACGCGGCGTCTCCATCCGAGAGGTCCACGGTGTCGAAATGCGGCCGATGAAGACAAGACCGGCATCTGTCGCTGCCGGCGGCTCAATCGCCACTTCGTTTTCCCGAATTTCGTTTTCGCGGACCATATTTCCCTCCGAAGCGTTGCGGCGCGATCATCCGCTAAATCCACCCGATAGAATAGCTCGTAAAGCCGTAGCACGGCATGGCGTTATATTCGATAGAATATCGCGAAAGTGCAATTTCCCTGATCGCTGCGCCGTGTTCTGTGATCGGCAATATTAGCCGGCTTTTTGGCCTCTACGGCAGTTGTATTGCCGATGGATAAACTGTCACAAAAATTGTAGGATCATGTGTCTCTAATGCAGAATGCCATCACACCAATCGTGATGAAATGCCGTCTGATGCAATCATTTCGCTCGCGGCGCATGCTTTTCGAAAGCCACATCCAAACAACTCTGAAACCTGGTGGGCGGACCCATGGATATCCTCTTCAAAAGCAGCAGCAACTTCGCCTCTCTTTCCCTTAAGGACCTGGTGGAGGCGCGCGATCTCTTCCACTACCATTTGATGAACAAGAAGAACGTGGTGGCGACCGCGCTGGGTCTTTATAGAATTCGCAAGAGCGATCCCTGGCCCTCCAAGCGTGAGGACGCGACGCGCAAGCGTTCTCCGGAGAGCGAGCGACGAACGCTTTTCAACTCGGAAGTACGCCCCTATTCCTGGCCCTGTGTCTATGTCTTCGTGTCCAGTTGGGAATATGAGAAGGATCTGGCGAAGACGAACCCTTCCGATGTCGTCCCCAAGACGCTCTATCTGCCGGACGGGCGAACCGTGCCGGTCTGCGTCATCGAAGCGCGCAAACAGCCGCTATCCAAGGACCTGAAGATCAAGCTCGACAGCAGGACACCGCGCAATCTGCTTGCGCCGGGCTCGGCCATCATCAACGAGGATGGTCAGGGCATGACCCGTCTGGCGACCGCGGGCTGCGTCGTGCGCGATAGCGAACGCTATTTCGTGATGACCAATCGGCATGTCGTCGGCGAACCGGGGACCGAGATAAGCGCCTTGCAGACCCATCGCCGCCCCAAGATCGGTGTCAGCGCGAAAAAGGGTCTGGGCCGGCAGGACTTTCGAACGATCTATCCGAATTTCGCCTCAACGAACCAGCGCCTGCTGATGGACGTCGGATTGGTGGAACTTGACAACATCCTGCAATGGAAAACCGAGTTTCCAGGCATCGCCCCCATCGGACCGGTGTTGGACCTTTACGACAATAGCTTCAGCCTCAAGCTGATCACCATGAAAGTGATTGGCCAGTCCGCGGTCACCGGCACCATCAGAGGCGAAATCCACGGCCTGTTCTATCGTTACAAGGCGATGGGCGGATCGGAATATATCAGCGATTTCCTGATCGGCCCGGAGACCTATGGCATCGACAAGGAGCGCCTGAAGAGCGAGGAAGATGCTGAAGCGCGCAATCTGACTGAGAATATCGGTCTCGGCGTTCATCATGGCGATTCCGGCACAGTTCTCTTCATCGAGCATGTTGAAAAGACCGACAGCGAGGATACAAAGGCCGTTAAAAAGATCAGCTATTATCCGTTCGCGCTGTTGTGGGGGAAAGAAGAGTTCTTCGAAGACGGTGAAAGCCTGTCCCAGCCCTATGCGCTCGCCACATCCCTCAGCACGGCGCTCGATCACCTGGATCTTGATTTCGTACGCGACATCAATCTGGATCAAGATTTCATCTGGGGATGGGTTGGACACTATATTATCGGCCGCTCCCTGCCCTTGTCCGCAGATCTCGTGACATCACAGAAGCTGAAAGACTTCCTCGACAATAATCTCGATCTCTTGGCGCTCACGCCGGACGCTGCGCTCGGCAACGATCCGCGCGTTCTCGAAAAGGACGATGACGAGGTTCATTTCGTGCCGCTGGCCGACGTTCCCGACAATGTCTGGAAAAGCAATGTCAATTTCATCATGGTGGAAGGACCAGACGGCAAGAAGCAGCGCAAGGTTGGACCCGGCAGTCGCGGACAGAACGATAATCCGAACCATTTTGCCGATCTGGATCTCCCCTATGAGAATGGCGAGACGTTTCTCGCTCTCAATCAATCCGCGCCGGACACCTACCTCAATCCTAAAGCCTGGATCGACTATTTTGCCGAGATAAAGCCCCAATATGATGCCTGGGCGCAATTGCTCGATCCCAATGCCGACCTGCGCAACAAACATTGGGGAGCTTTGCCCTTCAGAGTTCACCAGCTATTCGACATCATGGTGAAGGCGGCGAGGGATGGCGATGCAGCGATGTTTCTCTGCGCCGGCGGCGTCCTCATCCACTATATGGGCGATGCCTGCCAGCCGCTGCACACTTCCTATCTCTCGCAGGGCGATCCGGCCAAGGTTGTCCCGCGCCCGCGATCCAGCAAAATGAAACTTGAAGCCGATGGCGTCCATGTGGGCTACGAAGACGACATGATCGCCTATGGTTATCAGCAGAAGAACCTCGGCGCGGAACTCGCACAGCGCATATCGGATCTTGCCGCCGAGCCGATGCCGTTGATCACCAATGGCTATGAGGCCAGCAAGGCGGTCATAGCTCTCATTAGCGCGACGCAAAGGGATATAGCGCCGCGAGATATCGTCGACAAATGGGTTGAGTTCATCGGCAAACCAGCCAAGGAGAAGGCGGCGGCGATGTGGGATGACTTCGGTGACCGCACCATCAGCTGCATGGCGCGGGGCACCCGCTATCTGGCGAAGATCTGGCAGGCCGCCTGGGAGCAAGGCAATGGCGACGCCAATATCCAGGCAGCCGCCGCTATCACCGAGGCGACCATCATGGCACTCTACAACGATCCAGATAAGATGCCATCGGTAGCGCTCGACCGATATCCGGACGATTGGAATTCCGATTGGTCAAAGATAACACGGAAAGTGCAGGCATAGAGCACTGCCGTCGTGCCGGCAAAGAACCGATATCACGCCGCCTTGACGGCGTGATATTCCTTGATGGCGACCATCTTGATAGCCGGATAACGTTCAGATTCGTAGCGCAGCGAAAAGCCGTCCTGGGCGAGGAAGACCGGATCGCCGTCGAGGTCACGGGCGATATCGCCGCGGCGCGCGGTGACGAACTTGTCGAGATCGCCGGTCTGATCGGCGGAGATCCAGCGGCAGACGGAGAAGCGCGACATTTCGAAGGAGACCGGCAGGCCGTATTCGGCCATCAGCCGCTCTTTCAAGACGTCGAGCTGCAGCGCGCCGACGACGCCCACGATAGCGGGCGAGCCATCTTCCGGCGAGAAGAGCTGCACGACGCCCTCTTCGGCCATCTGCTGCAGCGCTTCCTTCAGCTTCTTTGCCTTCATCGCGTCTTCAAGACGAACGCGGCGCAGGATTTCCGGCGAGAAATTCGGTACGCCCTGGAAGACGAGGGATTCGCCTTCCGTCAGCGTATCGCCGATGCGCAGCGTACCATGGTTCGGAATGCCGACCACGTCGCCGGCATAGGCGGTGTCGGCGAGCTGACGCTGCGAGGCGAAGAAGAATTGCGGTGCGGTCAAACCAAGCTGCTTGCCGGTGCGCGACAGCCGGGCCTTCATGCCACGCTCCAGCTTGCCGGAGCAGATGCGCGCAAACGCGATGCGGTCGCGGTGGTTCGGGTCCATGTTCGCCTGGATCTTGAAGACAAAGGCCGTCATCTTGTCGTCAGTCGCCTGCACGGTTCTGATATCGGCGACCTGATCGCGCGGCGGCGGCGCGAAAGCGCCGAGCGCGTTGATGAGATCGCGCACACCGAAATTGCGAAGAGCCGAGCCGAAGAAGACCGGCGTCATGTGACCTTCCAGGAAGGATTCCCGGTCGAAGGGACGGCAGGCTTCGATAGCAAGCTCGGTCTCGTCGATGAAGGCTTGCCGTTCATTTTCCGGCAGACGGTCGGCGACGGCCTGCGGGCCATTGACCCGGGCAGCCTCTACTTCTGTGTCGGAGCCGCGGACGGTATTATCAGCCAGATGATAGGAGCCGCAGAAGGTCTTCGACCGGCCGATTGGCCAGGTGACCGGCGCGGTGTCCAGTGCCAGCTTCTCTTCCACTTCATCGAGAATTTCGAAGGGGTCGCGGCTTTCGCGGTCCATCTTATTGATGAAGGTGATGATCGGGATATCGCGCATTCGGCAGACTTCGAACAGTTTCAGCGTCCGCGGCTCGATGCCCTTGGCAGCATCGATGACCATGACGGCCGCATCGACCGCGGTCAGCGTGCGATAGGTATCGTCGGCGAAGTCTTCGTGACCGGGCGTATCCAGAATGTTGAAGACGTTGCCGTCATACTCGAAGGTCATGACCGAGGTCACGACCGAGATGCCGCGCTCGCGCTCGATCTTCATCCAGTCGGACCGCGTCTGCATGCGATCCTTCTTTGCCTTGACCTCACCGGCAAGCTGAATGGCGCCGCCGAACAGCAGCAGCTTTTCGGTGAGCGTCGTCTTGCCCGCGTCCGGGTGGGCGATAATAGCGAATGTGCGGCGGCGGGAGACCGCCTCGGCGAGACTTTCGGCCATGCTTGTGAAATCCTGTGAATTGCGGCTGTATCTAGCGATTCAAAGACGGGATTGCAATTGACCTCAGCGATTCCAGCACAAACTAATGCCGCATGACCATTCACACCGATACGCGCCCGACGCTGAACCTCATCCGCTTGGCCCATGGCCAAGGCCTCGATTTGCCCGCCTATGAGACCAAAGGCGCGGCCGGCATGGACCTGCGCGCGGCCGTCGAGGAAGGCGCGACGCTGACGCTCGCGCCCGGCAAACGGGCGCTGGTGCCGACCGGTTTCATCTTCGAGATTCCCGATGGTTTCGAAGCCCAGATCCGCCCCCGCTCCGGCCTCGCCTTCAAGCACGGCATAACCTGCCTCAACACGCCTGGCACGATCGACAGCGACTACCGCGGCGAAGTGAAGGTGCTGCTGATCAATCTTGGCGACGAGCCGTTCGACATCACCCGCGGCATGCGCATCGCGCAGATGGTGATCGCGCCGGTAACGCAGGCGCGTGTCGCGGAAATCGCCCACGTCAGCGAAACGACGCGCGGCGCCGGCGGCTTCGGCTCTACCGGCGTGTGACGGCGGAATTTTAGCGGGAGAGCGGCGGCAGGCGCCGCTTGACCGGGGTCGCCTTGATCATCGACGTGTTCGTCTCGGCGCGCTCGGCGATCTTGTCCAGGATGCCGTCCAGTTCGCCCATCGAGCGCACCACAAGGCGGCCGATGAAGCAGTCGTCGCCGGTGACCTTGTCGCATTCGATGAATTCCGCTGTCTCCTGGATGATACGCTCGACCACATGCAATTGACCGGGCAGCGGCCGGATGCGCACGATCGCCTGCAGGGGATAGCCGATCACCTCTGGCGCGATATCCACGGTGAAGGCCGCGATGACGCCACGCTCCTCCAGCCGACGCAGCCGCTCGGCAGCGCTCGGCGAGGATAATCCAGCGACTTCAGCCAGCTCCTTCAGCGAAATCCGGGCATTGCTGGCCAGGGCCTCCAGCATACGCTGGTCGATCGCGTCGAGCTCTATGGTCGCATTAGGCGCACCCATATTTCCACCTCATATAATTAGGCGCTCTATCCACTATTGTTTATTCAGATTATATCATCCGCTTCCTTCCCGCAATATTATCAGGCTCCGGAAAACGGGGAGCCCGACAATGAACGAGATAAGACGCGGCACAGCGGAAATGACAGCAGCGATGCTGATTTCGGGGACGATCGGCTGGTTCGTGCTGATGTCGGGGCAGCCTGTTACCGGCGTCGTCTTCTGGCGCTGCCTGTTTGGTGCACTCACGCTTCTTGTTGTCTGCGGAGCCATGGGTCTGTTGCGCCCCGGCATTCTCAGCCTCAGGACCTTTGCGATCGCCGTCACTGGCGGTATCGCTATCGTCCTCAATTGGCTGCTGCTTTTCGCTGCCTATTCGCATGCCTCCATCTCGATCGCGACAACGGTCTACAATACGCAACCATTCATGCTGCTCGGCCTCGGCGCGCTGTTTCTCGGCGAAAAGATCACGCTCACCAAGCTTTTCTGGCTGGGTCTCGCCTTTGCCGGCATGGCTGTCATCGTCGAAGGCAAACCCGCGGAGACGGCGGGCATCGGCAGCTATGCCATCGGCATCCTGCTTTCGCTCGGCGCCGCTTTCTTCTATGCGTTGGTCGCTCTGGCCGCCAAATGGCTGAAGGGCACGCCGCCGCATTTGATCGCCCTGATCCAGGTTTCGACCGGCATTCTGATGCTTGCGCCCTTCGCCGATTTCTCGGCTCTGCCGCGGGACGCAGGCGGATGGTCCATTCTGATGACGATGGGCATCGTCCACACCGGCTTGATGTATGTGCTGCTCTACGGCGCGATCCAGAAGCTGCCGACGCATCTGACCGGCGCGCTGTCCTTCATTTATCCGATCGCCGCCATCGTCGTCGATCGCTTCGCCTTCGGCCATGTGCTCGGCATGGCGCAGATCATCGGCGCTGTGATCATTTTGGCCGCGGCGGCCGGCATGAACCTCGGCTGGACGATCGCCTTGCCGCGTCCTAAAAGCGGTCGTCTTTCAAAGGAAGCCACCGAATGATCACCTGCTATATTCGCTATACGATCGATCCTTACAAGCTTGCGGAATTCGAACATTACGCGAAACTCTGGATCCCGCTGGTCAACCGGCTCGGTGGCACGCATCACGGCTATTTCCTGCCGCACGAGGGCGCCAACAATATCGCACTGGCGCTCTTCAGCTTCCCGAGCCTTGCTGCCTACGAGGGCTACCGGCAGGCGATGGCCGAGGATGCCGAATGCCGCGCCGCCTTTGCCTATGCGGAGGAGACGCGTTGCATTGTCAGCTATGAACGCAGCTTCATGCGGCCCGTGTTCTGATCAGCGCTGCGCCTCGAAGGCCATGCGCATGGCGAGCCCGGCCAAGACCGTGCCCATCAGCCAGCGCTGCACCAGCATGAAGGACGGACGGCTTGAGAAGAACAGCGCGACGGAGCCGGCCGTCAGCGCGATGATGGAGTTGAGCGTCACGCTGACGGCAATGTGGGTAAAGCCGAAAATGACGGATTGGTTGAAGACGCTGCCGATCGTGGGATCGATAAACTGCGGCAACAGCGAGAGATAAAGGACCGCGACCTTCGGGTTCAGCAGGCTGGTCACCAGGCCCATGCCGAAGAGTTTGCGCGGTCCATCCTTCGGGAGATCGCGGACCTGGAAGGCCGAACGGCCGCCCGGCCTCAGCGCATTCCAAGCAAGCCAAGCGAGATAGGCGGCACCGGCAAGACGCAGCGCGTCATAGGCAAAGGGCACGGCGAACAAGAAGGCCGTGATGCCGAGCGCGGCCGAAAGCATGTAGAAGACGAAACCGAGCGCCACACCGCCGAGCGAGATCAGCCCGGCCCCCGGCCCCTGCGAGATCGATCGCGACACCAGATAAATCATGTTCGGCCCGGGCGTCAGCACCATTCCGGCAGCGATCAGGGCAAAGGTGATGATACTGGCGAGATGCGGCATGGAGGTCTCCGGGGGGGAATTCAGAAGGCGATTTGGGCGGTCGGGATAAGCTTGATCTCATGCGGGCCGGCATCGAAGCCGTCCAGCAGCATATTATGATGAGCGATGATCGCCTCGAATGTCAGCTTGCCCATATCGGCGGTGGTATGACCGTCCGAGAGCAGCGTCACATCGAAGCCGAGCGAAACCGCGCGTCGTGCAGTCGTGTCGACGCAGAATTGCGTCATGCAGCCGCCGATGACGAGATGGGTGATCCTCTTTGCGCGCAAGCGCGCCTCGAGATCGGTCTCGAAGAAGGAATCGCAGCTCGTTTTATGCACGACCACATCGCCGGCTTCCGGTGCGATTTCGCGGCGCAACTGCCAGCCTTCGCCGCGCTTTGCCAGGCGATGCGTTCCCTGGCCATCATGCTGGACGATGAAGGAAGGAATTCCGGCGGCGCGGGCCTTTCGCTTCAATTCCGCAAGCCTGGCTACGACCGCCTCCAGAGCGGCGTCGATCGCTGGTTGGCGCTCTGGCGAGCCGAGGCCGCTCAAAATGGCATTCTGAAGGTCGATCAGGAGCAATGCGGACGACATGGGAGCCTTATGCAACACGGTTTCGACGGGCCGTTACCCTTGGTAGTATGTTCGCGCCGTTTGCGCAATCGCTTGAAAACGCAAGAGTGCTGCGATACAGCAATTGCCTATTCCTGGAGGATCGCACCATGACGCTTGCAGCCCTGCTCGCCTATAGCGGCGCGCTTTTCATCGCCGCCGCGATTCCCGGGCCGGGCATCACCGCGATTGTTGCCCGCGCTCTCGGCTCCGGCTTCCGGGAGACCTTTTTCATGGGTCTCGGGCTCGTGCTCGGCGATATGATCTACCTGACAGCGGTCATTCTCGGCCTAGCCTTCGTGGCGCAGACCTTTACGGAGATCTTCATCGTCATCAAGATTGCCGGTGCGCTTTATCTCGGCTATATCGCCTGGAAGCTCTGGACCGCTGGGCTGCTCTCCACCGATGTCGCAGCGAAAAAATCGATGAGCGCCGGCATGTCCTTCCTCTCCGGTCTTCTGGTGACCCTTGGCAACCCGAAGGTCATGTTATTTTACGTGGCGCTCGTGCCAACCCTGATCGACATCGGCAGCATCGGGCTTCGCGAATATGCCACGCTGCTTGCGGCGACCTTCATCGTGCTGTTGGTGGTGCTGATCCCCTATATGCTGCTCGCTTCCCGGGCCCGCACCTTCCTTAAGAGGCCAAAAGCGCTGCAGATTTTGAACCGGGTCGCCGCCAGCATTCTCGCCGGCACGGCTGCCTTCATCGCTGCCCGCGCGGCCTGAAAAAACCTTTCTCGGCACAACGACGCGGGAGATTCTTTTCCCACGGTAGAGGATCGGCAGAGTGATCCCAGACTGGTTTCCGCCGACGTTTAATCCTATTGTGCCTGTACAATTCCAATGGAGGGAGAGCTACCCATGTCCGACACCCGCAAACCAGGCCGCGGCCGCGTCTATGCCTCGATCACCGACACCATCGGTGACACGCCGATCGTGCGTCTCGACAAGCTGGCCAAGGAGAAGGGCGTCAAGGCCAATTTGCTGGCGAAGCTCGAGTTCTTCAACCCGATCGCTTCCGTCAAGGACCGTATCGGCGTTGCCATGATCGAGAGCCTTGAAGCACAGGGCAAGATCACCCCCGGCAAAAGCGTGCTGATCGAGCCGACCTCCGGCAATACAGGCATAGCACTCGCTTTCGCCGCCGCCGCTAAGGGCTACCGGCTGATCCTCACCATGCCGGAGACGATGTCGATCGAGCGCCGCAAGATGCTGCTGCTGCTCGGTGCCGAGCTGGTGCTGACCGAGGGTCCGAAGGGCATGAAGGGCGCGATCGCCAAGGCCGAGGAACTGGCATCGACGCTGCCCGACGCGATCATCCCGCAGCAGTTCGAAAACCCGGCCAACCCGGAAATCCACCGCAAGACGACAGCAGAGGAAATCTGGAACGATACGGACGGCCAAGTCGATATCCTCGTGTCCGGCATCGGTACCGGTGGCACGATCACCGGCGTCGGCCAGGTGTTGAAAGCCCGCAATTCGAATATCAAGGTCATCGCCGTCGAGCCGGCTGACTCGCCTATCCTCTCCGGCGGCAATCCGGGTCCCCACAAGATCCAGGGCATCGGCGCCGGCTTCGCCCCGAAGATTCTCGATACGCATATCTATGACGAAGTCGTCACCGTCACCAATGACGAAGCTTTCCAGCATGCACGCCACATCGCCAAGCTCGAAGGCGTGCCAGTCGGCATCTCCTCCGGTGCGGCCCTGGCGGCTGCAATTAAGATCGGCCAGCGTCCCGAAAACGAAGGCAAGAATATCGTCATCATCATCCCCTCCTTCGCCGAGCGCTATCTCTCGACGGCGCTGTTCGAAGGGCTGGGCGGCTGACACGGTCAGCTTCGATCGTCAGGGATTCAAAGGGCGCTGCGGTGCCCTTTGTCATTTCAGCCGTTTGCGCTTACGCCGCAGCGGTCAGCCGTTCGCCGGCAATGCGGTAGGAAATGGCTTCTGCGAGGTGGATGCGCCCGACGGTTTGCTTGTCGTCGAGATCGGCGAGCGTGCGGGCCACTTTCAGTACGCGATGATAGCCGCGGGCGGAAAACTTCATCTTCTCGGCCGCGTCGCGCAGCAATTGCAGGCCGGCGGCGTCCGGCTCGGCGATCGTTTCGATCATCGATGTCGAGCAGCGGGCATTGGTGGAAATTCCCTTCATCCCGGCAGCCTCGAAGCGTTCGCGCTGCCGCTCGCGGGCACGGGCGACACGAAGCGCGACATCGGCGCTCTTTTCGGCCGTCGTCGGGCGGATGAGATCGGCCGCAGAGACGGCGGGCACGTCGAGGCGGATATCGATGCGGTCCAACAGCGGTCCGGAAATCCGGCCCTGATAATCCGCGACGCAGCGCGGGCCGCGGGCGCAGGTGTGACCCGGCTCGCCGGCCATGCCGCAACGGCAGGGATTCATCGCTGCAACCAATTGAATGCTCGCCGGATAGGAAACGCGATGATTGGCCCTGGCGATGACGCATTCGCCCGATTCCAGCGGCTGGCGCAGCGCGTCCAGCGCCTGCGGCGAAAACTCGGGCAATTCATCGAGAAAAAGGACGCCGTGATGGGCAAGCGAGACCTCGCCCGGGCGGGCACGCAAGCCGCCGCCGACCAGCGCCGCCATGGTGGCGGAGTGATGCGGCGTGCGATAGGGCCGGCGGTCGGAGAGCTTTCCGCCCGAAAGCTGACCGGCAACGGAATGGATCATCGACACTTCCAGCAGCTCCGCCGTCGACAATGGCGGCAGAATGGATGGCAGGCGCGAGGCCAGCATCGACTTGCCGGAGCCGGGCGGGCCGACGAAAAGCAGATTATGTCCCCCGGCCGCCGCCACTTCCAGCGCCCGCTTGGCGCTTTCCTGGCCCTTGATATCGGCGAGATCGGGGACGTTGGCGGCATTGGCGCGGATCGCCGGTTCGGGGCGTGACAGAACCTGGGTGCCGCGGAAATGATTGGCGAGCGCGATCAGGCTGCGCGGCGCGAGAATATCGATGTCGGCGCCGGCCCAGGCGGCCTCAGGACCGCTTTCGGACGGGCATATCAGCCCCTTGCCGATGGCATTGGCGGCGATCGCGGCCGGCAGCGCGCCAGCGACCGGCGCGATCGTGCCATCGAGGTTGAGCTCGCCGATGACGGTGTAGGCCGCAAGCGCATCCGCCGGGATGGCGCCCAGCGCCGCCATCAGCCCAAGCGCGATCGGAAGATCGAAATGGCTGCCCTCCTTGGGCAGGTCCGCGGGTGCGAGATTGACCGTGACCTTCTTCGGCGGCAGCGACAGGCCAGAGGCATGAAGAGCTGCCTGCACCCGTTCGCGGCTTTCGGCCACGGCCTTGTCCGGCAGACCGACGATATGCATCAGCACCTTGCCCGGGGAAATCATCACCTGCACTTCGACAGGAACGCCCTCAATGCCTTGAAACGCAATCGTGCTGACGCGCGCTACCATCCCCGCCCTCTTTTAACTCGTTTACCGTTATCAATTTTTCATAACAGACTATGGGTTGCATAGTGGCAGAAAACATGGAATAAAACAAGAACAATAAAAGAACGAAGGGACGATTTCTACAATCGGAGCAAATATGAGACTTGTAGTATCGCTATCCCTTCTACTGAGCGCTGTTCTGGCCGGCTGCCAATCTATCGATGGCGGGGATAATCTGGAAAAAGGCGCTCCCTATCAATTAAGCGCCAAGGAAATTGCCGCGGTGGAAAAGGGTTTGCACGAGCAGCTTCCCTATGAGGGCGTGCTGATCTTCGGGCCGATGGCGGCTTCCAAGGATAGCAAGGGCTACGTCAGCGTCTGCGGCACCATCAGCTCCTTTGGCGGCCTGCACGGTGTCATGGACAAGCGGCCTTACGTCGGCATGATGGTCGACGTGAAACCACTTTTCGGCTTCGTGCCGACGGTCATCGCAGACGATAGCTCCACCGGACCGTCGGCAGTGATCCTAACCTGCCGCCGGATGGGCATCGCGATATAGCCCGCCTTGCGGCGAGCGGAGGGGTGGCGTCACGATTCCTAGAGGGCTGGCGCCCCTCAAGCCCGCTTCGCTTCGATCGCATCCCACAACAGGCTGGCGATGTCGGCGCCGCCGAAGCGCTTGACTTCGCGCAGGCCGGTCGGCGAGGTGACGTTGATCTCGGTCATATAGTCGCCGATGACGTCGATGCCGACGAGCAGGAAGCCGCGCGCTCTCAATGCCGGGCCGATGCGCTCGCAGATTTCCTTTTCGCGCGGCGTCAGTTCGGTCGCCTCGGCGCGGCCGCCGACATGCATGTTGGAGCGGCTGTCATGCTCGGCCGGCACACGGTTGATCGCGCCGACCGCCTCGCCGTCGACGAGGACGATGCGCTTGTCGCCCTTGCGCACGTCGGGCAGATATTGCTGAGCGATGAAGGGCTCACGGAAGAGCTGGCCGAACATTTCGAGCAGAGAGGATAGATTGCGGTCGTCCCGCGTCGAATGAAAGACGCCGGCGCCGCCATTGCCGTAAAGCGGCTTCAGGATGATATCGCCCATCTCCTCGCGGAAGCGGCGAATTTCGGCAGGATCGCGCGTGATCAGCGTCTTCGGCATCAGGTCGGCGAATTCGGTGACGAAGATCTTTTCCGGCGAATTGCGCACCCAGGCCGGATCATTGACGACGAGCGTCTTGGGGTGGATGCGCTCCAGCAGATGCGTCGAGGTGATATAGGCCATGTCGAAGGGCGGGTCCTGGCGCAGCAGCACCACGTCCATGGTCGAGAGATCGACGCGCTCCGGCTCGCCGAGCTCGAAGTGATCGCCCTTGACGTCGCGAAGGATCATCGGCTCAACCGTCGCGTAGACATTGCCGTCACGCATGCTGAGGCGCTCGGGCGTGTAATGGAAGAGCTTGTAGCCGCGGGTCTGGGCTTCCAGGCTCATGGCGAAGGTCGAGTCACCCGCAATGTTGATGCTCTTCACATGGTCCATCTGGACCGCAACATTCTTGATACCAGCCATAGTCAGCCCTCGCTCGAATTTGCGGACAGATGTAGGTCGGCCCGCATCCAAACGCAACGGCTATTCAAGGGCTTCCGTCAGAGACGTCTTTCGTCTGGGCTGGCCGCGCTCAGGCGGCAAGGCCCTGTGCGCCGCCCTGCCGGATGAAGTTGCGCAGGCGATAAGCCATGGTCAAAGGCTTCGGGAATGGCTTGCGGCAGAAGGCGACCTTGCGCAGATAGTGATCAATGCGCCATGTGGCCCAGGTTCCGCCGGCGAAATAGGCGACATCGCCCGCGCTGAGCGTGCGTTCGACGCCGTCTTCCGTCGTGATATGCACCTCGCCCTCAAGGATCATCACCGTTTCGTCCCAGCCGAAATACCAGCGAAACTCGCCTGCCGTGCAATCCCACAGCGCCGTCATCGCGGCATCATCCCGCCCACGCGAATGCTCGGCAATGCGCGCAACCGGATCGCCGGCCAGGATCCAGGACGGTTCGATCGGCGAGGGCTTCATTTCCATCTCATCGCTGGCGCCAGCCACGAAGCTCTTCGACTGCGGCAAGGCAACAACAACCGGGACCGCACGCGCGGCAAAGGCCGCCATGCTCGCCAACATTAATCTCAAAACCATGCAATCCCCCAATTCCAAGCGCGTCTCAGTTTCCATTGCACGGAAGAGGTAACGGCGCGGTTCATGAAATCTGGCGCATTTTAATGATTGCAGAGATCAGGCAGAAAAACCTTCGATTGTACAGACGACCATGTCATGATCGGATAGCGGCTTGCCCTCCTCATTGAGGGAGGAAACAAGGTGGCTTTCGCCGATCTTCAAACCGCGGGTGATGAACCAATCGAGCTTCATGGTGCGATCGGGAAAACGCGTGATCAGGCTCGGGCGCGTGCTCGTCTGATCCAGCGGGCCACCATGGCATTCAAAGCCGCGGCCTTCGGCCGTGGCGAACAGGGTATCGGTCGAGAAATCACCGCCGGTGTGATTGCCGGTATTGAGATCGCCGCCGATCAGGATCGGAAGACCGGGCGCGAAGGCCTCGACAGCGTCGATCAACGCCGCCATCTGCCGCTCGCGATAGGCAGCGGTCGCGACACTTTCGAGATGGACCGACACGGCAACGAGGGGACCGGCCTCGGTCCCGACGATGGCGCCGACAGCACAGCGATCGCCGATGCGCGGCTGCTCATTTCCGTCGTTGAACCAGACGGCCTCGCCCGGCAGGCGGAAGAGGAAAGCATCCTTCAGGGCAACGGAGGACATCAGGGCGTTGCCGTGAAAGCCCTTCTCGTTGAAATCGTCGCGGCAGAAGGAACGCTCGATTTCCGAGCCGAGGCTGAGTTCCAGGAATTCCACGCCATAAGCATAATTCATGCCGAGTTCGCCGGCGACGATCGCGGTCGGGTCATTCTGTTCGGTGCGCGCCATGCCCTCGTCCATCTCGGAGAGCAGGATCAGCGGCGCTTTGGTCGCCTTCAGCTTGGCGGCGGATTCGAGGGGGAAAAGGCAGCGCTCCAAATTCCATGCAGCCACCGTGAAGGGGAAAGCAAGCGGCCGATCCTCGCCAGTCACGCCACCAACGCGCACCGTGTTCATACAGGCAAGCGACGCCAATGTTGCCGCGTGAATGTCAGGGGTCTTTTCCAACGAAATGAAGCCCTTGCGTTCCTCCTGCGAGGGAACGGCGAAGGCGGAAACGGTACTGCGGATCATCATAAGACCTGTCGAAATGGGTGAGGCGCGATGCCTGGAAGTGGGCTGAAGCGCGATAGCCCGGCAATAGTTGCGCTTTGTGACGTTGCCATGATGGCAGACGTTAAAAAGCATCCGGAAAATGGCGTGGCCAGCGGCCAGGCAGGATGGCAACGATATCGTAGCGCTGCGACAACAGCGCATAGTCTGGCTGGCGGGCAAGCCAGAGGTCGCTCGCAGCACGGATGCGCCTTTGCGCGGAAAAAGAGACGGCATCGATCGCCTCTTGTTCGCCGCGCCGGGCTTTGACCTCGACGAAGACGGCGAGATCGCCTTTGCGGGCGATGATGTCGATTTCGCCGAGCTTGGTACGATGGCGAATGGCGAGGATGCGGTAGCCCTTGAAGAACAGGAAAAGTGCTGCGGCATATTCCGAGACATGGCCGCGCCGCCACGCCTCCCGCCGCTTCAGCCTCTCGCCGGTCTCAGCCATGGCGCTCCTTCATATCGAGCAGTCGCTGGTAAAGCTCCTTGCGCGGCAGGCCGGTGATGCGGGCGGCTTCTGCCGCGGCCTTGGCGGTCGACATGCTGCGGGCGAGATCCCCAAGAATGGCCTCGACATCCGCCTCGGCCGTAATACTTTCCGCCGGCGGGCCGACGAGCAGCACGATCTCGCCTTTCACATGCTCGACGGCCTCATAGAACACGGCAAGCTCGGTGAGCGTGCCGCGACGGAATTCCTCGAAGGTCTTGGTGAGTTCGCGGCAGACGGCCGCCTTGCGCTCGCCGCCAAGTACATCGGCGGCTGCGGCGAGCGTCGCGGCGATGCGATGGGGCGATTCAAAGAAGATGAGGGTAGCGGGAACGGCGGCGAGTTCGGCCAGCCGGTCGCGGCGGCCCTTGTCCTTGGCGGGCAGGAAGCCAGCGAAGAAAAAGGCGTCGTTGGGCAGGCCGGAGCCGACCAGCGCGGCGAGCGGCGCGGAGGCCCCGGGGATCGGCACGACACGGTAGCCCGCCTCGATCGCCTGCAGCGCCAGCCGGTAGCCGGGATCGGAGACCAGGGGCGTGCCGGCATCGGACACCAGCGCCACCGAGCGGCCAGCTTCCAGCGCCTGCAGCAGCCGCGGCCCTGCCTCGTCGGCATTGTGCTCATGATAGGCGAAGGGTCGGTTCTGTATTCCGTAACGGTCGAGCAGCACGCGGGTGACGCGCGTATCCTCGCAAGCGAGAACATCAGCGCCGGCCAGCGTTTCCAGCGCCCGGAGCGTGATGTCGCCGAGATTGCCGATCGGCGTGGCGACAAGATAAAGCGCCGGCTCCAGCGGACGGGCAGGAACCGTGGTATTATGCAGGCGGAAACTGCGCGCTCCGCCGCTTGTATGTTCGTCGCTCATGCCGACCCTGGATTCGCCTCGGATTCATCGTCTTTATGGGCGAGGTATGGCCTGACGGCAAGAGCGGTGCAAATCCTGTGAGCATTGTCGGCCAAATACCGAAATGAGGTGCAGCATACCCGGATGCCTCTTGCATTCGCATGCTGAGTTCTGTCATTTTGCCCGTCCAATCTCGGGCCTTGTCCGAAAAAGCATCCTTCGGGCGCCTGTGGCTGCCCGGGAGTAACGGTCGAAAGCGGTAGCATCATGCGTATTACAATTGAGCGGTCGAACCTCCTGAAATCGCTGAACCACGTGCATCGCGTGGTCGAGCGTCGCAACACGATCCCGATCCTGTCCAACGTGCTGCTCAAGGCCGAGGGTACAAGCCTCGACATGAAGGCGACCGACCTCGATCTCGAAATCACCGAGGCGACGCCCGCCAATGTTGAGAAGGCCGGCGCCACCACCGTACCGGCGCATCTCCTCTACGACATCGTGCGCAAGCTGCCGGACGGTTCGGAAGTGCTTCTCGCCACCAATCCTGACGGCAGCTCGATGACGGTAGCCTCGGGCCGCTCGAAATTCTCGCTGCAGTGCCTGCCGGAATCCGACTTTCCGGACCTGACCGCCGGCAGCTTCAGCCATTCCTTCAAGCTGAAGGCGTCGGACCTGAAGATGCTGATCGATCGGACGCAGTTTGCGATTTCGACCGAAGAGACGCGTTATTATCTGAACGGCATCTTCTTCCACACGATCGAAAGCAAGGGCGACCTGAAGCTGAGAGCGGTGGCGACCGATGGTCACCGTCTCGCCCGCGCCGATGTCGACGCCCCCTCGGGTTCGGAAGGCATGCCGGGCATCATCATCCCGCGCAAAACGGTCGGCGAATTGCAAAAACTGGTCGACAGCCCCGATGTTGTCGTCACCGTCGAAGTGTCCGATGCGAAGATCCGCCTGACGATCGGCTCGATCGTCATGACCTCGAAGCTGATCGACGGCACCTTCCCCGATTATCAGCGCGTCATCCCCACCAGCAACGACAAGGAAATGCGGGTCGATTGCCAGAGCTTCGCCCAGGCCGTCGACCGCGTCTCGACCATTTCGTCGGAGCGCGGCCGCGCCGTGAAGCTGGCACTGTCGGACGGCCAGCTCCTGTTGACGGTCAATAACCCCGACTCCGGAAGCGCGACCGAAGAAGTCGCCGTCGGCTACGACATGGACGCGATGGAAATCGGCTTCAACGCCAAATATCTGCTCGACATCACCGCGCAATTGTCCGGCGATGCGGCGATCTTCCTGCTTGCCGATGCTGGCTCGCCGACGCTGATCCGCGACACGGCCGGCGACGATGCTCTCTATGTCCTGATGCCGATGCGCGTCTAGCGAAACCGAAGCGCCCTTCATGCGTTCTTCGGAACGACAGAGGGGCGCTTTTCTTTGAGCCTGTGCAGCTTGCGACATTTTCTCTTTGTATTGCGCCATGGCATTGCAAGATGAGAGATAAACGATATGTAAGCCGTAACTGTTAAAACTGGTGGGGGAGAGCATGGCGCTGCGTCTCAAGGAACGGCTGGGCAAGAAGTTCGACGAAGAAATCCGTTTCTTCAAGGGTATGATGCAGGGTCCGAAAACGGTCGGTTCCATCGTTCCGACCTCCTCGATTACCGCCCGCAAGATGGCGAGCGTCGTCAATATCCATTCCGGCCTGCCGGTGTTGGAGCTCGGCCCCGGCACGGGTGCGATCACCAAGGCGATCCTGGCGCGCGGCGTCGAACCGGAAAATCTCGTCGCCGTCGAATATTCCACCGACTTCTATAATCATCTCGTCCGTCTTTATCCCGGCGTCCATTTCATCAATGGCGACGCCTTCGATCTCGACAAGACGCTTGGGGTGTTGCGCGGCCAGACCTTCGATTCCATCGTCTCGGGTATTCCACTGCTGAACTTTCCCATGAAGGCGCGCGTCGCTCTGCTCGAAAGCCTGCTGGACCGCATCCCACCCGGCAGGCCTGTGGTGCAGATCTCCTACGGACCGGTCTCGCCGATCATTGCCCGGCCGGATCGCTATCATATCCGCCACTATGATTTCATCGTCCGTAATATCCCGCCGGCCCAGCTCTGGGTTTATAGCCGGGGCTGAGGCTATCCAGGAAGAGTCATCTTGCCACCGCGTTTCGGCTGGACATATTCCTGTTCCGAGACCCTTCAGTATGGAATCCTGCTCCGATGTTCGCTCTCTATATTACGCACCCGCAGGTGCGCATCGATCCCTCTGTGCCGGTTCCGGACTGGGGTCTTTCCGATATCGGCGCAGAACGCGCCAGACTGGCGGCAAATCGCGCATGGGCGCGTGAGCTCGGCCTGATCGTTTCCAGCGGCGAGCGCAAGGCGATCGAGACTGCCGAAATCCTGGCGACAGCCAGCGGCGCAGCTGTCCAGATCATCGAAGCCATGCATGAGAACGACCGCAGCGCCACGGGCTTCCTGGCCCCGCCTGAATTCGAGAAGGCGGCCGACTGGTTCTTCGCCCATCCGCATGAAAGCTTCAAAGGCTGGGAGCGCGCGATCGATGCGCAGGCGCGGATTGTCTCGCAGGTAGAGGCCGTTCTTTCGCGGCACGACCCGCGCATGCCCATCGCCTTTGTCGGCCATGGTGGCGTCGGTACGCTGCTAAAATGCCATCTCGAGGGCAAGCCTATCGCGCGCCAGGGCGATCAGCCGCCCGGCGGCGGCAATCTTTTCTGTTTCGACCTTGCGAAGCGCGCCGTCTCATGCGACTGGACGCCTATGGAAGATTGGCAGGGGGTGGAGTTGAGATGACCGCACGCGACCGCTTGATCGTTGGACTGGATGTTCCAAACCTTCAGGAGGCCGAAAAGGTCGTCACGACGCTCGGCGACGATATTCTCTTCTACAAGATCGGCTATCAGCTCGCCTTCGCCGGCGGCCTGGAGTTTGCCCGCGACCTTGCCGCCGACGGCAAGAAGATCTTCCTCGACATGAAGCTGCTCGACATCGACAACACGGTTGCGTCCGGCGTTGAAAACATCGTCAAAATGGGTATGTCGATGCTGACGCTGCATGCCTATCCGAAGGCGATGCGCGCCGCCGTTGCCGCAGCCAAGGGTTCCGATCTTTGCCTGCTCGGCGTCACCGTGCTGACCTCGATGGATGAAGAGGACCTCATCGCCGCCGGATACGAATATGACCCGCATACGCTGGTGCTGCGCCGCGCCGAACAGGCGCTCCTCGCCGGCATGGGCGGCATCGTATGCTCGGCCGAAGAATCCTCTGCCGTGCGCAAGATCATCGGTCCGGACATGGCGCTGGTGACCCCCGGCATCCGCCCGACCGGCAGCGACAAGGGCGACCAGAAGCGCGTGATGACGCCGACCGAGGCCATCAAGGCCGGATCGAGCCATCTCGTCGTCGCCCGGCCGATCGTCAAGGCGGCCGATCCGAAGGAAGCGGCCCGCGCCATCCTCGCGGAGATGGACGCCGCGCTCTAAATTGCAGGAAACAGGGAGACCGGACATGGCAAAGGGATATTGGATCGCACGCGTGGATGTACGCGACCCCGAGCGCTACAAGGACTACGTTGCCGCCGCCAAGCAGGCTTTCGAGAAATACGGCGCGGTTTTCCTCGCCCGCGGCGGCGCTTTCACGCCACTGGAAGGCCAGGCGCGCAGCCGCAATGTCGTCATCGAATTCCCGTCGCTGCAGCATGCTGTCGATTGCTACAACTCGCCGGAATATCAGATCGCCGCCAAGATTCGTCATGAAGTCGCGGACGCCGAAATGGTGGTCGTCGAAGGCATCTAACGCTTTTAAAAAGCAGCCGGAACATGCGGTGTGATAGCACTTCACCTCGGCCCTCGGATCGGTTAAGACGAAACCAGATCAGCCCTATTTAAGCCTTTCGAGGAGCCTGCCATGACCCTGTCCAACCTTCCACCGCTCGTGACCGTGTTCGGGGGATCGGGCTTCATTGGGCGGCATGTCGTCCGCGTGCTCGCCAAGCGCGGCTATCGCATCCGCGTCGCCGTGCGCCGCCCCGATCTCGCCGGTTTTCTGCAGCCGCTCGGCAATCTCGGCCAAATCTCGATCGTCCAGGCGAACCTGCGTTACCGCAACTCCATCGATCGCGCCGTCGAAGGCGCACAGCATGTGGTCAATTGCGTCGGCATCCTCGCCGAAAGCGGCCGCAATAAATTCGATGCCGTGCAGGAATTCGGCGCCAAGGCAATCGCGGAAGCTGCACGCGGCGCCGGCGCTTCGCTGACGCATATTTCCGCCATCGGCGCCAATGCCAATTCGCCTTCCGCCTATGCCCGCACCAAGGCTCGCGCTGAAGCCGGCATCCTGTCGATCAAGCCCGATGCCGTCATCCTGCGGCCATCGATCGTCTTCGGTCCGGAAGACAGCTTCTTCAACAAATTCGCCGATATGTCGCGCACCGCGCCCTTCCTGCCGCTCATCGGCGGCGGCGAGACGAAGTTCCAGCCGGTCTATGTCGAGGATGTCGCCGAGGTAGTCGCCCGCGGCGTCGACGGCAAGCTGAAGGCCGGCACGATCTACGAGCTTGGCGGTCCGGAGGTGCTTTCTTTCCGCGAATGTCTCGAAACGACGCTTGCCGTTATCAACCGGAAGAAGTCGCTGGTCTCCATCCCCTTCGGCCTCGCTTCGCTCATCGGCTCGGCTGCTTCGCTGGTGCCGCTCATCACGCCGCCGATCACGCCCGATCAGGTTCGCCTGCTGAAGCACGACAATGTCGTCTCCAAGGAAGCCGAGGCGGAAGGCCGGACCCTGCAGGGTATCGGCCTGATGCCGACCCTGCTCGTCTCCGTGCTGCCGTCCTACCTGGTACGCTATCGCCCGCAGGGCCAGTTCACCGGCTCCGGCAAGGCCGCGTGACGCTTTGTAGCGATTCGGAAAAATTGAAGCGCCGTCTGGTTCATCCAGGCGGCGTTTTCGTTTCCTCTGGCCGCGTTTTCGGCACCGGGAGAGCCAGCTTTGCCGTCTTGATTCACAGCTTGGCGTTGCTCAAAAGACGCACACTGAAAATAGTAGCATTAACGTCAAATTTAACATGAACCTTTATTGCTATTCATCATTTCACTGACTAACACAACCGCGCGTCGCCAAGCCCTGCACGGGCCAATCGTGGCGCGTTTCACTTCTGCGGAAAGGCATTCTTCGATGGGTAAGTCTATCGCGCTTTTGTTTGCGTGCGCGGCACTGGTGATCCTCGCTGGCTCGTTCGTGGCCCGCGGCAGCATCGCCTCGGTCAAGGGTGAATGCACGCCGACCTATGGCGTCGATCCCTGCACGACGGGTTCCATCGAGCCTTCATCCTCGAACTGATCGAGCATGAAAAAAGGCCGGTTCTCACCGGCCTTCGTTTTTCTCAAGATTCCCCCTCCCCGGCGATCGGCCTCAGCCGACCGTATAAAGCCCGATCAGGCCGAGAACGCCAATGGCGATGCGCCACCAGGCGAAGGGGGCATAGCCGCGGCGCGAGACGAAGTCGAGCAGAGCCCGGACCACGAACAATGCCGATATGAAAGCGGTAAAGAAGCCAACGACGATCAGCAGGCCCTGGTCCGTGCTGAGGTCGTGACGGCTCTTCCACAAATCCAGCGCGAAGGCGCCAGCCATGGTCGGCATGGCAAGGAAGAAAGAGAATTCCGCAGCCGAGCGCTTGTCGGCGCCAAGCAAGAGGGCACCAACGATGGTGGAGCCGGAACGCGATGTTCCCGGGATCATTGCCAGACATTGGAAGAAGCCGATCTTGATCGCCATCGGCCAGGAAAACTCATAGGCGCTGGTATATTTGGGTTTGAACTCGATCTTGTCGATCGCCAGCAGAACGATGCCACCAAGAATCAGCGAGATACAGATAACCTTCGGCGAATCGAACAGCACCGTCTTGATGAAATCATGCGCGATCGCGCCGATCACGGCAGCCGGGAGGAAGCCGAAAAGGACCGCCAGCACGAAATGGCGAGCCTTGACGCTGACCGGCAGCGCCTTTGCGATTTGAACGAGACGATTGAAATAGACGAGCAAGATGGCGAGGATAGCACCGAGCTGGATCAGAACGTCGAAAGTGGCAGCTTCATCAAAACCGAGGAAATGTCCGATCAATATCAAATGACCCGTGGAGGATACGGGAATGAACTCCGTCAGGCCTTCCACAAGGCCCAAAAACAACGCGATAACAATTTGTTCAGCCATATTGTGTCCTTTGTCAAAGAGCGGGGTGGCCCGATTCGCTTGTAATAGCTAGGCCAAACTCCTATAGCTTCAACCGATGACGTATGACTAGGGCCGCAAGATGGTGGGCCCGAGACTCTTATAAGCATCAACTGCAAAAGCCCGAGTATCAATGCCGACGCTGTATCATCATTCCATGTCATCTCCGTCACGGTTCGTCCGTCTGATTCTGACCGAATACGGCTATCAGACGGAGTTGATCGAGGAACAGACGTGGGAAAAACGGCGCGATTTCCTGGCGCTCAATCCGGCCGGCACCCTGCCGGTCTATGTCGACGACAGCATGCGGGCGCTCTGCGGCGCGACCGTGATCTCCGAATATCTCGACGAGACGCATGGCGTTTTGAAGCGAGACCGCCGGCTTCTGGCCGAAGACCCGTTCCAGCGCGCCGAAATCCGCCGGCTGACGGAGTGGTTCATGCAGAAGATGGAACAGGACGTGACGCGGCCTCTGGTGCGCGAACGGGTCTACAAGTTGCAGATGACTGCCGACCAGGGCGGCGGCGCTCCCGATTCCAAGGTGATGCGCATGGCTCGCGGCAACATCCGCCAACACATGAAGTATCTCTCCTGGCTTGCGGGTTCCCGCCAATGGCTCGCCGGTGATCGACTGAGCTATGCGGATCTCGCTGCTGCCGCCTCGGTTTCCGTTCTCGATTACCTCGGCGAGATCGACTGGATGGAATCACCCGTTGCCAAGGAATGGTATCAGCGGCTGAAATCGCGCCCGTCGTTCCGGCCGATCCTGGCGGAACGCGTGCGCGGCATCACGCCTGTATCGCACTACGCCGATCTGGATTTCTGACGAGGGCTGCATATGCCCGAAGACCGTGCCATAGATAAAGAAAGCAAGCGACGGCATAGGCTAACGGCCTTTCTTCGCGACGAAGCGCGGGCGCAGGGTTTCGATCTCTGTCGCATCACCCGGCCGGACGCCATTCCCGACGCGGGGATCAGGCTCAACCAATTCCTTGAACAAGGCTACCACGGCACCATGGCGTGGATGGAGGAAACGCGCGAACGTCGCGCTGATCCGCACATGCTCTGGGGCGATGTCCGCTCCATCGCGGTCTTCGGCCTCAACTACGGTCCCGAGGAAGACCCGCGCGGCATTCTGCAGAAGCCCGATAAAGCGGCCATTTCCGTCTATGCCCGCAACCGCGACTATCACGACATCATCAAGGGCCGGCTGAAGGAGATCGCCACCCGCTTTGCGGCGCGATCGCAGGAGGACGTCAAGGTCTTCGTCGACACGGCGCCGGTCATGGAAAAGCCGCTGGCTGCCGCAGCGGGCCTCGGCTGGCAAGGCAAGCATACCAATCTCGTCAGCCGGACGCATGGTTCCTGGCTGTTTCTCGGCTCGATGTTCACAACAGCCGATCTCGAACCGGATCAGCCCGAGATCGATCACTGCGGCTCCTGCCGCGCCTGTCTCGACGTCTGCCCGACGGCCGCATTCCCGGCCCCCTATCAGCTCGATGCGCGCCGCTGTATCTCCTACCTGACCATCGAGCATAAGGGGCCGATCGATCCGCAGCTTCGGCCGTTGATCGGCAACCGCATCTATGGCTGCGACGACTGCCTTGCCGCCTGTCCCTGGAACAAATTCGCCAGTGCGGCCGCCGAGATGAAGCTGGTCGCTCGCGACGACCTCAGGGAGCCGTCGATCGCCTTTCTGCTCGATCTCGACGATGCCGCCTTTCGCGCCTTCTTCAGCGGCTCGCCGGTCAAGCGCATCGGGCGTGACCGCTTCATTCGCAATGTACTGATCGCCGCCGGCAATTCCGGGGATCGAGGCTTGATCGCGGCGTGCGGTGGCCTGTCGGACGATCCCTCGGCCGTCGTGCGCGGCATGGCCGTCTGGGCGCTGTCGCGGTTGATGACGGCTGGCGAGTTCCGCACTTTTGCGGCAGAAAGAGGTGACGAACCGGACGCGGATGTCCGCGCGGAGTGGATACTGGCGGGAGTTGCGTGATGCATGTGATGATTTTCGGCTGCGGCTATTCGGGAACGGCTATCGCCAAGGCCTTCGCCGGCCCGGGCATTCGGATCACCGGCACGACTCGTTCGCCCGAAAAGACCGGCCCTCTTGGCGAGCAAGGCATCGAAGCTTTCGTCTTCGACGGAGAGACATTCGATCCCGCATTGAGCGAGGTGATGAAATCCGCCACGCATCTCGTCCAGTCGATCGCGCCCGGCAAGTCGGGTGATCCGCTGCTGCGGCTGGCGCATCTGAATATCCGCGCGCTCATGCCGAAGCTCGAATGGGTTTGCTATCTTTCCACCGTCGGCGTCTATGGCGACCACAAGGGCGCCTGGGTCAGCGAGGAAACGCCGCTGCATCCGGTTTCCGACCGCTCGGTTGAACGCGTCGAAGCGGAGGATGGCTGGCACCGCGTCGGAATCAGGCTCGGCATTCCGGTTGCCGTGCTCCGGCTTGCCGGCATCTATGGTCCTGGCCGCAACACCTTCTGCAATCTGGAAAAGGGAACGGCACGGCGGCTGATCAAGGCGAACCAGGTGTTCAACCGCATCCGCGTCGAGGACATCGGCGCCTGCGCCAAGTTCCTCTCCGACCGCAAACTGGGCGGCATTTATAATGTCACCGATAACGAGCCCGGTCCGCCGCAGGACGTCATCGTCGAGGCCGCCCGTCTGATGGGTGTCGAGCCGCCGCCGGAACAGGCTTTCGAAACGGCGGAGCTGACGCCGATGGCGCGTTCGTTCTATGGTGAGAACAAGCGGGTTTCGAACGCAAAACTGCGCGCGCTGGGCTTCCCATTCCGCTATCCGGACTACCGCATGTCGCTGACCCAACTGTGGTCCTCGGGGCGCTGGCGCGGCTAAGGGAATTCGACCTCACCCCCCGGATCAATCGCACGAAAATTCCTACTAACCCATATTGGCTAGTTCAATTTGCTCCACATTTATGGTTAATGATCTCTGAAATTGCACAAATGCGGCAGCAAATAAGGCGAAGTCGGAAAATTATTTTTTCAAATTTCGTGATCTTCTGCATTGCAGCATCGATTTGGGAAAATTCATTCGGTTTTTAACTGAATTTATTGTGTTTTTTCCATCAAACCTTAGTTTTAGCGGTACTCGATATCAATCGTCATAAATCACAAATGTTACATCCTGTAACATTCCGTGATATTAGCAGGCACTTTTTTGCCATTTTTCGCCCGATTTAAGCCCCCGCCGCTCACCAGGCGCAAGTTCAATTGTTTGAGGGAAAATCGGTTTGAAGAAAATCAATCGTTCTGTTGCGATCATCGCAACTATATCCGCCGCTTTTGCTATCCTCTCGACGGACGCATTTGCAGCAACGGGATGCGGGGGCGCATCATGGTACGGGGGAAGCTCCAAGACTGCTTCCGGGGAACGCATGAGTTCCTCCCATTTTACTGCCGCCCATCGCTCGCTTGCCTTTGGCACACGCCTGAAGGTAACCAACCGCCACAATGGTCGTAGCGTCGTCGTTCGCATCAACGATCGCGGACCTTTCATTCGCGGACGCGTGCTCGATCTCTCCCGTGCTGCAGCGCAGGATATCGGCATGGTTGCCTCCGGCACAGCGAGTGTTTGCTACGACGTCGTCGCCTCGAAATAACCGGCGGATCCGCTGGGAACGACCCGGCGTTTCGGCCTGACGCTTGCTCTCTCCGTCAATCGCGGCTACCACGCGGTTGAGACGTCTCAATAATCTGCCGCCACGTGCTTTTTTCGTGCGGATTGATGAGGTGTCAGTGACACTTTGGTGGTGCATGAGCCTTTCCGGTGATCCAGGTGATTTCGGAGCCATGCGCAAGCAGGAGAATAGTGAATGCGTCTGGGCGGCCGGCTGCAGGGGGCCATCGAAGTTCTTGCCGATATCGAAGCGCGCAAGCGACCAGTGGCCGACGCCCTGAAGGATTGGGGACTGGCCCATCGCTTCGCCGGCTCCGGCGACCGCGCCGCAATCGGCAACATCGTCTACGATGCTCTGCGCATGCGGCTGTCTCATGCCTGGCTGATGGGCGACGACAGCCCCTCCGCGCTTGCCCATGCCGTGCTCTTTCGCCAATGGGGCTTGACGCCCGAAGTGCTGGCCGCCGAATTCGAGGGCGACAAATTCGCGCCCGAGCCGCCAAGCGCCGAGGCGCTGGAAGCCTTTGCCGCCCGAAAGATCGAAGATGCGCCGCGCCATATCCAGGGCGACATTCCGGAATGGGTCGAGCATTCCTTCCAACAGGCTTTCGGCGATAGCTGGCTTGCCGAGGCCCAGGCATTAGCCGAGCGGCCGACGCTCGATCTGCGGGCCAACGCGCTGAAGGCCAGCCGCGACAAGGCCGTGAAGGCACTGGAACGCGCCGGAGCGCATGCCTCGAAGATCGCCCGTTACGGTATCCGCATTCCCGCCGGCGAAGGCGCATCGCGCCTGCCGAATGTCACCGCCGAACTTTCCTTCCAGAAAGGCTGGTTCGAGGTGCAGGACGAAGGCTCGCAGATCGTTGCCGATCTCGTCCTGCCTGAAGAAGGCGACCAGGTGCTCGACTATTGCGCCGGCGGCGGCGGCAAGACGCTCGCCATGTCGGCGGCGATGCACAATAAGGGCCAGGTCCATGCCTATGATTCCGATCGGCGGCGGCTGGCACCGATTATCGAGCGATTGAAGCGCGCCGGCACGCGCAATGTTCAGGTGCATGACGAAAGAAACGGCCTGCTCCCTTTGCGCGGCAAATTCGACAAGGTGCTGGTCGATGCCCCCTGCACCGGTACCGGCACCTGGCGCCGCCGCCCCGATACGAAGTGGCGGCTGACGCAGAAGAACCTCGACGAGCGCACCAGCCAGCAGCAGGAAGCGCTGGCTCAGGCCGGCGAATTCGTCCGCCCCGGCGGCCTGTTGCTCTATGTCACCTGTTCGGTCCTGCCGGAAGAAAATGAAACGCAGGTCAACCGCTTCGCAGCCAACAATCCGGACTTCGAAGTGGTCGAGGCGCTGAGCTCCTGGGAGAAGCTGTTCGGAAAGGATGCGCCCAAGCCGCGCTCTTCCGATGGCAAGACCATTACCCTGACGCCGGCATCGACGGATACCGACGGCTTCTTCTTCTGCCGGCTGCGGCGGAAGGGATAGGCAAGGCTTATCCCGCTCGCGGCGCGTTTGCTGGTTCGGCGGAACGAGACGGCGCGACATCTGCCGCTTTTTCCAGGCAAATGCGCTGCTTTGCCAATGCTGGAACTATCAATTTCCCGTTTTAAAATCATTCCAAACTAGAGTGTTTGACACCAGTTTGTTTTTAATACATGAGACGATTTACCAAGTTTCTGACGGCGCCCCCGCCGTCACAGGAGAGGATCATGAAACTGAAAATCAATTTTGGCGCCGGCCTGGCGCTGGCCGTCGCCTCGACTGCCATGTCCACCCTTCCGGCGCTCGCAGCCGCACCCGAGCCGGCCGCCATCATCAAGCATTACGCCGAAGTGGGGCATGCCAAGTATCAGGACGCGCTGACCACGGCGCAGACGCTGGACAAGGCGATCGATGCATTGCTTGCCAATCCCAGCGACAAGACGCTGAAGGCTGCCCAGGCTGCCTGGATCAAGGCGCGGGTTCCCTACGAGCAAACAGAAGTCTACCGCTTCGGCAATCCGATCGTCGACGATTGGGAAGGCGCGGTGAATTCCTGGCCGCTCGACGAAGGCCTGATCGACTATGTCGATGCCTCCTACGGCACCGAGAGCGATGAGAATTCGCTTTATGTCGCCAATGTCATCGCCAACAAGACGATCAAGATCAACGGCAAGGATGTCGACGCTTCGCATCTGACGCCGGAATTCCTCTCCGGTACGCTGCAGCAGGCCGGCGGCGTCGAAGCCAATGTCGCGACTGGCTACCACGCTATCGAATTCCTGCTCTGGGGCCAGGATCTGCACGGCACGGGCCCGGGCGCCGGCGAACGTCCCGCCACCGACTACGACCTGAAGAATTGCACGCACGGCAATTGCGATCGCCGCGCCGAATACCTGAAATCGGCCTCGACCCTGCTCGTCTCCGCCATGCAGGAGATGACCAATGACTGGGCGCCGGATGGCGAAGCCACCAAGCATATCGAAGCCGATCCGAAGGCCGGTCTCGCCGCCATCCTGACCGGCATGGGCTCGCTCTCCTATGGCGAACTCGCAGGCGAGCGCATGAAGCTCGGCCTGCTGTTGCATGATCCCGAGCAGGAGCATGATTGCTTCTCCGACAACACCTACAACTCCCACAACAATGCCGCCATCGGCATTGCCGCGGCTTATAACGGCAATTACACGCGCGTCGACGGCACCAAGATGAAGGGTCCGTCGCTGCACGATCTCGTTGCCGCCAAGGACAAGGCGCTGGACAAGGAGATGGAAGGCAAGCTGAACGCGACGCTCGATGCCATGAAGGCCATGGTTCATCGCGGAGAGACCGTCGAGAAGTACGACCAGATGATCGCCGAGGGCAATAAGGTCGGCAACGCCACCGTTCAGAAAGCGATCGACGGCCTGCTCGATCAGACGAAGAGCATCCAGCGCGTCGTCGCCGACCTCGATCTCGGCACGATCAAGCTTGAAGGCTCGGACAGCCTTGATAATCCTAACGCCGTCTTCAAGAAGTAATAAAGGAGGGCGGCGGTATCTGACGATGCTGCCGCCCTGATCCAGATGATCCGCATTCCGGTCAGCCGCGCATTCTTGCCCGCCCTCGCAGCGGGCTTTGTGGTTTTTGCAGTGACGTTGGCGGCAGCCGATGCGCTGAATTTCCCAACCGTCCGCACCGATCTGTCGGCCGATACGCTGAAACGGGTTCAGGACGTTACCCGCCCGACGGCGGATTTTTCCAAAGCCGAGCCCTATGAGGCGATGGAGAGTGGCGCGACGACGTCGATTGCCCCCGTCAGCCGCAATATCTTTTCCCAGCCTTCCGCCAATCTGGGCCTGGAGCGCGAAGAGAATTTCCATCTCGGCAACGCGTTGTTTCGCCAGCTCTGGGTCTCCTCGCCCTCCTCCACGCAGGCGACCGACGGGCTGGGGCCATTGTTCAACGCCCGCTCCTGCCAGAGCTGTCATATCAGGGACGGTCGTGGCCATCCGCCGGAGACGGCGGGAGCCCCCGCCACGTCGATGGTGCTGCGGCTGGCGCGGCCGGCGATCACGCCGGAAGAAGAACAGGTCGTCAAGGATTCCAAGGCGCTCAATTTTCCGGATTCGACCTATGGCGCTCAGTTGCAGGACCTTGCCGTTCCCGGTCTCGCGGCCGAGGGCAAGGTGGCTGTCACCTATGCGGAAGAGCCGGTGACGCTGGCAGGTGGCGAAGCTATTTCGCTGCGCAAGCCCCATTATGCCGTGACCGCGCTGGCCTACGGTCCTCTCGGCCAGACGACGACGGTCTCGGCGCGTGTCGCGCCGCCGATGATCGGCCTTGGCCTGATCGAAGCCATTCCAGATGCCGATATCCTCGCCCATGCCGACCCCGACGACAAGGATGGCGACGGCATTCGCGGCCGCGCCGCCGTGGTCCGCGATCATCGCACCGGCCAGCTCGCTCTCGGCCGCTTCGGCTGGAAGGCGCAGAACGCCACCGTGCGCGATCAGGTCGCCGACGCATTCCTCAACGATATCGGCATTTCCACGCCCGACCAGCCGAACGCCCACGGCGATTGCACGGCCAAGGAAGCACACTGCCTTGCCATGCCGACCGGCGTGCAGAAGCGTCTTGGCGACACGGAAGCACCAGGGCCTATCCTCGATCTCGTCACCTTCTATTCCGAGAACCTCGCCGTGCCCGCGCGCCGCAAGGCGAGCTTTCCCGATGTGCTGCATGGGAAGGAAATCTTCTATCAATCCGGCTGCGCTGCCTGTCATACGCCGAAATTCGTCACCCGCGACGATCTCAAGGGAAGCGACGGCAAGGCTGCCGCGCAGGCCTTTCAGCTCATCTGGCCCTATTCCGATTTCCTGCTGCACGACATGGGCGATAGGCTCTCGGACGGCCAGCAGGTCGGTGTGGCATCGGGACGCGATTGGCGCACGCCGCCTCTCTGGGGTATAGGGCTGACGCAAACGGTCAGCGGCCAGCAAGCCTACCTGCATGACGGCCGCGCCCGCACGCTCACCGAAGCCATCCTCTGGCATGGAGGAGAGGCGGAAAAGGCCCGCAATACATTCGCAAACCTGCCGCAGAACGACAGGCAAGCACTCATCGATTTTCTGGAGTCCCTTTGATGCGCCATTGGAAACCTTTCGCGGCCAGCCTGCTCCTCAGCCTTGCGGCACTGCCCGCAAGCGCCCAGGACGCGACGGCCAATGGCGCCGGGCTGAACGAAGCAGCCGTGCCGGCGGTCCTGCAGAAGGCGGTCGACGATGTCATCCGCCCCGGATACCGCGCCATGCATGACAGCGCCTCGAAGCTGACCACGGCGATGAAGGCGCTCTGCACTGATCCTTCCGCCGCAAGCCTTGCCAACGCGCAGTCCGCCTTCGGCGATACGATCAAAAGCTGGTCGCGCATCGAGATCGTGCAGACCGGGCCGATCATCGAAAAGAACCGTTTCGAACACATCCTCTTTTATCCCGACCGCAAGGGCGTCGGCTTGAAACAAGTGCAGGCGCTGATCGCCAAGGCCGACGAGCACGACACCACGGTCGAGGCGGTCGCCGGCAAGAGCGTGGCACTGATGAGCCTAACGGCGCTGGAATACGTGCTCTACGGCAACGGCTCCAGCGTTCTCAGCACCGAAAAGCAAGGATTCCGCTGCCGCTATGGCGCGGCCGTCGCCGGCAATATCGAAAACACGGCCAAGGACATCGCCGACGAATGGGACGATCCGAACGGCGTGCAGAAATCCTGGAAGTTTCCGGGCAAGACCAGCAACGACTTCATGGACAACAAGGAAGCGGTAACGGCGCTGCTCGGCATCCTCGTGCATGGAGCTGCCAATGTCCGCGACCAGCGGTTGGAAACCTTCTATAAGGGCGATCAGGTAGCGGCCCGGCCGAAGATGGCGATCTACTGGCGCTCGGCCAATACCTGGACCTCGTTATCAGGCAATATCGAGGGTCTGAAGACGCTCTGGGAAAAGGCCGACATGGCAAGCTTGCTGCCATCAGACAAACCCGCCGTCGCCGCCAAGATCGACGGCCTCCTGAACGAGCTTGCGACGACGGCGACGACAATCAATCCGGATATCGAGGCCGCCATCGGCAACGACGCGGAGCGCGCCAAGATCGACAAGCTGCTCTCCGTCAGCCGCGACCTCGCCACCAGCTTCAGCGACGAGTATGGCGGCGCCATCGGGCTCTCGGCCGGCTTCTCCTTCGCAGACGGAGACTGAGCGCGATGCGCAGCGGCCTGATCGATCGCAGAGCTTTCGTCAAGGCGGCGGGGCTGACCTTCCTCGCGGCGCTCAAGCCCGGTGCCTTGATGGCGCTGGAGCGGGCCGATGCAGTCTATGCCTCCGGCATCCGCGCATCAGACGGTTCCTTCGCCGTGGCGACGGTCACCGAGCGCGGCCAGATCCTTGATCAGGTGGCACTGCCCGCCCGCGCCCACGGCATGGCCTTTTCTAAGGTAACCGGCAAGACCGTCGCCTTCGCCCGCCGCCCCGGCACCTATGCGATGATCTTCGATCCCTGGAACAAGGGCGAGCCCATTGTCATCACCTCGCGCGAGGGCCGGCATTTCTATGGCCACGGCACGTTTTCCCCTGATGGAAAGCTGCTCTACGCCAGCGAAAACGACTTCGACAACAACAGGGGCATGATCGGCATCTACGACGCCCGCAATCGCTTCGCGCGGATCGGCGAATACGAAACCTACGGCACCGGCCCGCATGACATGACAGTTTCCGACGACGGGACGCTGTTAGTCGTTGCCAATGGCGGCATCGAGACCCATCCGGATTTCGGCCGCACCAAGCTCAACCTCGATCATATGGAGCCGTCGCTCACCCTGATCGACGCGGCCAGCGGCCGGCTGATCGAAAAGCACGCCTTGCCGCCACAATATGCCCGGGTCTCCACCCGCCATGTCGATATCGACGTGCAAGGCCGCATCTGGTTCGCCTGCCAATATGAAGGCCATCGCAACGACCTGCCGCCGCTCATCGGCCATTTCTCCAAGGGCGAAGACCTGACCTTCGTAACCCTGCCCGACGATACGACCCGGGCGCTTGGAAATTATGTGGGCGCCATTGCCGTCAATCGCGCCGAAAACCTCGTCGGCGTCGCCTCGCCGGTCGAAGGCACGTCGGTGACGCTCGATGCGAAGACAGGCAGGGTGCTGAAGGTGGAAAGCATCGCCGACGCCGCTGGCATCGCACCGGCACGGCATGGCTTTGCCGTTTCCTCCTATCGCGGCGATTTCCTGGGCGAGCACAGCGACGTCGCCTGGGATCAGCATATCGTGCGCATCACCCGCGGCTGACGCTGCCTAAACTAGCTTGTTGCCTTCAATGAAACGCCGCAACGCCGTCGCCGCATTCAGCATATGCGCCCGCATGCGCCGCGACGCCATTTCCCCGTCACCCTCTGCGATTGCCTGCATGATGGCTTCATGCTCCGCCCGGGATCGATCGAGGCGCTGTTCCTGCTGCAATTGAGCGCGGCGGAAGGCCATTAGACGATTGCGGATCGCGATTGCCTGTTCGGCGAGGAAGCTATTGTGGGTCGCCTGATAGATCGCCTCGTGGAAGGCGCGGTTGAAGGTATCATAGGCATCGAAATCGCCCTTTTTCACAATAGCTTCGGATGCATCGTGCAGTTCGATCAGGTGGCTACGCTCCAGGGGCGTCATGCGATAGGTGGCGAGCCTGACGCACATGGCTTCGATTTCGGCTGCCGTCTCGAACATGTCCATGATGCGCTCGGGCGTCATACGGGCGACGACGACGCCCCGCCGCGCTCGCACTTCGACTAGGCCGTTTGCCGCCAGTTGCCTTAATGCCTCGCGAACCGGCGTGCGCGAAGCGCCGAAGCGATCGGCAAGGTGCTGCTCGTCCATCGCAGCGCCCGCCTTCAGCTTACCGGCCGCGATCTCGTCCGCCAGCGCGTTGCGGATACGATCAGACAACAATTCGCGATCCTCAGTGTCATCCGATCTATCAGCCATTTCTCATTCTCCCGCGCCCATACCGCTTGTATGCAAAAACATCTCTCCGCCTCATTTTTGCATGCAAATTCTCCATCACGCAACTGTTACGCATCCAAATATTGACGGATATCACCAGTGAGAATACAAAAACGATCAACGAGAGCGCTCTTGCATACATAAAGCAGCCTCGAATACCCATCCGGAATGCAAGACGGGGCACATTTGATCCGTTCGGGCAAATGCCGCTCCCAGAAATACGAAACCTTCAAGAAGCTCACCGCTCCGACATGCGGCGCGGACGGCTTTCTGGTGCCCGTTTATCCTCTAACCACAAGGATCACGATGATGATGATGACCAGACGGAATTTCTCGACCGCGCTCATTGCCGGCGCCGCCACCTCCTTAGTTTCGACGCGCGCCATGGCCGCCAGCAGCGCGGCCTCGAGTTCGGGTTCCGCGCTCCCGGCGCCGCCAAAGGCTCGCAACGTCGTCCTTGCCCATGGGCTCTTCGCAGACGGCTCCTGCTGGACGGAAGTCATCGCGCGGCTGCAGGCCAAGGGGCTGAAGTGCACGGCGGTGCAGAACCCCCTGACGACGCTTCCCGAGGCGGTTGCGGCCGTCCAGCGCGTTCTCGATCGCCAGGACGGCCCGACAGTCCTCGTCGGCCATTCCTTCTCCGGCATGATCGTGACGGAAGCCGGTGTGCATCCGAAGGTTTCTTCGCTGGTCTATGTCGCAGCCCGCGCACCGGATGCAGGCGAAGATTATACGGCGCTCGCCAAGACATATCCGACGCCTCCGGCATCGGCAGGCATTGTCTTCGACGGCGATGAAGGACGACTGACAGAGGAAGCTTTCCTGCGGGATTTCGCCGGCGACCTGCCCAGGGCCAAGGCAGAGGTGCTTTATGCCGTGCAGGAGCCCTTCCAAAAGGCCTTGCTGACCGGGAAGACCACCCAGGCCGCCTGGCGCAGCAAGCCGAGCTGGTATGCGGTCTCCACCGAAGACAGGACGATCAATCCGGATCTGGAACGCTTCATGGCCAAGCGCATGGGCGCCAAGACCATCGAGGTAAAGGCCAGCCATCTCTCACTGATCTCGCACCCCGATACGATCGCCCGTCTGATCCTGGAAGCCGCTGGGCATTGACCGGCTTTGCCGGTTTAGCCCTTCGCCGCGAACTCCGCCTGCTCCGTGCCGATCGCGACCGCAGCCGCCTTGGCGGAGTTCCTCAGCCAGTCCACCTCCCTCCTGTCGAGGTCAGCTAGAATGCCTGGAATGCGGGAGGCGTCATCGGCATGGCAGTTGGCGATCTCGAAACCCATCAGGTCGAGCATCGCCGGCGACAGCAGGAGCTGCGCATCGCCCTCGACCTCGATCTTTCTGCTGTTTGGCGATAGCCGACGGACCAGCAGCTTGCCCACCACCTGATAATGCGGATCGGGAGAGCGGGCGCGTCCGGCGGCAATGACGCCCGTGTGGATCGTCGTGTCGGACGGATTGTGTCGGAGCGACCAGGCGGATTGGGCGAGCGCCTTGACCTCGCGGATCACCGGCCCGCCGCGCCATTCGACATCGGCGACAAAGCGCGGGCGGCCGAGGCTACCGGTGCCGGCCGTGCGCGGCTTGGCGACAAAAGGGAGCTGCTCATCTGGCAGCGATCGCCGCAGCACTTCAAGGCAAGGCGCAGGAACCGGTTTGGCGGAGGGCGGCAGATCGCGATATTTGTCCCAGAAAGCCTTGCGCTCGCCATTCGAAAGGATGACGTCGTTGCGCAGCCACTTGTAATCACGCTCCAGAATGACCGGTGACGGCGTCTTCAACCCACGGCGATAGCCGCCCAAAATGGCCTCGGCGATGGCGCGCGGCGTCGGCGCGGTGGCGCCTCGCGCAAGGATCGCACTCGTCGCCAGGCGCACAAGGTCCAGCGCATAGGGCATGACCGCCGCATCATCGAAATCGTTGGCGCCCCAGACCAGCCGCCCCTCCTCGTCGCGCCAGGTGCCGAAATTCTCCAGATGCGTATCGCCGATCGCCAGCACCTGCGGCGCGCCCGCAAGATGGGGGCAGATGTCGAAGATGGTCTCGGCCCAGCGCCAATAGGTGGCGCGCAGAAAGACAAAACCGCCGCTCTTCATTTTCTTGTGCTTCTTGTCGAGATCGGCATCGACCAGATCGTCCCCCAATTGCGTCCGCATCCAGGTCTCATAGGCTCTCGTCGATTGCAGGATCGTCGTCATCTCGGTTCCATCTCGAATCTGTTGATGCGTATCGAATACCCAGCATCATGGGAAAACAATGTCGATCGCGCGTTATTTCCGCGAGGCGAATTCCACCGCAGTGCCCTTGTCCAAATCCTCCTGTCATGCCAATTTCGCACCCCGCGAAAGGGAATGGGATGACTGGGGAAAGCAGCGACTTTCGAGCGCGCATTCGGACGAGTTTCGAGCGACAGGCGGCGATGACGACGATCGGCGCGGAGTTGACGCGCGTCGAGCATGGCACGGTCGAGATCGAGTTGCCGTTCGACGTCAAGCTGACGCAGCAGCACGGTATTCTACACGCCGGCATCATTGCCGCCGCGCTGGATTCGGCCTGCGGATTTGCGGCTTACAGCGTCATCGATCCTACAGCATCAATTCTTACAATCGAATTCAAGATCAACCTGATGTCCCCGGGACGCGGCGAGCGGTTTCTGTTTCGCGGCGATGTTACCAAGCCCGGCTCCACCATTATCGTCGCCGATGGGCGAGCCTATGCCATCAGCGACGGGCCTGCCAAGCTGATTGCCTCCATGACCGGAACGATGATGGTCATCCGAGGCCGAGAGGGAATTACCGGATGAAATTCGAACTGAAACGCGTATCGGGAAAGTCGATCCTGTTCGTCATGGCGGCGGAGGCGGAATACGGCCCCTTCCTGCGCTCCCGCATCGACCCGCTGATGACCGGCGTCGGTCCAGTCGAGGCGGCGATCGCCATGACGAAAGCGTTCGCTCAGCTCGAAGCGCAGGACGATTTGCCGGACATGGTGGTTTCGTTGGGTTCGGCCGGCTCCTCCAAGCTGGAGCAGACGGAGGTCTATCAGGTCATCTCCGTTTCCTATCGCGACATGGACGCCTCGCCGCTCGGCTTTGAGAAAGGCCGCACGCCGTTCCTCGACCTGCCCGCCACGATCGAGCTGCCGTTGCGCATTCCCGCCATTCCGGAAGCGAGCCTCTCGACCGGCGGCAATGTCATCTCCGGCGCCGATGCCTATGGCCGGATCGCCGCCGACATGGTGGATATGGAGACCTTCTCCGTACTGCGTGTCTGCCAGCTCTACGACCGGCCGCTGATCGGACTGCGCGGTATTTCCGATGGCCTAGTCGAGCTCCAGCACATTTCCGGCTGGACCGAATATCTGCACGTCATCGACCGCAAGCTCTCCTACGCCGTCGACGGACTGTTCACTGCGCTGGAAGACGGCGTTTTCTGGTTCTGAACGGCGCGGCGGCTGATACAATCGGGACAATAAAATCGGCCCTCGCGCGATTTGCCGGATTGCCAGGGAAAGCGCTTTTCATTAAAGGCTCGCCATGACCCAGACAGCACATCCAGACACCGTTCTCATCGTCGATTTTGGCAGCCAGGTGACGCAGCTCATCGCACGGCGCGTGCGCGAAGCGGGCGTCTATTGCGAGATCGTCCCCTTCCAATCCGCCGAAGCCGGCTTCAAGCGGCTGCAGCCGAAGGCCGTGATCCTGTCCGGCAGCCCGGCTTCGACCGTGGATGAGGGCTCGCCGCGGGCGCCGCAGATCATCTTCGACAGCGGCTTGCCGGTCTTTGGCATCTGCTATGGCCAGCAGACCATGTGCATGCAGCTCGGCGGCAAGGTGGAAAGCGGCCACCATCGCGAATTCGGCCGCGCCTTCCTGGACGTCGACAAGGATTGTGCCCTCTTCGAAGGGCTGTGGTCGCACGGTTCGCGCCATCAAGTGTGGATGAGTCATGGCGACCGCGTCACCGCGCTGCCCGAGGGCTTTGAAGTCGTCGCCACTTCCTCGAACGCGCCTTACGCCTTCATCGCCGACGAGAAGCGCAGATATTACGGCGTGCAGTTCCATCCGGAAGTGGTGCATACGCCTGACGGCGCCAAGCTGATCGGCAACTTCATCCACAATATCGCAGGCATCAAGGGCGATTGGTCGATGTCGGCCTATCGTGCCAAGGCGGTGCAGGCGATCCGCGATCAGGTCGGCGACAAGCGCGTCATCTGCGCACTGTCCGGCGGCGTCGACTCTTCCGTTGCCGCGCTGCTGATCCATGAGGCAGTCGGCGACCAGCTCACCTGCATCCTCGTCGACCACGGCCTGATGCGCAAAGACGAGGCGGCCAATGTCGTCGCCATGTTCCGCGAGCACTACAATCTGCATCTGCTGCATGTCGACGCCTCCGACCGCTTCATTGGCGAGCTGGAGGGCGTCAGCGACCCCGAGACCAAGCGCAAGATCATCGGCCGGCTCTTCATCGAGACCTTCGAAGAGGAAGCGAAGAAGCTCGGCGGCGCCGATTTCCTCGGCCAGGGCACGCTCTATCCGGATGTCATCGAGAGCGTTTCCTTCACCGGCGGCCCCTCGGTCACCATCAAGTCGCATCACAATGTCGGCGGCTTGCCGGAGCGCATGAAGATGCAGCTCGTGGAGCCGCTGCGCGAACTCTTCAAGGACGAAGTGCGCGTGCTCGGCAAGGAGCTCGGCCTGCCCGACAGCTTCATCGGCCGCCACCCCTTCCCCGGCCCCGGCCTCGCCATTCGCTGCCCCGGCGGCATCACCCGCGAGAAGCTGGAGATCCTGCGCGAGGCAGACGCCATCTATCTCGACGAAATCCGCAAGGCTGGCCTCTACGACGCCATCTGGCAGGCATTCGCCGTGCTGCTGCCGGTCCAGACCGTCGGCGTCATGGGCGACGGCCGCACCTACGAATTCGTCTGTGCGCTCCGCGCGGTCACCTCCGTCGACGGCATGACGGCCGATTTCTACCACTATGACATGGAATTCCTCGGCCGCGCCGCGACCCGCATCATCAACGAGGTCCGTGGCATCAACCGCGTGGTCTACGACGTGACGTCGAAGCCGCCCGGCACGATCGAGTGGGAATGAGGGGCAAGCTGCGGCCATAGCGTAGTCTCGGCAGCGATATTCGCTGCCGAACTTTTGCAGTCACTCGCTGTATCTCCCCCTCCGCGCCGCCGGGACACTCAGATCTGAGCCCAGCCACCATCGACGCAGAGTTCGCTGCCTGTGATGTAAGCCGAGTCATCGGAGGCGAGGAACAGGACGGCTTTGGCGATCTCGTCGACGGTTCCGCTGCGGTGCATGGGAATTTGGGCGTGCACCTGGGTCTTCGTCTGTTCGATCATCTCCTCGCTCACTCCGGCTTTACGTGCTTGGTCCGTATCGATGTAGCCAGGCGCCAGGGCATTTACCCGTATGCCCTTGTCGGTCAGCTCCGCGGTGAGCGACCGTGCCAGTGAGCGGATGGCCGCTTTCCCCGCCGAATAGACGCTGACATAGGGGCGGCCTTGTCTGCTCAGGGTCGAGGTGTTCAGGATTATCGAGCCGCCGGAACCCATCAGCGGTAGGAGCTTCTGCACCGTAAAATACGTCCCTTTGAACGTGTTAGCGACCGTGAAATCGAATTCTTCTTCGGACGTGTATTCAAACATGTTCGGTCGCGCGCCCCCGGCGTTCGCGAAAATAATGTCGACGCGGCCATGCTTTCTCTCGACATATTCGCGAAGCGCTTCGATGTCCGACATCCTGGAAATATCACTGCGGACCGCGTCGGCGCCATTTCCGATGCTTTGCACGGCAGCGTCGAGCGCCGCTTGATCGCGGCCGGTGATGACCACCTTTGCGCCTTCGCGTGCGAACAGCTTGGCCGTCGCCAGTCCCATTCCTGAGTTACCGCCAGTGATGACAGCGATCTTACCGTCCAATTTACCCATATTCGTCTCCTAATTCGCTTCCTAAGGCGTCACCGGCAACCACACGGGGCTAGAGCATCGGCGACGGCTGTAATATATGAAGCATTATTCAGTTTTTGGATTCGCATATGGAAAACGCTACTCCGTCACCGCTAAACCGCCGGAAACTACCGCGTCAGGTCCGATCCATCGTCACCGTGAACGCTATTTTCGAGGCGACCATTCAGGTTTTGCTGAGCGATGGGCCGATCCGCCTGAACACGACGCGCGTGGCGCGTCGTGCCGGCGTTTCGGTCGGAACGCTGTACCAATATTTCCCGCATAAGCAGGCCTTGCTTTTCGCTGTGCTGGAGCGGCATCTCGCGCTTCTCGCCGAGGCCGTGGAGAAAGCGAGCGACGAAAACCTGTACGCTCCGGTGGAGACAATAGCTCGGGCGGTGGTGAAGGCCTATCTTGACGCAAGGATGGCGCAAACCGAGGTCGCGCCCGCCCTCTATCTCATTGCAACGGAGCTTGATGCGCGCGAGCTGATCGAATCGGCGTCCCGGCGGAGTGAAAGGGCGATCGAGGCGATGCTGTCCACCGCCAGCGACGGCCGTTTCGCCGATCCGCACGTGATCGCCCAAACAATGACGGCAGTGATTTACGGAACGGTCCCGGCATTCTGCAAACGGGTCATGCCCCCGGCTGTGGGAAGCGAGGCCGAAAAACAGCTAACGATAATGTTTCACTCTTATCTCGTCGCGAGCAGCACTGCGGCATAGCACAAGTGGCGAAAGCCACTTCCTGAATGCACTTTTCCGGAAGTGCCCGATCGCCAAACTCAGCAAATCGGGCCTCTCCGGGGAGATGACGAACGGAGCAACAGCCCCTTACTTCACCGTGATGCTCAGACCGCTGATATCGGCATTGATTTGCAGGCCTACCTGCCTGCCTGTGAGTTCGAGCTGAGCGCCCTTGTCATTGGTCATGACGATCACCTGGGCTCCTTTGACGACCGCGCCGCCGCCGCCCACTGCGCCGTACACTCCCGACACATCTCGAGCGCGGCGAATGTGGCGCACGGTACCACTGAAATACGTCTTGGAGGCACCGAAGGCGAGGCCGCCCGAGATGCCGCCGATCGTGATGGGGTAGCGCCGGCCGTGGAAGGTCAGCGTGCCCTCGCCGCCGGAGCCACCGACGAAGAAGGCTGCCTTGTAGACGGCGAAGCGGATCGTGCCGCTGTCGGCATGCGCGGCACTGGCAAAGCTGATTCCCGCGGCGGCGATGACGGCAACCGCGACTGAACGAAATCCGGACGAAATCTTCATGATGAGAGACTCCTGAAAAAGCGCCGCTTACCCCAGCCGGCCGGGCACGACGTTAGCGTCGTATCAAAGTTATAACTGAACAGTCTCGCGCGTCATTAGTTCCAAGCCATAATAGTAACATATCAAAATAATCGCGCGAGAATGAGGGGTTACACCTTCCAGCCAAGAAGGCGAGCTCGACCGGTCCGAGCGGAACACCAAGCTCAGCGCGGCGGCGTTAGGCTTTCGGTCTGCCGCCTTTGCAAAAAGCGGCGGACGACAGGATCTATTTCCAACGCAATCGCTTGGTCATAGGCTTCGCGGGCCGCTGCCATTTCCCCCGTTCTCGCATGGAGTTCGGCGCGCGCTGCCCAATATGGCTGATATTCGACCAGCCGGCTGCCAGGGGCCAGTATCGGCAGCGCCGCCAGCCCTGCCGCAGGCCCGCGCGTCTGCGCCACGGCGATCGCGCGATTAATTGCCGCCACCGGCGAGCCGGTAATTGCGCAAAGGCCATCGTAGAGGCGCTCGATAGCCACCCAATCGGTCGCGCCTGTGCGGCGTCGCACGACATGCGCCGATTGGATTGCCGCTTCCAATTGATAGCGGTCGAAGGCGTCAAGCGTACTGGCGCGAATAAGCAGATCTTCAGCTTCGTCGATCAACGCTTCGTCCCATAGAGCGGGATCCTGATCGGCCAGCGGCACGAATTCGCCGGCCGGACTGCGCCGGGCGCCACGCCGAGCATGCGAATAGAGCATCAGTGCAAGCAGGCCGAGCGCTTCAGCCTCCTTCGGTAAGAGCGCGACGATCAGCCGGCCAAGCCAAATCGCCTCCTCCGCGAGGTTGCGCAGGCTCGCATCGGTGCCGGCCGGGTCGCTCCAGCCTTCCGTATAGGCCGCATAGACCGCTTCCAGGACCGCCGCCAGGCGTGCGCGCATGTCTGCCCTGTCGGGCACACGCAAGGGAATCCTGGCGCGACGGATCTTGTTCTTGGCCCGCGCCAGCCGTTGGCCCATTGCCGCCGGCGAGACCAGGAAGGCGGAACCGATTGTCTGGGCGTCAAACCCAAGGATCGTCTGCAGGATCAACGGCGCTCTCACTCCAGACTCTATTGCCGGATGCGCGCAGGCGAACATCAAAGCCAGACGCTCGTCTGGAATGTCTGGTGCGAGGCTCGCCGTTGCCTCCAACTCTTCCGCCATGAGCTTCAGATGCTCGGAGGCAACGGCGCTTACTCGTCTGCGCCTGACGGCGTCGATCATCTTGCGCCGGGCAACGGCAAGCAGCCAAGCCTCGGGGTTTAGCGGCGCGCCATTGGCCGGCCAATCGGCCAAGGCAGACGCAAAGGCCTCCGACAGGGCGTCTTCGGCGCCGGCCACATCGCGTGTGCGGGCCGCAAGGATGGCGACCAGTTTGCCATAGCTTCGACGCGCCATCGCTTCGGCAGCTTTGATGGCGGACCGGTCATCTCCTTGCGACATGATAGTTCAATAGACCATGAGAGGGCGAACCTCTACCGTGTCCTGCCGGGCGCCGGGACAGCGCGCCGCCCAGGCGACGGCGCTATCGAGATCATCAGCCTCGATAATATAATAGCCGCCTAACTGCTCCTTGCTTTCGATATAGGGGCCGTTGAGAACGGTGGCCTTGCCCTCCGGCGCACGCACCACGGTTGCCATCGAGGAATCCTGCAATCCACTACCCGCAACGTAGGCTCCGGCCTTTTTCAACGTTTCCGTATAGGCCGCATAGGCCGCAAACGTCTCGGCTTTCTGTTCCTTCTTAGCATTCTTATGCTCGGCTTCGTTCCAATACACCAACAGCATATATTGCATGATGCGTTCCTTTCTCTCGATACGCGCAGCCTGATGGCCCGCTGCGACAAAGACGTTTGAACCGGCGAGATTTTGACAGGGCACTGGAAGAAACTAGGGGCATCCATCGATATCCTCGACGCTACTCTCATGGGAACGGTCGTGTCGCTAAAAAATCGCGAGACGGTGTCGGTTTCCAAAAACTCCGTTCGTCATTCCAATGTCAGGCCGATGCGGCCAGCTCAAACAGGGAGACGGACGATGCGTGTGATGGTGATCGTGAAGGCTACGGAAGACAGCGAGAAGGGGTTCCTCCACACGGCCTGGGAGGCGGAGATGATGGAAGCGATGGGCAGATTCAATGACGAGCTGAAAGATGCCGGCATCATGCTCGACGCCGGCGGCCTCAAGCCCACCTCGCAGGGCAAGCGCATTGCGTTCGAAGGCCCCGGCCGTGCGGTCATTGATGGGCCTTTCGCCGGTGGTCGCGAGATGGTCGCCGGCTTCTGGATCTGGGACGTCAAGGACATGGACGAGGCAATCGCCTGGGTGAAGCGCTGCCCCAATCCCATGCCGGGACCGAGCGAGATCGAAATCCGGCCACTATACGAGATGGCTGATTTGCAGCAATAATCCGACGGGCAGAAGTTACGCGCGGGGCTTTGCCTGTTTTATCCGCATGCCCGATGCTTCTGCATAATCCCTGAAATACAGCGATTGACAGCCGACGAGCGGCGCGGATGCTTTGCCAGTCAAATATGGAGGGCTGATACATGGCGAAGAAGCACACCGGTCAGTGCGCATGCGGGGCCGTCAAATTCGAGTTTGATACCGATCCTACCTTTGTTGCCGTCTGTCACTGCCTCGACTGCAAGAAGGCGTCAGGCGGCGAGGCGGCGACGTTCTTCGGCGTGCCCGAGGATGATTTTGCGCTGGTCAGCGGCGAGCCGAAGGCGTTTCACTACATCGCCCAATCCGGCAAGGGCCTGGATCGCAACTTCTGCCCCAATTGCGGCGCCAGGGTCTTCAGCAGCAAGCTGGAGAGCTTCCCCGGAATGATCTTCGCCACGATCGGCTGCCTGGATAGTTCCGCGGGCATCGAACCGGTGCTCGAGATGTTCACCAAGCGACGTCTTGAATGGGTGAAGCCGCTCGACCTTCCGCAATTCGAGAACATGCCGAGCTGAGTCCAAGCGGGCATATCGATGTGATCATTGGTGCGATCTAGCTGGGTCGCCTCTGCGCGGAGCGTCGTTGCTGCGGTATCTGACATGCTCGATGAATGCGCGCAGTTTGGGCAAAACCTGGCTTCTGCCCGGGTGGTACAGAAAAACCCCGGGGGTTGTGACGGCGAAGGAGGCGAGCAGCACTTGCAAGCGGCCATCGGCAAGAGCCGCTTCGGCGAGCGGGCTTGGCACTTGCGCAATTCCCGCACCCTGGATGGCAGCTCCCAGGACCGTGGGGTAGTCATGCGCGATGAGCGGCCCTGAGACGATTGCCTCGACCGCCTTGCCGCCGTCGACAAAGGACCAGGGCGCGACCGACCCGTTTGTGCGGCGCATGCGCAGGCAGGCGTGGTCACGCAGATCGTCGATACGCTCCGGCCGCTTGTGCCGAGACAGGTAATCGGGGCTGCCAACGACTACAAACGGGAACGGCGGCGTCAGCCGTACCGCGACCATGTCGGCGTCGATGAACTCGCCCAGCCTGACACCGGCATCAAATCCTTCGGCTGCGAGATCGACCAGCTTCTCGCTTACGGCGATCTCCACCTCGATCGCGGGATAGGCCTCGCAGAAGGACGCGATCAGTGGCTCCAGCACGATCGGCACGACCGAACGCGGCACGGCGAGGCGCAATAATCCGGCCGGCCGCTCTCCGAGTTGACCGGCGACCTCGCTTGCAGCGACGAGCTCTTCGAAGGCCGGCTTTGCGCGCGACAGGAATCGTTCTCCTGCTTCGGTCAGGCCTACGCTGCGCGTGGTGCGCAGGAAGAGCGCTGCGCCGACGCGCGCCTCAAGTGCGCGCACCACTTGGCTGATCGCCGATGGAGTTACCCCGAGTTCCGCGGCCGCTCTGCGAAAACTGCGGTGCTCGGCAACGCTCAGGAACGCCTCCACCCCATCGAGCGCGCCTCGTCTGACTGTGAAATTCTGCTTCATGGCCCGTCAACATTATAGCGAATAGTCGCCAGGCGATAGCGGTCGTACATCTGACCCGGACGGCCCGGCTCGGCATTCCGACCACCGTGTTTGAGACCGCATGAGCTAGCACACCATAGGAGGCTACATGTCGCCCGCAATCATCTTCCAGCTACATCTCGTTCTGGGTTACGTCCCCTGGCTGCTCTGCTTCGGAGCCTACGTCTGGCCGAAGCTCAAATCCATGGATCAGGTCGAAGCGCAACGCGCCATCGCCACGCTGCACAGTTTCCGTTTCTTCGGGCTGGTCTTCATTGTTCCCGGCGTCGTCGGCCCCAATCTGCCCGCCGGCTTCGCGATATCAGCCGCTTATGGTGACTTTGCAACCGGCCTGCTCGCCATGCTGGCGCTTCTCACCGTAAGGATACGTCCGCTCTTTTGGCTGTTCACCATTGCCTTCAATGTTGTGGGGACAGTCGACCTCATCGTCGACTACTATAATGGCACCCAATTCGACCTTCCCGGGTTCGCCGGACAGTTGGGCGCCACCTACGCAATCCCGATCATCTATGTGCCTCTATTGATGATCACGCATGTCGCCGCGTTCTATCTGCTGCTGCGTCCTCAGCCCGGAACGGCTCGGGCCATCGCCGGAGATGCGGCCGCATCCACGGACGCGTGACCCTCCGGGCGCGTTATGCACACGACCAACGTTCAGAAACCCAGGGATTGCTGCACGGGCTTCGGCGGCGCGAGCTGGACGCCTTCCAGTTCCAGCATGCGAGCCTTGGCGGTCGAACCGCCGGGCGCGGAGAAGCCGCCTATCTTGCCGCCGGCGGCCAAGACGCGGTGGCAGGGAATGATCAGCGCCACGGGGTTCTTGGCCATGGCCTGGCCGACGTCGCGCGCCGCTTCCGGACCGGCGCCGAGCTGTTTGGCTAGCGCGCCATAGGTGGTGGTGTGCCCCCACCCTACCTGCCTCGCTGCGGCATAGATCTGCTTGAAGAAATCGTCCTGCTCGCTGAGATCCAGTTTCACGCCGGAGAAATCGATTGTTTCGCCAGCGAAATAACGCTTTACGGCGGCAACCGCATCGGCGACATCGGGCGTCGGCGCGCTAGGTCGTGCATTTGGCAAACGGCGAAGCATGAGGCGCTCGGTCGCCTCAGCGCTTTTCGTCGGCAATTGGAAGCGAGTGACACCGATGTCGTTCCACGCAATCCCACAGAAACCACCGACGGTTTCGAAGATCAGATAATGTTGCCTTGTCTCGCTCATGGCAAAGTCTCCGTGTTTCCACTTGCCATGAAAATCGTGCCTCTGGCACCCGAATTCAACCCGATTCTTGCGCAGGCCGATTGTTGCCAACATTTTGCGGAGTGAAGGAAGCGATGCCGATGCTGCGACGGCAACATCCGCCACACCACTTCCCACCCAGCTTGGGAGCTTATCAATACCCTCCGCCGGCCGGAGCCGAATTCTGCGTCATGCCGCCGCCGGAGCCGGTGGTGGAGCAGGCGGAGACGCCGAGACCGATGAAGGCGAAAAGAACGGCGGAGAAGATGGTTTTGATCAACATGTGAGGTCATTCCCTTGTTGAGAGCGGGCCAAAATGCCCTGACCTGCGGTGAACAATCGAAGGGCAGTTTTATTCGGTGCTTTTTCCAAATCGAGGGATGCGATGAAATATCCGATCTTCCCGGCCAATTGCGGCCACTTCAATTTGTTCTCTATTTGTTCTTGATTTTAAGACTAGGCGACCGTAGGATATCAGCGCTCAGCAAGAACAGCACGAGGCAAGGCCGGCTGGCTTTGAAGCGATCTCATGAAGAACAACGCACAGCTTTCGCTCAATCTTGGCGGAGGATCACGAGTCAGGAAATCTGAAGCCGATCCGATGCATTCGGCTGGTCTTTATTTTGCTGTACTGCCTGATCGGGAGGTTGCTTCGTCAAGTGCCAAATTAGCAAGCGATCTGCATCGGCAATACCGTTTCTTCGCAAAGCCGCGCCCCTCGGATCTGTTTCATATTACGCTTTACCAGTTGGGCTCCTACGCCGGCATGCATGAGCCACCGCATGAGATCGCATTTGCGGCAATGCAAGCGGCGTCGACCGTCAGGAAGCCATCATTCCAAGTGGTTTTCGATCGAGCCGTCAGCTTCGGTAATGGCGACAATCGCCCCCTTGTCCTATGGTGCAAGGAAGGAAATGCGGAACTGAAAGCGCTGCGTCAAGAACTGGATGACGCAATGCGGTTCACCGGCTTTGCAAATAACGATAGAAGGGAATTTGAGCCGCATATGACCTTGCTATATCGGGGTCAATTGATTCCGGAAGTCGTGCTTGACGAACCCGTAGGGTGGACCGTCCGGGATTTTGTGCTGGTCCATAGCCTCCAGGGGGAAGGCAGGCACGAGCATCTTTGCTACTGGCTGCTGAACTAAGCCGGCTACAGAGGTCAGCCGTTCCCCACCGCCGGTGCAACCACCGCGGCCGCGTCGTCAACGCTGAAGCTGCAGCGATTTTCGAGATCGGTCATTCCGGCAGCGGCCATGAGGTCGCGGGCTTTATCATGAGCACGCGCGAATTGCACGCGGATGCCGGCAATGCGCATGGCATTGTCGAATTCCATCAAAGCGTCGAGCGCGGAGCTGTCGAGATCGAAGCTTTCCTCCAGACTCAGCACCACGGCCTTCAGTCCCGTTTCGGCGCGGCTGCGCATCAGAATCTCGCCAAGGATCATATCGGCATTTCCGAAAAACAGCGGCTCGCCGGGACGCCAGATCGCAATGCCGGGCGTTTCTATCGCCTCCGGGTGGCGGCTGACGTCGACGAAATTATGGCTGCCTCCCAGCCGTCCGAGGCGGGCGACATAGGGGGATGCCAATCGATGCATCATTGCGACGAGCGAAAGTACGATCGCCAGCAGCATGCCGTTGAGGACGCCGAAGATCAGTACGCCAGCCGCGGCACCGAGCGCGACATAGAAATCACGATGAAGCCGCCGCAGTCGAAGGATCGGGCCGGGGTCGAGCGCATGCGTGAGGGCCGCAATCACCACGGCGGCAAGCACCGGCTCCGGCAGCCGCGCCACCAGCGGCCCGGCGCAGGCGATCAGAATGGCAAGGCCGATGGCGGCAAAGACGGCGGTGGCCCGCGTCTTGGCCCCTGCCGCCTCACTGGCGAAACCTGCGGAAAAACCGGCGCCGACAGGCATGCCCTGGACGACGGCGCTGGCGATATTGGCAAAGCCCAACGCCCCCAACTCGCGATTGACCTCCAGAGCATCGCCGTAGCGCAGCGCCAAGGCCCGCATCGTACCCCAGGATTCGGCAAAGAGAATGAGCACCAGCGGCACGGTAAATTGCACCAGCCGCGAATAAGCGGGCCAGCCGGCATCGGGAAGCGAAGGCCATTGCGGCAGGACCTCGATCGTCCCGACCAACGCGACACCATGGCCGTCGAGGCCAAAGGCAGAAGAGGCGAGGATGCCGGCAGCGAGCACGAGGAAGGCGCCGGGGACGCCCGGCAGCCGCTTGAGCAATAGCAGTGCGACCAATGCCACGATGCCGACGGCAACGCTTGCGATGTTCCACCTAGGAATTGCCGCCAACAGCGCGCCGGCATAGCTGAAGATATTCGAGCCCTGCACGGGGACGCCGACGAGAATCGGGAGCTGATGCAGGATGATGGTAATCGCCAGTCCCAGGGCAAAGCCGCGCAACACCGGGCGCGAGATGAAGCCGGTAATGCCGCCCAGGCGCAAGGCGGCGGCGATGACGAAGAGGATGCCGGCCAGCGCGACGGCGATGGTCGCGAGGCTCGCCTTGACGGTGGCGTCTCCCGGAACAACCGCTAGCGTCGCCGCAAGAATGGCGGCAGATGAAGAGGTCGGTGAGACGATGGCGAAACGGCTGCGTCCGAAAATCGCGTAGACCAGACAGCCGGCAATACCGGCGAGGATCGCTCTATGCGGCGGCAGACCGGCGATACCGGCATAGGCGACTGCTTCGGGCAGCATCAGGCCGGCAACCGATATGCCCGCGATCACATCGGCTTTGTTTATCGCGGGCCAGCCGCCGAGCTTCGTCATCAATCACCGACCACAGGAATCGCCAATCTGTCTAGGTGTAGAGTTTCGCTGGCAGGCTGCAACAGGAAAGTAAGCATGACGAACCGTTGGCTTACGTGGCCCCGTCAGCCTCTCTCAATGGACACGTTCTGCCGATCGTTTCGCTGACAAAATCCATCACTGCGCGGATGGCCGGAGAGCGGCGCAGATCAGGATAGGTGACGAGCCAGAGATCGCGCGTGGGTGACGGGATCTCCGTCGGCAGACGCGTAAGCGCAGCTTCACCGTCGCCGAGAAAGGCGGGGAGCGCGACGACACCGAGACCAGCGAGCGCGGCTTGCAATTGACCGAAGACGTCGCCGGCGCGGAAAACGATCGGGCGGCCTGCAAGCAGGCTGCGCAGCCAGGTCTGCTGCGTCAGATGATCGAGCGCCGCATCATAGCCGATGAAGACCCAGCTCTCCTCCGGTGTTGCGGCAATCTCAGGGACAGCATAGAGCCCGAAGCGCATGACGCCGATGCGCCGCACCAGAAGATCGCTTTCTTCGGGCCGCGACATGCGCACGGCGACATCAGCCTCTCCATGATCGAGAGCGGCGCGACGGGTAACACCGGCGATCGTCAGCGTGATATCGGGATGTTCGGCACGAAAGGCGACCGCTTTCGGGGCGATGAGGTGGGCGGCGATCGATGGCGGCGCGCTGATCTTGACTGCGGCGGAAAGCCCCGCAACCGCGCTCTTTGAATAGCGTCTGATGGCCTCGACATTGTCCTCCATGCCGGCCACCAGCTCGGCGATCGCCCGGCCATCGGCCGTCAGCGGCGAGGTGCGCGGCCTACGGTCGATCAGGCGCAGGTCGAGCGTACGTTCTAGTGCGGCGATGCGCCGGCCGACCGTGGCATGGTCGACGCCGAGCTCACGCGCAGCCGCCGAGAGCGAGCCGGTCCGCGCCAGATAAGCGAAATGAAGAAGGTCCTGCCAATCGATCATCTGTGCATTATTGCACAGATACCGTGAACTCATACCGAATTTATTCAGACGCACCTTTGTGATCAAAAGCCCGTCTGAAAGGAGACCGTTCAATGCCCTTAGCCATCGCCATCACCGGTCCCGGCAGTCCCGAAACCATGACGCTCGTTGATCTTGCCATCACCGAGCCGGGTCCCGGCCAGGCCCGCATCCGCCAAAGCATTTCCGGCGTCAATTTCGTCGATATCTATGTCCGTTCTGGACTGTACCCTCTGCCGCCCGGCCAGACCGTTCTCGGCTTCGAGGGCGCCGGCATCGTGGAGGCAATCGGCTCCGGCGTCGAAGGTCTGTCGGTCGGCGATCGCGTCGCCTATGTCGGCCATCCGCTGGGAAGTTATGCGGAAGTGCGCACCCTGCCTGCCTCCCGGCTGGTGAGGCTGCCGGACGATGTCAGCGAAAGGCTCGCAGGCAGCACGATGTTGCGCGGGCTCACCGCCCATATGCTGCTCCACAAGGTTCATCCGCTGCAATCGGGCGAATGGGTGCTGGTGCATGCTGCAGCCGGCGGTGTCGGGCAGATCGTGACGCGCTGGGCCAAGCGGCTCGGCGCCAACGTCATCGGCACTGTCGGTTCCGAAGCCAAGGCGGGATTTGCCTATGAAGCCGGCGCCGACGCCGTTCTCCTGCATAATTCCGAGGATTGGGTGGAGGAAACGCGCCGCATCGCCAACCGCCGGGGCGTGCATCTCGCCATCGACGGCATCGGCGGCGCGATGCTGTCGCAGACGCTCGCCACCGTCCGGCCCTTCGGCATGGTCGCCAGCATCGGCCAGGCCGGCGGCCCCATTCCTCCGATCCAGATCGAGGAACTGACCGCCCCCCGCGCCATCGGTCTCGCTCGCCCGAGCGTATTGACCTACGCCAACGATCCCGATCTCTATCGACGGGGCGCCGAGGCGCTGATGATGGAATTGCAGGCCGGCCTGATCAATCCGATTGGCGCGGAATACGCACTGAAAGATGCGGCCAGAGCGCATGCCGACCTTGAGGCGGGGCGGACGACGGCAAGCGTGGTGTTGACGATGTGAACCCAAGGGCAAGGTGGCGCTATCGTCACCTTGTCTCCCTTCCCGCGGCCGGGCCTAGTGCGGTTCCCTTCCGCCACGGCGCTGGCCACAATTGCTTGAAGACGCCATGAATTTTTGCTGCAAAGCAGCAATTTCATTGACCCCACCGTTTCCCGCCTGATACGAAATTGATCCGTGACGTCGCACGGTCGATGGGCCGTTGCCGCCACTCCTGTCCGGTACGAACCCCGATCCGCATGGCAAACAGCAAGGACACCGCGCGCGGTGCCCGCAGGCGATATCTCGTGAACACTGCCTCCCAGACCATCCAGTCCACCTCGACACTATCCCTCCTTTCCATCGTAGCGCTGACCTTCTTCGGCTATATCGCCATCGGCCTGCCGCTCGCCGTGCTGCCGACCTATGTCGACAGCGGTCTCGGTTTCGGCGTCGTCTGGGCCGGCATCACCATCAGCGCGCAATATGTGGCGACCATCATCAGCCGCGCACAGGTCGGCCGGCTTTGCGACCAGTATGGGCCGCGCCGTTCGGTTTTCCTCGGTTTCATCGCCTATGGATTTTCCGGCGCCCTGACGCTCGCATCGGCGCTGGTGACGGGTGCTCCGGTTCTGAGCCTGGCGCTGCTGCTTGTCGGCCGCTTGGCGCTGGGTGTCGGTGAAAGCCTGGTCAGCACGGCGGCGATTACCTGGGCGATCGGGCTGATGGGCGCGCGCGAAACTGTGCGCATCATCTCCTGGAACGGCATCGCCACCTATGGCGGCATCGCGCTTGCAGCACCCTTCGGCGCCTGGCTGGAGGGGCAATATGGTTTCTTCGCCACGGGCGCCGTGACGATCGGCCTGGCAATTGCCGGCCTGATGCTGGCGCAAACGCGGCCGGCCGTACCCGGCGTCAAGGAGAAGGGCATCGGCACCGGCCAGGTCCTCAGCCGTGTTGCGCCTTTCGGCGTGGCGCTGGCGCTTGCCTCCAGTGGCTTCGGCGTGGTGATGGCCTTTGTCGCTCTCTTTTTCCATAGCCGCGATTGGGATGGGGCTTCGCTGGCGTTGAGCGCTTTCGGCCTGGCCTTCATCGGCGTCCGCCTCGGATTGGCGCAAGCCGTCGCGCGCTTCGGCGGCTTGCCGCTGGCACGCGTCTCGCTGGTGGTGGAGATCCTGGGGCTGATGGCGCTGGCCTTTGCTCCCTCGCCCACGGTCGCAATCATCGGCGCAGCTCTTGCCGGAGCCGGCTTTGCACCGATCTTTCCGGCGCTCGGCAACGAGGCGATGGCGCACGTTCCAGCACAAAATCGCGGCGTGGCGCTTGGCCTCTATTCGGTTTTCCTGGATGTGGCGCTCGGAAGCACCGGCCCGATCGCCGGCCTGCTTGCCAATCAGTTCGGCTATACGGCACCCTTCCTCCTCGGTGCCGGCGCCGTCCTGCTCAGCCTCGCCCTGATCATGAGCCTGCGCAGGAGCGGCGGCCTATAGAACAGAAGCGATGACAAAGGCTCCGGAAGCGGAACCTTGTCTTTCGGCAGGCGGTGAAACAAGTTCTGATCCATCCGCGCGCCGCCTTCCCATAATTGTTGCGGACGGAGGCCACGACTTGGTATCGGGCCATCATAAGCAGGAGAGAAACACATGGACATTACGCACATCACTATCGACGGCGATACGCCGGGGATCGCGTGGCGGTTGCCCGTGTTGCATTTTTCAGGCAGCGAGCCGGATGCGCCGAAGGTCTATATCCAGGCGGCGCTGCATGCCGGGGAACTGCCGGGCACGGCGCTGGCCCATTTCCTCTGCGAGCGGCTGCGGCAGGCGGAGACGGAAGGCGCGGTTCTGAGCGATATCATCGTCGTGCCGCATGCCAATCCGATCGGCGCGGCGCAATCGCATTTCGGCGAAATGCAGGGCCGGTTCGATTTGGGCACGCGCACCAATTTCAATCGCGACTTTCCGCTGATCTCGGCGCGCGACCGCCATCTGCTGCTCGAAAACCTGGGGCGCTACCCGGCCGCTGACCGGCTGAAGCGGCAGCTCATCCATATGGCGCTTGCGGCCGATCTGGTGATCGACCTGCATTGCGATGACGAATCCCTGCAATATGCCTATATCGACGACGCCTTCTGGCCGGAGGCAGCCGATCTGGCGGCGGCGCTGAACATGGACGCCGTGCTGCTGTCGGATGGTGAAAGCTCCGCCTTCGAGGAGGCTGTCAGCTTCGCCTGGAAATACGAAGTGCCCGGCGAGAAGAAGGCGCGGCTACCGGGAAAACTGTCTGTGACCGCCGAATTGCGCGGCACGCGCGATGTCTATCCAGAGATGGCGAAGAGGGACGCCGAAGGGCTCTGGGGTTTCCTCGCTGCCCGCGGCGCAGTGCGGGATGAAGGCGTGAGCCTGCCGAGCTTTACCGGGCCCGCCGTGCCGCTCGACAATGTCGAGATAATCCGGGCGCCGCAGGCCGGTACCGTGCTCTTCCATCGCAATATCGGCGAACATGTCGATGAAGGCGATCTGCTGGCGACGATCATTACCGCTCCCGGCATGCCGAATGGGACGATCGATATCCATGCTCCGCAAGCCGGCCTCATCGTCACCCGCGTCTCCGATCGCCTCGTGCGCCGCCGCGGCGACTTGATGAAAATCGGCTGTGACAGGCCGAGCACGGCCGCCCGCAAGCCGGGAGCGCTGGAAGACTGAGGCACCTCAGCGGACGTATGACCGTCGAGCCGTCCCCAGACTTTCGCTCATCTCCGCTTGCGTGCTATGCGAGAGCGCACAGCAAGAGACGGATTCGACATGACGATTACCATTTACGGCATCAAGAATTGCGACACGATGAAGAAGGCACGGACCTGGCTGGAAGGCCATGGCATCGCCTATGATTTCCACGATTACAAGGCCGTCGGCATCGACCGCGACCATCTCGAACGCTGGACCGCGCAAGCCGGCTGGGAAACCGTCCTCAACCGCGCCGGCACCACCTTCAAGGCACTCCCCGAAGAAAATCGCGCCGATCTCACCAAGGACAGGGCCATCGCGCTGATGCTGGCCCAACCTTCGATGATAAAGCGCCCGGTGCTGGAGGCCGATGAAAAATTGTTGATCGGGTTCAAGCCGGAGATTTATGCAGGCATTTTCGGAAACTGACTAAAGCCAATTGGCTTCCAAAATGATAGCATATATGCTATCAAAAACTGATGAAAGTGGTCGTCGACACAAATATTTTCGTCTCAGCCATCATGAATGCGGATGGAGCTCCGCGGCATGTCATTCGTCTTTGCCTTGAAGGACACCTAATTCCACTAGTCGGTAACGCCCTCTTTGCTGAATATGAAGATGTATGCGGAAGAGATGCCCTCTTTGATGATCGGCTGATATCGAAAGACGATCGGATAGCCTTGTTGGATGCTTTCCTTTCAAGTTGTTTGTGGACCCCCATATACTATTTGTGGCGCCCGAATTTACGTGATGAAGCAGACAATCATCTGATCGAACTAGCAGTCGGCGGTGGTGCTTCAGCTCTGATAACGGCAAATAAGAGAGACTTCGCACGAGCTGAATTACTATTTCCACGGTTGGAAATCCGCACAGCAGGTGAATTCCTTACTCAAAGGAGGCTTTGACATGAGTACACTGACAATCCGCCTTCCAAACGATCAACATGAGCGACTGAAAGCTCTTGCCGCCGCCCGCGGCACGAGCCTCAACAAGCTTTTCGAAGAACTTTCAACGAAAGCGCTGACTGAGTTCGACGCCGAAACACGCTTCCGCCTGAGAGCAGCAAACGGTGATAGCGCGCGCGGATTGGAAATTCTTGAAAAGCTCGACCGCATTCATTCTAAGCGCGGATGAGATCCGCATCGCCAAAGACACCGGTATCCGCATGTCCAAAACCACCCGCGCCACGCAGGTGCTGACTCAGGCCAAGGTTGCCTTCACCGTCCATACCTATGACTACGATCCGAATGCCGAGCGTGTCGGCATGCAGGCGGCGGAAGCGTTGGGCGAGGAGCCGCATCGGGTGTTGAAGACATTGATGGCGGAGGTGGATGGCAAGCCGGTCTGCGTGGTTGTCCCCTCCGATCATGAGGTCAGCATGAAAAAGCTCGCCGGCGCGTTTGGCGGCAAATCGGCGGCTATGATGAAGCCCGCCGATGCCGAGCGGCTGACGGGTTATCATGTCGGCGGCATCAGCCCTTTCGGCCAGAAGAAGACGGTGCCGACGGCGATCGAGGCACAGGCGATGGCCGAGGCCTATGTCTATATCAACGGCGGCCAGCGCGGCCTGCAAGTGCGCCTTAACCCCCAGGATGCGCTGAGGATTTTGAAGGCGAAGGCCGCGCCGTTGATTGCCTGATCGTGCCAAAAGAACAAAACGGCCTTCATTTCCGTCGCAAACAAGTCTAAGTCTGGGACCGTTCTTCCGATCCTCACACGCAGGTTTGCCATGACGTTCGCCTCCCCCAACCATCATCCCGTCGATCCCGCCAAGCTGGAAAAGCTTGCCGAAGTGGCCGTGAAGGTCGGGCTGCAACTGCAGAAGAACCAGGACCTGGTTATTACCGCGCCGGTCGTCGCGATGCCGCTGGTGCGGCTGATCACCCGCGAGGCCTATAAGGCCGGCGCCGGTCTCGTCACCACGTTCTATTCCGACGAAGAAACCACGCTTGCCCGCTATGAATACGGCCATGAGGAGAGCTTCGACCGCGCCTCGAGTTGGCTCTATGAAGGCATGGCCAAGGCCTATGCCAACAACGCCGCGCGGCTTGCCATTTCCGGCGATAATCCGATGCTGCTCTCCGGCCAGGACCCGGCCAGGGTCGCGCGTGCCAATCGCGCCAACTCCGCCGCCTACAAGCCCGCACTGGAAAAGATCTCCAATTTCGACATCAACTGGAACATCGTCTCCTACCCCAATCCCTCCTGGGCGAAGTTGGTCTTCCCGGACGATCCGGAAGGCATCGCCGTCGCCAAGCTCGCCAAGGCGATCTTCGCCGCCTCGCGCGTCGACGTGCCGGATCCGATCGGGGCCTGGGCTGAGCACAATGCCAATCTGCACAAGCGTTCGGCCTGGATGAACGGCCAGCGCTTCGCCTCCCTGCACTTCCAGGGTCCGGGCACGGACGTGAAGATCGGCCTTGCCGATGGCCACGAATGGCATGGCGGCGCCTCGGTCGCCAAAAACGGCGTCACCTGCAACCCGAACATCCCGACCGAAGAGGTGTTCACCACGCCGCATGCGCTGCGTGTTGAAGGTCATGTCTCCTCGACCAAGCCGCTCTCGCATCAGGGCACGCTGATCGACAATATCCGGGTTCGCTTCGAAGGCGGCCGCATTGTCGAGGCGAAGGCGTCGCGCGGCGAAGAGGTGCTGAACAAGGTGCTGGATACCGACGAAGGCGCGCGGCGCCTCGGCGAAGTGGCATTGGTGCCGCATTCCTCGCCGATCTCGGCCAGCGGCATCCTGTTCTACAACACGCTGTTCGACGAAAATGCGTCCTGCCACATCGCGCTCGGCCAATGCTACTCCAAGTGCTTCATCGATGGCGCGACGTTGAGCCAGGAGCAGATCAAGGCCCAGGGCGGCAATTCCAGCCTCATTCACATCGACTGGATGATCGGCTCCGACAAGGTCGACATCGACGGCATCAAGTTCGACGGCTCGCGCGTGCCGGTCATGCGCAGAGGCGAGTGGGCGTAAGTCATCAATACCTTCGTTTCGATGGAGCGAAGGTATTTTCAGATATCGAGATCCACCCATACGGCCGCATGGTCCGAGGCGCCCTGTTTTTCCGCCGTCAGCTCCGGATAGACGTCCCAGCGCTTCGGCCTCGATCCCGGCCATAAGCCCCTGCGGAAAACGCCACCGCCTTGAACCTTGTCGAAAAGCGTCGGCGACAGGAAAAGATAGTCGATCTTGTTGGTGGTGTTGCAGAGGCCATAGGTACCGGGATAGCCGCCATCATCGAAGTCGGGATGGGTAAAGGCATCCTTCAGGGTGCTGGTGGTCAGCGGCTTCAGCGGCTGGCTATCGGGATAGTCGTTGAGGTCGCCGATCAAGGCGACGTAATCGACACCTTCCGTCAACAGCGCCTCGTAGATTTCCCGCGCCCGCTTCGCTTGCGTCCTGCGGCGGGCATCGGAAACCTGCACGCCGCCATAGCCCTTGCTTTTGAAATGGTTGACCAAAACGACGAGCGTCGCGCCGGCGGGCGTCGTAACACGATATTCGGCGCAATCCCGCGAGAAGAGCAGCGAACCATCCGGCATGCGATCATCGACATGGCTGCGCATGAAATCGATCGGGAAATCTTTCCGCGTCATGAGACCGACATCGATACCGCGCTCATCATTGCCGTCGATCACCATGACATGCGCGAAAGGATCGCCGCCGACAGCCGGCACGATCAATGAATTGAAGGAAGAGAGTGCCGGCCGGCCTTCGACTTCGACAATACCCAGCACATCGGCATTGACATCGCCGATGACGCGCGCCGTGTTGCGCATCGCCTCTTCATCCACCGGCTCTTCGCGCAGCTCCAGCGAGCCGACCCAATCGGCGCGGCCATCGGCGATGACGACGACACCGCCCGTCTTCGGCCGCGTCAACAGCGCACCGCGATTGCGCCGAAGGAGAACGAAGGGACCGGTATCGCTTTTCTCCAGGCCAAGCTGGACGATCAGTTCCGTCATCCTTTTCCGGTCGGCGTCGTTATAGCTCACTTGGCCGAGCAGGCCTTCGAGTGCGGCGAACTTCTCCAAGATCGGGCGGCCTTCATCCCAGCTATCGAGATTCATCGCCTTGGCGCGGTCGAACAGGTTTTCGACGTTATAAGAGGCCAACCTCATCGTATGGCCCTCCTAAAAAAACATGGTGTTAGAATAACATACGTCGCCAAAACCGCATATCAGCCGAATTGATTGGTTGGATACCGGGAGGATTAGTTGGTTCAAAGCGAAAGGGCAGCCAGGGCATTCCTGACGCGTGCAAGATGGGCAAGACGCCCGGCTTCGCCGATCCGATCCATATCGTGCAGGGTCAACATACGGAAATCGAGCCGCTTTGAGCAGAAGGCGGCGATGCCACGTTTCAAAAGGCGGCGCACCGGATTGCCCATGTAGAGATGCACGATCCACCAGGGCGAACCAGTCGTCGTCAACGCCCAGAACAGGCGGATATTGCTCAATTGCGGCACAATGCGGCCGCCGGCAGCATCGTGGCGGAAAGCGACGCCGGGAGCGAAGACCCGATCGAAGAAGCCCTTGAGGATGGCCGGAAAATTGAACCACCACTGTGGAAAGACCAGCATCAGCCCCTCGGCCGCCTGCAGCCGGGCGACGATATTCTCGACGACGGAAGCGTCATAAGGCTCATCGAAATAACCGCGCCGCTCGACTTCGGAGAGGCGCGGGTCGAAATCCTCACGGTAGAGATCGAGCAGATCCACCTGATGCCCGCCGGCGACGAGAGTCTCCTCCGCAGTTTTCGCTACTGCAGCCGCAAAACTATCCCCAAGAGGATGGGCGAGCACGAGGAGGATGCGCATTAGAACAGGCTTCCCTGCTTCGGCGGATCGGCGGCATCAGCCGGTTTCGCGGCCCGCTTCTTCGGCGGCGGCGTGCCTTCCGGCGGCACCCCCGGCGATGCAGTGGCAGGGTTGTCGCCGGTGACGGCACCGATGCGGCCATCGGCAAATTCGATCGAGATCGCGGCGCCCGTGGCAAGCGCTGCTGCCAAAGAAACGGGCCGGTCGGTCGCGTCGCGCACGACGGCGTAGCCACGCTTCAGCACGTTCTTGTAGGAAAGCGATTGCAAAATCCGCTCCTGGGCCACCAACTCGCCACGCGCCCGCACGAGCTGATGGCGTATCGCGGTGTCGGCATGGCGGGAAAGATTGCCTAACAGATCGCGGGCGCGGCCGGTCTGCGCCGCCAGCCGCGACGGCAGCGTGGCGAAAACCGCATCGGCGCGGCCGATGCGGGCGCGGGCGCGATCGATCATCCGCTCGACGGTGCGCTCAGCGCGATTGATCCGCTCGCTCAGCATCTGCCTCCGCTCGGCGATACGATTCGACAGCACATCGGGCCGCAGATGCGCGGCGATGCGCTCGAAGGCGCGGCGCTTGTTGAGCGTGTTCATCTCCAGCCCACGGCCCAGCCCGGCGGCGGTCTCATCGAAGCGGCGGCGCGGCAGGGCCAGAAGCTGGTCGAGCGAGGGCAGCGCCCGAAGCAGGGCACGCACCGCCTGCCGACGCTGATCCATCTGCCTGCCCATACAGCCCTGCAGGCGGGCGGAAAGGCTTGCGAGCTGTGCCTCAAGTTCAGCCTTGACCGGCACGGCCATTTCCGCGGCTCCAGTCGGCGTCGGCGCCCGTACGTCGGCGGCATAGTCGATCAGCGTCCAGTCGGTCTCGTGACCGACGGCGGAGATCAATGGAATCTCGCTCGCCGCGGCAGCGCGGACGACCGCCTCGTCGTTGAAGCTCCAGAGATCCTCCAGGCTGCCGCCGCCACGGGCGACGATCAGCACGTCCGGGCGGGGAACGGCGCCCCCTGGTACAAATTCATTGAAGCCGCGGATCGCATTCGCCACCTCATCGCCGGACCCGTCACCTTGCACCTTCACCGGCCACACCAGAACATGCACGGGGAAACGATCGGAGATGCGGTGCAGGATGTCGCGGATGACCGCGCCGGTCGGCGAGGTGACGACACCGATGACCTTGGGCATGAAAGGAAGACGGCGCTTTCGATCCGCATCGAACAGGCCCTCGGCGCCGAGCTTGCGCTTGCGCTCCTCCAGCAGAGCCATCAGCGCACCAGCGCCTGCCGGCTCCAGCGTTTCGATGACGATCTGGTATTTCGAGGAGCCCGGGAAGGTCGTCACCTTGCCGGTGGCGATGACTTCCATTCCTTCCTCGGGGCGGAATTTCAGCTTGGAAAATGCGCCTTTCCAGATCACCGCGTCGATGCGGGCCCGGTCATCCTTCAGGGCAAAATAGGCGTGGCCGGAGGAATGCGGTCCGCGATAGCCGGAAATTTCGCCGCGCACACGCACCTGATCGAAGGCGCTCTCAACGGTGCGCTTGATCGATCCGGACAATTCCGAGACGGAATATTCCGCAAGATTCGTCGGCGAATCATTCTCAAAGAAGCTGCTCATACGGTCCTTTTATCGAAAGTCGCCGCAAATGCGGAGCCTATTCCTTCATCATGCGTTAACCCTATCAACAAAGCCTTTCTTAGCCATCCTCGTGCAATTCTGTGCAAACTTGTTTTTGGTAAAGAGGAGGTGGAGCGATGATATTCGTAACCGCCATGATCATCGGAATTGCGGCCGGCCTGCAGCGTTCGGCGATCGGTTCGATCCTGGGCGCGGCCTTGGTCAGCATCGCCTTCATGGCAGCCGTCGCCGCCTCCGTGGTTCCGCCGCCTCTGACGACATTGTTCGTTGCGCTCGGCGGTTACAACCTCGGCTTCATTGGTTATCTCATCACGCTCGACGTGCTGGAGCGTCGCCAGGCCTGATCCGGGCGCATGTGCGCAAAAGGGATTTACAAAGCTTTGGTTACAGACCCCACTTCGGGCCATCTTCCGACAAAGTAATCTCAACCGGATCACCGCTCACCTCGACAGATGGACCGCCGAGCGCATTCCAGCGAAACAGATTGAGATGCCAGCCACCGGGGATCATTCTTGATCGATCGATGATGCCATCGGCACCCGCCGCTCTGGCAGCATCGGCGGTGCGCCAGGACGGCGGCTCCTCGCCGGCAGCCAGTGCGGGGCGCCAGGGGAAATTGGAGGCATTCCGATCAATGCCGAGCCGTTCACACGCCTGCTGATCATGCTGATCGAGCACAAATGCGTCGCCGACCAACAACGGCACAACAACACGCCTCCGCCCGTCTTCGCGCATATAACCTGAAATCGCCATGACCGCCCACTCGGGGGACGCACTCATATAAAGGGCAGGCTGACCGAGCCGATGATAGCGGCCCGCGCTCCTCTCGTCCGGAGGATCGAGGACATGGTCGAGGCGTTCGACAGGGACAGAACGAAAGAAGCGCCCACTCACCTTGCGCAGGATGTTCGACGGTTCAGCGCGCGATTGTTCTTCCATGAAGATCCGTTGGTCCGACATACTAGATAACGCAGGCTATCGGCGATTTGTGACAGAGTCGCATCGGCTGCAATAGTCAGCCCACCTGCGATACGGGCACCCTCAATCCTGCGGCTTGAACCGGAAGAACTGCACGTCCGACTTCGCCGCCACTGGGATCGGTTCGAGATAGGCGGGCACATGCCCCTGGCCGAGTTGGGCGTAGAGCCCTTCCGGCTTCAGCTTGGAAACTTCTTCCACTTGCGGGTCGCTGGGGCAGAAGGCAAGCAATGTTACATGGGCGCCGCGCAGGAAGGCTTCTGCCTCTTTCGGCTCCGCAAGGCCGATGTGCAGCTCGGTCAGCATACCACCCTGGTTGCGATGATAAGGAGCCGACAGCACGCGATGCGGCGTGAAGCGCAGCATGGGCGAGCCCATGTTGGACGGCGCGGCAACGACGCCGGGATCGAGACTAGCGATCGGCGCCAGCGCGTCCTTTGAGGCGCATTCTCCCTTCTCTTCCGCATTGGCGACTGGAGCGGAGAAACTGTTTGCGATCCCGTTGTTGGCAAGCGCGCCGCCGACGGCCCAGACGGCGGGTACCGAAAGCAGCGTGGCGGCAACATAAAAGAAGGCCGCGCCCATATCTTCCGTGTCAGCGACGGAGATGCGACGAAGCTCGGCAAGCAGCAGCGCGAGCGGCGGAATGGCGAGCAGATTGGAAAACTCGGCTCCGCGCACCTGCACCAGCGCGATGATCCAATTGACGGCCACCATCGCCAAAAGGACGGCATGCAAGCGGGCACGCTCGCCGCGCATCATGCGGAAGATGCAGACCACGATCGCCATGAGGCCGGTGGCATAGAACGCGCCGAGCGAATCCGGCTGATGATGGGACAGGGTCAGGATCGACTGCGCCTCGGTGACGCTGTTCAACCAAAGTTGCACCAGCATCGGATCGAGATCGGCGAGCGGATTGCGCAGGCATTGGGGCGCGATCGCCAATGTCGTCGCGAAGACAACGGCGCCATTGGCCGCCAACACCGCCAGACGCCAGGGACGCGACAGGCGGCTGGCAAACAGCGCGGACAATAACAGGCCGGCGCCGCCGATGCTGATGATGCTATAGAAGCCGAGCGAGAGATTGTCGCATGTGACGTTGGAATAGAGATGCGGCGGCACCAGCGCGAAGAAAGCGGCGCTGACGGCGATCGTCAGCGTCAAGGCGAAGGCGCGGGCGGCGGGCGCGAAAATCTCGCCATCCCACGCCCAGAGCCCGGCAACAGCCATGCAGGCGACCGCGACGAACGGCGTGGTCTCCGCACCGATGCCGAGGGCGATGGCAAGGGCGATGGCCGCGATGACGAAATTACGCGGCCTACAGGTTTCGTCGGCCAGCATGGCGGCCGTGAGCGCGACAAGCCCGAGCTGCACATTGTCATGGTCGATGGAGCCCGGCTTGAAACGGCTCGACACCAGGATGAAGAGCGCCGTCAGACCGAGCGAGAAATGCATGCCTTCCGTGCTGGCGATGCGGCGTCCGGCTAGGCCCATGGAGAACATCAGCGGCAGCACGAGCAGCAGCGGCCAAACCGTAAGCGCTGCCGCCTCCGCGTTTTCCGGCGCAAGGAACAGTCGAAAGAAGGCAATCAGGCCAGCGATCGGCAGGTCGATGAAGCGCGACCAATGCATGAGCGTGCCGCCATCGAGGCCAAGGCGGTATTGCACCATGTCGAACCAGCCTTGGCCACCGAGAAAATCGCGTACTTCGACCAGGCGCATGATGTCGTCATTGTCGGGGCCGACATAGTCCGTGGCGTGACGATTGAGGATCAACAGCGCGGCGATGATGACGGCGCTGTAGATCAGCGAGACGAGCCATGGCTGCGACCAGCGCGAAGACGTCTTCTGCGTTACCGCCAGTGCCGATCCACGCGATAATCCCACCGCCTGCACCATTTCGAACCTCGTGTTTGAAGGACATGCAAGGGCGCCATGCTAACGGCTGCCGATCAAGAAAGGGTAAAGCAGGCCCACGCCGCAGCCGATATCACGATAATGTTCCCGCAGAGATCACAACCTGCCATTTTTCATCCTCAGCCATAGGGTCTTATTAACGCGCAGCGGGATAAGTTCTCATTCGAATTATCCGTCGGGGCCTCAAGTGAAAGTCATGCGTAGGAATTGGCCAGAGACCATGTGGAATGAGAACCTGAATATCGCCGTTCTCCTGCCCTGCTACAACGAGGCCGCAACCATCGGCCAGGTCGTACGCGGCTTTCGCGAGGCGCTGCCGAATGCCGGCATTTACGTCTACGACAACAACTCCACCGATGGCACAGCGCTGCATGCCATGCTTGCGGGCGCGACCGTCGTACGCGAGCGGCGTCAGGGCAAAGGCCATGTGGTGCGCCGCATGTTTGCTGATATCGACGCAGACATCTACCTCATGGCCGATGGCGACGGCACCTATGCGCCTGATGATGCCGAGGAATTGATCCGCACACTTCTGACCGAAGGCTCGGACATGGTGGTGGGCACACGCCGCGGCGTACATGACGATGCCGGCCGACAGGGCCATGCCTTCGGCAACCGGATCTTCAACTGGCTTTACCGCACGATCTTCGGCGCCGATTTCACGGATATCTTCTCCGGCTACCGCGCTTTCTCCCGGCGCTTCGTCAAGAGCTTCCCGGCTGTCTCCGGCGGTTTCGAGATCGAGACGGAAATGTCGGTGCATGCTTCCCGGCTGAAGCTGCCCGTCAGCGAATTGGAACTCGATTACGGTCGTCGGCCGGAGGGTTCGCATTCCAAGCTTTCGACCTTCCGCGACGGCTGGAAGATCCTCTGGATGTTCGCGATGCTGATGAAGGAAACGCGGCCCTTCGCCTTCTTCGGCATTTTGGGCGCCATGTTCATGGAAGCGAGTATCGGCTTCATGATCCCGGTCTTTGTCGAATATTTCGAAACCGGCATGGTCGCCCGCATGCCCACCTGGGTACTGTCGATGGCGTTGATGATGATTTCCTTCATGCTGTTCACAGCCGGACTGATCCTCGATTCCGTCGCTCGCGCCCGCGCCGAACAGCTTCGCATCCACTATATGAGCTTGGCCAAACCGCCATCGCGGCAGATTGGCGATGAGCAAACGCTCTATATGGCCGAACACGAAAAGCCGGCGAGCCGGAGGAAAAAGGCCAAGGCTGCATGAAGAAGCTCCTTCGCTTCCTGATCGCCGGCGGCATCGGCTTCGTGGTCGATGCGGGCGTGCTGCATCTGCTGCTCTGGTTCACGCCGTTCGGCCCCTTCGTCGGCCGAGCAATCTCGATCCCGAGCGCACTGCTCGCCACCTGGTTCCTCAACCGCAATTTCACCTTTGGCCGTTCCAACCGCTCGCTCGCGGCCGAAGGCTTCCGCTATGGTTCGGTCGGCCTGACCTCGGCATTGCTGAACTATGCCCTGTTCAGCTCGCTGCTCGTTTCCGCGCCAACCCTTAAGCCAATCATCGCGCTGATCCTGGCCTCGGCGGCGGCGACTGCGTTCAGCTTCTTTGGCTATTCACGCTTCGTCTTCCGCCACCGTCAAAATCCCTAGAGGACGATGACTTCCTTCGAATCGTCATCATGCTCTAGCTCTTTGATTTTGCATGATCTTATCCAAAAACCGCTGCGCACTTTTTGGGATCATGCTCCACCAGTTCAGACCGGCTCCCAGCCATCCTTTTCGCTGGCGCGATAAATGGCGTCGATGACCTTCTGATTGAGCTTCGAGCTTTCGAGCGTCACGACTTCTGCACCCTTGCCCATTGCGGCCGAGGCAAAAGCTTCCGCCTCGCGCTTGTACTGACGACTATCGGGGAAACGGAAGATCTGCGATTCCGAGTGGCCGCGATTGGTCAGCTCCAGCTCTTCGGCGCCATAGCGGTCGGCATTGAAGGGAGACTTCACCTCGATGAAACCGTCCGTGCCGTGGAAAACCATGACTTGGCGGGCAGCCATCTGCGTCGAGATATAGAAGGTCATTTCGAAATCGCCGAAATCGGCTTTGACGCTGGAATAGATGTCCGTGCCGAATTCCGGATCGCGCTCGGTGACCGCCTGGATGCGCAGGGGTTCGCGACCAGTGACGAAGCGGCTGCTGATCGTCGGATAGACGCCGATATCGGGCAGGCCACCGCCGCCGAGCTCGGGGATGTTGCGCATATTGCCGGCATCGCGGTTGAAATAGGTGAAGGCGCCCTGGATGTGCCGCAGCCGGCCAATGGCGCCGGCTTGCAGCAGCGAGCGGACTTTCTGCCAGACCGGCGTATAAGTAACCATATAGGCTTCCGTCACCAGCACCTTGTTGCGGTCGCGGGCAGCGATCAGGCTGTCGATCTCGTCGGCCTTCAGCGCAATCGGCTTTTCGCAGAGCACATGCTTGCCGGCATCGGCCGCCTTGATCGTCCATTCGACATGCTGCGAAGTCGGCAGCGGAATATAGACGGCATCGATCGTGTCCGAGGCGAGCATTTCCTCGTAGGAGCCGAAAGCATGCGGGACGGAGAAGCGATCCGCCATGTCGCGAGCGCGCCCCAGATCACGGCTGGCGATTGCCGTCACCACGCAATTTTCCGCATCCTGAATAGCCGGCACGACGAGTTCGCGGCCGATCTTGGCGGTCGACAAAATTCCGAAACGCAGCATGATTTTCCTCCTGGAGCACGATCCCGAAGCAAACAACCGCAGGGCGGCAAGCGCTGAGCGGCTTTCGAACAGGACCTTATGAAATTGATGGGTGGAACGAAACGATGGGTCGTCTCGCTCGCGACGAAACCGGGACCAACTCTATTCGGCACTTATCCAAGGCGCAATGGCATGGAGCAGCGTCAAGCCGAAAACTCGTTGCGCTGCTGGATGTCTCTATGGCCGGATTTGTCCTCATTTTGTCCGGCATTTGGCTTTTGAGGCTATCAAGGCGGGTCTAGCTTCGGTTATCCTTCAAACACAGGAGATACGAAAATGTCCCATGCCGACACCGCCTTGCTGGTCATCGATGTTCAGGAGTCCTTTCGTCAGCGCCCATACTGGCAAACCGATGATCTGCCGGATTTCGTCGACCGGCTACAGGCACTGATCGACGGAGCCAAAGCCCGCGGCATTCCGGTGGTCCAGATTTTCCATGTCGATGGCGACGAGCATTTCAGCCTGGCGAGCGGATATGTCCGCAAGCTCGAGGAGATTGCGCTGGAGGCTGACGCCGTATTTCACAAAACCCGCCATTCCGCGCTCGTGGGTTCCGGTCTCGACGTCTGGCTGGTGGAAAACGGCATCCGCAAACTGATCGTTTCCGGCATCCGCACCGAACAATGCTGCGAAACAACGACGCGCCACGCCTCGGACCTCGGCTACGATGTCGACTATGTCACCGAGGCGACGCTGACTTTTCCGATGACGCACGCCTCCGGCACGGTGTTCAGCGCCGACGATATCAAGAAGCGGACCGAGCTGGTGCTATCAGGCCGTTTCGCCCGCATCGCCACCGTGGAAGATACGCTTGCCGCCGCGACCACCAGGAGCGCTGCATGAACCAAACCGGCCGACACCTCCGGACCATTCCTGTCTATGTCGTACTGCCGCCCTATACGCTGCTGATGGATGTCGCCGGGCCGGTGGAGGTTCTGCGCCGCGCCAATATCGAACAGGAGGATATCCTGTTCGATTACCGTTTCATTGCTGCCCGGCCGACCCAGACCACTTCGATCGGCCTGACGCTTGCCGACCTGCTGCCGCTGCCCGATCGCGTTCCCGATGGTGCACTGGTTATCGTCTCCGGCAGCGTCACGCCGCCGGCTGATGCCGGCGACATCGATGAAGAGAATGAGCTCCTTGCCACCTGGCTAAGGACGGCAATCCGTCCGGGCGTCACCCTCATCACCATCTGTTCCGGGGCCGTGCTTGCTGCCCGCGCCGGGCTGCTCGAGGGCTATGCCTGCACGACGCATGCGGCGTGCATCGAGGAAGTTCAGCACCATGCCCCGACTGCGCGGGTTCTCGACAACCGGCTCTACGTCGAGGACCGTGAGCGCTATTCCAGCGCCGGCATCTCCACCGGCACGGACCTGATGCTGCACATCGTCTCGAAACTCACCTCGCCGGTGACAGCGTTGACCATCGCCCGACACATGGTCGTCTACATGCGCCGCACCGGCGCCGACCCGCAGCTTTCGCCCTGGCTCAGCGGCCGCAACCATGTGCATCCCGCCATTCACCGCGTTCAGGATGCGATCATGGCCGATCCCGCCCATGGCTGGTCGCTCGCGGAGCTCGCCGGTATCGGCGCGATGAGCGCGCGGCATATTTCCCGCCTGTTTCAGGAGCATGCCGGGCTGTCGGTAACCGCCTATGTCAATCTGATGCGCGTCACGCTCGCCCGCGATGTGCTCGCTAACTCGCGGCTGGATATGGAGCGCGTGGCGGAAAAATCCGGTTTCGCCTCGCCGCGGCATATGCGGCGCGTCTGGTCGAAGTATAATGAGCTGCCGCCCAGCCACTACCGACGATCGGCGGCCGAATAAAATAATCGTTAGTGGCATTTCCAATGGTAGAACGATAGCTTGCCGCGACGTCCCCTCCCCTTCCGGCCTTTTCCCCACGCCGGTTTTTGCTCAAGTGATTTGGAGAGCCATTATGGAAATGCGTAAGCTTGGACGAACTGATCTTTTCACCGCGCCGATCGTCTTCGGCGGCAATGTCTTCGGCTGGACGGCCGATGAGAGGACCTCCTACGCTCTGCTCGACGCCTTCTTCGACGCCGGCTTCAACACAATCGATACAGCCGACGTCTATTCAAGCTGGGTTCCGGGCAACAAGGGCGGCGATTCCGAGGAGATCATCGGCAAGTGGCTGAAGCAGGGCCGTGTCGCCCGCGACAAGGCCATTATCATCACCAAGGTCGGCTCGGAAATGGGTCCCGGCAAGAAAGGGCTGAAGGCGGACTACATCCTGCAGGCGGTCGAGGATTCGCTGAAGCGCCTACAGACCGACTATATCGACCTCTACCTCTCGCACTGGCCGGACCCGGAAACCCCGCATGAGGAGACGCTCGGCGCCTATGCCAAGCTGAAGGAACAGGGCAAGATTCGCCATGCCGGCTGCTCCAATCTCAATGCCGAACAGTTGCAGGCCTCCTTCGACGCCGCGGCCAAGGCTGGCCTGCCGCGCTACGACGTGCTGCAGCCGGAATATAATCTCTATGCGCGCGACAGCTTCGAAGGTCCGCTCGCGGACCTCTGCGTCAAGGAAGAAATCGGCGTCATCACCTATTTCAGCCTCGCGGCCGGCTTCCTCACCGGCAAATACCGCAGCAAGGCCGATACCGAAGGCCGGGCACGCGAAAACCGCGTCGCGACTTATCTCAACGACAAGGGTTTCCGCATTCTCGCTGCTCTTGATACAGTCGCGGCGGAAACCAAATCCACGCCGGCCGATGTCGCGCTCGCCTGGCTGCTGCGCAAACGGGGTGTTACCGCGCCGATCGCCAGCGCCACCAGTCTCAGCCAGCTCGACGCGCTGATCAATTCGGCAAAGCTTTCGCTTTCCGACGAAGCGATGAGCCTGCTCGACAAAGCCGGCGAATAACGTAGGCAGGAACAAAACGATGACCGTGGTGATCCGCGATGCCAAGCCTGAAGACGAAAGCCGCTGGCGCGAGCTCTGGGCCGACTATCTCGCTTTCTATGGCGTCGGCATCGCACCGGATATCACCGACAAGACATGGCGCCGGGTCTTCGATCCGGCGTCCGCCATCTTCATGCGCGTCGCCGAAGTCGATGGCGAGGTCAAGGGTTTCACGCTCTGCCTGACGCATGAGGGCACCTGGGTGCGTACGCCGGATTGCTATCTGGAAGACCTGTTCGTCGATGAAAGCGCACGTGGCCGGGGTGTCGGCCAGGCGTTGATGGATGACCTCGTCGCCCTCTGCCAAAAGAACGGCTGGGCGAGGCTTTATTGGCATACGGAAGAGAGCAACACGACGGCCCGCAAGCTCTATGACAGCTATGTCGAGAGCGACGGCCACATTCGTTACCGCATCAGTTTTTAGGGCTTGATCCCAAAAAGTGTGAAGCGGTTTTTGGATAAGATCATGCCCAGTCAAATAATCGGTTTCGGAAACCCTTCGTAGAGGGCCGAATGATCGCCTTGCCAATTTGCCATGCCGGGCTTGGTCAGCATGCCGCGCGGCGGGGCATAGCTCTGGATCGTCCGTTGCGGCCGCTCGTGCCATTGGATGTTGAAGGCCCACAACTTCGGGAAGAAGCAGAGCGAAGCGTAGGGCAGGTGATCGTGGATCCACCAGGCAAGCTTCTGCCAATCTCCCTCTTCGCGGCAATTGTCGATAAGCCACGGCACGACGATACAGACTGCCGCGCCCATGCAACCATAAAGATCGCGCATATCCCAAATATGATGCGTGGCGGTGTGGGCATTGGTCGAGCAATTGAAGCCGTTCCTGTTGCCGAAGGCATTGACCTCGGGCGCGCGGTAGCCTGAACGGATATGCAGTCGTCCGAAGGTCGCCTGCAGCGGCTCCAGCAGCTCCTCGCAAAGCCGGCTGCCGGTCTCGATTGCCAGATCAGGATCATCGGGGATATTCGGAATGCGATGGAAATCGGCGATCTCCGAGTGCAGGAAATCACGCAGGAAGAAATTCTTCGACAGCCGGACGCGGCCGAGCTCCTCCAGCCCCTTCATCGATCCCGGCTTCTTCATCGTCTCGAACCTCTCTCCGCCCGCGTGACTGGTACAGACACCTTATCTCACGCCGCCACCCCGAATTTTGTCAGCAGCGGGAACAATTGGGATTGCACTGGCTTCTGTAGGGGTCGCCGTCGAGCGGCATTCCAGAAAAATCAGGCTCTGACAACACGGAGAGAGAGATAATGGCCAAGGACAAGACGTTGGAAGATCTGTTCTACGATACACTGAAGGACATCTATTATGCCGAGCGGCAAATCGTTCGGGCACTGCCCAAGATGGCTCGCGCAGCGCAATCGCCGGATCTCAAGGCCGGCTTCGAAAAGCATCTGCAGGAAACCGAAGGACATGTGGAACGCCTGCAGCAGGTGTTCGAACTGATCGGCAAACGCGCGCAAGGCAAGACTTGCGAAGCCATCCAAGGGATCATCGCCGAAGGCGAAGAGATCATCGATGAGTTCAAGGGAACGCCTGCTCTCGATGCCGGGCTGATTTCCGCCGCGCAGGCCGTCGAGCATTATGAGATTGCCCGCTACGGCACGCTGCGCACCTGGGCGAACACACTCGGCCAGCAGCAGGTGGTGAAGCTACTCGACCAGACGCTGCAGGAAGAGGGAAATACCGACAAGATCCTCTCGAAGCTGGCGATGACCGCTGCCAATCAGAAAGCCGCAGCGTGATTGCCTCGTGGCAAGAGCGGCGGGGCCTGCCCCGCTGCTCTCCTATTGCCCGGTATATTTGAAGAAATCGATGAAGGCCCTGAGTGCCGGGCGCATCTGACGACGGCTGGAATAATAGATGCAGAAGCCGGGATAGGGTGCACACCAGTCCTCCAGCACGCGGATGAGCTTGCCCTCGGCCAGTTCCTGCTGCACGCGGATGTCAAACAGATAGGCTAGGCCGGCGCCATTGATCGCCGCCAGAACCGCAAGCCGGTCCTCGATCACGATCAAAGGCCCGTCGACGGCGACGATCAACTCACGACCGTCCTTCTCGAACTCCCAGCGATAGAGGGAGCCATCGGTAAATCGCCGCTTGATGCAGCGGTGATGGACGAGATCGCGCGGATGCAAAGGCTTCGGATTCTTGTCGAAATAGGCCGGGGAGCCGGCGATGACGGTGCGGATATCCGGCGAGACCTTTACCGCGATCATATCCCCTTCGATGCTCTCCTCCAGGCGAATGCCGGCATCGAAACCTTCCTTGACGATATCGCTGAAGCCATCCTCATTGGCGATCTCCAGCGTGATATCGGGATAGGTGTTCAGGAAATCGCCGAGCCGCGGGGCGAGCAGCAGGTCGGTCGCAAAACGCGGCGCGGTGATGCGAAGGTTGCCGGCCGGACGCCCGCGGGCGGCAAGCGTATCCTCCAAGGCAATATCGATCTGCTCCAGTGCCGGCGCCAGGCGTTCCAACAACAGCTTACCCTCCTCCGTCGGCGCCACGCTTCGGGTGGTGCGGGCAAGCAGCCGCACGCCGAGGCTTTCCTCCAGGCTGGAGACCGCATGGCTGACGGCGGAGGGCGCAATCGATAATTCCTTGCCGGCGGCGCGGAAGCTGCGATGGGCGGCAACGGCGGCGAGGACCGCCAACTGAGAGAGCTGGGTTCTGTTCATTGATCTAAATAATAGAACAGCCTATTTGGATTTGCATGCATTTTCATTCGTTATCGCCAGGCATAGTTTCTCGCTTGTCACGCGGCAGGCAATCATTGTCGTCGCGGCTCGGAATTAAGCTCAAAAGGATACGACTATGAAAACCCGCAAACTCGGCAAGGAACTTTCTGTCTCCGCCGTCGGTCTCGGCTGCATGGGCATGAGCTTCGCCTATGGCGCTACGGATGATAACGAGTCCGTCAAAACGCTGCATCGCGCCGTCGACCTCGGCGTAACCTTTTTCGATACGGCCGAGACCTACGGCCCCTTCACCAATGAGGTGCTGGTCGGCCGTGCGCTGAAGCCCGTCAGGGATCGCGTCGTCATCGCGACGAAGTTCGGCTTCAAGCTCGATCTGGAAAAATCCGGTCCGGCAGCGATGGTCGGCGTCGACAGCCGGCCGGAACATGTGAAAGAGGTGGCCGAAGCCTCGCTGAAACGCCTCGACACGGATGTCATCGACCTCTTCTACCAGCACCGCGTCGATCCGAATGTTCCGATCGAAGATACCGTCGGCGCCATGGCGGAGCTGGTGAAGGAGGGCAAAGTGCGGGCGCTCGGGCTTTCCGAAGCCAGCGCCGCCACCATTCGCCGCGCCCATGCCGTGCATCCGATTGCCGCCGTGCAGAGTGAATATTCGCTGTGGAGCCGCGATCCGGAGGAAGAGGTCCTTGCCGCCTGCCGTGAACTCGGCATCGGCTTCGTGCCCTATAGCCCGCTTGGCCGCGGCTTCCTGACCGGCGCGATCCGCAATGCGGACGAACTGGCAGCCGATGACTTCCGCCGCAATCTGCCGCGTTTCCAGGCCGAGAATTTCGACGCCAACGCCGCACTCGTCGCCAAGCTCGAAGCCCTCGCCAAGGACAAGGGCGTCACGGCGGCACAGCTCGCACTTGCCTGGGTGCTGCACCAGGGCGACGACATCGTGCCGATCCCCGGCGCCCGCAAGCTGAACCATCTGGAGCAGAATGCCGCCGCTGCCGACATCACGCTCTCGGCCGGCGAACTTCAGGAATTGAGCGATGTCATGCCGCTCGAGCTGGTGGCCGGCAAGCGCTATTCGGATGCCTCGCTGGCGATGACGAACCGGTAGGATCGTCAGCCATTCTCACGCAACATCGGCACCGGCGCCCCCTCGCCGGTGCCGATGAACAGGTGACACATCTATTCGATGACGAACTGAACGCGATCCTCAGCAGCCATCGTCATGAGGATGAAACAGACGCTCTGTAAAGGTCTGTACTGCGAAACAAGGTATCGACCTTCTACAAAATAAGCTTTTGATTTTTCTTTGCTTATCCGTGCCGAATGACATCTTCGCATGCGCAGTCCATTGCGAACTGGATGATTGGGCATTCCCATCGAGCATTCTGTCGAAAGCCTTGAAAAGCGTAGACTAAAGTAGCAATTTTTGATCGAAAACGTCACCTCAAATAGATCGGTATAGTCGAAATCCCACTTTTGCATCTCGACGCTCGGTTGACAAATTAGCCCGAAGTTTGAAGAGTGCGGCCAATCGAAACGGACAGCGTTGGGGGGACTTATGTCTAAGCGCGCGTTTATCGGACTTTCCGCTTTTCTTCTCGCCACCTTCGCTGCCTTGACGCCGGCGAGCGCCGCCGATACGAAGCGCCAGGTGGTCACCACACAGGATGGGGACTATTTCGGCTTCGATCTGCGCACCGAACAGAATGTCACGCTGGACCAGTGCTCGACATCCTGCATCGGCGACAAATCCTGCAAGGCCTTCACCTATAATCCCAAGGTGAAATGGTGCTTCCTGAAGTCCGATTTCAACCAGCTCAACAGTTTCCCCGGCGCTGTCGCCGGCAAGATCGTCGAAACGGCTGCCGCCAACGAGCCGGATATCGGCGCCGCACCCGCCCTCCCCTTCCTTTCCGACAATTTCGTACAGAGCGCGCGCGATGCGAAGAGCAGGCTCACGCTCGCCAATGAGTTGAAGGGACAAGGCGTCGAAAGCCTGACGGCGCTCGGCCGCATCGAGCTGACCTCCGGCAACGTCAACAATGCCTTGAACGCCTTCCAGGGCGCGCTGTCGCTTGCGCCTGACAATGGCGCGCTCTGGGTCGAGATGGCACGGGCCGCCAACACGATAACGAACGATACAACCGTCGCCACCCAGGCGGCTTACGCTGCTCTCAACGGCTATCAGCTTTCCCGCACGACGCGCAGCCGCGCCGACGCACTCGCCGTGCTCGCTACCTCGCTGCAGAATGCACAGAATTATCGCCAGGCGCTCAGCGCCTATAAGGCAAGCCTCGCTCTGGCCGGCTCCCCGACGATCCAGGCCGCCTATGACGATCTCAAAGCCCGGCAGGGCTTCCGTGTCACCGGCAACACGCTGGACAACGACAACGCCTCGCCCCGCGCCTGCCTGCAATTCTCCGAAAAACTGGTGAAGAGCGGCGTCGACTACACGCCCTTCGTGACCGTCAACGGCGCCGCCCCCAAGGGCGTCGACGCCAAGGACAACCAGATCTGCGTCGAAGGCCTCGAATTCGGCCAGCACTACAAGATTTCGCTGCGCCGCGGCCTGCCCTCCTCTGTCGATGAGAACCTTGCCGCCCAGGTGGACATCGATGTCTATGTCAAGGACCGCACCGCCTCGATCCGCTTCACCGGCGACAATTTCGTGCTGCCGTCGACGGCGCGTCGCGGCATTCCCTTGGTTTCGGTCAACACCACCACGGCCAATCTGAAGCTCTACCGCATCGGCGACCGCAACATTGCCCAGTTGCTCAGCAATTCGCAGTTCCTGACGCAGATGGACAGCTATAGCGCCCAGACCATCCAGGACACCAGCGGCGAACTGGTCTGGCAGGGTTCAATCGATATCCAGCAGGACCTCAACAAGGACGTCGTCACAAGTTTCCCGGTCGACGAGGCGCTGCCCAAGCGCAAGCCGGGCGTCTATGTCCTGACCGCCGTCACACCGAACGGCGGCCAGGAGTGGGATCCGCAGGCTACGCAATGGTTCGTCGTCTCCGACATCGGTGTCACGACCTATGCCGGCACCGACGGCTTGAACGTCTTCACCCGCTCGCTTGGCAGCGCCAAGCCGATCGCTGGCGTCGAACTGCAACTGCTCGCCAAGAACAATGAAATCCTTGGCACTGCGAAGACCGATGCGAACGGCCGCGCCACCTTCAGCGCCGGCCTGATGCGGGGCACGGCAGGCATGACCCCGGCCGTCATCACGGCGCAGAACGGCGACCAGGATTACGTCTTCCTCGACATGACCCGCGCCGGCTTCGATCTCTCCGACCGCGGCGTCACCGGACGCACGGCGCCGGGCGCGATCGATCTGCTCACCTGGACCGAACGCGGTATCTACCGCGCCGGCGAGACGGTACATGCCTCCGCTCTTGCCCGCGACGTCAGCTCGATGGCGGTCGAGAACCTGCCGCTCACCTTCGTCTTCCTGCGCCCCGACGGCGTCGAGGACCGCCGCATCGTCACCGACGGCGGCAAGCTCGGCGGCTACAATGTCGACCTGCCGCTACAGCAGACCTCGATGCGCGGCACCTGGACAATGAACATCTATACCGACCCGAAGGGTACCTCCATCGGCTCACAGACCTTCCTCGTCGACGATTTCGTGCCGGATCGCATCGAATTCGACATGAAGAGCGACGCGAAGGCGATCGAAGTCGGCCAACCCACACCGGTCAATATCGAAGGGCGCTACCTCTACGGCGCGCCGGCCGCGGGCCTAAGCCTCGAAGGCGAAGTGACGCTGAAGCCGACCCGCGAGAGCGCCGACTATAAGGGCTATGAATTCGGCCTCGCCGACGAGGGCGCCGGGCAGGACAACAGCGATAGCGACAGCAGCGGCGACAACAAGGCCGAAAGCTCGCAAATGCCGCTGGAAGACCTGCAGGCGCTGGACGAAGACGGCAAGACGACCTTCGACGTCACCATAGCCGACACGCCTTCGACCACGCAGCTCCTCAATGCCAACATCACCGTGCGCATGCAGGAGGCCGGCGGCCGGGCCGTCGAGCGCTCTCTGACGCTGCCGGTCAAGGCGGATGGGCCGCGGATCGGCATCAAGCCGGAATTCGACGGCGATCTCGGCGAAAATTCGATCGGCAATTTCCATGTCATCGCCGTCGACCAGAACGGCCAGAAGCAGGCCATGCAGGGCCTGACCTGGAAGCTGCTCAGTGTCGAACGCGACTACCAATGGTATCGCGACGGCAGTAGCTGGAAATACGAGCCCGTGATGTCGACCAAGCAGGTGGCCACCGGCACGGTCAACGCCACAACGGACGGCGCTAGAATCTCGGTGCCGGTGACCTGGGGCCGCTATCGGCTGGAGGTGGAGACGACCGATACGAACGGGCCGGAATCCAGCGTCGAATTCAACGCTGGCTGGTATGTCGCTTCCACCTCGACACAGACACCTGATGCACTGGAAATTGCGCTCGACAAGGACAGCTACCATGTCGGCGATACTGCCAAGCTGAAGGTGACCTCGCGTTACGCCGGCCAGTTGATGGTGACGGCCGGGTCCGAAACGCTGATCTCGGTGACCAATGCCGATATCGGCGCCACCGGCGGCGAAGTCGACATCCCCGTCACCGCCGATTGGGGCGCCGGCACCTATGTAACCGCCACCCTCTTCCGCCCCGGCGATGCCCAGGAAAGCCGCATGCCAATGCGCGCAATCGGCATCAAATGGGCGATCGTCGATCCCGGCGAACGCAAGCTGCAGGTCAAGCTCGATGCGCCACAGAAGACCCTGCCCCGTCAGCCGCTGACTATCGGCGTGCAGGTGGCGGGCGCGGGCGCCAACGAGGATGCCTATGTCACGGTTGCCGCCGTCGATGTCGGCATTCTCAACCTCACGCGCTACCAGCCGCCAGCCCCGGACGAATGGTATTACGGCCAGCGCCAGCTCGGCCTCGAAATCCGCGACCTCTACGGCCGCCTGATCGACGGCTCGCTCGGCGCCACCGGGCGGTTGCGCACCGGTGGCGATGGCGGACAGGCGGCCTTGCAGGCCAGCCCGCCGACGGAAAAGCTGATCGCCTTCTTCTCCGGCCCGATCAAGCTCGATGCCAGTGGCAAGGCCAATGTCAGCTTCGACATTCCGCAGTTCAACGGCACGGCACGCCTGATGGCCGTCGCCTGGTCGAAGGCCGGGATCGGCCATGCGACGCAGGATGTGATCATCCGCGACCCCGTCGTCGTCACCGCTAGCCTGCCGAAATTCCTCGCTCCGGGGGATAAGGCCAATCTCCGGCTCGATATCGCCAATACTGACGCGCCCGCCGGCGACTACAGGCTGGCAGTGACGGGCAACTCGGCCGTGACCGTGGATGCAAGCGCTGCGCAGCAGACGATCAACCTACAGACCGGCGGTAAATACAACATCACGCTGCCGCTGACCGGCGGACAGCCCGGCGACGGTACGGTTTCGATCAAGCTGTCGAATGCTTCCGGCATGTCGCTCGATCAATCGGTCGATATTCCAGTTCGCCCGGCGCAGCTACCAGTCACCGAACGGCGCGTCATCGCGCTTGCCCCCGGCAAGAGCCTGACAGTCAATGCCGACCTTTTGGCCGATAGCGTGCTGCCGGGCGCTTCCGTCAGCCTCAATGTCAGCCGCTCCAGCGCCTTCGACGTGCCCGCTTTGCTGATGAGCCTCAGCCGCTATCCTTATGGCTGCGCCGAGCAGACAGCCAGCAGCGCGATGCCGCTGCTCTATTTCAGCGATATGGCGATCAAGAACGGTCTTGCCGACGACGCTGAAATCCACAAGCGCGTTCAGGACGCAATCTATCGCGAAATGTCCTATCAGTCGTCGACGGGCAGCTTCGGCCTCTGGGCTCCGGGCTCCGGCGATCTCTGGCTCGACGCCTATGTCACAGACTTCCTGACCCGCGCCCGCGAGCAGAAATACACCGTGCCGGATCAGGCCATGGTGCAAGCACTGGAAAACCTGCAGAACTCCTTGAGCATCAACACCAACGTCAAGGACCAGGGCAACGAGATCGCCTATGCGCTCTACGTGCTCGCCCGCAACAAGAAGGCTTCGATCAGCGATCTGCGCTACTACGCCGACACCATGCTGAACGACTTCCCGACGCCACTCTCCAAGGCACATCTGGCGGCCGCTCTCGCGCTCTATGGCGATGCCCAGCGCTCACGCAACATCTTCGTCGATGCGCTGCAGATGTCGCAAAAGGCGGCGGTGACCAAGGTCAGCTTCGCTCGTTCCGACTACGGTTCGTCGCTGCGCGACGGCGCGGCCGTGCTGGCACTTGCTGCCGAAAGCCGCCCTGTGCCCCCGATCATTCCAGATCTGGCGTCGGTCGTTGCCAAGGAATGGCAGACCAAGACCTATACCAGCACCCAGGAACAAACCTGGATGCTGCTCGCTGCCCGCGCCCTGCAGAACGGCGATGACGGCCTGACGCTGGATGTCAACGGCGCTGCCCATAGCGGCGCTTACATGGCCCAAATGACCGGCGACGCCCTGATGGGACATCCGCTGACCGTCACCAACACCACACGCCAGCCCTTATCGGCCGCGGTGACTACGGTCGCCGCTCCGGTCGCACCACTGCCGGCCGGCGGCAACGGCTTCAAGATCGAGCGCAAGTACTACACGCTCGATGGCGAGGAGGCTAATGTCAGCCAAGCGCAGCAGAACGAGCGTTACGTCGTGGTGCTGCATGTTACCGAGGACACTGACTGGCCGCAGCGCCTTCTCGTAACCGATCTCCTGCCCGCCGGCTTCGAGATCGACAATCCGAGCATCGTCAACAGCGCCCAGCTTTCGAACTTCGACTGGCTCAGCGATATCCAGCCGGCCCATGTCGAATTCCGCAACGACCGCTTCGTCGCCGCTTTCGACCAGAGCACCGGCGCCGATCGTGATCTGACCTTCGCCTATGTCGTCCGTGCCGTTACCCCCGGCACCTACGATCATCCGGCCGCGAGCGTCGAGGACATGTATCGTCCGCAATTCTCGGCCCGCACGGCGATGGGCCGCATGGAGGTGCTGGCAGCACAGCAGTAAGAGCAGGCGATGAAGACACGATGGAAAATTGCGATCGGTGTCGGGGTGAGCGCCCTCTCGGTGGCGGCGCTTGTCCTTGGCCTCGAGGCCGGCGATCGCGCCTTTCCGCCTCCGCTCGACAAGGCCGGCATCGTCTCGGCAGAGGTGCTCGACGTCAATGGCGAGTTGCTCCGAGCCTTCGCCACGCCGGAGGGGCGCTGGCGGCTGAAGACCGATGTCGCCGATGTCGATCCGCAATTCCTGCGCATGCTGGTCGCCTACGAGGACCGGCGGTTCTACGACCATCACGGCGTCGACCCGATGGCGCTCGGCCGGGCACTTGTGCAGCTCGTTAGCCATGGCCGCATCGTCTCGGGCGGCTCGACACTATCGATGCAGGTGGCGCGGCTGATCGAGCCGCGCAATGAGCGGTCGGTGACGGCAAAGCTGCTGCAGATCGTCCGCGCCATCCAGATCGAGCGGCGGCTCAGCAAGGAGCAAATCCTCGATCTCTATCTGACGCATGCGCCCTATGGCGGCAATCTGGAGGGTGTGCGTGCGGCAAGCCTTGCCTATTTCGGCAAGGAGCCGCGGCATTTGACCGTCGCACAGACGGCCTTGCTGGTCGCTCTGCCGCAATTACCGGAAAAGCGCCGGCCGGACCGCAATCTCGCAAGCGCCGAGGCAGCCCGCCGCCGCGTGCTCGATCGCGCTGCCGTTGCGGCTGCCGTCGGCGAGGGTGAAGCTGAGCGGGCAGCGCTCGTCCCGGTCCCCGCGAAGCGACGGCAATTGCCGGCCTATGCCGCGCATCTCGCGGAGGCCGCGCTACGCAAGCAACCCGGCGTCATCCGGCACCGAACGACGCTGCGCCGGGATATTCAGCAAGGCCTTGAAATCGTCGCCGATGAAGCATCGAAGCGGTTGGGACCGAAGGTCTCTGTCGCCATGGTGATGGCGGATGCACATACCGGCGACATCGTCGGTGAGGTCGGCTCGGCCAATTATTTCGATTCCAGCCGCTCCGGCTGGATCGACATGACTCGTGTCCTGCGCTCGCCCGGCTCGACGCTGAAACCCTTCATCTACGGCCTTGCCTTCGAAGAAGGATACGTCGCCCAGGAAACGATCATCGAGGACCGTCCTGCGGATTTCTACGGTTATCGCCCGCGCAATTTCGACATGACCTACCAGGGCGATGTCAGCGTGCGCGAGGCGTTGCAACTGTCGCTCAATGTGCCGGCCGTGCGTCTGCTCGACGCCGTCGGGCCGACGCGGCTGCTGGTGCGTTTCCGCCGCGCCGAGGTGAAGCCGGTATTGCCGCCCAACGAAGCGCCGGGCCTCGCCATCGGCCTCGGCGGCGTCGGCATCACGCTCAAGGATCTGGTGCAGCTCTATGCAGGCCTTGCCAACCGCGGCAAACCGATGCGGATCGGCGACGGCATTCAGGATCAACCCGGGCCGATCGAAAGCGAGCCGCTGATGGAGCCGGTCGCAGCCTGGAACATCACCGACATTCTCTCCGATATCATTGCACCGGCCGGCAGCAAGCAGCTCGGCATCGCCTATAAGACCGGCACCAGCTATGGCAACCGCGACGCGTGGTCCGTCGGCTACGATGGTGCGCATGTGCTCGGCGTCTGGGTCGGCCGGCCGGACAATGGCGCGGTGCCGGGCCTGGCGGGCTATGTCTCAGCCGCCCCCATCCTCTTCGAAGGCTTCGCCAAATCCGGCGTCGCCATCGCGCCGTTTCCGCCGGCGCCCATGGGCGCGGTGCGCATTTCCGCCACCGAACTGCCGATCAGCCAGCGGCGTTTTTCGGTGACGGCCGCCGGCTTGCTGTCAGCCTCGACCCGCGAGCCGGCGCCACAGATCGTCTATCCGCCAGAGGGGGCGCGCGTCGATCTTGGCGCGAGCAGCGGCGCCAACCCACCGATGCCGCTGGCATTGAAGCTGCAGGGCGGCCGCGCGCCGTTCCGCTGGCTCGCCAACGGCAAGCCGCTGCCCGATCTCTCTCGCCGCCGCACCAATCAATGGATTCCGGATGGCGCCGGCTATTCGACGCTGACCGTCATCGATGCCGCCGGCCGGGCCGCCAGCGTACGGATTTTCGTAGAATAAGACCGGTCAAATCCTCGCGATCACGCCGCCGTTTTTGCCAGTTGGGGCGTTTATGCTATATTAACAGGCACTCAAACGAGGAATAGCGAGATGTCAGAAGAGCAAGCAATCCGTGCGGTTGTTCACCTCTATGTCGATGGCATGGCATTCGCGAACGAGCCGGCATTGCGCAAGGCGCTCCATCCACGAGTAGCGATCATAGGCAATTATCAGGGTGCGGTGGAATGGATGACGCGCGACGAATTCATCAGCGCCATCGTTGAAGAAGGCAGCGCACCGCCCGACACTGTGCCGCTGATGGAGATCGAGCTGATCGATATCGAAGGTGATGCCGCAAGCGTCAAAGTCGTCGACGAATTCGCCGGCATGCGCTTTTCCGACTATCTGTCACTGCTGAAGATCGACGGACGGTGGACCATCGTCAACAAGGTCTACCATTTGCATCGGTAGGTCTTTCCCCTTCTCCCAGGCGGGGAGAAGGGAAACCTTGTCACCCCCGAAGCACGCCACCCGTCGTTTTCGTCACGTTGGCGACGATCTTCTGGGTCAGCGCCTCGAAATCCTCGTCGGTCAGCGTGCGCTCGGCCGGCTGGATCTGCACCTCGATGGCGATCGACTTCTTGCCGTCGCCGAGCGATGCGCCCTCGAAAATATCGAAGACATTGACGCCGGTGATCAGCTTGCGGTCGGCGCCCGTGGCGGCGCGGATGACGGCGCCGGCTTCCACAGTCTTGTCGACCACGAAGGCGTAGTCGCGCTTGACTGCCTGGAACGGCGAAAGCTCCAGCGCCGGCTTGGTGCGCGTCGTCTTCTTCTTTGGCTCCGGCATGGCGTCGATATAGACCTCGAAGCCGGCAAGCGCGCCCGTGACATCGAGCGCTTCCAGCGTCTTCGGATGGAATTCGCCGAAATAGCCGAGCACGACTTTCGGACCCATCTTGATGGTGCCGGAGCGGCCCGGATGATACCAGGCGGGGCCACCCTGCTCGATCTGGATATTGCCCATCGGCAGGCCGCAGGCTTCGATCACGGCCAGTGCGTCGGCCTTGGCGTCGAAGACATCGACCGGCTTGCCGCCGCCCTTGGCGGCGTTCGACCACATGCGGCCGGCGCCCGTCAACGTCGCAGTACCACGGCGGATGCCGCCGGCGACGCGGCGTTGGCCTTCGGGCCTGTCGTTTTCATAGGTGCCGGAGACTTCGAAGATCGCGACGTCGCCATAGCCCTTGTCGGCGTTGCGCTGCGCAGCCGACAGCAGGCCCGGCAGGAGCGAGGGACGCATGTCGGACATGTCGGCGGCGATCGGATTGGCAAGCTTCAGCGCATTGGAGCCGCCGCCGAAGAGCTTGGCCTGATCTTCGGAGATGAAGGACCAGGTGACGGCTTCCAGCATGCCGCGGGAGGCAAGCGCGCGCTTGGCGGTGCGCGTACGGATCTGCAGCGTTGTCAGGATCTTGCCGTTGACGGCGTTGTGGCTTGCGAGCGGCTGCGGCTTGATATTGTCGACACCATGGATGCGCATGATCTCTTCGACGAGATCGGCCTTGCCATCGACATCCGGCCGCCAAGAGGGAACTGCGACGGAGACCCGCTCGCCCGAGCCGGAGACCGAAAAGCCGAGCTTCGTCAGGATTGACCTGCCCTCTTCCACCGAGACGTCAAGGCCAGTCAGACGCTTGACCTCGGAGAAGGGGAAATCGACGATCTTGGCGTCGTAGCCCTTATAGCCTTCGACCTTGGCCTTGGCGGCGGTGCCGCCGCAGCAGGCGAGCACCAGCTCGGTCGTGCGTTCCAGGCCGGGAGCCATATATTCCGGATCGACGCCGCGCTCGAAACGATAGCGGGCATCGGTGATGATGCCGAGGCTGCGGCCGGTCTTGGCGATGTTCATCGGGTCCCAAAGCGCCGATTCGATCAGCACGTCGACGGTGTTCTCATCGCAGCCGGAATGCTCGCCGCCCATGATGCCGCCGATCGACTCGACGCCATCATCATCGGAGATGACAACATTGTTGGGATTGAGCTTGTATTCGCGCTCATCCAGCGCCAGCACGGTCTCGCCATCCCGGGCACGGCGCACGACCAGATTGCCCTTGACCTTGGCGGCGTCGAAGACGTGCATCGGCCGGCCCTGATCGAAGGTCATGTAGTTGGTGATGTCGACCAGCGCGCTGATCGGGCGCAGCCCGATCGCCAGCAGCCGCTGCTGCATCCATTTCGGGCTCGGGCCGTTCTTGACGCCGCGTACGAGGCGGAGCGCGAAGCCTGGGCAGAGGGCGGCATCATCGAGCTCGATCTTCAAGTCCACCGGCGTATCGCCGTCGACGGCGAAGGTCGGCGTCAGGCGCGGCTTCAGCGTGCCGAGGCCGGAAGCGGCGAGGTCGCGAGCGATGCCGTAGACGCCGGTGCAGTCGGGACGGTTCGGCGTCAGGTTGATCTCGATCATCGGATCGTCGAGGCCGGCATAGGCGGCAAAGCTGGTGCCGACGGGCGCATCTTCCGGCAGATCGATGATGCCGTCATGGCTGTCGGAGATTTCCAGCTCCTTTTCCGAGCACATCATGCCGTGACTTTCGACGCCACGGATATTGCCGACCGTCAGGATTACATCGATACCAGGAACATAGGTGCCGGCAGCCGCGAAGGCGCCAACGAGGCCGGCGCGGGCATTCGGCGCGCCGCAGACGACCTGGACCGGCTTGCCAGAGCCGTTGTCGACCATCAGCACCTTCAACCGGTCGGCCTGCGGATGCTTTTCGGCGGAAAGGACCTTGGCGATGACGAAGGGCTTGAATGCCGCCTTGTCGTCGACGTCTTCCACTTCCAACCCGATCATCGTCAGGCGGGCGCAGATCTCGTCGAGCGTGGCGTCCGTTTCCAGGTGCTCTTTCAGCCAGGAGAGTGTGAATTTCATGTGCTTTATCCCTTCCTTACACGCTCAAACCGCCGAACAGTGTCGGCATGTCGAGCGGGCGGAAGCCATAGTGGTTCATCCAGCGGACGTCGGCGTTGAAGAAGTCGCGCAGGTCGGGCATGCCGTATTTCAGCATGGCGATGCGGTCGAGGCCCATGCCCCAGGCAAAGCCCTGATATTCATCCGGATCGAGACCGCCATAGCGCAGCACGTTCGGGTGAACCATGCCGCAGCCGAGGATTTCCATCCAGTCGGTGCCTTCGCCGAACTTGACGATCGGGCCGGAGCGATCGCACTGGATATCGACCTCGAACGAGGGTTCCGTGAACGGGAAGAAGGAGGGGCGGAAGCGCATCGTCACATTGTCGACCTCGAAGAAGGTCTTGCAGAATTCTTCCAGCACCCAGCGGATATTGGCGACATTCGCCGTCTTGTCGATGACGAGGCCTTCCACCTGATGGAACATCGGCGAATGCGTGGCGTCGCTATCCTGGCGATAGGTCTTGCCGGGAATGATGATGCGGATCGGCGGCTTCTGCGTCTCCATGGTGCGCACCTGCACCGGCGAAGTGTGTGTGCGCAGCACCTTGCGCTCACCCTTCTCGTCCGGCTGGAAGAAGAAGGTATCGTGCATCTCGCGGGCCGGGTGCCCTTCGGGGAAGTTCAGCGCCGTGAAGTTATAATAATCGGTCTCGACGTCGGGACCTTCGGCGATCGAAAAGCCCATGTCGCCGAAGATGGCGGTGATCTCGTCGACGATCTGGCTGATCGGATGAATGCGGCCGCGTTCCGCAGGCGAAGAACGCACGGGCAGGCTGACGTCCAGCGTCTCCGCCTTCAGCTTGGCCTCGATCGCGGCATCGCGCAGCGCACCCTTTCGGGCGTTGATGGCGTCGGTCACCGAATTCTTCAGCGCATTGATCGCCGCGCCCCGCGTCTGCCGCTCTTCCGGCGACATCGAGCCCAGCGTCTTCAACAGTTCTGAAACCGAGCCCTTCTTGCCGAGAGCGGAGACCCTGACGGCTTCGATCGCCTGCTCGTCCGTGGCAGCGGCCACGTCGGCCATGAGTTGGGTTTCAAGAGTATCGAGTTCCGTCATCTTGTCCTGCCTTGCGGAGGGCGGGCTCACCGCGCCGCTCATTCCGCAGAATAATTGGTGAACACATACATCGGATAGCTGGTGGCAACGATGAAGCGCTGCAGATCACTACCCATGTGCACGCGGCCAATCAACGGGCAAATGACAAAAACCCGCCAAGAAAACGGGTCATGTGCCGAAGTTCGGCCACAGCCGGCGGCGGCGCGCGCTTTGATCAGGCCAAATGGGCTCGATCATGCGTGCTGCAAACACAAAACCCGCGCCGGTTTTGCCAGCGCGGGTTTGCAATGAATACACGAAATACGTGCGAAGCGGTGTTAGTTCACAGCAGCTTCGAATTCGTTCTTCGTGCCGGCGTCCTTGAGATATTCCAGCGCCTTCTTGGAGGCGGCGACGAGCGCGCCGAAAGCTTCCGGCTCATGGATCGCCATGTCGGAGAGAACCTTGCGGTCGACTTCGATGCCAGCCTTGTTCAGACCGTCGATGAAGCGGCCGTAGGTCAGGCCGAATTCGCGGACGGCAGCGTTGATGCGCTGGATCCAGAGGGCGCGGAAGTTGCGCTTGTTGATCTTACGGTCGCGGTAAGCGTACTGCTTGGAGCGGTCGACGGCGGCCTTGGCGGTACGGATGGTGTTCTTGCGGCGGCCGTAGAAGCCCTTGGCTGCCTTCAGAACCTTCTTGTGCTTGGCGTGGGCGGTAACGCCTCTTTTTACGCGTGCCATTTCATGATCTCCTTAGTCTATAGCGTTACGAATAGTCTCAGAGACCGTTCGGCAAGTAGTTCTTGACAACCTTACGGCCATCCGGCTCTGCGAGAACCATGGTGCCGCGGGCGTCGCGAATGAACTTGTTGGTACGCTTGATCATGCCGTGGCGCTTGCCAGCAGCGGCTGCCTTGACCTTGCCGGACGCGGTGATCTTGAACCGCTTCTTGGCAGAGGACTTCGTCTTCATCTTGGGCATTTTGCTACTCCTTCGATGCTTCCTGGCGCGCTTTGTAAAAAGCCTCCCCACAGATCCGGCTGGGCCGGGGCTGCGACAAGGTGCCGGAGCGTTTGTTGTTGAACGGCGGATACGGTGACGAACCGCTCCGCCAGCATTCTGAACTGCCACGGCATGCCCTGCCGGTCAGTTCGGACGCGCGCTTATAACCGCAGTCGCCTGTAAGTGCAACGGGCACGGCGGGGATTCTTTTACGGATCGATGACAGGCATCAACCCGGAGCACAAAAGGAAAAAGCCGCCCAACAGGACGGCTCCGGCCTCTTACGTCTGCTCGCGCCTCACTTTGGCGCAAGCACCATCATCATCTGGCGACCTTCGAGCTTGGGCTCGGCTTCGACCTTGGCGATCTCGAGCGTATCTTCCTTGACCTGCTGGAGAAGCTTCATGCCGAGTTCCTGGTGGGCCATTTCACGGCCGCGGAACTTCAAGGTCACCTTCACCTTGTCGCCTTCTTCAAAGAAACGTTCGATCGCCTTCATCTTCACGTCGTAGTCATGCGTGTCGATGTTCGGGCGCATCTTGATTTCTTTGACTTCGACGACCTTCTGCTTCTTGCGCGCCTCGGCGGCCTTCTTCTGGTTGGCGTATTTCAGCTTGCCCAGATCGAGGATCTTGCACACAGGCGGTTCAGCGTTGGGGGAAATCTCCACCAGATCGAGACCGGCCTCCTCTGCCATTCTCAATGCCTGGTCGGTTGGGACGATGCCCATATTCTGGCCGTCAGCCGCGATGAGCTGAACTTTGGGAATGCGGATTTCCCTGTTGGAACGTGGCCCGTCCTTCACGGGCGCATCGGTTTTAAAGGGTCTGCGAATGGTCGTACTCTCCACGAATTGTTTCGGATTGCTGCAGCCTCTCGCTCCCGTCGGCGCAACTGACGGAAATGTCGTAAAAGCTGCGGTGAAGTCAATAGCATGATGCCAGGAAAAAATCACCTCCCGTGTGCCAATACTGTGCGGCGCAGCCGTAAGATGCGCAAAGGACACAGCAACATCACAAAATAGCGCATGCGCTTCTTCAGAAATCGGAAGGATTTTTGCACTCGCGCGGGTGCGAATCTGCTCTATAAAGCACAAAATTCCGGGAGTTTTTAATGTCCGAAGCACTAGCCGACCTTGAACCGACCTTTATTTCCGTGGGCAGCGCCGACGACCAACGGCAGATCGCCGTGCAACTGCGCGCGGCCAGGAAAGGCGCAAAGGGCGCGACCTTCGTGTGGCTCTCCGGCTATCGCTCCGATATGAGCGGCACCAAGGCGCTGGAGCTCGACGCGCTTGCCGAACGGCTGGGCCTCGGCTGCATCCGCTTCGATTATTCGGGCCATGGCCAATCCGGCGGCGTCTTCACCGACGGCACGATTTCGCGCTGGTTGGAAGAGGCGCTCGCCGTCATCGACTACGCCAAGCCGAAGCGGATCGTCCTTGTCGGTTCGTCCATGGGCGGCTGGATCGCGCTGCGGCTCATCCAGGAACTGCGCAAGCGCAAGAAGACACCGGCCATCCAGGGCCTTGTGCTGATTGCTCCCGCCCCGGACTTCACTATCGATCTCATCGAGCCGAACCTTTCCGATGTCGAGCGGAGATCGCTTGCCGAACGCGGCTATTTCGAGGAGCCTTCAGAATATAGTCCCGAGCCGAATATCTTCACCCGCGCGCTCATCGAGGACGGCCGCGCCAACCGCGTCTTGACCGGCATCATCGAAACGGGCTGCCCGGTTCATATCCTACAGGGCATGCAGGACGAGGATGTGCCCTTTGCCCATTCGTTAAGATTGGTCGAACATTTGCCGGCCGACGATGTCGTGTTAACACTTGTGCGTGACGGCGATCATCGGCTGTCCCGACCGCAGGATATCGAGCGCATGTTGACCGCAGCGGAGACGCTGGCGCTCCATAATCATCCGTAAAAACATATAGATAGCTTTGTGAAAAACCCGCGGACGGCCCGCCGCGGGGTAGAACCCGCATGCCTTCCGGTAATCATAAGAGGCATTGAATTGTGGCGACTAGCCTCTTGATTGTGCTGAAATTAACCATAAAGGCTGGTTCCGCTGTTAACACTTAAGTAACGATTGACTTGGCGCGCCCCCTTACATTAACAATTTGTTAACAAATGCAGGGACGATACAAGGAAAGTGGGCGTGCGTATTAAGGGCGTATTCGTTGCCTTCGCAGCTATAGTTGCGATGTCGTCGTCGGCCATGCCGGCCCCCCAGAACACCGCATCGATGACCATCGGCGGTGTAACATCCCAGCCCATCGGGCACTATGAGTTTTGCGAGCGTCATGCCGACGAATGCGGCCCGACGCGCAATACCGGTCCTGTCGATATGAACGCCGCCACCTGGACGCTGGTCAATCAGGTCAACCTGCGCGTCAACAAGACCATCACGCCTGCCACCGACATGGAAGTCTACGGCCAGGAAGAATATTGGGAATATCCGAAGACGGCCGGTGACTGCGAAGATTTCGCGCTTCTGAAGCGCAAGCTTCTCATGCAGAAGGGTATTTCCGCCGCCAACCTTCTGATGACGGTCGTACGCAAACCCGATGGCGAAGGCCATGCCGTGCTGACGCTGCGCACCGATCAGGGCGACTACATTCTCGACAATCTCGATGACGAGGTGAAGGTCTGGTACCAGACCCCCTATTCCTATCTGAAGCGCCAGGCGAGCTACAATGCCGGCCGCTGGGTCACCATCGAAAATGGCAACGACGTCCTCGTCGGCGCCGTCAAGTAATCACCATAAGAACAGAACTCATACAAAAGGCCGGCACATCTGCCGGCCTTTTGTTTTTCCAAAAATCCTTAGAACGGTCTGATCTTCGTCCTACAGAACAAGACAAGACATCGCCTATGCCGTGCCCGCCGGCCCTTCGCTTGGGCTCAGGGCGTTCGACGCGCGAAACGATTCACTGGATCGTTTCGTCGGCTTCGCCGATCGCGTCTCACCCATTTCCAATCAGTATGCCCGCTGCAAGCACCAGGGAGCCACCAACAACGACCTGGAAGGCGGCGCGGAGAAACGGTGTCTCCATATATTTGTTCTGAATAAAGGCGATCGCCCACAGCTCGAAGAAGACAACGATGGCCGCAGTAATCGTGGCGGTCCAAAAATTGGGAATAAGATAGGGAAGCGCATGGCCCAATCCGCCGAGTGCCGTCATGATGCCGCAGGCAAAACCGCGCTTGATCGGCGAGCCGCGGCCGGAAATCTTGCCGTCGTCATGGGCGGCTTCAGTGAAGCCCATGGATATGCCGGCGCCGACGGAAGCCGACAGGCCGACGAGGAAGGTCTGCCATGTCTGCTGCGTCGCGAAGGCGGCGGCGAAGATCGGCGCAAGCGTCGAGACCGAGCCGTCCATCAGGCCGGCAAGGCCCGGCTGCACATAGGTGAGCACGAACTTGCGGCGGGCATCCGCATCCTCTTCTTCCTTCACCGATTCCGGCGTGTGCTTGTCGCCAAGCATGCGGGCAATGTCTTCATGCCCTTGTTCCGCCAGCGCCAGATCGCCGAGGAGCTGGCGCGTCGAGGCGTCGGAAACCCGCTTGCCCGCCTCGACATAAAAATTATAGGCCTGCTGTTCCATGCCCTCGGCTTCTGCACGGATGGCTTCGAGCGACAGGTTCTTGCGTAGCCAGTCCGGCTTGCGTTCATAGAAACCGTTGACATGTTCGCGCCGGATCAGCGGGATACGCTCGCCGAAACGCTTGCGGTGCATGTCGATCAGCGTCTTGCGGTGGGTATCCTCGACTTCGGCCATGTCCTCGAACACCTTGGCGGAATCGGGATAGTTGTCTCTTAGAATATCGGCATAGGCGAGATAAATGCGGGCATCGTCCTCTTCCGAGGCGATGGCAATGGCGAGAATTTCCTGTTCGGACAAAGAGGCAAAGGAACGTTTTGGCGAGCGGAAAAACCCGAGCAACATAAAAATCTCCATCTTTAGAATTATTCTAAAACTAAAGTGGACGATCACTGGGGTCAAGGGCTAACAGACTATGCCGAGCCAACTACCCCATGACTTTGACAGATTGCCGCAACGGCGGCATGACATCTTGGTTGCGCCATGAAAATGCATAGATAGAGGGCCGACAAACGCCGTATTGCGCAAAATGCTGAGCGGCGGCAGGAGCATGACATGAACATTGACATACAGGGTCGCGCCGCTCACCTGGCCGGCATCCGCGAGAAGGCCGAAGCCGAGATGACGCGCATCGGCATCGATGCAGCCTTCATCGACCGGCTTGTCGATACTTTCTACGGACGCATTCAGGCGCATCCCCGGCTCGGTCCGGTTTTTGACGGTCGTCTTGCCGGTCGGTGGCCGGACCATATGGAGAAGATGAAACGCTTCTGGTCGTCGGTTGCGTTCAAAAACGGCGCCTATGGCGGCAAGCCGGTGCAGGCTCATCTCGGCGTCGAAGGCATCGCGCCGGACCTTTTTCCAGAATGGCTGGCGCTTTTTTCGGAAACGCTTGCGGATATCGCGCCCTCGGATGAAGCTAGGGCCTGGTTCATGGCGACAGCCGAGCGCATCGCCAAGAGCCTGACGCTCTCACTCTTCTATAATCCGGCATTGGACGATCCGGCGAGGAAGACTGTCTAAGCTCAGCCCTTCGTGGCGAAAATCGTTGCGCCGATGCTGGCGGCGACGACGAGGGCCGTGCCGAACATCTGCGACGGCGTCATCGGCTGCGACAGGATAATAAAGCCGGCAACGGCAGCAATGGCGGGTTCCAGGCTCATGAGGATGCCGAAGGACGAGGTCGGCATGCGCCGCAGCGCGACCATTTCCAGCACATAGGGGAGCAGCGGAACGAGCAGTGCCAGGCCGGCGATTTCGAGGAGGCCAGAGGCTGTCAGATGCGGGGCGGCGGAGGCAAAGCCGAAAGGTGTTGAAACGACCGCCGCGACCAGCAGCGACATGGAAAGCCCTTCGAGACCCTGGAAGGCGTTGCCGACCTTCTTCGTCAACAGGATATAGCAGGCCCAGCCCACGCCCGCGCCGCAGGCAAAAAGGATGCCCGGCAGATTGCCCACCCATTCCTCACCGTCATAGGCCAATAGCAGAACGCCGACGCCGGCGAAGACGGGCCAGAGAAGCTGACGGCTCAACCCGAAGCCGAGGGTCGCGACAAGCAGAGGTCCGAGGAAGTCTATCGCGACCGCAAGACCCAGCGGAATGTGCGCAATCGCCGAGAAGAAGGAAGCCGTCATCAACGCCGATACGGAACCAAGTGCCAGCACGCTGATCCATTGCGAGCGGCTGTAGCTCATGATCTTCGGACGGACGATGATCGCCAGTGCGGCAGACGCGAAGACGAGCCGCAGCCACGTCGCGCCGACGGGTCCATAGGTATTGATGATCGGAGACGACAATGCCGAGCCGAATTGGATGCTGCACATGGACAGGACGCACATCAGCACGCCGGCGGCAATGCCGCCGGAGGATGGCGCAACATCCGGATGCGGCATCAGCGCCGCGCCGCCATCCGTGCCACTTTCGATAAGCTGCTGGTCCATGACCTCTCCTCTTATGCGGGTTTTTTAGAGATCTGGCCCTGGACTGACAAATTCAAACTTTTCATCCTGCGATCACGCGCGTTGATCCAGGCCCGTCTCAGGCTTCGAGGCCCATGAGGACGTTGGCGACGTTCAGGCCGATCTCGGGCACGCCATAACCGCCCTCCATGCAGACGAGAACCGGCAGGCCGGCGCCGGCAACGCGCTCGCCCATGCGAATGAAATCCTGCGACGTCAGCTTGAAAAAGGAGATGGGATCGCGCTCGAACGTATCGACGCCGAGCGAGAGCACGATCGCCTCCGCGCCGAAATTCTTGATGCGGGCGAGAGCCTCGGCAAGTGCCGCCGACCATTCTTCCCAGGACGTGCCGCGCGGCATCGGATAATTGCGGTTCGCCCCCAACCCTTCGCCTTCGCCCTTCTCGTCGACATGACCCAAGAAATAGGGGAAGGCATGGATGGGATCACCATGCAGCGAAGCGGTGAAGACATCGCCGCGCCGATAGAAGATATCCTGCGTGCCGTTGCCATGATGGAAATCGACATCGAGCACGGCCACTTTCTTCGTGCCGTGGTCGCGCAGCCGCTGCGCGGCGACGGCGGCATTGTTGATGAAGCAATAACCCCCGAAGAGATCGTATCCGGCGTGGTGGCCGGGCGGGCGGCAGAGGGCGAAGGCATAGCGATTGCCGGCATGGAGCCAATCGGCACCCGTCAATGCGCAGCGCATCGATGCGAGCGCCGCTTCATAGGAGCCCTTGGTGATCGAGGTGTCGGCGGCGTTGGCATAATGGCCGATCATGCCGACAATGTTTTCCGGCACGCGCTGGCTGGTGCGCCGCACGGGAAAAGAATTGGCGATCGCCTCACCCTTGTAACCGGCCGCAACCCAGCGCTCCCAGACCACGCCCAGAAAATCGAGATAGGCCGGATCGTGAACCTTGCGCGCCGTCTCCAACCCATGCGCTTCCGGCGCGACGATGTCCGCAAAACCGGCCTCCTTCACGGCGGCCAATATCCATTCGGCACGGAACGGCGCTTCGAAAGGCGTCACAAGCTGCCCATCATGCAGTTCTGTCTTGGCGTCCCTCAGCTTGTGATCTTCCGAATAGATGACGCGCATGGCAGCCTCCTGACGCCGGCTAAATTCCCTGGGGAATGCAGAGGCTTACACGGATTGCAGGACGGAAAAAAGAGCCGCATGCGCTCTTGATCGCCGGCAGAAACAACGCCACCTTCCCCATGCCTTTCATTCCACTGGGAGATTCGCGCCGCATGAAAGTTCTGATGGTCGATGTCGACGGTGTGCTGGTGCATGGGCGACCCGGCGATGGCCTGCACTACTGCACCTATCTGGAACGCGATCTCGGTATCAAGCGTGAGGTGCTTCAGGAAGAATTCTTCAGGAAAGACCATTGGGGAGACGTCGTTACCGGCCGCGACAATCTGGAACCCCGGCTCACCCGCGTTCTGGAGAGGATCGCGCCGGGGCTGAGCGCCTCAACGCTGATCGACTACTGGTTCGAGAACGACTCCCGCCTCGACCAAGCCTTGCTTGGCGACCTCGCGGCGCTGCGGGCCAAGGGCATCCCGATGTACCTGGCGACCAACCAGGAGCATCGCCGCGCCGCCTATCTGATGGAAAAGCTTGACCTATCCTCCTATTTCGACGGCATCTTCTATTCCGCCATGCTCGGCTACCAGAAGCCCGCGCCTGAATTCTTCCGGCTGGCCACCGAGCGCGTCGGTATCGAAGCCCATGAGATCGCCTTCATCGACGATTATCCCGCCAACATAGAGGCCGCGCGGCAATTCGGCTGGAAGGCGATGCACTGGACGCCGACCGCGACGCTGAATGACGCGCTTGCCGCATTTTCACAGTGACTATGCCGACCCGGTTCAAGCGGCGATCCGCTTATAGAACAGCGTCGTATCGCAGAGCCCACCTTCCGGCCACATGGCGTAATCGGGGATGACCCCGACCCGCTGCCAGCCGAGGCGGGGATAGATGGCTTCGGCTTCGCTGCCGGTTGCGGTATCAAGCACCAGCAGGGTCTTGCCGCGCTTGGCCGCTTCACGCTCAGCCGCCGCCATCAGCAGCCGCGCCAGCCCCTTGCCACGCGCAGAGCGATGCACCAGCAATTTCTTGAGATCGCCGCGATGCGGCTGGTTTGGCATTTGCGCCGCGCCCACCTGCACGGTTCCGACGACTTTGCCCTCGATCACGGCAACAAGAAGCAGGGTCGCGCCGCTCTCGACGCTGTCGGCGACGCCTTGCCAATAGGGCATGGCGTCGGCTGGCTTATACGGCTGCATGAAGCCGACCGAGGCGCCACCGTTGACGCAATCGGCGAGCACGTCGCAGAGGTCAGGAGCGACGGCGCGGGCTTCGGCGGCGGAAAGAAGACGAATATCGGGCATGAAAAAGGTCCTTGACGATTATGAGCGGCCGCGATCGAGGATGACGCAATAGCGCGCCGGATCCTCGCCGGGATTATGAAAGGCATGACCGTCGCCGACGCCCATGAAGAGGCAATCTCCGGGCATCAGGCGATGCGTGACATCACGATGGGTCACCTCCATCTCGCCTTCGAACAGCCAGACATGTTGTGTCATGGCAAGGCTCGCGGCATTCGGAGGAAAGCTGACGCGTGCGCCGGCAGGGAAGACGACTTCAACAACATCCACCTTCGATTCCGTCCCCGGTGGCGAGACGGCGCGTCTGACATAGCCGGTTTCCGGATCTCGCCAGACCGCTTGCTGGTCGCGGCGGGCCAATGGCGACACATCCTTATCGTCCGCGGCGAAGAAGGCCGAGAGCGACAGGCCGAGGGCTGCGCAGAGCCTCGACAACAAGGATGCCGTCGGGCTCGCCTCGGCCCGCTCGATGCGCGAAATCATGGCGCGGCTGACGGCGGAGGCATTCGCCAGCTCGTCCAGCGTCAAACCGCGGGCAATGCGCAACTGCTTGATGCGAGCCCCGATCGCCAGCTCCAGATCGTCATCCATCATTTGCTCGCACCATCCGCCTCGCAATTCCAATATAAGAGAAATACACGATCACATAATGGAATCAAGCGCGATAATGATCTTGATAAATGGAGCGCCCGAAAAGCCTGCCTTCATGCGAATATAGCCGCCAAAACCCCGCTTTTCCGCTTTGCGGCGCGGGGCGGCGCTGCTATATGGCGCGCATGAGCACCAATTCCACCACTCCGCTTTCGCATATCCGCAACTTCTCGATCGTGGCCCATATCGACCACGGCAAATCGACGCTGGCCGACCGCCTGATCCAGACGACGGGCGGCCTCGCCGAACGCGAGATGTCGGAGCAGGTGCTGGACAATATGGAGATCGAGCGCGAGCGCGGCATCACCATCAAGGCCCAGACCGTGCGCCTGCACTACAAGGCGAATAACGGCGAGACCTATATTCTCAACCTGATCGACACGCCCGGACACGTCGACTTCGCCTACGAAGTCTCCCGCTCACTGTCGGCCTGCGAAGGCTCGCTGCTGGTGGTCGATGCCAGCCAAGGCGTCGAAGCGCAGACGCTCGCCAACGTCTATCAGGCGATCGACAACAATCACGAGCTCGTCACCGTGCTCAACAAGATCGACCTGCCGGCGGCCGAACCGGACCGCATCAAGGAACAGATCGAGGAAGTGATCGGCATTGACGCCTCCGACGCCGTGCTGATCTCGGCCAAGACCGGCCTCGGCATTCCCGACGTGCTGGAAGCCATCGTCCATAAGCTGCCGGCGCCAAAGAGCGCGGGCGGTGAAAAGGCGCCGCTGAAGGCGCTGCTGGTCGATAGCTGGTACGATACCTATCTCGGCGTCATGGTTCTCGTGCGCATCATCGACGGCACGCTGACCAAGGGCCAGACCATCCGCATGATGGGCACGGATGCGAAATACCAGATCGAGCGCGTCGGCGTGCTGACGCCGAAGATGGTCGCCGTCGACAGCCTCGGCCCCGGCGAGATCGGCTTCATCACCGCATCGATCAAGGAAGTGGCCGACACCCGCGTCGGCGATACCATCACCGAGGACAAGCGCCCGACCGCTGCGCCGCTGCCTGGCTTCAAGCCGGCGCAGCCTGTCGTGTTCTGCGGTCTCTTCCCCGTCGATGCCGCCGATTTCGAGGACCTGCGCTCGGCCATGGGCAAGCTGCGCCTCAACGACGCCAGCTTCTCCTTTGAAATGGAATCTTCTGCCGCTCTCGGCTTCGGCTTCCGCTGCGGCTTCCTCGGCCTGCTGCATCTGGAAATCATCCAGGAGCGCCTGGAGCGCGAATTCAATCTCGATCTGATCGCGACGGCACCTTCCGTCGTCTATCAGCTCACCATGACCGACGGCACCGAGATCGAGCTGCACAACCCGGCCGATATGCCCGACGTCGTCAAGATTTCCGAATTCCGCGAGCCGTGGATCAAGGCGACGATCCTGACGCCGGACGATTATCTCGGCTCGATCCTGAAACTCTGTCAGGACCGCCGCGGCATCCAGACCGAGCTGACCTATGTCGGCAACCGCGCCATGATCACCTACGATCTGCCGCTCAACGAAGTCGTCTTCGACTTCTACGATCGCCTGAAGTCGATCTCCAAGGGCTATGCCTCCTTCGACTACAGCCTGACCGATTATCGCGAGAGCGATCTCGTCAAGATGTCGATCCTCGTCAATGCCGAGCCGGTGGATGCGCTCTCGATGCTCGTGCACCGCTCCGCCGCCGAAAAGCGCGGCCGCGTCATGTGCGAGAAGCTGAAGGACCTGATCCCGCAGCACATGTTCCAGATCCCGATCCAGGCCGCGATCGGCGGGCGCATCATCGCCCGCGAGACGGTGAAGGCGCTGCGCAAGGACGTGACCGCCAAGTGCTACGGTGGCGACGCCACCCGCAAGCGCAAGCTGCTCGACAAGCAGAAGGAAGGCAAGAAGCGCATGCGGCAGTTCGGCAAGGTCGAAATCCCGCAGGAAGCGTTTATTGCAGCGCTGAAGATGGGGGATGAGTGAGGGATATCTGAAGCGGTTAGATGCCCTGCTCCCTCTGTGCGATTAAATCAACCTAAAGTATTGCAATAATAAAATACATCTATAAGGTGTATTTTATTATTCTTTGCTTTTCGGGATATGGATGAGCGAGCATCGATCTCAACATTATGTGCCTCGTTGTTATCTCAAGAACTTTTCATCCGAGATAAGCTTGCGATGCATCAACCTCCTCAACATCAATCGTGAATTATCGATTCGCAATGCGCCGATAAAAAATCAATGTGAGAAGTCCTTTTTCTATGGAAAGGATTTAGTCATCGAGAAATCACTTCAGAATATCGAGGGTGATTACTCGCGTATTGCTGCTTCAATCGTCAAAGAAGAAATTCTTAGATCAGAAGAAATCGAATTCCTTCGTCAATTTACCTACCTCCAATATCTGCGAACAGACTACGCGGCCAAAAGAATGCAGATTGCACATTCGGAAATGGCTGATCTCATTTATGAGTTTGATAGCGACAGTCGCCCGAAAGATGCTGAAGAAGTTTCAATTCTTCTTGAGCTTTTTGATAGCACCAAGCATTCCATCGACGATCTAAAATTCGTCATCATCAAAAATGAAACAAGAACCAATTTCATTACAAGCGATGACCCCGCCATCGTCACAAATAGGTTTCCAAAATCCACGGGAGACCTTGGCGCCGCAGGTTTAAATAATTCTGGTTGCATATTATTTTTGCCAATAAATCCCATATATTCCATTTCTTTTTACGACGGCGGTATCTATACACTACCAGACAAACTTAAATATACTTTGCGATTAAAAAAGGATTCTGATGTTAAGGCTTTAAATCAGCTTCAAATAATTAAAGCGCAAAAGAATATATACTTTTCTACCTGGCAGGAAAGAGATGAATTATTAGCGGAGCTTTGTGAGATAAAAGACAAGCGCCCATCAAAATGGCATGAAATTCACTATGCAATAGAAGATCCACAACGTTCTCAAGACGGCTTGACCAGTTATAGAGCGGTTTACACAGCAGAAGAACGAAAGGAAGCGCAGAGAGCGCTAATACACCTACACCAGATTCCGCTGGTCCCTTCATCCTGGCCGTCGGCCATTAAGTTTCGGCGTCCGGCTCGCTATATTGACACGAAGTCGGGTGCAGGGCTCATTCGTAGACATATGTCACGCTAAGATTTTAGGTGTTGATTCTCTCCCCATACTCCTTGATGAGCCCCTCATACTCGTTCATCTCCGGCAGCGCCGGATAGCTGTGCTTTGCCGGTGTCGTCACCCAGGGCAATTTCTCGCTGGTCCAGGTCTCGACGAAAGGCGTGAACCAACTGGGGTCGTCGAGCATGGTCGGGCGCAGGTTGACGAACCAGTCGAACCCTTCCAGGCGCGTGAACATCCAAGTCATGCAGTAGGGGCAGAAATAGTGCTTCAGGTTTTCGTCGTGCATGCCGCCGATAACGGGTTCGCCTTGGGTGACTTCGAAACCTTCGCTCGGAATGGCGACGCTCAACGAATAGGCGCTGGAGGACATGCGCTGACAGCCGGTGCAATGGCAGGCCATGGTCAGGAGTGGCTTGGCGCTGATCTTCAATCGCACCTCCCCGCAACGGCATCCACCTTTCCAGGGTAATTCTGGCTGGGTCATGATCTCGTCTCCTCCGGTTTCCATGAAATCTAGTGGCCTTGACGCCGTTGTCAAAGCCATCGTCAACGTCGCTCGGCCATCATAATCTGACATTGCCTGCCGCTTGCTTTCGCGACACCATGGCAGCGTTCGGAGATGTCCCGATGTTGAAATCACGATCGATTGCCATCGCCTTCGCGCTCGCAGTCATCAACGAGGCAGCCGTCGCTCGCGCCGATGATCAGAGCCGGCTTTACCGAGCGCAGGCAATCGTTACCGGCACTGGCGCCATCAATCGCGAACTCGGCTTCAAGGATTGCCTGGGTCGCGTGCTTGTCAGGGTCAGCGGCGATCAGCGTGTGACGACGGAGAATGCCTTTCAAGCGATGCTGCAGCGTGCCGGCTCCTTCGTCGCGACCTACAGCTATCGCGATCGCCTGGAAGGTATCCCGATCCATGACGAGCAAGGCACCCACGACCGGCCGCAGGACCTCACTTGCATCTACATGCCCGATACCATCGATCAATTGCTGTCCACGCTCGGGCACAAGCCGTGGCTGTCACCGCGCCCGAAACTCGCGATTTTCTTGGTCGTACGCGATGCGCAACGCACTTTCACGCTGACCCGCGACGGTGACGAAAGCCCTTACATGATCGACGCTTTCGAAGCGGCCGCCAGACCGTTTGCCATGGCAATCATTGTGCCCAACAAGGCAATGCTGGTCAGCCGGGGCCTCACCACAACGGGTTTGGCGGGGACGGCACAGCAAGAACTCGATGCCTTGGCCAAGACCATCGGCGGCGATGTCGCCTTGGCGGGTTCGCTTGTCTGGAGCGACAAGGATCTCGGCTGGGTCGCCGATTGGTCGATGATGGAAAATGGAAAAATCCATCACTGGCGAATCCGCGGCGTCAGCTTCGATGACGCATTTCGCAACGCTATAGGCGGGGCGGCACAGATCGCCTCCGGCAATGGAGAGCCGCAATAGATGCGCTAGCCGATTGAACCGCTCTAAGACGCCGCCTGCAGCTCCACCTCAGCGCCAATCGTCCTCACCCAGGCGCGCGCGATCGCCAGCCCCGCGATCTCAGCCGCCGGCGCATGTTGTGCGGCGATCTCGGCATAGCGCTCCAGCCAGCCGGGTTCGTTGCGCTCGATCGACGCCTTGAACTCCGTCCGCCAGCCTTCGACGACGCCGGTATTGGCCTCGAAATGGAACTGTGTGCCGTAGGCGGCGCGGCCGATGCGGAAGGCCTGGTTCCCGGTCACCGCGTTGGTGGCGAGGCGAATGGCGCCTGTCGGCAGCGAGAACGTGTCGGAGTGCCATTGGAAGATGGTGAAATCATCGCCGAGAGCAGATAGCAGCGGATCGGCCTTGCCTTCCTCGGTGACGCCAACTGTTTTCCAGCCGAATTCATGGGCGGCACCGAGAAGATTTTCCGCCTCGTAGGCGCGGGCCAGAATCTGGCTGCCGAGGCAGATGCCGAGCACGGCCTTGTCGGTCTCCTCGAACCGACGCATGAGCCTTGCGAGCTCCGGCAGATAGGGGTGGGTGTCGTCGTCGCGGGCATTCTGCTCGCCGCCGAGCACCACCAGCGCATCATGCGCCGCTACATCGCTCGGAAGCCGCTCGCCATCCCACGCACGGAACCATTCGATCTCCGCTCCCGCTTCTTCCAGCGCGATGCCGAGGGCGCCGAGCGGCGTGTTTTTCATGTTTTCGACGATGGCGACCCGCATTCCCATGACCCCCGAATACAATTCGGGCAAAATGAACATGGGAGGGCCGACGACGCAAGAGGCCAACTTGCGGCCGATTAAAGTTGAGCCTAAATGTCAGCAAACAACAAGGAAACCGCCGATGACCGACAAGCCCCGGATCACCATTCTCTATTGTACGCAATGCAACTGGCTGCTGCGCGCCGGCTGGATGGCGCAGGAACTGCTGCAAACTTTCAGCGACAGCGTGGGCGAAGTGGCGCTGATCCCCGGCACGGGCGGCAACTTCGAAATCCGTATCGATGGCGAGCTGCTGTGGGAGCGCAAGCGCGACGGCGGCTTCCCCGGTCCGAAGGAGCTGAAGCAGCGGGTGCGCGATATCATCGATCCCGATCGCGATCTCGGCCATACCGACCGCGGATCGCTGGAGAGCTGACTACCCCATTCTCCGGCGCACCTCCGCGGCGCGCCGGCCGATATTCCGCCGACTGACATATCGAGAAGGCGCGGCCTGCGGCGCGTCTTCGCTCCGTCACTTATCTTTCCTGCCGAGGCTGATCGTGCTGGCAGCCTGCCTGACCTGAGAACCAGGCTGCTGCTTTACAGCGACGATCTTGCCCTTCTTGGGTTTCCGCGCTTCGCGGGTACTTCTCAGTTGACCCTTTGCCATTCTGGGCTCCTTGCTTCGCCCGCGACCCTGTGGAAGCGGCGACACTCTAGGGACTGCCCAAGTCGCGAGAAAAGCAAGCGATTTATTTTCGCTTCCTCATATAGACAAGGCGAATGGATGTGCTCTGTGCTGAAACCGGCGCCAGAGGCGCTCCCGCTCACTCAATAATAGGGGGAGCGGCAGGTCTGAAAGCCGTGGTGAAGGGTGGTGTAGAGATTGGTGCCGGGATTGTAGGTCCGATAATGTTCGGAGCACCATATCTGATGCCGTGTGCGATTGTTGACCGGCGCCGGGAAGTTGGTTCTCGGCGGAACAGGATTGCGCGGCTGGATGTAGATGCGGGGATTGTCAAAGCGCGACCTCCTATCGAGGCTCGGCGGCGTATAGGGAATGGGATAGCCGGGCGGGCGGTACCATTGCTGCGAGCCGAAACCAAAACAGCCGCGAGCGTCGCAAACAGTGGGCCCGACCCTTGGGGGAGGCAGGCCGAGCTTCGGGCTGTTCGAGGCCGCATTGGCGAGATCCGGTGGCGACAACAAAACGAGGCTGACGGCGCAGCCGAACGCGATCTTGCCGAAAACAGTCATGGCAGACTCCTGTTGCTGGTCTTGGCGACCCAGCATCTTTTCCCGCGGCTCGCTCTATATTTGGGGCTTCCCTCAAGGCAAAACCAGGGGCGCGAAGGCGGCTATCGGCCGCGATCGATCGGTTGATCCTTTCCCCCGCTTGTTCCATAAGAGGCGCAACATTCCGAGGAGATTGCACGTGAGCAGCTTGAAATTTGGAACCAGCGGCCTTCGCGGCCTGTCCGTCGATCTCATGGGACGGGCGTCTGCCCTCTACGCCACGGCCTATGCCCGCCACCTGTTGAAGAGCGGCCATGCGCAGCCCGGCGATCTCATCCTGGTCGGCCGCGATTTTCGCGAGTCCAGCCCGGCGATCTCGGCCACCTGCATCGGCGCGCTGAAACGCGCCGGCCTGACGCCGGTCGATTGCGGCACGGTGCCGACCCCGGCGCTGGCGCTTTACGGGCTGGAGCTCAAGGCCGCGTCGCTGATGATCACCGGCTCGCATATTCCGGCCGATCGCAACGGCATCAAATTCTACCGCCCCGACGGCGAGATCGACAAGCAGGACGAGCTGGCGATCAGCACTGAGGCCGCCGCGATCGGCGACGTCGACCTCGATGAGAGGCCCGGCACTTGCGACGACCGGACGGCGGAGACCGAGGCGTTGTTCTTCGAGCGCAATATCGCCCTGCTGCCCGCCGACAGCCTCGCCGGCCTCACCATCGGCGTCTATCAGCACAGCACCGTGGCGCGCGATCTGCTCGGCCTAGTGCTGGTGCATTACGGCGCGCGCGTCGTGCCGCTCGGCCGCTCCGAAAGCTTCATTCCGGTCGATACCGAAGCGGTCTCGGCCGAAACCATCCGCCTGCTGAAGGGCTGGGCGCCGGAGCATGGGCTGGATGCGATCGTCTCCGCCGACGGCGACGGCGACCGGCCGCTTGTCTCCGATGAAACCGGCGAGCCGCTGCGCGGCGACCTGCTCGGCCTGATTGCCGCGAATTTCCTCGGCGCGGAGGTCGTGGTGACGCCGGTCACCTCCAATTCCGGCATCGAGGCCGCCGGCTCCTACGCCGTTACCCGCACCCGCGTCGGCTCGCCCTATGTCATCGCCGGCATGGATGAGGCCTTAGCGGCCGGCAAGGCCAATGTCATGGGCTTCGAGGCCAATGGCGGCACGCTGACGGCAAGCCGCTTCATCATCGAGGGACAGCCGATCCGCGCCCTGCCGACCCGCGACAGCTTCCTGCCGATCCTGGCGACGCTCTACGCCGCCGCGCGGGCAAAACAATCGCTGTCGGCCGTTGCCGCCAACTACCGCCTGCCCTTTGCCGCCGCCGACCGGCTGGAGAATTTCCCGGTCGAAACCAGCGGGGCGCTGATGGCTCATCTGCGCGCCTCCGACGCCAATCTCGCCGCCTTCCTGGCGCCGGTCGCCGGCGTCGCGTCAAAGAGCGATATAGACGGGCTGCGGGTGACGCTGGCCGACGGCCGAATCATCCATTTCCGCCCCTCCGGCAATGCGCCGGAGATGCGCTGCTATGTCGAAGCGGCCGATGAAAACGAGGCAAAGGCCTTGCTGGAACAGGGACTTGGCCTCATCCGCGCCTGGGCGGCAGCCCGGGGTTAACCCGGGCTTCAACCGCTTTTTTCAAGATTGCCACGAAAACTTCAAAAACCCTGTTGACACCGGACAGCCACCCCCTTACATGCGTGTCCGTCGCCCAGATGGCGGAATTGGTAGACGCGCAGGTTTCAGGTACCTGTGCCGCGAGGCGTGGAGGTTCGAGTCCTCTTCTGGGCACCATTTCCTTTTGATCACTGCCAAGATCAAAGAGTTAGATTTCGTGAAAGTTTGCGCGTTTTGTGCCTTGTGACAAAGGCCTGCGGCAATGCGCTTGGGGCTTGGGCCGCGCGGTGGCTTCGAAGGTTCTTCCGACGCCCATCTCTCCATGTGGGTAATCTCGCCACGGCTGCTCCGTGAATACCTGTGAGAAATCTGGCTCTAAACTTTATTGAAGCACCAAGTCGGGTTCTACTGCATCAGGTTGATCAAATGAGTGTTTATGAAGTCAGCGCACTTCTGCCCGTGTTCGATCTGAATGTATCGTGCCATGAACTCGTCCATTCTCGCGCTGTATAGCTTTGTGATCTTTTCCTTGAGAGCCCCTTCCACCTGAGTCGGCACGCCGTATCCGGTGGAGTAGACCTTGGTATAGTAGGATTTGCCTTCGGGGATGTTAGCCTCAAGTAACCGCATGTTTTGATTGGCGAAAGCAAAACCCAAGAATACAATAGCTCTCGCTTGGGCGATGGCAGTCTTAATCGCATCCACTTGTTGTGAATCACGAATCGACTCAGACCACGTAACGAGCGACTCGCTTACTCTCCAAAGATCCAATCGATCGAGATCGGGGCCGTAGGGTATGTAGTCCCGGTCCAACAAGCCCTGAGGGAGCCTTCCCAACGTCCCATACGGATGTATGATCCGCATGTTACTAACAATCTTGTACGCCTGCTCGCGGGAAACTTTATAAAAACTCCGTTCAATGGCCGCGATAAGATAAAATTCAATGCATCTGTCGTAGTTGAAACAGATAATGGTAATATTGCTACCAATGTTGTCGACGTCGGTTGTGCGAACGCCGTCGAATAGCGCCCGAGCGAAAGTCGCAATCCACGCGTTATCTAGAGCTTCCCAGTTTAGATCCTGCCTGTTCCTATCTCGGTTAACCGCGAGCTTCGAAGCACCTTCCGCTTTTGCAATAGCATAGGCAATCTGAAGCTTTCCCACTTCGGCAATATGTGGCACGTGATTGTTTCGGTCGATGAATGAGTCAATCGAGCCGGCGGAGTCAATCGCCCGGTAAATCTCTGCGCATGCCTCAAAACGGGCATTGATTTCATCGTTGCGGTTCTCATACCGCCTGACGATTGCATCGTGGATTTCTTTGACACCCTCCTTAAGCCCGTAGTCAAAACGGAACTTTGAGTTTTGCTTGATGGTGTTCATCAATTTCCAGCCGACCGGCAAATTAAATTCGTCGCTAGCACCAGCACCAATCACAAAAACAGTATTGTCTTTGAACATAAGTAGAGGGCCTGAAAGTTCGTTGAGTTCCAAGAAATGCACATTTGATCTATATGCGCGATTCGAAGATTGGACCCGTTATGCTCCATTTGCAAAGGGTACTGTGGGCCGCTCTACTATCTAACATTACTCAATAACCATTGTTGCTGAGAATGAGGGCTAATATCCATAATTCTGGATACCAATCTGATTTGATCGCCGCCAAAATCAAACCGCAGATCTTCCCGGAAGCAGAGGTCCCGAGATCTCCTTCTCTGCAGCTTTTCAGATCGAACCCGACATTGAATAGAGTCGGCTTACATCGCTCACTTGCGATTATGCCCCTTCCCCGTCGTCGAGACACAGCGCTGAACCTTGCAGCTCGGATTGTCCGAGGTTGGCACTGAGGCGCTCGACATGGCACCACGGTTAATGCAGGCCGCCGAGTTTGAGACGTAGCGATCGTACATCATCAGATTGTTGACGCTGTGCGAGGGGTATCGCAGGACGATTTCGCCCTCTCGGGCAATCTTGTCGTGAAGAGCCGAACAGGTCATGCGATGGGAGTCATAGCGGGACATTGCCATTGCGCTTGAGGCGGATAGCGCCAATGCCACGAGCAAAATGATCTTCTTCATGGGGTTTCCTCTTCTAGGTGACAGACGTCGCTATCGAAAGGAACCACATTATCCTGCATCTATTCTATCAGTTTCGTGACATAGCCATGCGCTGCCGGCAATGCAGGCAATCACGGCTGCGGCAATCACGACCCTGGACATCTGCCTATAGGGCCGGACTGAGCCGCACGATCGCGGCGAAGCGCTCCCAATTCTTGCCCGCCTTCGGCGTCCAGGCGGCTTCGGCGATGGCCGGCAGCCGGGGGAAGACGAGGCGGTTGAAATAGGCGCGGGAGAGGAAATTTTCGAGCCAGATGCAGGCCTGCACGCCCTTTATCCGGTCCTTCAATTCCTCGGGGAACTCGCCTTCCGCCTCATAGGCGTAGGTATGCGCTGGGGGTACGGTGCCGGCCCAACTCGCGCCCGGCTCCTGCCAGGCTTCCGCCTGCACCATGTCGAGGTAATAGGCCTGGCCGGGGGTCATCACCACATCATAGCCTTCGCGCGCAAGCTCGATGCCGACCTCCGGTTTCTCCCAGGCCATCAGCAGCGTGCCTTCCGTGCCGACGCCGCCGCCATGGGCGACTTCGTTCCAGCCGGCTAGCTTGCGGCCGCGCGCCGTCAGCATCGTCTTCACCCGCTTCAGGAAATAGGATTGCAGCGCGAACGTGCCGGATATGCCTTCCTGCTCCATCAGTTTGCGGGCGAGCGGCGAGGCGAGCCAGGAACCGTTGGCCACTTCGTCGCCGCCGATGTGGATATATTCGGAGGGAAACAGCTCGACCATTTCATCGAACACTTTCCCGAGGAACTCATAGGTCGGCTCCACGGCCGGGTTGAGGGCATTGTTGGGATAGCCCTGGACGGAATGATAGCTCTCCGGCGCTTCCTGCCCGTCGGCCAGATCCGGCAGGGCGACGAGGGCGGCTGTGCTGTGGCCGGGAATATCGATTTCCGGCACGACCTCGACGCCGAGCGCCAGAGCATGAGCGACGATCTCCCTGACATCTCCCTGCGAATAGGAGCCGTCCACCGGCTCAGCGCCGTTTCCAAGCTGCGGCAGCAGAGGTTCGTCCGGGCCGCGCAGCACGCCAGTCGAGGTTAGCTGCGGATAGGCCTTGATCTCCAGCCGCCAGGCCTCGTCGTCGGTCAAATGCCAATGGAAGATGTTGAGCTTCAGCCAGGCGAGGATATCGATCAGCCGCTTCACATTCTCCTTCGGGTGGAATTGCCGGGAGACATCGAGATGGCAGCCGCGCCAGCCGTAACGCGGCTGGTCGGAGATCGTGCCGGCGGCCGGAAAGCGGAATTTGCCGGGTTCGCGCCGCGCGCCGTCCAGAAGCTGCGCCAAGGTCGTCAAACCATAGAGACGCCCGGCCTCAGTGCCATAGGCAAGCGTGATCTCTTCGGCCGAGAAAGTGAGCTGATAAGCTTCCTTGGCGAGAGCCGGCCGCTCGACGAAGCGCAAGGGCCTGCCCTGCGGCGCGGCTATGAGGCTGAATGGCGCGTGATTGGCCGGAAACAGGCGCTGGAAGAGCGCCAGCGACGTCGCAACTGCCTTCAGGCTGGCAGCATCGGTTCCCTTGACGGGATAGAGCACGACCGGAAAGCTTTCGCCCGGCTTGGCATCGATCGCCGCTGGCCAAGGCTGGATGGCGAAGGGAAGATCGAGCTTGCCTTCCGGCAGCAGCACCGGCGGCGGCTCGCTGACGCGACCTTCAAGCAGGAGATCGGTGACGGACACCGGCACATGGCTGCCGTCGGACAGTGTCAGATAGGCGGATTTGGCGCCATCGGTGCAATGTTTCGCTGTCCGGTTCAGGCCGCTGACGCTGAAGGTCCAGCTTTCGCCCGATGCCAGGGAGAGGCCGGCAGGCGGGGCGAATTCATGGAAATTGGCGTTGCGGCGCAGGAAGACGGCATTGTCGCAAGCCTTGGGATCGATGACGCGCGTCAGCGAGGTATAGACGAGGCGGAAACCGGTGAGCGGCGCATCCGAGAGATTGATCAGCGTAAAGGTCAGGCGGCCGTTCGGTCCGCCATCGGGGGACCAGGTGTTTTCGAGATGATAGGAAGCCGGCTGCATATCTATTCTCTCCTTAACGACAAGCGTTCAATAATGATCGGACTGTGAAAATGTATGCGCCAGCTCGGCCTGCCCCGCCGTCAGGCCGCAATCGACCGGCAGGCAGACGCCGGTGATGGCGCTGGCAAGCGGGCCGGCGAGAAAGGCAACGGCATTGGCGACATCGGCCGGATCGATGACGCGCTGCAGCGGATACCAGCGGCGGGCCTCTTCGAAGACATTGGGATTGGCGGCCGCACGCGCCTCCCAGGCCTGCGTGCGCACCGTGCCCGGCGCGACCGCATTGGCGCGGATGCCGAACTTGCCGTATTCGACCGCGACCAGCCGAGTGAAATGCAACAAACCAGCCTTGGCGGCGCTATAGGCGGGATGGCCGAAGACGGCCATGCCGTTGACCGAGGCGATGTTGACCAGCGATCCCTTTGACGCCTTCAGCATATCCTCGACGGCGCGGAAACAGAGGAAGGCGGCTTCGAGATTAAGGGCATTGTCGGCGCGCCAGATATCCGGCGTCGTATCATGCAGGCTGACGGCGCGGGCCGCTCCCGCATTGTTGACCAGGGTCTTGACCATACCCAGTCCCGCGGCGGCCTTTGCCATTTCGGCAAGGTCGGCCTCGCTGGTGACATCGGTTTTCAGGGCGATGAAGCGTTCCGCCGGTCCCAGCTCTTCCGCAGCCTTTCGAACGGCAGCGGCATCGATATCGACCAGCAGGACGATATCGTGATCATCCGCGAGACGCCGGGCAATGGCGCGGCCGATATCGCCGGCAGCTCCGGTAACGATGGCGACGGATCGGGTCATGCATCTCTCCCCTGCTGCGTTTCTGTTCTTTCGCAATTCCGGACGGAAAGCGGCTCACGCACTTTTCCTAAAGCTCGTCGCGATCTTTCAGATTCGCTCCCACGCTTTAGCTCCTTGTTTTTGCATGTCGTTTTCGCAAAACCGCCGCACACTTTTGCGCGACATGCATTAGAATCGCTTTAGTCCCCGAGAAGCTGGCGGTCGTCGCCGTCGCGATGAGTGACGAGCTGTTGCTTGATGCGACGCAGCGTTACCGTCGCTTGCGGCTGGATGCGGTAAGCGACAAGGCTGGCGAGGATATCCACGACCGCGAGATAGGCGATGCGCGTCGATGTCGGGCGATAGATATTGTTGCCCTCGGGCAAATCGACCGGCACGGTGATGTCAGCGGCAAGCGCCACCGGACTGTGGCTCTGCGTCAACGCAATCGTCGGCACCTTGGCTTCGCGGGCGAGCATAAAGGCCCGCACCAGCTCGGCATTGCGGCCCGACAGCGACGAACCGATCAGCACGTCCGTCGGCTTGGCGGCGGCGGCCATCATCAACTGCATGCTGTGATCGGAACTGGCGGTGACGCGCAGGCCGAGGCGGAACAGCCTGTTCTGCAGCTCGCTGGCGATCATCGAGGAATTGCCGCCGGAGCCGAAGGCGTAGATCATCTCGGCGCCGGCAAGCCTGTTGGAGGCCTGCTCGATGGCGGGGATATCCAGCCCGCGATGCAGCAGGAACAGCGCATTCTGCGCCTTGGTGATGATGTCCTGCGCGACATCCGCCGGCGCGATGCTCTTCGGCTCCGGCTTGATGTAGCGCATGCCGACATAGGCGGTGCGGGCAAGCTGCACCTTGAAATCGGAAAAGCTCTCGCAGCCGAGCCGACGGCAGAAGCGCGTCACGGTCGGCGGCGAAACATCCGCCTTGCCGGCAAGCTCGATAATGGAGGCGTTGACCGCAAATTCGAAATCGTTGAGGACGATGTCGGCAATGCGGTTTTCCGACTGCGACAACCGCCCTCTTTCCTCCTGCATGGTCGTGAAAATATCCACAGACGTCCCCCATTTTAATGCACAATCCTATCCAAAAGCCGCTATGCGCCCTTCCAAGATCATGCAGCCCCTGACAGTCTTCCTACCTCACGCTTCCGGCGCCTTGTAGGCGATGCAGTCGATCTCCACCTTGCAATCCACCATCATCGACGACTGCACGCAGGCGCGCGCCGGCGGATGCGCGCCGAAGTAGTCCTGGTAGATCTTGTTGAAGCTCCAGAAATCACGGGGATCATCGAGCCACACGCCGACGCGGACGACATGCTCGAGGTCATAGCCGGCTTCATGGAGAATGGCGATGAGGTTGCCGATCGCCTTATGGGTCTGGGCGACGATGCCGCCATCGATGATCTCACCATCTTCCATGGCGACCTGGCCGGAGACATGGAGCCAGCCATTGGCTTCGACAGCGCGCGCGAAAGGCAGCGGCTTGCCGCCCGCACCCGTCTGGACAGCGCCATAACGCTTGATGGTCATTTTCAATCCTGCAAATTATTTTCGTGACACGTTGACAAATGACCATAGAAAGCAGAATTTGACCAGTGAAAATCGCAATTTATGAAAAGAATTTCAATATTGGCGGGTACAATGCGCGATCCCTTTAAAAATCCCTTCCCTGCCGACGACGCTGCCCGGCACGCAATCTGGGAGATGCTGGTGCCGCGCGATATCGACGCCTTTCTCGCAGCCGACTGGTCGCAGGTGGCGGACGATTTCGTCGAAGACGGCTTCATCGGCATCGACGGCCGCCGCGAAGTCAGTCCCGACAAATGGCGCCTCACCTTCCCGACGCTTGCGGCCTACCGCGACGAATGGTTGCGGCAAGCGCGCGATTTTGCCGGCCAATCCTTTGCGGAAGACCCGCGCACCGCCATCTTTACGACGACTACGCTGGAAGACATCGAGATCGAAGGCGATATGGCGCTGGTGCGCAAGAAATTCGATGGCAGCCTGAAGAAAGCCGATGGCGACGTCGATGTGCTGAAATGGCAGACGCTTTATTATTGCCGTCTGCATAATGGCCGCTGGAAGATTTCCGGCTTTACCGGTTACCTGCCGAATCCAATGGAATAGAGGCGACGGCGTTGCGCATTTTCACCGCGGTGCTCGCGACCGAGACGAACACTTTTTCTCCGATCTGCGTCGATCGGCGCGCCTTCGAGGCTTCCCTCTATGCGCCGCCGGGCGAGCATCCGGAGACGCCGACGCTTTGTTCGGCGCCGATCACAGTCGGCCGGCGAGTGGCCGCGGAAAGGGGCTGGGAGCTGATCGAGGGCACGGCCGCCTGGGCCGACCCGGCCGGCCTTGTGAATCGCACGGCCTACGAGGGCCTGCGTGACGAAATCCTCGACCAGCTTCGCGCCGCCATGCCGGTCAATGCCGTCGTGCTCGGCCTGCATGGCGCGATGGTTGCCGCCGGCTACGAGGATCCCGAGGGCGATTTCCTGTCGCGGGTCCGTCAGATCGTCGGGCCGGACATTCTCGTCTGCGCCGAACTTGATCCACACAGCCATCTGACGAAAAAGCGTCTCGCAGCGGCAAATTTCTTCGTCTACTTCAAGGAATTCCCGCATACGGACTTCGTCGATCGCGCCGAAGACCTCTGGCGCATCGCCGTCGATACGCTGGGGGGCCGCGTACAGCCGGTCATGTCGGCCTTCGATTGCCGTATGATCGACGTCTTTCCGACCTCGCGCGAGCCGATGCGCTCCTTCGTCGACAAGATCATGGCGCTCGAGAAAAGCGATGCTGATATTCTGTCCATCTCCGTGATTCACGGCTTTATGGCCGGCGACGTCCCGGAAATGGGTACGAAACTGCTGGTCGTCACAGATAATAAGCCGGATAAGGGCTCCGCCCTCGCCCGCGACCTCGGCTTGGAGCTCTTTTCCAAGCGCGGCACCTTCATGATGCCGCAGATCGACGAAAAGCAGGCCGTGACCGAGGCCATGGCTGCCAGTTCGGGGGCCGCACGCTCGGGTCCGGTCGTCATCGCCGATGTCTGGGACAATCCCGGCGGCGGCACGGCGGGCGATGCGACCGTCATCCTCGAAGAATTGCTGACCCGCGGCGCCTGTGACACGGCGATCGGCACGATCTGGGACCCGATGGCGGTGCAGATTTGCATGGCGGCCGGCGAAGGTGCGGAAATTCCGCTGCGCTTCGGAGCGAAATCTGCGCCCGGCACCGGCAATCCGATCGACGGCGTCGTCAAGGTCGTGCGTCTGGTCGCCAATGCCGAAATGCGCTTCGGCGAAAGCCTGGCGCCCTTCGGCGATGCGGCGCATATTGAATTCGAAGGCATCGACATCATCCTCAATTCGACGCGCGCCCAAAGCTTCGATCCGAGCCTTTTCTCGGTGATGGGCATCGATCCCACGCAGAAGAAGATCCTGGTGATCAAGTCGACCAACCACTTCTTCGCATCCTTCTCCAAGATCGCGTCGGAAATCCTTTACTGTTCGGCCGGAACGCCCTATCCGAACAATCCGGCGCGCACGCCCTATCGCCGCGCGCCCAAGGATATATGGCCGATGGTTGCCGACCCGCATGGGTTACAAGAGGGAGCTGCCTGATATGGCGCAGGATATCGTCTCGGACATCAGCCCCAGGCCAGGCGACCGCATTGACGATCTTTCGACGCCACGCCCGATCATCGACGAAGACCGCATGATGGCGAATATCGCCCGCGTGCAATCCTATATGGATGCGCATGGGCTGAACTTCCGGCCGCATATCAAGACGCACAAGATCCCCGCGCTGGCGAGCGCCCAGGTGGCGGCAGGCGCCAACGGGATCAACTGCCAGAAGATCACCGAGGCCGAGGTGTTCGCCCATGCCGGCTTCGAAGATATCCTCATCACCTTCAACATCCTCGGTCCGGAAAAGCGCGCTCGCCTCTCTGACCTCAACGATCGCATTTCCGGGCTGAAAGTCGTCGCCGACAGCACGGTTACGGTCGACGGCCTGTCAGCCCATTTCGCGACGCGCAAACCGCTCACCGTGCTGGTGGAGTGCGATACCGGCGGCGGGCGCTGCGGCGTGCAGTCGCCGGAAGAGGCCGCGGCATTGGCAAGGCATATTGCCGGCAGGCCGGGCCTGACCTTCGGCGGCCTGATGACATATCCGAAGCCAAATAGCGCTGCCGCCATACAGGCTTTTCTGGCCGAGGCCATCTCGCTCCTGAAGCGTGATGGCATCGCATGCCCCATCGTCAGCAGCGGCGGCTCGCCGAGCCTCTACGAGGCGCATCTGGTGACGGCGGCCACTGAGCACCGTGCGGGCACCTATATCTACAACGATCGGTCCATGGTGCGGGCGGGCCATTGCAGCGAGGACGATTGCGCCATGCATATCCTCGCGACCGTCGTCTCGCGCCCAACGCCAGACCGCGCCGTCATCGACGCCGGTTCCAAAGCGCTGACCTCCGATCTCCTCGGCTTTTCGGACTACGGCACCGTGGTCGGCTACCCCGAAGCGGTCATCACAAACCTTTCGGAAGAGCATGGGGTGATCGATCTTTCGAAATGCACCGGGCCTCAGCCGGCGATCGGCGAGAAGATCCGCATCATCCCCAACCACACCTGCGTCGTCTCCAACCTTTACGACCGCATGGTGTTTCACCGCGACGGCATCGTGACCCGCATCGAGGATGTCGCGGCGCGCGGGCTGGTCTGGTAGGGCGCCGCTGATTGTGCCAACCACCCGCTCTCGTGGTTCGAGGGCGCTGCGCGCCACCTCACCATGAGGGCTCACCTTCCGCGCCTCGCGGCTGCATATATCGTCTTTGCGTTGATGCGTGGTGACCGCTCGGCCTCATCCTGGGAGCACTGACACGGGAGCGCTTGCGGACTTGGCAGGGCCTCGAAGTGCGAGGCGGCCCCAAGGGCTTTCACGAAGAAGGTGTGCCCAACAGCTCCATATCGATATCCGTCAGCTCCACCTTGCGCTCGAAAGCCAGGCCGTTCTCATCGAAAAGATGGCAGTCGGCCAGGCGGATGCCCGTGACCAGCGGCACATCCGTGCGGATGGCGACGCTTCCCGGCAGCGTGGCGCAAAAATTCTCGCCGCTGTAACGCTCCAGCGCCGCATAGGCGACCGTCTGTGCCCCCAGCCGCTCGATCACTGTCGGCATGACTGTCAGGGATATATCGCCGCCGCCAAGCTGCACATGCTCCGGCCTGATGCCAAGCGTGAGCTCCTTACCGACGACGCCGTCTCGCGGGGCGACCGGCAGCAGCGCCGTCTGGCCTTTGTACTCCACCTCGACGCCTGCCTCGGTGACGCTCTTGCAGGTCACGGGCAGGAAATTCATCTTGGGGTTACCGATGAAACTCGCGACGAATTTATTTGCCGGCTTATGATAAAGCTCCAGCGGCTCGCCGGTCTGCGCGATCTCGCCGGCGTTCAGGACGACGATCCGGTCGGCCATGGTCATGGCTTCGACCTGGTCGTGGGTCACATAGATCATCGTTGCCTGCAACTGACGGTGCAGCTTGGCAAGTTCGATGCGCATATCGGCGCGCAGGGCCGCGTCGAGGTTCGACAGCGGCTCGTCGAACAGGAAGATTTTCGGCTCACGGACGATCGCCCGGCCGATGGCGACGCGCTGGCGCTGGCCGCCCGACAGCATGCCCGGCTTTTGCTGCAGGCGTTGATCGAGATGCAATATGCGGGCGGCGTGCTCTACCCTGGCCTTGAGCTTGTCTTCCGCCATCTTCTCGACGCGCAAGGGAAAGGCGATATTCTCGAACACCGTCATATGCGGATAAAGGGCGTAGGACTGAAAGACCATGGCGATGCCGCGCTTGACCGGAGGCAGGTCGTTGACGCGCGCGCCATCGATGACGATGTCGCCGCTCGTGACACCGTCGAGGCCGGCGATCATCCGAAGCAGGGTCGACTTGCCGCAACCGGAGGGGCCGACGAAAACGACGAACTCGCCATCCATAACGTCAAGCTCGACGCCTTTGATGACTTCGAAGTGGCCGTAGAATTTCCTGACCTGGTTAAGGTGAAGCTTTCCCAAACTCTGTCTCCGCGCGGCGCCGCCATCAGGCGGGCGGGGCTCAAAAGGCCGCGCGCGATGCGCGCGGCCCGGCGATTTGCAAGCCTATTTATATTGCTCGAGATCCCCGGCTGCCTTCTTCAAGGCATCCGCCGGCTGGGCCTTGCCGGTCACAACGGACTGGACCATCTCGATCATGACGTTCTGAAAGCCCTTATAGTCCTTGAACAGCGGTTCCGGACCACCATAGCCGATGCCGTCGATGAACGGCTTCCAGAAAGGATCCTTCTTTTCGAACTCATCGACCATGGGCGAAGGACGCAGAGGCGTCAGACCGGCGCCGCCTTGCAGTTCGTATTCGCCCTGCGGACCGGGAGAGGTGATGAACTTGGCGAATTCGATTGCCTTGTCCTCGACGCCGGTGCCCTTGAAGACCGCAAGGCTGTCGGTGATGAGCAGCGTGCCTTGGCCCTTGGCTGAAGGACCGAGCGGCAGCGGTGCGACGCCCCAGTTGATCTTCGTCTCCTTCAGGCGATAGGCAGCACCCGAGCCCGCCTGGATCATGCCGACTTTGCCGTCCAGGAAGATGGCGCGCACTTCGTTCTGTTCGTAAGCGGTCGGTCCTTCGACGGAATAAGGCGTGATATCCTTATAGGCTTGAAGGGCGGCCAGCACTTCCGGGCTGTCGAGGACGATCTTGTCGCCGTCGATCACCTTGCCGTTGTTGGTGTAAACCCAGTGCAGGAACTGGTGCATGGTGTTGTCGAACGTCTTGGCCGACAATCCATAGCCGGGGATACCGGTCTTCTCCTTGATCGCCTTGGCATCGGCAATTTCCTCGGCCCAGGTGGTCGGCGGCTTTTCCGGATCGAGACCCGCTTGCTTGAAGAGGTCCTTGTTCCAATAGAGCGCCTTGGTCGAGAAGGCGATCGGAACACCCCACTGCTGACCGTCGGAGGTGACGGTATCAACGATATTCGGATAGTAGCTCTTCTTCTCCTCGTCCGTCATCGGGATCGGAACGATCAGATCGTTCTCCGCGAACTGTTTGAGGGTGCGCGAGCCGACATAAGCCATGGCGACCGGGGTACCGGCTGCGGCGAGCGTCGTCGCCTTATCCTGGCACTGCTCCCAGCCGACGACTTCCGGCTTGACCGCCCAGCCGGGATTCTTGTCTTCCCACTGCTTGATATATTTCACATGGATCGGATCGATGCTGTCGCCGCAATAGATCCAGCTAATTTCCTTGTCGGCGGCTTGAGCATTCACGGCCCCAAGCGCAGTGGAGCCGAGCAAAGCAAGGGCCAACAGCCCTGTTTTGAAATGGAATGTCACGTTTAAGCTCCCCTTCTCTAGTGATTTTGGACGATTTATTGCTTCACCGCGCCGGCGGTCAGACCGCTGACGAGATAGCGCTGCAGGAAGAAGATCACGACCAGCGCCGGCGCGATGCCGACGAAGCTTGCAGCCATGAGTTCATTCCAGACAACCTCTTGCCGGCCGAAATAAGCGAACAGCCCAACCGGCAACGGCATGTATTCGGTCTTTGAATTGAATGTGAGCGCATAGATGAACTGCTGCGCATAGGCTTCGATGAAGGAGGAAATCGCCACCACGACGATGCCCGGCATCGCGATCGGCAGGATGACGCGGCGCAGCGTGTAGAGTTGGCTTGCGCCATCGACATAAGCGGCCTCGTCAAGCTCCCGGGGGATGCGCTTCATATAGGTGTGCAGCAGCCAGATCCCGGTTGGGATGATGAAGGCGACGCCCGGCACGATCATGGCGAAATAGGTGTTGAGCACGCCGAAGGAACGCATGAGCCGGAACAGCGGAATCAGCAGGACCGCACCGGAGAACATCTTGACGGCGAGAAAGGCGCCGAGCAGCAGTCCGGAGCCCCTGAACTCGAAACGCGCGAAGGCATAGGCAGCCGGCACCACCAGGATCAGCACGATGATGGTAATCGTGCCGGAAATCAGGAACGAGTTGAAGATGTACCAGCCGAAGCCCGGCACACTGGTCCACATGGTCCGATAGGCGGCGAACGAACCGTTTTCGGGAATGAAACGGTAGGGTGACGAGAAAAGCTGGCTGAGCGGCTTCAGCGAAACCAGAAACCCTTCGATGAAGGGCGCTAGTACAAAGGTAAGGAACAGCAGAATACCGGCATAGATGCCGATAAGTTCATACCATCTGTAGCGATTGATCATCGAAGGGTGGTTCATCGCTTGTCCCCCGTGGCAAAGCGGCTGGTCAGGCGGAAGTAAGCGAGGCAGAAGAGCGACAGGAAGATGCAGATCAGCACCGCACGGGCCGCCCCCTCACCATATTTGTAGGAGCCGATCGCCGTACGATAGGTATCGATGATCATCGTCGTCGTCTCGCCATTCGGACCGCCGCGGGTCAAGATCCAGATGATGTCGAAGGAGTTGAACGTCGAAATCAGCGACAGCATCGACATCGTGACCAGCGAGGGCACCAGGAGCGGCAGCGTGATGCGGCGAAAGCGGTAGGACCGCCCGGCACCATCCGTCCAGGCGGCCTCGTAGAGATCCTGCGGAATCGACTGCATGGCAGCCAGCATATAAAGCGTCACCATCGGCACGCCGATCCAGACGTCCGTTATAATCGTCGCCCAGAAGGCCGTGCTGCCAAAGGCCAAAAAGGCAACCGGGCCATCGACGAGACCAAAGCGCTGCAGCAGGCCGGAAATCATGCCGAACTGGCCATTATACATCCAGCCCCACATGAAGATGCCGATCGCCATCGGCACGATCCAGGGAGGCATGGTCAGTACCCGAAAAAGCGAGCGGCCTGGAACCGCCGAATTCAGCATCATCGCCCCGAAGGTGCCGATGATCATCTTGATCGACACGGAAAAGAACGTCCAGATGAAGGTGCGGACAATCACCGAGGCAAATGTTTCGTTGAAAATCTTCGCATAATTTTCGAAGCCGACCCAGTTTGTCAGCTTCTTCAGCGAGGCGTCGGTGAAGGACAGGATGACGGTGTCGACCAGCGGATAGGCGACGATGACGACGACGTAGAGAACGGCCGGAAGAAGCAGGAGCCAGGCGAAGATGACTGTGCTGCGTTGAACACCCATCTTGCGCCTCCCTCTATGCGGCCCGCGAGTGCAGCGCTTCGTCGAACTCGTCCCAGATCGGGCGGAGATCGACGACGGCTCTCTTCCTGCGAGCCTCGTCCATCGACAAGGCAAGAATGCCCGCTTCGAGCGCATTCAATGTCGAGACCGGCAGATGCTGCCCCGATCTGACATGCGAGATGATATCGGCCGCCATCTGCTCGTCAGCGCCGTAGTGCTGCGAAAGCACCGTGCGCGTCGCATAGGTCTTCTCGATCACCTTGTTGCCGGTGAGCATCTCGTGGACGTTGAAATAGCCGCGAATGAAATCGCCTTCCGCCATGCCGCGCGAGCCCATGATGGCGAAGCGACGGAACTGGTCCGGCACGTTCAGATTGGTGTGGAAGTTCATGCCGACGCCGTTGGCATATTCGACGATCGCCACCTGGTAATCGATGATGTCGCCATCGCTGTCGAAAACCTTGTCCGATCCCATCCAGCCGCTCGGCTTGCGATGGAAAAGCTCGAGATCGTTGATGCCCTCCCTTGCCGGGTCGTTTTCCGGAATGAAGCTCTTGCGCCCGCCAAAGCTTGCGACCCGCTCCGGTCGCGCGCCGACAACGCCATTATAGAGATCGAGGTCATGGCAGCATTTCTCCAGCATGAAGCTGCCGGAATAATGTTCGTAGCGGCGCCAGTCGCGCATGAAGAAGGCGCCGTGGTAGGGTTCGATATGCTCGGCCGCCTCGATGGAAACGATGCGACCGAGCTTTCCTTCGGCCTGCGCGACGAGCAGATCGCGATACATCGGCGAATAGCGCAGGACGAGGCCGACCATTAGCCGCTCATGGCCGAATTTTGCCATCAGGCGGGCAAGCTCGATACTGTCCCTAATGCTCGTGACGATCGGCTTTTCGCAGAAAATCTTGAGACCTGCCTCAAGCCCGAGGCGAATATGATCGAGATGCATGTGGTTCGGCGAACCAATCATCAGCAGGTCGAGCTTTTCACTGGCGATCAGCTCCTGCGGGGAGGCATAGGCCTTGCCGGCCGAAATGCCGTTTTCGGTCAGGCCCTGAAGGCCCGCCGGCTCGGGATCCACATAGCCCGCGATCTCGAAGCTGTCATCGATCGCTTTGAAAACATACCCCAGATATCCCAGACGGAATCCGAGTCCAATGATCCCCACTCGCATACTGGTAACGTTCCCGCTGCGTAATTTATTTTCGTCAGCTTGAGCGAAATTTTCCCATTCGTCAACGCGCTTCGGGAAAATACTCGAAATGATGAAATTCATTTTCAGATCAGCGTTCAGCAACCCGCTACCGCTTTGGAGCGGAGCGCATCGGATATCGATCTCTTGCCGATTACTTTTGCGGGATGGCCGAGCCTATCTGTTGGGGCCGTTATATTGCCAATACTGATAGTTCGGCTTGCCGGTGCCTTCGGAGATGACGCCGTTTTGTTCGCAGATATAACCGAGACGCGGCATGTTGTGATAGAAGACGCCCTCGTGGAATCCGCGTATGCGCACCGTGGTCGTGCGGCACTCGAATTTTTCGTCAGCAGCCATCTTCGGTTCCGTCACTCCCGGAAGGTCCTTATAGGGATAGATCGGGCGGACATAGGGCTTGGGGAGCAGCGGATTGTCGGCAAAGGCAGGCACGGGCACGAGGCCGGCGAGAAGTAACGCGGCAATGACGATTTTCGGTCTGCTCCACATGGATTTCAGGATCCTTCCGGCATGCAGGCGCATGACAATACGCCGTCTGTCTCAGATATAATGATGCCCATGCAGCGCCAACAGATGACGCATGAAAATGACCTCGGAAACCGGCATGTCTGCAACCGCACATTCGTTCACAGCAAATTACGTCAGCGAAAACGCTTTTACTTGAGCATACACTATAAGCGTGCAATCTGAATTTGCGAAAAGTGAGAAGCCTGTTATATATAAATGGGGCTGTCGCTTTAGTTTATCTTGGTCGGGATTTCTATTTTTGGGAGTAAAGGTGATTCTGGAGCGGACCAATCGGATCATCGCATGTGCGGAAGTACCCAGCGCCGATAATCCGGCCTCGCAAGTTCGCATTTACGTCATCAACCTCGACCGTTCGCCCGAACGCTGGGAAAGATTGCGCGGACAGGCCGCCCAATACGGGCTAAATGTCACTCGAATTCCCGCTATCGACGGTAAGACGATTCCGGAACGCGACCGCGTCGATTTCCAGCCGCGGCAATTCATCTATCACAACGGGCGTAAATTGCTGGCCGGCGAATATGGTTGCTACCGCAGCCATCTGCTTGCCCTGCAGCAATTTGTCGCAAGCGGCGAGAAGATGGCGATCATCATGGAGGATGATGTTGAGCTCAACCATAGATTGATACCCCGTGCGCTCGCCGCCATGGACAGCGTTTGCGGCGCACGCCTGGTGAAGCTCGTCAATCATCGTCTGGTCGGCTTCAAGCCGATATCCGAAACCGCCGAGTGCGACATTGTCGGCCGCTGCATGCACGGACCGCAGGGATCGGCGGCATGCTACATCGTCAACCGGCAAGCCGCGAAGAAGCTGCTGGTCGCGCTGAAGCCGATGCTTCTGCCTTACGATGTCGCGCTCGAGCGTGGCTGGTCGACAGGGGTCGAAACTTTCGCCACCCTTGAAAACGTCGCGGATTTCAGTCCATTCCGCGCCGAAACGACGATCGGCAAGCGCGTCCACTACCGCGCGGTGAAGCGGCATTTTCTATTGCGCGCAACAGCGCATTGGTTCCGCTTCTGCGACCAGATCCGCCGTTGGGCCTATACCGTGAAGGCCAAGCCTCAATCGATTGTCGGGGGCGGCGGCGAACGGTAAGGCGGCTCGGCTTTTGCCGGAATGCCTCAAAATTACAGCCCCGCGACGCTGCCGAAATCCGGCTGACCGATGGTCAGATCCATCTCGCGCTCGCGGAAAACGAGGTCCACCACTTCGCCACTCGGCGCGTAGCCGGAGACCAGCTTCTGCAGCAGGGTTCTTGCCTGCGGGATGTCGTTTTCATCCAGCGCTGCCTCAAGGGCCGCAAGCCTCTTTGACAGCTCCGACCAAGGCAGGAAATCTTCCTTGGCCCGCATGATGCGCGGATGGGTCGTCGCCTGCGGATTGTCGCCGATCAGCAGCTCTTCATAGAGTTTCTCGCCCGGCCTCAGGCCGGTGATCTCCAGCTCGATGTCGCCCTCCGGCTCATCCTGGTCCCTGACGGTCAGGCCGGACAATTCCACCATGCGGCGGGCAAGATCGGCAATGCGCACCGGTTCGCCCATGTCGAGCAGGAAGACGTCGCCGCCGCCGGACATGGCGCCGGCCTGGATGACGAGCTGCGATGCCTCGGGGATCGTCATGAAATAGCGGGTGATATCCGGATGCGTCAGCGTGATCGGACCGCCATCGCGGATCTGCTGGCGGAAGAGCGGCACGACCGAACCCGATGAACCCAGCACGTTGCCGAAACGGACCATGGCGAAATTCGTGCCCCCCACGCCGGGCTTGCGGTCCGCGTCCATGGCCTGCAGCACCATCTCCGCCAACCGCTTGCTGGCGCCCATGATGTTGGTCGGACGCACGGCCTTGTCGGTGCTGATCAGGACGAAATCCTCGACGCCGCAGTCGCGCGCCACTTCGGCTGTCGTCAGCGTTCCCAGCACGTTGTTGCGTATGCCTTCGACGGGATTGTATTCGACGAGCGGCACATGCTTGTAGGCGGCGGCGTGATAGACGGTTTTCGGCCGCCAAGCCTCCATGATCTGTCTGAGCCGTCGGCCATCGCGGATGGACGCCAGGAATGGAATGATGCGGATATCATCATAGCCAGCCGTCGCCGCTGATTTCTCCAGCTCGCCGTGAATGGCGTAGAGCCCGAATTCATTCTGCTCCACCAGCAGCAGGCAGGAGGGGCGGTTCTTCAGGATCTGACGGCAGAGTTCGCTGCCGATCGAGCCCCCGGCGCCGGTGACCATCACCACTTTGCTGCGGATATTTTTCTCGATCAGCGTGCGATCGGGCGCGATCACGTTGCGGCCGAGCAGGTCTTCGATATCAAGTTCGCGCAGGTCTGAGACCGCGACGCGTCCTTGGGCGAGAGCCGTCAGATCAGGCATGGTGCGCACGGTGACGCGCGCCTTGCGCATGCTTTCGAGAATTTCGTTGCGGCGCTGGCGCGTCGCGTTCGGCAGCGCCAGCAGCACGTCGCTGATCTCGCTCGAGACGCTCAAGGCAGACAGGTCGGCCGGATCATAAATGGGCAGGCCGCCCATGATGCTGCCATGCAGATGCTTGTCGTCGTCGAGATAGCCGACGACATTCAGTTCGGCGCTGTTGGCGAGTGCACCGGCGAGCTGCCGGCCGGAAGAGCCGGCGCCGTAGATCAGCACCTTGGCCAGTTGATTGCGGTTCAACAGCCGCTGATAGGCGTTCCCGAGCCAATAGCGCGTCCACATGCGCGACAAGCCGATGGCGATCAGAAGCAGCAGTGGCTGCAGGATGCCGACCGTGCGGGGTACGCCGGGCACACTGATCGCGGTAAAAATGGTCATGAAGGCGAGCGCATAGATCGCCACCGCCTTGACGACGGTCATGAAGGCCGACATGCCGGCATAGCGGAAGATGGCGCGATAGAGGCCAAGGACGATGAAGATCGGGATGGCAACGAGGAGCGAAACGATCGCGGGCAGCCACTCCACGCCTTCGAGAATGACCCAGTCATCCAAGCGGAGACAATAGGCGAACCAGACGGTCAGAACGCAGAGGCTGGCATCGACAATCAGCGCCAGGGCGCGTTTGGTCGAGCGCGGCAGCGCCAGGAACGGCAGGACGAGCTTATCCGCGGGTACCATGGGTCAGTTTCCCCTGGCGCCGGTCAACGGAACAGCACACCGCTTCTCTCGCATAAATTGTCCCACCATGTATTGCACGGCACAGCAAGATTGTCTTTATGCCTTCATTAGCAAAATGCAATCACTCTCTGCATCAATTCACTTTTAGAACAGCGGACGCGCAATTGCATCCCCGATCTTGAAAGAGCCACTTACAGCAGAGGTGGCGACGAAGATCACTTCCCAAGATAGCCACGAACGACCGGATGCCGGAACAAGCCGGCGAGGATGGCAAAGGCTGCCCCGAGGCTCATGCCGAACAGGGCGCCGGCGATCAATCCGGCCACCATCATCACCTTTCGGCTCGGTCCATTCGCCGTCAGCGGCGGCTCGGCCTCGGAGATGACACGGATATTGTTCTGCGACAGGTCCTGCGCGTCGCTCGTCTGGCCGGAACGCTTCAGCAGCGCCTCGTAAACCTCGCGCGCAGCAGCCGCCTTGCGCTGCAACTCGTTCAGTCCGACCAGCTTGCCCGATGTATTGACCTGCGACGCCTTCTGCACCGCCAATTCCTTGGCGATATCCTGCTCGGCCTTCTGCGCCTGCTCGTAATCGGCGCGGGCCGACGTCGTCTGTCGCTGCAGCTCGCGGCGAATTTCCGCTGCGAGGCTGTCGAGCGAGGATTTGGCGGCAAGCAGGCGCGGATGGCGGGCACCGAGCTGGCTTTGCAGGCTGCCGACATTGGCGGCGAGCGTCGCATATTGCTGGCGCAGACTGCTGAGCGATGTGGACGTTGCCGTCATGTTGGCCTGGGAGCCATTGGCAACGACGTCCTCGAAACTCAGTTTATTGGCAGCTTCGGCCCGTGCCTTCGCCTCGATCGTCTTTTGCTGTGCGGTCACCAGCATATCGTTCAGCGCAGTCAGGCGCTTGTCGGAGATCAGATTGCCTTCGACGGCGACCATATCATTATCGGCCCGGTAGAGCTCGACGGCCTTTTCGGCGTCAAGCACCTGCTGGCGCAGATCTTCAAGCCGACCATCCAGCGCGGTGCTGCTGGTGTGATAGCTGTTCGCCGCCGCCTTGCTCTCTTCCTCCATGAAGGAGGTAACAAGCTGGTTGGCGATCTTGGCCGACTTTTGCGGATCGCGCGTCGTGACCTTCAGCGACACGACATAGGTACTGGCCTCGCGGGCGATCAGCACTGCCTTCGCCAGCGTTGCGGTCGCCACGTATTTTGCCGCGTCGCCGGTCGCGCCGCCGTTGAATTGGGGGTCCTGATCGAGCTTCAGCGCATCAACGACCCGGCCCAGCACCTTGCCGGAGGAAAGGATCTGGGTCTGGCTGTCGATCATCGTCAGGATCAGTTCCGGCGCAGTGGGCGCGGCCTGCGGGCCATCGGAGCCCCCCACTTGGCGAGGATCGAAATAGAGGCTGGTTTCGGCCGTGAATTTCTGCGGCAGCAGCGGGATGATGCTGGCGCCGAGCACGGCCCCGACGCCTGCAAGCGCAAGAACCAGCAGCTTTTTCGCCCAGATCGACCGCACAGCCGAGCGCAAGTCGAGAAGCGGCGTGTCGGCCGCGGGCATCCGCGCAGGCGAAACCGCTTCCGGCGTGACGACAACCACCGGCTCGGTGACCGAGGGGGGCGCGACAACGACCGGCTCCGCGACCGGCGGCGGCGCGGCTTCCGCTTTGCGCTCGAATTCGCGACGTACGTCATCGCGGGCGGCGATTATCCGCTCCGCCGGATCGACTGGCTTTTCGGGGGCAACGGGTTGAACCTCATGAACAAAGTCTCTCGGCCGCAGCACAGGGCTGCGTGAACGCAAGCCTTCGCGCCGTCCTTCGTACGGCTCGGTGCTGCGCCAATCCGAGAGTTGGCTCGATCGCTTGCTTCGTTCCAATGAGTTCATGTCAGACTTTCACGGGGTCCGCGCGCAGTCTCTGCGCCGCAGATGCCTGGAGTTTAGAAATGTTTGGCTAACGGAACATTAAGGACATTCCCAGGAAGTCCCTTGGTGGAGGCAGGCAGAGAGCCCGCCAAGCCCATCTCTTCATCAATATTCAACCGGGAGGTTCATATGAAACGGGCTCACTGGCGACGAGGAAGAACAGGAGCTTGCAATGACCGGACTCGTGAGGAGACTGCTGCGCCAAGCGCTCGCCGCAGCGGTTCTGCTCGCTTCGGCCGCAGAGACCGATGCAAGCTTTGACCCATCGCAGCTCTGCTATCGGGGCATCAATCTTTCCGGGGCCGAATATGGCGACCGCACCGGCGTGGTCGGCACCAACTATACCTATCCGTCGGAAGAAACGGTGCGCTATTTCGCCAGCAAGGGCATGAATGTCGTCCGCCTGCCGTTCCGCTGGGAGCGGCTGCAGCCGGTGCTTGGCCAGCCGTTGGACAGCGACGAACTGCAACGGCTCAGGGATGCCGTCGATCTCATCCAAGAGCACGGCATGGCCGTCGTCCTGGATCCGCACAATTTCGGCTATTACGACAAGGATCAACTCACACAGGCGCCTGCGACCGATCTCGCCTTCGGCGATTTCTGGGCGCGTCTCGCCGTCGAGTTTGCCAATCAGAAGGGCGTGTTCTTCGGCCTGATGAACGAGCCGCACGATATCAAGGCGCCCGATTGGCTGGAAGCCGCCAATACCGCTATCCAGGGCATTCGTACGGTCGGCGCGCGCAACCTCATCCTCGTGCCGGGCACGAACTGGAGCGGCGCGTTCACCTGGGCTACGGACAGGATCGGCGGCGGCGCGAACGATACTGTCATGCTTGGCGTCAAGGACCCTCTCGATTTCTATGCATTCGAGTTTCATCAGTATCTCGATGCCGACAGTTCCGGTACGCATCCTGTCTGTGATGGCAGCGACCAGGCCAGACAAGGGCTGACCGACGTCACCGCCTGGCTGCGCAAGAACGGCAAGCGCGGCTTTCTCGGCGAATTCGGCGTGGCGGGAAACCAGCCCTGTCTTGACGGGCTGAAGCAGGTTTTCGATGTCATGGCCGACAACAACGATGTTTGGCTCGGCTGGACCTATTGGGCCGCCGGCGACTGGTGGCCGTCGCAGGAACCGTTGAACGTGCAGCCGCGCGGCGGAAAGGACCGGCCGCAGATGAAGGTGATCGTTGCTGCCGTCGGTAAGAAAACGGCGATTGCGCCGGCCTGCGCCAGCGTCAAGCCGGCGGGCTGATCGACGGAGACGAACGGGCGGATAGCGCTTTGTCGCGAATCACGGCGCTGCTATGGTTGCCCCGGCCGATGGACGCGGCAGCCCTGGACATTTCATGAAAAGCCTCACGGACAAGCAGCGCATCGATTACCCGATCCTGGCGATCACACTGTTTTCGGTCCTCTACAACTGCATTCTCGCCTATATCAACCACAACATCACGCCGCTTGCCGTCTCGCATGTCGTGCTCTGCGAAGGCATGATGATGCTTTCCAGCGTCGCGTTCATTTTGAAGAAGGGCATCTATGAGGAGGATCTGCCGATCTTCCTCTTTCTGACATTCACGCTGATCATCACGATCTACATCACCGTGCTGAACCATGTGCCTTTCATCGACCAGTTCCGCAACGTGCTGATCATCGTCTCCTTCGCCGGCATCGGCAGTTGGGCGAGCGAGCGGACGGTGAAAATGGCTTTCCGCATCGGCTGTTTCTTCGTGCTGCTGTTTCTAGTCTGCGAGATCGTCAGCACGCCCTTCTATGTCAGCCTGTTCCATCCCGGCGAATATTTCGAGAATACCCGCGGCATCAAGCAGGCAAGCTTCAATAGTACCGGCCTGTTCGCTAACGCACTCGGTTTCCAGGGCCGCTTCTCCTTCGGCCTCATCGACCACCGGTCGTCGTCGATCTTCCTGGAGCAGGTGTCGCTCGCCAATTTCTGCGGCGTGATCGTCATCTATCTGCTCTCCTTCTGGCCGAAGCTCGGCAGGATCGACAAGGCGCTATTCGTTTCGACGGTGCTGCTGATCCTGCTCACCAACGATACGCGCACGATGCTGATCTTCTCCTGCATCAGCATCATCGGCTACTTCGTCTTCCCGAAGATCCCGAAGGCCTTCGATCTCATCCTGATGCCGCTGATCATCCTGATCGGCTTCTTCGTGCATTTCATGAAGCCGGATGAAATGGGCGACAATTTCACCGGCCGTATCGGCGTCACGGTCAAGAAGATGCTGGATCTCGATTTCCAGGCGATCCTCGGTCTGGATATTGCGCGTATCGGGGAATTCGCCGACAGCGGTTATGTCTACCTCATCTACGGTTCGACGATTTTTGGCCTGATCATGTTCTGGCTGTTCGTCTGCCTTTTTCCCGCCGGTGCAACCCCGGCGCAAAGACGGTGCGGTCATTCACTCTCTCTTTTCATTTTTCTGAATATGATGATCGGCGGTACGGCGATCTTTTCCATCAAAATCGCCGGCCTGCTCTGGCTGCTGATCGGTTACATGCGCGTTTCTGAAAAGCCGCGCACTGCCCGGACACAGCCGGCAAATGTGGATGGCAGCAGAGTGCCGGGCTGACTTGCTTCATGTCGGCTGAGGCCGCATGAGGATCGGGATGCTTGTACAGTTGCAGTATCTGCGCGCCATTGCTGCGCTGATGGTCGTCTATTTTCATTCAGTGCTGCAGGTACCGAAGGTCAATTCCGGCTTCGACTGGCAATTCCATCTCTTCGGCGAGACTGGCGTCGACATTTTCTTCGTCCTCAGCGGTTTCGTCATGTGGCTGACCACGGCAGGACGTGAAGTGCGCCCGCTCGACTTCTATCGCCGCCGCATCCAGCGCATCGTGCCGCTTTATTGGCTGGCGACACTGTTTTCCGCCGCCGTCGCTCTCGTCGCGCCATCGATCCTGAAATCGACGGTGTTCGACGTTCCCCACCTCGTCGCTTCGCTTCTATTCCTGCCCTGGCACAATGCTGCCGATCCCAGCCTCATCGCACCCGTCGTCGTGCCCGGCTGGACGCTGAACTATGAAATGTTCTTCTATTTCGTCTTCGGCCTGTTGCTGCTGGTGCGCGAAAAATGGCGGCTCCATGCCCTCTTCGGCACGATGACGGCGATCATCCTCGCCTGCCACCTGTTTCCGGTAGAAACGACCGCCACCACGGTCTATGGCGACCCGATCATCTACGAATTCCTGGCGGGCGTCGTTCTCGCCAAGCTTTATCTCGAAAAAGTGCTGCTGCCGCAGACGGTAGCCTGGCCGGCGCTGGTGGTCGGATTCGCCTTCCTGCTGATCAACGAGACGCTCTGCGATGCCAGCATGCGCTCCTATATGTGGGGCATTCCGGCTGTCATTATTCTCTACTCGGCCGTCTCGATCGATTTTTCCAAGCTTCCCGTCATCGGCTGGTTGAGCTATCTCGGCGACGCGTCCTACAGCATCTACATCACCCATGCCTTCACGCTGGCATTTCTGCGCGTCGTCTGCGGCGTGCTGAAGATCGATATCATGGCGCATGGCCCAATCTTCGTCAGTTGCTGCATGGTCGGCTCGGCGATCGGCGGCGCGATCGTCCACGAGCTGACGACACCCAGCCGCTGGAGCAAGTGGAAAAAGAAGCAGGCCGCCATCGCCTGAGCCGTTTCTCATCGATCTGCAGCGGCTTTCCCTCAGAACGACGGGGATACGCGGCTGAAAGGCGCAATGGGAACGGAATTTTCCGCCGCCTATCTTAAGCTCTGTTGCGAGGAATGGGCGGGGAGCTTTCCCGTGCCTTTCGATTGCTATAAGCGAGCGGCGAAACGACGAGCCGCCTTACGAGGGAAGAAACATGAAGAGCTATGTTCTACGGGTATCCTGCAAATCGACGCGCGGGATCGTTGCGGCGATAGCGAATTATCTGGCCGACCAGGGCTGCAATATCGTCGACTCCAGCCAGTTCGACGATCTCGATACCGGCAAGTTCTTCATGCGGGTCTCCTTCATCTCCGAGGAAGGGGTCAAGCAGGAGGCATTGGTCGAAGGTTTCAAGCCGGTCGCCGAGAAATTCGAGATGGATGCCGAGATCTACGATACCCAGAAGCGCATGAAGGTGCTCTTGATGGTGTCGCGCTTCGGCCATTGCCTCAACGACCTGCTGTACCGCTGGAAGATCGGCGCGCTGCCGATCGACATCGTCGGCGTCGTCTCCAACCATTTCGATTACCAGAAGGTGGTCGTCAACCACGACATCCCCTTCCACCACATCAAGGTGACGAAGGACAACAAGCCGCAGGCCGAAGCGCAACTGCTGGACCTCGTCGAGCAGACCGGCACCGAACTCATCGTGCTCGCCCGCTACATGCAGGTGCTGTCGGACGCCATGTGCAAGAAGATGTCGGGCAAGATCATCAACATCCACCATTCCTTCCTGCCGAGCTTCAAGGGCGCCAACCCGTACAAGCAGGCCTATGAGCGCGGCGTCAAGCTGATCGGGGCGACCGCACATTACGTCACCGGCGATCTCGACGAAGGTCCGATCATCGAGCAGGACACAGCCCGCATCACGCATGCGCAGTCGGCGGAAGACTATGTCTCGATCGGCCGCGATGTCGAAAGCCAGGTGCTGGCGCGGGCCATCCATGCCCATATCCACTACCGCACCTTCCTCAACGGCAACCGCACCATCGTCTTCCCGGCAAGCCCCGGAAGCTATGCCTCGGAGCGGATGGGATAAAACACGCGGCGATGGCAAGGTGGCGCTGCATTCGCAAACCCGCGATCTGCGCCTCCATGTCCCTATTTCCTTTTCCCGCTAAATTGCGATTTAATGCGGCCGATATCGAATCGCTTGGAGGTTGCGGAGGAGGAAAATGCGATCATATCTGGAGAGAATCCTGCCGCTCTCGGCCCTTGCCATCCTTGTGAGCACACAGGTGTCGACGGCCGCAATGACCTCGGAAGAAGACCCTTCGAAGATCGATCTCGCCAAGCTGATCGAATGCACGACCTACGACGTGCCAAGCTATAATGGCTTTGCCATGTGGCTGACCGGACCGGAAAGCGATGAGGCGATGAGACGGTTCGGCATTACCGAGCAGCCGTCGACCAGCCTTCTGCTGCGGGAATTCAAGCTGGCAAAGCCGATCACCGTTTTCGGGCGACAGACCGACAGGATCGCGTTTGCTTCCTCCGGTCCGCTTGCACTGATCAACGAGGCCGATCCGCATCCGCTTGCCAAGGAGCTGGGCGTCACCGCCGCGGTCGACCGGTTCGACAAATACCTGGCCGAAAGGGAGATATTCTCCAAGAAGGAGCAGTTGGAGAATTCCGACACGGTCCTGCATTCGCGCATCGCCCTCGACGTCTCGACTGACATCTACCATCCCGGCAAGACGCTCGCCGGCTGCAGCTATTCAATCGAGGTTGAGTAGGGTCTGAACAAGACCGACTTTTGTGTATTCAAATGAACGCACAGCGCTCTTGAGCATCCCGCTTTCATGCAAATGAACGCATGACGCTCTAGGCAGGCGTAATCGGGAGCCTATCTTTCGTCTTAACGTTAGATCACCCTATTCGTTTTCGGTGATTTTCTTTTGGACGGAATGGTTTAGTGTCGACGCAGATGAACCATCCGGGGGAGCCATGACCGACGCCGCGCTCGTCAATCGCATGCAACTGCCAAGACCGGATACCACGCCGGAAGCGGCGGCGGAGATCTTGCAGACGCATTACGGCCTGACCGGGACGGTTACCGAACTCGGCAGTCAGCAGGACCGCAACTACCGTATCGACGCGGGTGACAACAGCTACGTTCTGAAGATCTGCCGAACGGAATACGACACGGTCGAGCTGGAGGCGCAGAACGCCGCCATCCGCCATCTACATGCGAAACCCGATGCGCCGCGCGTGCCCAACATCGTGCCCTCGCTGAGCGGCCGGGATATTCTCGTCGTCACCATTCGCGAGCAGGATTATCTTGTCCGGCTGCTCAGCTATCTCCCCGGTCAATCGCTGACTCGGCGCAAGCATCTGCCCGTCGCCGCCGTTTCGGCGCTGGGTGCCCTTTCCGGCCGGCTCGCCCGTGACCTTGCCGATTTCGAACATCCCGGCCTCCACCGCAGCCTGCAATGGGACCTGCGCCGCGCCGGGCCGGTCGCCGTGCAGCTCCTGTCGGCGATATCGGATCACGAGGCGCGCGACCGCATCGCCAAGGCAATGGTCGCGGCCGTAAAGCGCATCCAGCCGCTTGCGAGCGGGCTTCGCGTGCAGCCCGTCCATCACGACGTCACCGGCGACAATGTCGTCAGTCATCCGGATGCGCATGGGCAGCCTATCCCGGATGGGGTGATCGATTTCGGCGACATCATCCAGGGCTGGGTGGTGGGCGACCTCGCCGTCACCTGCGCCTCGCTGCTTCACCACGCCGAAGGCGATCCCTTCTACATCCTCCCTGCCATCAAGGCCTATCACGCGATCTATCCGCTCGGGGAAGCCGAATTGAAGGCGCTCTGGCCGCTGATCGTCGCCCGCGCGGTGATTCTCGCCGCCAGCGGCGAGCAACAGCTCGCCATCGACCCCGACAATGATTACGTGCGCGGCAATCTCAAACTCGAGCGCGAGATTTTCGACGTTGCCACCGGCGCGCAGCCGGACGTGATGGAAGCGGCGATCCTCCGGGCCGCGGGCATGGATCTCGCTCCGCTCGCCACCGACGGCTGGTCCGTATTGCTGCCGGACATTGCATCGGATCACATCGCCGCCGTCGATCTTTCCGTGACCAGCCCGCATTTCGTCGACGGTAACTGGCTAAAGCCGGACATGGACTGGCGGTTGCTCGCCAAGGCGGCCATCGCTTCCGGCTCGGCTGCGACGCGCTACGGGGAATTCCGTCTGTCGCATGCCGATCTTCTCAGCATGACGCCGCCGCAGAATTTCGCGCTGCATAGCGATATCTGCCTGCCGGCCGGCACGACCGTCACCGCGCCCTTTGCCGGCCGCATCCAATGGCATGGCCAGCATCTCGTTCTGATTGGCGAAACCGTCAGCCTGCATCTCGACGGCGTCGAGTGCACGCTGGAAGAGGGCGCCGAGGTGGAACAAGGGGCGATCGTCGGCACGATCGGCAGCGAGGGCTCGGCCATCGGGGGACTGCGCGTGCAGCTCTGCCGCGTCCCGGGGATGGTGCCACCGCTCTTTGCCACAGCCCACCAGGCCGATGGCTGGTCGGCCGTCTGCCCCTCGCCCGCCATTCTCCTGAACGAGGCCTGCGAGGCGCCGCGGCTGGAGAGCGCCGCACTTCTCACGCAGCGCGAAGCGCATTTTGCCAGCCCGCAAAAGCATTATTACGACGTCCCGCCGCAGATCGAGCGCGGCTGGCATGAATTCGTGTTCGACACACAAGGCCGCACCTATCTCGACATGGTCAACAACGTGACCATGCTCGGCCATGCGCATCCGCGGCTGACGGCGGCCATCGAGCGGCAATGGTCACGGCTCAACACCAATTCCCGCTTCCACTATGCCGCCGTTGCCGAATTTTCTGAGCGTTTGGCAGCATTGGCGCCCGATGGTCTCGATAGCGTCTTTCTCGTCAACAGCGGTTCCGAGGCCAACGATCTCGCCATCCGGCTTGCCTGGGCGCATACGGGCAAGAAAAACATGCTGTGCCTGCTGGAGGCCTATCACGGCTGGACGCTGGCAAGCGATGCTGTCTCCACTTCCATTGCCGACAATCCGCAGGCGTTGACGACGCGACCGGACTGGGTGCATCCGCTCGTTTCGCCCAATACCTATCGCGGCCCGTTCCGCGGTCCGGATTCGGCTGCGGACTACGTGGCCGGCGTTACGACCTTGCTGGAGACCATCGACGAGAAGGCCGAGGGTCTCGCCGGCTTCATCGCGGAAGCGGTCTACGGCAATGCCGGCGGCATTGCCCTGCCGCGCGGCTATCTCGCCGATGTCTACGCCGCCGTCCGGCAACGGGGCGGCCTCTGCATCGCCGACGAGGTGCAGGTGGGTTACGGCCGGCTCGGCCACCATTTCTGGGGCTTCGAGACCCAGGACGTCGTGCCCGATATCATCACCATCGCCAAGGGCATGGGCAACGGCCATCCGCTCGGCGCCGTCATCACCCGGCGGGAGATCGCCGAATCACTGGAGAAAGAGGGCTATTTCTTCTCCTCGGCCGGCGGCAGTCCGGTGAGCTCGGTTGTCGGCCTTACCGTGCTGGACATCATGAAGGACGAAGGCCTTCAGGAGAATGCTCGCATCATCGGCGACCACCTGAAGGCTGGGCTGATCGCGCTGATGGAGCATTTTCCGCTGATCGGCGCCGTGCACGGCATGGGCCTCTACCTCGGCGTCGAATTCGTCCGCGATCACGAGACGCTGACACCCGCCACGGAAGAGACGGCCGCTCTCTGCGAGTGGCTACTCGAGCTTGGCGTCATCATGCAGCCGACCGGCGATCACCTGAATGTGTTGAAGATAAAACCACCGCTTTGCCTCTCGGCGGAAAGCACCGATTTCTTCGTGAAAGCCCTGGAAAAGGCGCTGGAGGACGGCGTTTAGGGCCTGCCATCCCCGCCATTAACCATTGAGGAGATTTGGCGGCAAACCGATTTTTAATCTTCTCGGCCATTGTCGAATCTCGTTCCAATTCCTATTTGTGGGACGGTGATCGGCAATACCCTTCCGATACGGGAGGCTGCGCGGAGGTTGATACAGGCTTTCTCGTAGTTAGTCGGATACGGAATTTTATTTTCCCGATCGTCGATATTTTGACATCTTTCGGAATATGTTTCTGAAGATGGAATTGCTATTATCTACCAAGATTGTAGACAATAGAACACCAGATCGCAGGCCTCTCCCGTTGGGGCCTTACAAGTACAACACCAACTAAGGAAGTGACATGCTGAACTTTAAAGTCATCGCTTCGATCCTTGGGCGGTCCGTGCTTGGCCATGACCGCTCGGGCGCACTCTCCCGCCCGCGCTGTCGAATGTGACGTTCGTCCTCTTATCGGATTCAAACAGTCAATTCGCCATATCTGCGCCGCTAGGGCGCGGAGGGAGTATTTTTAATGAAAAAGCAAGTCATCGAATATGCTGGCGTTCCCGTCGGCATCGTTGTTCCGGATGAAGACCGGCTGAAGTTCATAGCCGTGAAATATCATGTCCATGATCTGGACGAGCAGCGTTTCAGAAGCGCGGATGAGGTCAAACTCGCCATCCGCGATCTCCTCGTCCGCCAACAGGCTAAGCCGATCCACGTTTGATGGATCGGCTTGGCTGTTTCCAACATCACCACACCACATCATCAGCCCTTGCTCTTCGAGCGTCGTTCGCTCCCTGAGTGGGGGCTGATCTTTTGTACCGGCCCATCGCAAGCCTCTTTGTCCGATCGCCACGGTCTTTCCGCCCTCATGGTGAGGCGCGCAGGCTGAAAGCCGGAGCCTCGAACCACGAGGGTCGGCCTCCACAGCACTCCCCTTCGACAAACCCATCTTGTCTTTTCCCCCTCTTTGCGATCCTATCGCCATGACGACCTCGCGCTTTGAAGGCGAAGGATTTTTCATTGGCTGATCTCCTCAATCTCCTAACCGATATCGAAGGCGTCGGCGTCGGTCATTGCACCGATCCTGCGCTGGGCTCCGGTGTCACAGCCATCATCTTCGATGAACCGGCAGTCGCCTCCTGTTCCGTGCTCGGCGGTGCGCCGGGCGGACGCGACACGGCATTGCTCGATCCGGCGATGACGGTGGGCGTAGTCGACGGGCTGGTGCTGTCGGGCGGCTCAGCCTTCGGTCTCGATGCGGCGGGCGGCGTGCAGGCGGGCCTGCGCGACATCGGACGCGGCCTGCAGGTCGGCAGCGCCCGCGTGCCGCTGGTGCCTCAGGCGATCCTCTTCGATCTCATCAATGGCGGCGACAAGGATTGGGGCCTGCATTCGCCCTATCGCGATATGGGTTACGCCGCCTTCAAGGCTGCGGGCAAGGGCGCCTTCCCGCTTGGCACGGTCGGTGCCGGCACGGGCGCGACGACGGCGACAGTCAAGGGTGGCCTCGGCTCGGCCAGCGCCGTCAGCAGCCAAGGACATAGGATCGCGGCCATCGTCGCCGTCAATGCGCTGGGTTCGGCCACCATCGGCGAAGGACCGCATTTCTGGGCCGCTCCCTTCGAGATCGGCGGGGAATTCGGCGGCCTCGGCATGCCCGAAACCATAGACACGCGCCTCAGGCTGAAGGGCGCGAATGTTACGGCAACAACGATCGGGGCCATCGTCACCGATGCTGCGTTGACCAAGGCGGAAGCGCACCGGCTGTCGATCTGCGGCCATGACGGTTTTGCCCGCGCGCTGTTGCCCACGCATCTGCCGCTCGACGGCGACACGGTGTTTGCCGCTTCGACCGGCAAACATCAGAGAGACGACCTGCTGAGCTTCATGGAACTCTGCCATCTCGCCACCCTCGTTATGGCGCGCGCCATTGCCCGCGGCGTCTACGAAGCAACGGCGCTGGCCGTCGCAGGCGCGCTGCCGGCCTGGCGGGACCGCTTTCCGGACCGGATAATCTAGCCATTTCGGGACCCCGCCGGGCATGCGCAGCACAAATTTTCGCAATTGTGTGTGCGCTTGCGAGATGACACTATTTCAAAAAAATGGCCTTGCCGGAGGGAAAACCGGCATCGGGAGCCGGAGCAAGGGAATTGAGATGACCAAGTTTTCGAGTTCAGACCTGGGCGATTATGCGCGCCGTCTTGCCTGCGGCGCCACGCTGTCGGCCGGGCTTCTGATACTGGGCCTGACGCCGGCGGAAGCGGCCAAGACGACGCTGAACATCGGCATGAGCGTTGAACCCACCGGCCTCGATCCGACGATCGCCGCGCCCGTCGCCATCGGTCAGGTGACTTGGCAGAACATCTTCGAAGGGCTCGTCGCCATCGACGAGAGCGGCAAGATCGTGCCGCAGCTTGCGAAAAGCTGGGAAATCTCCCCCGACGGGCTGACCTACACATTCAAGCTGCAGACCGGCGTCAAATTCCATGACGGCGAGGCTTTCGATTCGACGGCGGCGAAATTCGCGCTCGATCGCGCCCGCGACGGCAAATCCGTCAATCCGCAGAAACGCTTCTTTGCAACCATCGCCTCGATCGACACGCCGGACTCCGAAACGCTGGTGCTGCATCTCTCTTCGCCGACGGGCAGCCTGCTCTACTGGCTCGCCTGGCCCTCTTCCGTCATGGTCGGCCCGAATTCTGCCGCCAACGACAAGACGACGCCTGTCGGTACCGGCCCGTTCAAATTCTCCGCCTGGGCCAAGGGCGACCATGTGGAGCTCGTGAAGAACCCGGGTTACTGGAACAAATCCGTCGACGTGAAGCTCGACAAGGTGACCTTCCGCTTCATTTCCGATCCGCAGGCGGAAGCGGCAGCCCTGAAGGCCGGCGATCTCGACGCCTTTCCGGAATTCGCGGCACCGGAGCTGATGAGCTCTTTCGACGGCGACGCGCGGCTGATGACCAAGGTCGGCAATACCGAACTCAAGGTCGTCGCCGGCATGAACAATACGCGCAAGCCCTTCGACGATAAGCGGGTGCGCCAGGCCCTGATGATGGCACTTGACCGCAAGACGATCATCGACGGCGCCTGGTCCGGTTTCGGCACGGCGATCGGCAGCCACTACACGCCGAACGACCCGGGATATCAGGACCTGACGGGGACGCTGCCTTATGACCCCGCAAAGGCCAAGGCGCTGCTGGCCGAGGCCGGCTATCCGAATGGCTTCACCTTCACCATCAAGACGCCGCAGATGGCCTATGCGCCGCGTAGCGCCCAGGTGATGCAGGCGATGTTTGCCGATATCGGCGTCACCATGAATATCGAGCCGACGGAATTCCCGGCGAAATGGGTGCAGGACGTCTTCACCAGCCGCGACTACGATATGACCATCGTCGCCCACGCCGAGCCGCTGGACATCGACATCTATTCGCGCGACCCCTATTATTTCAACTATAAGAACCCGGTCTTCAACGAGCTGATGAAGAAGATCCAGCTAACCGCCGATCCGGCGGCGCAGAACAAGCTCTACGGTGAGGCGCAGACGATCCTGGCCGAGGATGCCCCCGCGCTCTTCCTCTTCGTCATGCCGAAGCTCGGGGTCTGGGACAAGAAGCTGAAGGGGCTTTGGGAGAACGAGCCGATCCCCTCGAATGTCTTGACCAACGTCTCCTGGGAAGACTGATCTCTTCGGTTCCGCACAGACAGCAGGGCGGATCACCTCGCCCGCTGTCGAATGTTTCGATGCCGGAGCCGATCCGGCGATGGGCATGCAATGATCGTACTTCTTACCCGCCGGATCACAGGTCTTATCCTGACCCTGATCGCCGTTTCGTTGCTGATCTTTGCGGTGATGGCCCTGCTGCCGGGCGATCCCGCCGCCATCACGCTCGGCACCTCGGCCTCGCCGGAGACGCTTGCCGCGCTGCGACACGACATGGGCCTCGACCAACCATTGATCGTCCGCTACAGCGAATGGCTTGGCGGCGCGCTGACTGGCGAGCTCGGCAAGTCCTATACTTATGGTGTGCCGGTCGCCGGCCTCATCGTCGAGCGGCTGGCTGTCACATTGCCGCTTGCCATCCTCGCCATTATTCTTTCCATCCTCATCGCCGTGCCGCTCGGCGTGGCGGCCGCCGCCCGGCGCGGCGGCATATTCGATATTATCGCCACGCTGTTTTCGCAGATGAGCATCGCCGTGCCCGGCTTTTGGGTGGGCCTGCTGTTGATCCTGCTGTTTTCCACCTCGCTCGGCTTAATGCCGGCGGGAGGATTTCCCGGTTGGAGCGATGGCCTGGGACCGGCACTCCGGGCGCTGATCCTGCCGGCGGTGGCATTGGCTCTGCCGCAGGCAGGTGTGCTGACACGGGTCACTCGTTCGGCCGTGCTCGACACGCTGCATGAGGATTTCGCCCGCACGGCGGTCGCCAAGGGCCTGTCAAGCGGTGCCGTTCTCTGGGGCCATATCGTGCCGAACGCCCTGGTGCCGATACTGACCATCCTCGGCCTGCAATTCACCTTCCTTGTCGCTGGTGCCGTGCTGATCGAGAACGTCTTCAACCTGCCGGGTCTCGGACGGCTCGCCTTGCAAGCGCTCAACCAGCGCGACATCGTCGTCATGCAGGATGTCGTGCTGTTCTTTGCTTCCCTCGTCATCATCATGAATTTCCTGGTCGATCTCTCGTTTCTGGTCATCGACCCCAGACTTCGCAGCGGAGGCGCGCGATGATTACGGTCGAAACCGTCGCCCCCGCTCCTCCCCGCCGCTCCCGGTTCCGCGCCCTGCGCCGCGCCAATCTGATCGTCGGCGCCATCATCATTCTTTCGCTCGTCGGCGTCGCGATCCTGTCCCTCTTCTGGACGCCGGTGCCGCCGGCGAAGCTGCAAATCATCCATAAACTGCAGCCTCCTTTCGGCTTCGGCCTTCTCGGCACCGACCAGCTCGGCCGCGACGTGCTGTCGATGCTGATGGTCGGTTGCTGGAATTCGCTGTCGATCTCGGTGTCAGCGGTCGCGATCGGCGGCACGATCGGGACGGTGATCGGCATCGCCGCTGCCGCTCAGCGCGGATTGTTCGAAGCGCTCGTGATGCGCGCCTGCGACGTGATCTTCGCATTGCCGCCAATTCTCTCGGCCATGATCCTCGGCGCGTTTCTTGGTGCCGGACGCTTTACCGCCATCATCGCCATTGCCGTCTTCATGGTTCCGGTCTTTGCCCGCGTGGCGCTTAGTTCGGCGCTGCAGGCCTGGAGCAGGGATTATGTGCTGGCGGCGCGCGCCCTCGGCAATACGCGCCTATCGATCACCATGCGGCATGTGCTGCCGAACATTATGGGCATCATCATCGTCCAGGCGAGCATCCAGCTCGGCCTGGCGATACTGACCGAAGCCGGCTTGAGCTTCCTCGGCCTCGGCGTGCCGCCGCCGGCGCCGACCTGGGGGCGGATGCTGGCGGAAGCGCAGACCTATCTTGGACAAGCGCCCTGGCTCGCCATCCTGCCGGGCCTGGCGATTGCACTCTGCGTCCTCGGCTTCAACCTGCTTGGCGACGGCCTGCGTGATCTTCTCGATCCACGCGCGGTACGCCGCTAAAGCAATTCCAGGAAAAGTGCGAAGCGGTTTTCCGTCCGGAATGCGTAAAAACAAAAGGATAGAGCGGGAAAGCGATTCCGTTAAACGCTGAACCGCTCTAACTTCGACATACGAAGAGAATGGACCATGACCGAAGCGACCGATCTTTCCATCCGCCAACTCCTTCGGAAATTTTCCGAAAAGAGCCTTTCGCCGAGCGAATATTGGCTGGCGCTGGAGAAACATATCGAGGCGTGGGAGCCGACGATCGCTGCGCTCTACGCCTATGACCCGGAAGCAGCGCGCCGACAGGCCGCCGCCTCCACCGAACGCTGGGCAAAAGGTGCGCCGCTCGGAGCACTGGACGGCATTCCGGTGACCCTCAAGGAGCTGATCGCCACCAAGGGCCAGCCGGTGCCGCTCGGCACGGCCGCCGTCGAACTCATTCCCGCCGCGGAGGATGCACCGGTCGCGGCCCGCCTGCGCGAGGATGGCGCGGTGATCTTCGCCAAGACCACCTGCCCGGACTACGGCATGCTGTCCTCCGGTCTTTCCAGCTTCCACAAACTCAGCCGCAATCCCTGGGATCCGACCCAGAATCCTGGTGGGTCCAGTGCCGGCGCCTCGGCTGCGGCGGCTGCCGGCTACGGGCCGCTGCATATCGGAACGGATATCGGCGGCTCGGTGCGCCTGCCGGCAGGCTGGACCGGCATTTTCGGCTTCAAGCCAAGCCATGGCCGCATTCCGGTCGATCCCTATTATGTCGGCCGCTGCGCCGGGCCAATGGCCCGCACGGTCGAGGACGCCGCCTTTTCCATGGCCACGCTCTCGCGGCCCGATTGGCGCGATGGCACCAGCCTGCCGCCGAACGATATCGACTGGATGGATCTCGATATCGATGTGCGGGGGCTGAAGATCGGCCTGATGCTCGATGCCGGCTGTGGCCTGCCCGCCGATGCCGAGGTGCGCGATGCGGTCCTTGCCGCCGCCAAGCGCTTCGAAGAAGCGGGGGCTACGATCATCCACGTCGCGCCGGTGCTGACAAAGCAGATGCTGGATGGGCTAGATGTCTTCTGGCGAGCGCGTTTCTGGAGCGATATCATGGGATTGAGCGAGGAGCGCCGCGACCTGATCCTGCCCTATATCTACACATGGGCGAAGGGCGGTGCCGATATCAGCGGTGTCGAAGCGGTGCGCGGTTTCAACCAGACGATCGAGATGCGCAGAAGTTGCGGCAAGCTGTTTACCGAGGTCGATGCGCTGCTATCGCCCACCAACCCGATTGTCTCCTATCCGGCCGATTGGGCCTCCCCCACCAACGATCCGGCCCTGCCCTTCGAGCACATCGTCTTTACCGTTCCCTGGAACATGTCGGAGCAGCCGGCCTCATCGATCAATTGCGGCTTCTCCCGCTCCGGCATGCCGATCGGACTGCAAATCGTCGGTCCGCGTTTTGGCGACATGCTGGTGCTGAAACTCTCGAAGGCGTTCGAAACCTGGACCGGCGGGGTCACGAACTGGCCGAAGCCACCTGCTCCCTGACCGGCGCGTACCGCGCGACCTCTCCCCGCTGGGGCAAGGGTGAAGGCCTACAGCCGGGCCGCACCTTTCTCCTCGACATCGGCGCCAAGCTGCCGCAAGGCCTTTTCGATGACACGCAGGTCATCCTGCAGGCCGTCATCTATACTCATCATGCTGGCGCTGCCGGCGCGCTGGATGCCGCGAGTTTCGCTCCGCAGCTCACGCAGCCGATCGATCTTGCGACTGCGCCTCAGATGGCTGTCGTGGAGGATATCCCTGATCACCTGTTCCATGGCCGTGATCGGCATGATGCTTCTCCTCTCGAACAAGAAGGTGTTCAATCGAGGAAATAACGGTTTAGATTCAGACCGGTTCCGACCGGCTCTCAGCCCTGCAGGCGGCGGTAGCCTGTCGGTTGCTCATAGAGCCAGCCGATGCGCTCGACGGCGGCGGCAAAATCTTCGCGTGCCGTGGTCATCGTATGGCCGTTGGCATGCACGATGGTTTTCTCGTCTTCCATGATGGCCACATGGCCCTTCCAGAAGACGAAATCGCCGCGGCGCAATTCCTCACGCGTGATCGGCTCGCCGAGGCCGGCCGCCTGCATATCCGCATCGCGCGGCGCGTCGCGGCCCGTCATCAGCAATGCGAGCTGCACGAGGCCGGAGCAATCGATACCGAGACCGGACCGGCCGCCCCAGAGATAGGGGGTTTCCAGGAAGCGCAAGGCGACATCGACATAGTCGCCGCCATCATTGTAACCGATCGGCTGGACATGCTTGGCGAAGATGGCCGCGCCACCTTCGAGGACGACATAATGGTTCCCCCGCGTCTCGGCCGTGCCGGTGACGCGCACGCGGCTGCCCATGGAGAGGATATCCGTGTGGGGTTTGCGCAGTTCCGGCTCGGGATAGAGAAACGTCCGCTGCGTCACGACGACATGCGTGGGTGCGGCCTGTTCCGTCAGGATCGCTTTTTCGGGAAGATAGCCGACATAGCCGTCCGACACCGCTTTCACCCAGCACCAGCCATCCTTGCGCTCGAAGACATCGACCTCCTCGCCGAACAAGAGCTCGGTGTCGATGCCGCGCGCCAGATCCGGCTGCGGGCGAAGGGCAACGACGGGAGCGACGACCTGCGCCCTGGTGCCCTCGACAAAACGGCCGGCCTCGACCTTGCCCCGAAGGGAGGCTTCGGCAAGATCGGGCCGAAAGGCATTGAGACGGCGGTCGAGCATCATGAACATGGTCCTCTAGAGCAATTCCAGGAAAAGTGCGTAGCGGTTTTTCCGTCCGGAATTGCGTGAAAACAAAGAGATAGAGCAGTTCAGCGATTCCGTGAAGCGCTGAACTGCTCTAGACGGATAGTTTGCGGCCTTGCTCGATGACGAGATCACCGAGCTTTTCCAGATAGAGCGCGCCTGCGACAGTGCGCTTGATGATGACGTTGCGGCGATCACGCTCGTCGCGGACGCGGTCGACCAGCCCCATCTCGCCCATGGTGTCGAGCGCACGGGTGATGACCGGCTTGGTAACGCCGAGCGTTGCGGCGAGCCCTCGCACCGTATGCGGTGGCGGCACGAGGTAGATCTGCAGGAGGATCGCCATCTGCCGAAGCGTCAAGTCATGACCCTCGCGACGCACCTGCTCGAGCGCCACGCCTTGCCAGAGGCCGAGAGCCTGCGAGGCAGAGAGTTCAAGCGGCAAAGGCAACCTCGAAGATCGTTACGCTACCGTTTCAGTCTCGGCCAAGATCATGGCGGTTTCAAGGGGAATTCGCCAACCCTTCTCCCCGCAATGCGGGGAGAAGGGTTGCAGCACATTCGGGCCGCCAGCGGCCACCTCATGGTGAGGTGCGAAGGTCCAAAGGACCGTAGCCCCGAACCATGAGGGCGGGTGAGAGGCAGTACTTCGGCCCTATCGCACGCTCTGGCGGATATAGTGATACAGCGCCCGGATGGCCTGCGCCTCGCCGCCACCCGGCGAGTGAGGACGTTCGCTCTGTGCCCAGCCGAAGATATCGAAATGCGCCCAGCTCGGCGTTTTCGTCACGAAACGCTTGAGGAACAAAGCGGCGGTGATCGAGCCGGCCATGCCGCCGGAGGGGGCATTGGTGATGTCGGCGAATTTGGCGCGGATATCCTTGTCGTAGCCCATGTAAAGCGGCATGCGCCACAACGGGTCGTCCGTCTCCAGGCTGGCTTCGGTGAGATCGTTGGCAAGATCGTTGTCATCGGTGAAGAAGGGCGGCAGGTCCGGGCCGAGTGCGACACGGGCAGCGCCCGTCAATGTCGCCATGTCGATCAGCAAATCGGGCGCTTCTTCGTCTGCATAGGAGAGCGCATCGGCGAGGATCAGCCGTCCCTCGGCATCGGTATTGTCGATCTGCACGGTCAGGCCCTTGCGGCTCTTGTAGATGTCGCCGGGACGGAAGGCATTGGACGAAATCGAGTTTTCGACGACCGGAATAATGACGCGCAGATCGACCTTCAGCTTGGCGTCCATGATCATCAGCGCCAGGCCCATGACATTGGCGGCACCGCCCATATCCTTCTTCATCAGCAGCATGGAGGATGCCGGCTTGATGTCTAGGCCGCCGGTGTCGAAGCAGACACCCTTGCCGACCAGCGTGATGCGGCGATGACCCTTCTTGCCCCAGCGCAGTTCCAGAAGGCGCGGCGCATCGGCGCTGGCGCGGCCGACCGTGTGCACCAACGGGAAATTCTGCTTCAGGAGATCGTCGCCGATAATGACGGACACCTCCGCCTTGTAGTGCTCGGCGAGCGCCCGGAAGGCGGCTTCGAGCTGTTCCGGTCCCATGTCGTTGGTCGGGGTGTTGATGAGGTCGCGGGCGAGGAAGACGCCGGCGAGCTGGCGCTTGATATCGGTGGCGTCCGCATCGCGCGGAATCATCAGCGTCGGCGGGTTGGCTTTTTCCGATTTGTAGCGCTCGAACCGGTAGCTGCCGAGGCCGAAGCCGAGCGAAAGCCGGTTTGCCGTGAGCGGCGCGGTCTCGATATGCCAATCACCCGCCGGCAGGCTACGCGCCAACCTGCCCGTCAGGAAGGGTTGTTCCGAGGGGTTGGAGCCAAGGCCGAACAGAGCGCCGCCGAGATGGCCTTCTTCGGTCGGAATCAATAGCAGCGAGCCGCTATCGGCCTTGTAGCCGGCCTTGCTCGCCCAATCGAGGGCGATGGGATCGATGGTGCCAGTCTCGATATGTGCCGGAGTGACGGCAAAAATCGGCAGCGTCGCGCCACCCTTCGAGTTGAAGGGGCTCGCGCGCTCGATGTACTGATAGGGGGCCATAACTATCCTTTGGCAATGATTTCCGGGAATCGCGGGTTAACTCTCTGTTAGGGTTAACAGATTATTGCTGGAGCGAACATTGCGTCAAACCTTTCCCTGTTCCGATTTGAGGCCAGGCGCAGGACTCAGGCATTTCGGGATAGGCGCCATGGCCACTTCGTCAACCACGTCGACATTCAAGACCTTCCTGCTCCACGGTGCGTCAGCGGCACTTATGGCGCTTGTACTCGCCGGCTGCTCGACGACCGGAAAAGACAAGATGACGACCGGCTCGATCCCGACAATGTCAAAGCCGGTCGACGAGATGAACGGCGCGGACCTCGCGCAGGCGACCCTTACCCTCGGCAAAGCCTATGAGGCCAATCCGAAAGACCGCGATACCGGCGTCAACTACGCCAATGCGCTGCGCATGAGCGGGCGCAACGATCAGGCGCTGGCGGTCATGCAGCAGGTGGCGATCGCCCATCCCGACGATCGCGGCGTACTGGCTGCCTACGGCAAGGCTCAGGCCGCTGCCGGGCAGCTCCAGGATGCGCTTGCGACCATCGATCGCGCGCAGACCCCGGACCGCCCGGACTGGCGGCTGGTTTCGGCCGAAGGCGCGATCCTCGATCAGCTCGGCCGCTCGACCGAGGCGCGCGGCAAATATCGCGATGCACTCGTGCTGCAGCCGAATGAGCCGACAATCCTTTCCAATCTCGGCATGTCCTATGTGCTGACCGGCGATCTGAAGTCCGCCGAGACCTATCTTCGCTCCGCCGCCGCTCAGCCGACAGCCGACAGCCGCGTGCGCCAGAATCTGGCTCTCGTGGTTGGGTTGCAGGGCCGCTTCCCCGAAGCCGAAAAGATCGCCCGCCAGGAACTGACGCCACAGCAGGCGAACGCCAATGTCGCCTATCTGCGCTCCATGCTGGCGCAGCAGAATTCCTGGCAAAAACTCGCCGCCGGCGATGGCGGCAAGAAAGCGGTTAACTAGAGCGGTTTCAGCGCCAGATATGCCGCGGCAGGCCTTCCGCCACCAGCCGGACGCCAAGCGCTCCCATGACGGCACCCGCGATCCTGTCGATCCAAAGCTTGGCGCCGAGATAGAGCGCGCGCGGACGGTTTGACGAAAAGGCGAGTGTCACAACCGTATACCAACCCACCTCGACGGCGAAGACCGCCAGTGGCACGGCGAGCATCAGCCCGGGAGCGGGTTCGGCCGGAAGAAGTGCTGCAAAAATGCTGCCGTAGAAAATGGCCGTCTTCGGGTTGCTGAGCTGCGTCCCCAGCGCAAACCAGAAATTACGCCCGACGCTCCCGCCGATCGGCGTGGCTGGAGCGTCGATAGAAAGGTCGTGGGCGGCGTTCCGCCAAATGCGGATGCCAATGTAGATCAGATACAGGCCACCGGCGACCTTCAGGGCAAGATAGAGCCATTCGACCTGCATCAGCAGCGCGTTCAAACCGAACAGGGTCAAAGTCGCGAAGGTGACGCTGCCGGCACCCATTCCGAGCGCGGCGGCAAGGCCAGCCCTGCGCGAGCGGGAAACGGCGATGCGGGAAACGAGAACGAAACTCGGACCAGGGCTGACCGCCCCGATGAAAACGGCGGCGATGATGCTGAAAAAGATAGCTATGGATGACATGAAAATCCTCCCGATACGATCGGCCTCGGGGCGGACGGCGCCATCTTCGCGCCGGTATCATCCGCCTCACATTGCCGATGACGCAGGATTGGAAATTAATCACGTCCGGCACCGGCGGCAAGTTTTGTATGTCAGAATTTGTCCATCACCTGGATAGCCGCCGGGCCAAGGATAACGGCCATGAGAACGGGCAGGAAGAAGACGATCATCGGCACCGTCAGCTTCGGCGGCAGGGCGGCGGCCTTCTTTTCCGCCTCGTTCATGCGTTCGTCGCGGCCTTCCTGCGCCAGCACGCGCAGCGCCTGCGAGATGGGCGTGCCATAGCGCTCGGCCTGGATCAGAGCCTGCGTCACCGATTTGACGATTTCGATCTGTGTGCGGCTGGCGAGATTGTCGAAAGCGGTACGGCGATCCTGCAGGAACGAGAGTTCCGCCGTGGTCAACACCATTTCTTCGGCGAGCGGCGGCGATTGCTCCGCCATTTCTTCGGAGACGCGGCGCATGCCGGCTTCGATGGAAATGCCCGATTCCACGCAGATCAGCATGAGATCGAGCGCATCCGGCCAGGCGCGCTTGATCGATTTCTGCCGTTTGGTCATGCGATTGGAAATATAGATGTTCGGGGCGTAAAAGCCGAGATAGGCGGTGCCGATAACGCCGAGAAGGCGGATCGCGAAGGGCTTGGCGGCGAAGTAGCCAAGGACGAAAACGAAAATGACGGCAACCATCAAGAACAGGAAGGGCAGCAGAAAACGCGCCACCAGGAACATGTTCAGCGCATTTTCCGAACGCAGACCGGCCGCTCGCAACCGATTGACCGTGTTGGTATCGACCAAAGCGGTGCGGAGATTGAAGCGCTCGACGATCTGGCGGACATTCTGGTTGTTCTGGCTGCGTAGCGACGCCTTGCCGCCATCGGCGGTCAAGCGGGCGCGTTCCCGGGCGCGGATCTGTTCTCGCTCGGTGGAAACGGCTTTCATGCGTTTGTTGAGATCGCCGCGCTCCAGGAAGGGCACCGCGATCGTGTAGAAGGTGGCGAAGACGGCGATCGCCACGAAAACGGCGAGTACCGTGCTGGGATCGGTCAATCTACTGGCGAAATCGGAGGACATGGCTCGGCGTCTCCTTCGGTCAAATCTCGAAATTGACCATGTTGCGCATGATGTAGATGCCGACCGACATCCAGATGCCGGCGGCGCCCAGGATCAAATGGCCGCGCGGATCTGTGAAAAGGATCAACATGTATTGCGGCGAGGTCAGATAGACGAGCGTCGCGACGATGAAGGGCAGCGAGCCAATGATGACGGCCGAGGCTTTGGCTTCCATCGACAGCGCGGTGACCTTCGCCTTCATCTTCTTGCGCTCGCGCAGCACGCGCGCGAGGTTGCCCAGCGCTTCGGAGAGGTTGCCGCCGGCCTGCGCCTGGATGGCGATGACGATCGTGAAAAAGTTCACCTCCTGCAGCGGCATGTGGTTGGTCATGCGCGCGCAGGCATCGGTCATGCTCAGGCCGACCTGCTGGGCTTCGACGACGCGGCGGAACTCGGTTTTCACCGGCTCGCGCGCCTCGCCCGCCACCAGCCGCACGGCGTCATTGAGCGGCAGGCCCGAGCGGATCGAGCGGGTGATGAGGTCGAGCGCGTTGGGGAATTCATCGAGGAACTTGTTCTGCCGGCGCTTGATGAGGAAACCGATGACCCAACGTGGCAGGCCGAAGGCGGCGGCGAAGGGAAGGCCGACCAAGACGGCGACCGGTGCGCCGAGCAGGAAGACGACAAGCATGATGAAGAAGCCGAACAGGACGCTGAAGAGATAGAAACGCGCCGGCGTTAGCGACAGGCCGGCTTGCCCGAGGCGTACTTTCAGCGACTGCTTCTTCTTGGTGTTCTCCAACTGGCGCTTTTCGAGATCCTTCAGCGAATCCTGCACCGATTTGCGCCGTTTCGACATTTCCTGCACGCGGTCGCGCGCCGCCTTGACCTGCATACGGTCGGTCTCGGCCGATTTGATGCGGTTGACGCGGCTGTCGGCCTTTTTCTGCCTCTCGATCCGGGAATAGAGGATGCTGTAACAGACAGCCGCCGCGGAGACGGCTGCGAGCACCACAATCAGAAGCACTACCGGATCGACACCGAACATCGGGAAAGTCCTATTTCGACTTGTTTTCCATTTCGTCGAGGGCAGCAGCCAGGCGCTTTTCCTCGTTGTAGTAGCGGGCGCGGTCCCAGAAATTCGGCTTGCCGATGCCGGTCGACATATGCCGCCCGATGATACGGCCGTTCGCATCTTCGCCTTCGATCTCGTAGCGCATCAGGTCCTGCGTGATGATCACATCGCCTTCCATGCCGATCACCTCGGTGATCTGGGTGATGCGGCGCGAACCGTCGCGCAAGCGGGCGGCCTGGATGACCACGTCCACGGATGTGGAAATGATCTCGCGCACCGTCTTCGCCGGCAGGCTGAAGCCGCCCATCGCGATCATCGATTCCATACGGCTCAGGCATTCGCGCGGCGTGTTGGCGTGGATCGTGCCCATCGACCCGTCGTGGCCGGTGTTCATCGCCTGCAACAGGTCGAAGACTTCCGGTCCGCGCACTTCGCCGACGATGATGCGTTCAGGACGCATGCGCAGGCAGTTCTTAACGAGATCGCGCATGGTGATCTCGCCTTCGCCTTCGATGTTCGGCGGGCGGGTTTCGAGGCGGACGACGTGCGGCTGCTGCAGTTGCAGTTCGGCCGTATCCTCGCAGGTGATGACGCGCTCGTCGCGGTCGATATAGTTGGTAAGGCAGTTCAAAAGCGTCGTCTTGCCCGAGCCGGTACCGCCGGAAATGACGACATTGCAACGAACGCGGCCGATGATCTGCAGCAGCGTGGCTCCTTCCGGCGTGATAGCGCCGAAGCGGACGAGCTGGTCGAGCGTCAGCTTGTCCTTCTTGAATTTACGGATGGTGAGCGCGGGGCCGTCGATCGACAGCGGCGGTGCGATGACGTTGACGCGCGATCCGTCCGGCAGGCGGGCGTCGCAGATCGGACTCGATTCATCGACGCGGCGGCCGACCTGGCTGACGATACGCTGGCAGATGGAAAGGAGCTGTGCATTGTCGCGGAAGCGGACTTCCGATTCCACCGTCTTGCCGCCGACTTCGATGAAGGTCTGGCCGGCACCATTGACCATAATGTCGGCGATATCGTCGCGGGCAAGCAGCGGTTCGAGCGGACCGTAGCCGAGCACGTCATTGCAGATGTCCTCGAGCAGTTCCTCCTGCTCGGAGATCGACATCGCGAAATTCTTGATGGTGATGATGTCGTTGACGATGTCGCGAATTTCTTCGCGCGCAGCCTCGGCATCGAGCTTGGAGAGTTGCGACAGGTCGATCGTATCGATCAGAGCGGAAAAGACCTGCGACTTAGTGTCGTAATATTCTTCGGTGCGCGCCGGCCGGCGGCGTGTCGGCGTCTGCATCGACGGCGGCGCCACCTGCTGGCGCGGTTGTGACCCCTCGCGCGCCGGCTCGACCAGCACTGTCGATGCCGCAGGCGCAGTAGCGGACGGCGCACGGGGCGGCGACGGCGGAGGCGTCACGCCACCGCTCTTTGCAGGACCTTCATTTCCGCGTCTGCCAAACATGCCGTCGATCCAATTCTACGCTAGAGCATGATCTCAAAAACACGAACCGGCCTTCGAACAAGATCATGCGACATCAAACAATTACTTCCGCTTCAGAAGGCCGAGCAGGCCGCCCTTCTTTGTCTTCTTCAGGGCAACGCGCCCGGTAACGATGTGCGATATCTGCGAGAAGGTCTCGGCGACCGGTGATTTCGGGTCGGTCTCCGAAATCATGCGGCCGCTGTTGGCGGCGTTGCCAAACAAGTTGATATCGAAGGGAATGATGGCGATCGGGTCGGTCTCCAACGGCTCGCAGAATTCCGAAGGACCGATTTCCGGGCGCTTCGGCATACCGACCTGATTGAGGATGAGATGTGGCGCCTTGTCGTTGGGGCGCAGCTTGCGCAGCGCATCCAACATGTTCTTGGCGTTGCGCAGATTGGCAAGGTCGGGCGCCGCGCAAATGACGACTTCGTCGACGGCCGAAAGCACCGAGCGCGTCCATTCCGTCCATAGATGCGGCACGTCGAGCACGCTCACCGGCGCGCTGCGCTGCAGGACGTCGAGCACGGGCTGAAAGGCCTGGCCGTCGAAATCATAGGCGCGATCGAGCATAGAGGGGGCAGCGAGCAGCGACAGGTGCTGCGAACATTTGGTCAGCAGGCGATCGAGGAAAACCTCGTCAAGACGCTCCGGCGCATAGACGGCCTCGGCGATGCCCTGGGCCGGGTCCTGATCGAAATCGATATTGGCGGTGCCGTAGGGCAGATCGAGATCGGCGAGAATGGTCTCGGTCGAGAACAGGTTGGAGATGCCGAAAGCGCAATTATGCGCGATGGTGGATGCCCCTACCCCACCCTTGGCGCCGATAAAGGCGACGCTGCGGCCAAGCGGCTCGGCATCGGGATCGACGAAGATCGCCGTCATCGCCGCCATGACGTCGGCCATGGCAACCGGCTGAACCATATATTCGGAAATACCGTTGCGTATGAGTTCGCGATAGAGGCCGATATCATTGTGATGACCGACGATCACCACCTTGGTGCTGGGATCGCAGACGGCAGCCAGCGGCGCAAGCTCCGCCAGCAGATTGCCCGGATTGGCCCGGGTTTCCAGGATGATCAGATTGGGCGTCGGCGTCGAGGCGAACATGTTCGCCGCCGCTGCGGTACTGCCGCTGGTGATCCTGAGGCTGACCTTGGACATGCGCCGATCATTGGCGCATCGGTCCATCACCTGCTGCAACTGCTCGCTTTCGCAGAAGGCGTGTACCGAGATGCGCGGCAGCGGTCGCATGTTCTCGAGATCGCCCGTGCGGGGCGCATCATCGTCCTCCATCTCGGGCTTTCTGATATCGTAATTGATAGCGCTCATGATTCTATCCTGTTCCGCCGGCCGATTATCCTCATGCTCACGAGCCGAAGCCGCTGATCGTGGCCGTGCTCGTCGGGACGTTGCCGCTGCGGTAATTGTCGATCACCTTGCTGCGTTGGTCGGTATCGATCGGCGACATGGCGCGCGGCGCGACGAGGTCGGTCGGGTTTGCCACTTGCGCTGCGAGGTTGTTCTGGGTCGCGCAGCCGAAATTGTAGTAGTTCTGATTGTCGAAGGCGTTATCGGACAGATCTTCCGGCCATTGGCCGCAGGAATTGGTGGTCGCCGTCGTTGCCATGAAACTAAGGCGGATCGGCGCGGCATCACCGGGGCCGCCGGATTGATAATAATTGTCGACGATACGCGCTGACGGAATGCCGCTTGCGACAAGTTCTTGCCGGATCTGCCGGCGAAGCGCGGAAACCCCAGGCGAGTTGGCCGAACTGCCGGGCGCCAGGATTTCGACAGTGCCGGAAGCGTGAGCCTTATAATCCTGCACGAAACCGCGAACCGTGTCGCGGGCGCCGGTCGTAATACGGCGATCGCCGGCAATGACGGGGATGTCGACGTGATGTTCCTTTTCGGTCAGCACGATAGGATGACGCTGACGATAGTCATCGGAAAGGGCGCTGGTCGTCATGCGATCCGGCGATCCCGCACATCCGCTGACAGCCGCAGCCATCATGATCAGAGCCAGGGCTGAAAATCGCGGCCTGGCGATACGGGGCGCATTGCGATCGAGGCTGGCCATCTTTTGGTCTCTCGTTGTTCCGGTTGAAAAGGGGTGCGTCATTGTCCGTCTCCCCTCACTTGTAGATAAAGCCGACCGTGCCGTGGAAATCGGCATCCGCAACCGGCGGCCCGTCCTTATGCCCGTAGATCTTGTTCACACGGTTCATGAAGAAGGCCGAGACATCGTTGCTCGGTGAAAAATTGTCGTCAGGGCGAGCGAGTTGAGCCCGCGCCACCGGCCGCACCAGATAGGGTGTCGCGATGATCACCAGTTCGCTTTCGTCGCGTTCAAAGCTCTTTTGGCGGAAGAGTGCGCCGAGGATCGGGATCTTCGAGGCGCCCGGCGTGCCGTTGGTGGTCTGCTGGACGCTGTCACTGAGGAGGCCCGCCAGCGCAATGGAGCCGCCGGAGGGCAATTCGACCGAGGTATCGGCCGCACGCTGGTTATACGTCGCGGTTCCCGATGTGCCGACCGGGTTGGACACCTCAGTCTGGATATGCAAGCTGATGCGCCCTGCAGAGAGAACCACAGGTGTGAAGGCCAAGCTTACGCCGTAGGTAAAGGGCGTAATCGTGACGTTGCCGTCGCTATCGGTCGTGGAGTAGAGCTGCTGACCGCCGGAATTGAAGGTCGCGGCCTGACCGGAGATTGCCGTCAATGTTGGTTCCGCCAATGTACGTACCGCGCCGGCCTGCTCCATGGCACTGAGATAGGTGCTGATATTGTATTTGCCGATCGCGCTCTTGAATAGGGCGGCGATACCGCCACCGCCCGCGGCCGCGGTCGTGTCACTGGTGATACTGCCGAGTTGAGCGACAGTCAGGCCTGAGGAATTGCTGACGAGATTGTCGAAGCCGATTTGCTTCAGCACGCTGCGCTTGATCTCGGCGACGGTGACCTTCAGCGTCACCTGATCCTCGCCCTCGATCTGCAGAAGGTTGACGATCTGTGACGTCTGGCGTGCTTCGGCAAAGAGGGCGACGGAATTGTCGCCGCCGCTAGCGCTTGCGGTTTCATTGCGCGTCGTCGCCTCGCCGCCCTTGAGGAAAGCCTCGGCAAGCTGTTCGGCGCGCGTCGAATCCTGCGGCGTACGCACCGTACCGGTCATGACAATGTTGTCGGAGACGATCTCGACATTAATGTCGGAGTCCGGAATGAAGCGCTTGATATTGGACTGAAGGCTGGAAATATCGCGCTCGATCTGGAGGTCGAGGCTGACGATCTCCTTCCCGTCGGCACCGAAGACGAAGATATTGGTCTGGCCGACCGTCTTGCCGAAGAGATAGATGCGGCGCGAGGTACGCGTCACGGCATCGGCCATCTTCGGATCGGAAACGAGAATATCATGGGCGTCTGCCGGCAAATCGACCACCAGCGCCTTGTTGAGGCCGAGCTTCAGCGTGCGCTTGGTGCCGAGGCCTGCAATGGTAACGATGCTGTCGGAACCGTCGGCCTTGGCCGTCGACATGCGCAGAAAGGCCGGCGCTGCGGCGAAAGGCAGGCCGGAGAAAGCGACCGAAAAGGAGAGAGCCGCAATCGAGAGGAGGTGGATCGGTTTGCTGGTCTTGAACATGGTCCCGCCCCTTCTCATGGCGTCTTGGCTGCGGCTGTGCCGTTGGCGATGATCGAGCCTGATTTGATAACTTGGACGACGGCACCGCCGTTATCTCCGCTCAGCAGGTAATCGGCGGCGATCGTATCCGGCTGCTGCGCGTCGGCGACGGAGCGCAGCGCCAGCGTCAGCCGGTCGGCCATCTGCTGGGCGACCGCAAGCACCTTGGTCTGATCCGGCGTCAGCTCAAGCGTTGCGGTCGTGCCAACCACGGACTTGCTGCCATCCTGCTTTTCCTCGACCTGCTGATCGACGGCGAGCACGCGGACATTGCTGAGCACCGTCTCGGTTACGAATTTCTGGGTATCGCCCTTGCGCACCATGATCACGTCGACCCGGTCATTGGGGAGAATGAAGCCGCCGGCACCGGTGGCGACGGAAATCTCGGTGGCGACCGCACGTTTGCCGGAGGGCAGCAGCGAGGAGAGAATGTGGCTGTTGGAATCGGCGACCTTCTCTTCGCGGATCGGTTCGCCTTCAAAGATCGGCAGACGCACGACTGCGCCGTTCAGGTCTTTCAGGGCATCGGGGCGCTCGGATTCGGTAATGAAACCCTTGACCAGGCCGCTTTGCGGCCAGGCCATCCAGTGGATCGACTTCTCATTCAGGCGCGAGCCGACCGGAAGATTGGCGTCGGCGACGAGCACATTGGCCGTCGCCTCCTTCTCTATCACCGCTTCGACCTGCGGCACGACGTTGCGCGTGCCGGCCAGACGCATCGCCAGCAATCCGGCAAGCCCTGCCGCGACAACTGCCACCGCGAGTATCATTAAGCGAGCGGGTTTCATGATCATTCCTTGGGGAATACGACTCTTCGCCCCGCAGAATGCTCCGCAATTGGTGTAATTATGGTTAATGGTATATTACATTTACAATCAATTAAGCATAACTATTAAAGGCACGCAGAATATAGCGTTGCGCAATACATCATTAATTCTTAGAAAGATCTAATTTAGATAATATGATATGTCGCCGCCGCGACCATAGGCGACGAGGGAAAAGCCAGGAAGCCGCCGATAGCGATGGCAATGCCATAAGGGATCTTCTTGGCAATCAGCAGCGAGTTCGGCAGTGGCAAGCCCATGGCCATGATGGCGCTCGAATGCGAGCGGATCACGAGGATAAAAAGCGTCACCGCGCCGCCGATGAGGGCAACATAGACGAGGAAGGCGAGAAGCGACGGATCGTAGCCAAACCAGAGTGCGGACACCGCCAGCAGCTTGGCGTCGCCACCGCCCATCACGTTGAGGGCAAAAAGCGCGAAGCAGACGCTGAACACGATGGCCGCGCCGGCAAAATGCATGCCGATGTCAGGCCATGTCAGACCGAGCAAGGGCGCAAGCACGATGAAGGAACCGAGCAGGACGAGCGAAACCCGGTTCGGGATCGTCATGGTAAACAAGTCGGAAAAGGCCGCGACCGCCAGGCAGAGCGGGAAGATCAGCAATGTTGTAGCTTCAAGCATTTGATATCCCCACTCGAAATATAAATGTCAAAAACCGCCCATAGTACTGAGCGGTTTCCGAACAAAACATGCGACTATGAAAATGGCACGCTTAGTGCAGCGTGGATGCGTTGTTCATCTTCGTCGAGATGTTTGAGAAGACCGTGTTGAGCGTGTTGCCCAGGGTCGTGGCACCAGCGATGATAGCGACGGAGATCAGCGCTGCGATCAGGCCGTATTCAATTGCGGTCGCACCGGATTCGTCTTTCAGGAAACGGGAAAAAAGCTTGGTCATAGGTTCACTCCACTCAGTTTGTTGACAGCACGTCCGCCAACTGTTTGCCGTTGATCGGATGAGCTGAACGGTAGCGGCTGGCCGTTTCCATCGCTTTAAGGAAGTGGGTTAACAGATCGGAAAAACTAAAACGCAAATAGACTAGTTAACGTCAATTCATGTCTTTCCAAGCATTTTTAGAGAAAATCTTCAGCCTCTTCGTAATGATTAGGAGCTGATATATTAGCAATCAATGGGAATTGTTCCAATATATTGCAACTCCCGTAGGGAAATCCCAAAATGGAAGCAGAAGAGCACGACTTGCATCGGAACTGAACGAATAGCCTTCCCCTTAATTGTTCATTCACCATTCTTTCTCATTCTATTTGGTAATTGTTTCCGTCATCAGCTTCACGAGGCCAGACCCATGCCAACCCGCGGCAAAATTGCATTCTTTGCCTGCGTCGCCGCAACAGTGGGGCTGATGCCGCAGTTTTCCCACGCCGCGGATAACGGCATGCTGCGCGTCTATATGGATCATGCACGCGTATTGAAGCTCGATCGTCCCGTCAGCAAGGTCATCGTCGGCAATTCGCAAGTGGCGGACGCGACCGTTGCCGATCCGAAGACCATCGTGCTTACCGGCCGCAGTTTCGGCACCACGAACATCGTCCTGCTCGATTCCGACGGCAACGCAATCGTCGATGAGCGTATCCTCGTATCGATCGACGAGGGCAACACAGTCCGCGTCTACCGCCAGACCGACCGCTCGGTGCTTTCCTGCACGCCCAACTGCGAGCAGCATGCCCAACAGAACAGCACCGCCGCAGCCGCCACCCAATAATGGCGGGATCTCCATTCCTTCTCTGTATTCAATTATACTAAATAAGACTTGTCTTTCTTAAATAATCCAAACATTTCTTCAATATGAAGAGAGATGAGAAACGGATTATCAAGAAAGCGGCTCTAGTCTTAACCCCACTTAAATCGTGCGGATTCCGGTATGATGCCAGAGGACGATATACTTGGGGGCAAGACTTTTGCGCAGAAGCGGGCAGGCGGACGCCTGCGCGCATTCGTGCGTTCTCGCGACGGCGCTGCCGCCATCGAATTCGCCCTTCTCGCGATCCCCTATTTCCTGATCATCTTCGCAATTCTGGAAACCTTCGTCGCCTTCATCGCCGAACAGGTCGTTTCCAATGCCGTCGATACCGTGTCGCGCGAGATCAGGACCGGGCAGATCACCGCCGCCACGGGTGCACAACCGTTCCGTCAGGCTTTCTGCAACGAAATTTCCGTGATCATCGCATGCTCGGCAACCGAACTGACGACGCCGACCAATCTCTATCTCGACGTGGAAAGCTACACGAGCTTTGCAGCCATGCCGACCACCATCCCACGCGTGTCGTCCGATCCCTATTCCGACCTCGACACAACGGGCTTCAAATTCGCTCCCGGCGGCGCCAAGTCTATGAATATGGTGCGCGCCTACTATCGCTGGCAGATAATGACCGATCTGCTGCGGCCTTATCTCACCACGATACGGCCGTCAGACGGTTCGATGCCGACGACTTACCTTATCGTCGCAACGGCCGCCTTCCAAAACGAGAATTATCCGTGAGGAGGGTGGCGATGGCACGAAAGGAGCTAACGGTTAGGTTTTGCGCCCTTTTGCGGCGCTTTACCCGCGACGAGCGGGGCATCGGCGCGATCGAATTTGCCATTCTCTTTCCGGTGCTGCTGATGCTCTATCTCGGCGCCTTCGAACTTACCATTGCGCTCAGCGTCGAAAAGCGCGCCAGCCGGTCGGCCGGATCCATTGCCGATATCGTGACGCAGCAATCCAGCGTCAGTAAGACGGTGCTCGCCACCATGCCTTCGGTTGCAAACGCTATTTTCGCACCCTACGACTCGACCGGCCTGACCCTGAAAATCACCGGTATTCAGCTCGATGCCAGCAGTAATGCCACCGTTGCCTGGTCCTGGGCGCAGGATGGCAGCAAGCCCTACGCGACCGGTAGCACCGCCACCGTCCCCAGCGACATCAATCAGGCGAGCACATTTCTGGTGCGCACCGAGCTTGCCATTCCGTATCAGCTCATCAGTTTCGGCTCGGATTTCCTGCCCGCCGGCAGCAGCCAGATCACCATCAGCCGCGAGTATTTCTATCGTCCACGGACCGACAGTACGGTCACCTGCAGCGATTGCTGAGCAGAATTGTTGTAAATCCCTGCAATATTTCCCACCTGAACAGGAAATTGCCAAGTTGACGTCGCCGTTATATGGGTGACGTCCAATGCGCCTGACGCTGGACGTCGCGCATTGAGCAATCCTATCGGGTGGACCATGGCGCGCGCCTTTCTCTTCGTTCTTGATTCCTTCGGTGTCGGCGGCAGCCCGGATGCGGCCACCTATGGCGACGAGGGCGCCGATACGCTCGGCCATATCGCCGAGTTCTGCGCGGCGGGTGCCGCCGACCGCGACGGCCTGCGTTCCGGCCCCTTGTCGCTGCCGAACATGTCGGGTCTCGGCTTGCTGGAGATCGCCAAGGCGGCAACAGGCAGCTATCCGGCCGGCATGCCGCAGCCGGAAAAGCTCTTTGGTCTCTACGGCTGCGCCAACGAAGTGTCGCGCGGCAAGGACACGCCATCCGGCCATTGGGAAATCGCCGGCACACCCGTCATGTTCGACTGGGGCTATTTTTCCACCGAGGGCGACGCATTTCCGCCGGAGCTGGTCGATGCCATCTGCGAGGCCGCCGATCTCCCCGGCATTCTCGGCAACTGCCATGCATCTGGCACCGAGATCATCGCCAAATATGGCGAAGAGCATATCCGTAGCGGCAAGCCGATCTGCTACACCTCGTCAGACTCCGTCTTCCAGATTGCCGCGCATGAGCGCCATTTCGGCCTCGAACGGCTGACCGCCCTCTGCCAGATCGTCCGCACCCTGCTTGATCCTTATAATATCGGCCGCGTTATCGCCCGCCCGTTCGTCGGCGAGACGCAGGCGACATTCGAGCGTACCGGCAACCGTCGCGACTTCTCCGTGTTGCCGCCGGAGCCGACCCTGCTCGACCGACTGGTCAAGGCCGAACGCACCGTGCATGCGGTCGGCAAGATCGGCGATATCTTTGCCCATCAAGGCGTCTCCCGCATCATCAAGGCCAACGGCAACATGAAGCTGATGGATGCGACGCTAAGGACGATGGACGAGGCCGGCGATGGCGACCTCGTCTTTACGAATTTCGTCGATTTCGACATGGTCTATGGCCATCGCCGCGACGTGGCCGGCTATGCGGCCGCGCTCGAAGCCTTCGACGCAAGGCTGCCGGAGGTGCACGAGAAGCTGAAGCCTGGCGATCTCGTCATCCTGACAGCCGATCACGGCTGCGATCCGACCTGGCGCGGCACCGACCATACGCGCGAGCGTGTGCCGGTTATCGCCTACGGGCCTGGCATCCGCTCGCGCTCGATCGGCGTCCGCCAGACCTATGCCGATATTGGTGAAACCGTTGCACGCCATTTGGGAATTGCGGCAGGGCCGCATGGAAGGAGTTTTCTGTGACATCGCATTTGAAAAAGGTCGAGCTGCATTGCCATCTCGAAGGCGCTGCTCCTCCGGCGCTGACGTTGGCACAGGCACGGAAATATAATGTCGACACCAGTGCCTTCATGCATGACGGTATCTATCTTTGGAAGGATTTTACCGAATTCCTCGTCTGCTACGACAAGGTTTCCGAAGTCTACCGCACCGAGGAAGACTATGCGCTGTTGACCGAGACCTATCTCGAAGAGCTTGCGGGCATCGGCACGATCTACAGCGAACTGATCGTCTCGCCCGACCATGGCGACCGGATCGGCCTCGGGGCCGATGCCTATATGGCCGGCGTTTCGGCCGGCATTCGTGCAGCGCAGGAAAAGAGCGGCATCGTCGCCCGGCTGCTCGTCACCGGCGAACGTCACTTCGGACCGGAGCGCGTCATCAAGGCCGCCGAATATGCCGCCAAGAGCGATAACCCGTTGATCACGGGTTTCAACATGGCCGGCGAAGAGCGCATGGGCCGGGTTGCCGATTATGCGCGCGCCTTCGACATTGCCCGCGAAGCCGGCCTCGGCCTCACGATCCATGCCGGCGAAGTCTGCGGCGCCTTCAGCGTCGCCGATGCGGTCGAGCTGGTCCGTCCGTCGCGCATCGGCCATGGCGTGCGCGCCATCGAAGATGCCGACCTCGTCAAGCGCCTCGCCGATCTCGGCACGGTGCTGGAAGTCTGCCCCGGCTCGAACGTCGCGCTGAATGTCTTTCCCGACTTCCCGTCGCACCCGCTGCGCAAGCTTCGTGACGCGGGCGTGCGCGTGACGATTAATTCCGACGACCCGCCCTTCTTCCACACCTCCCTGAAGCGCGAATACGAGCTGGCGTCCGCCGCCTTCGGCTTCAGCGACGACGAGATCAATGCCATGACTCGAACGGCAGTCGAAGCCGCGTTCGTGGACGACGCAACGCGGGCGACGCTGTTAGCGAGGATATGACCACATCGTTTTAGGTCGCCGACTGGGGATGACGTTCCAAAATGCGGCCTATTTTCTTGCACCACAGACGATTTCCGTGAAAGAAACATCAGATATCGCGGAATTATTGGAAGGCTGAAATCATGGACGGCGTTACTGTCATCGATCACCCGCTCGTGCAGCATAAATTGACCATCATGCGCAAGAAAGAGACGTCGACGGGAAGCTTTCGCCGGCTTCTGCGCGAGATTTCGACGCTGCTTTGCTATGAAGTGACGCGCGACCTCGAACTGACGATCGAGACGATCGAGACGCCGCTGCAACCGATGGACGCGCCGATCCTCGAAGGCAAGAAACTGGTCTTCGCCTCGATCCTGCGCGCCGGCAATGGCCTGCTGGAAGGCATGCTCGACCTCGTGCCCTCGGCCCGCGTCTCGCATATCGGCGTCTACCGCGATCACGAAACGCTGCAGCCGGTCGAATATTACTTCAAGGCGCCGGAAGATATTTCCGAGCGCCTGATCATCGTCGTCGACCCGATGCTGGCAACGGGCAATTCCTCGATCGCGGCAATCGACAAGCTGAAGGAACGCGGCGCCCATAATATCCGCTTCCTCTGCCTGCTGGCGGCTCCGGAAGGCATTGCCAATTTCCGCAAGGCGCATCCGGACGTACCGGTCTTTACCGCGGCAATCGACAGCCATCTCAATGAAAAGGGTTATATCGTCCCCGGCCTCGGCGACGCCGGCGACCGCATGTACGGCACGAAGTAAATCCTGAAGCTAGATTAGCTTTTTTGCCCGGCAGCCCCCCCAACTGCCGGGCTTTTTATTGATCTGTTTAGCGGCCTGTCAGCGAAGCTATATTAAACGTAGGGATCAATGGGCTTGATATGGAAAAGCCCATGGGAAGGATCTCGCCGATGCTCGCTCGCGTTCTTGTCATTGCCGGTATCGTCGCCGCCGCTGCTACCCAGGTTCCTGCGTTGCTGGGCACGCAAATGGCAAGCAGCGAAAGATCGACGCCTGCGGTTAAGGTTGCCGTTGCGCAGCAGCCGGTCGCGACGACGGCGGCGGCATTTGGAAGCGTGTTGTTGCAGGCGGGTGCGGGCGGCCACTACGAAGGCGATTTCAAGATCAACGGCCGGCCGGTGCATGGCATGATCGATACGGGCGCGACCTATGTGGCAATCAATGAGAGCACCGCACGCCGCCTCGGCATCAGCGGCAACGATCTCGATTATCGCTACACCACGCAGACGGCCAACGGCCCATCCAAGGTGGCTCTCGTCAAACTCGACCGTCTTGAAATCGGCACGATCAAGGTCCGCGATGTCGACGCCGTGGTCGCGAAAGACGGCGCATTGAGCACAACGTTGATCGGCATGAGCTTCCTCAAAAAGCTCAATTCCTATAGTGCCGAAAACGGCTCGTTGCGGCTGACGCAATAATTACCGGTCAAATCCGGGTAACGATCACCGACGGCAGAACGGGTGCGGCATCGCCGATCCGGTAGTTCGCAGCCAGATCGCCTGCGGCCCTTTCGGCGCTCGCCTCGTCGGCCGCATGAACGGTTGCGATGCGATCGCCTTTGCTGACCCTTGTTCCGAGCGGCAGGATATCGCTGAAGCCGACGCGATGGTCGATCTTGTCCTGCGGATGACGGCGGCCGCCGCCGAGATCGATGACGCTCATGCCGATGGCGCGGGCGTCGCAGGCTGCAAGCCAACCGTCCGAAGATGCAAGAACAGGCTTCTGCACGGACGCCGCAACTAGGTATTTGTCCGGATGATCCAGCAGATCGGCAGGGCCGCCGAGAGCGTGGACCATGCGGGCGAACAGCTCGGCCGCCTTGCCGGAAGAGAGCGCTTCGCGCGCTTTCGCCTCAGCCTCAACCAATGTCTTCGCGATCCCAGCCTGCGTCAACATCTCGGCGGCGAAGGTCAGCACGACCGTTTCGAGCCGCGTGCCCGCCTTGCCACCCTTCAGGAAATCCAGGCAATTGCGGAGTTCGACGACATTGCCGGCGGCATCGGCGAGCGGCTGGTTCATGTCGGTGATCAAAGCGGAGGTTTTGACCCCGGCGCCATTCGCCACCTCTACCAGCGATCGGGCCAGCGTCTCGGCCTCTTCCAGAGAGGTCATGAAGGCGCCATTGCCGATCTTGACGTCGAGCACCAGCGTCTCGAGGCCGGCGGCCAGCTTCTTCGACAGGATCGAAGCGGTGATCAGCGGCACGGAATCGACCGTGGACGTGACATCGCGCACGGCATAGAGCTTGCCGTCGGCGGGCGCCAAGGCTCCAGTCTGGCCGATGATGGCGCAACCCACCTCATCCACCACCTTGCGGAAATGGGCGGCATGCGGGGTGATGCCATAGCCGGGGATCGATTCCAGCTTGTCCAGGGTGCCGCCGGTGTGCCCGAGACCGCGGCCGGAAATCATCGGCACGGCAAGGCCGCACGCCGCGGCGATCGGTGCCAGCATCAACGAGACATTGTCGCCGATGCCGCCGGTCGAATGTTTGTCGGCGATCGGCCTGTCGATGCCGGACCAAGAGAGCATATCGCCGGAGCGAGCCATGGCCAAGGTCAGCGCCACGGTCTCTTCGCGCGTCATGCCGCTGTACCAGACGGCCATGGCGAAGGCGCCGATCTGGCTTTCGGCCAACTCATCCCGCGCAAGGGCCGCGATGAAGGCGTCGATATCGGTGACGTGAAGCGTGCCGCCATCCCGCTTCCGCCGGATGATTTCCTGCGGGATCATGGCTCAGTATCCGGATGCTGCCGCGCTCGACTGCCCGCCGCCGAGCACGTTGAGGATATCGTCGAGCAGGCTCGACGCGCCGAAACGGAAAGTCGAGGGCATCGCCCAATCCGGCGCCATAATGGTCTCGGCAAGGCTCAGATAGAGCGCCGCATCGGCGACAGAGCCGATGCCGCCAGCCGGCTTGAAACCAACCTTGCGGCCACTCTGGCGGATCGCCCGCAGCATGATGTCGGCAGCCTCGAGCGTCGCATTGACGGCGACCTTGCCGGTCGAGGTCTTGATGAAATCGGAACCCGCCTCGATCGCCAGTTCGGAGGCGCGTCGGATCAGCGCCACGTCCTTGAGTTCGCCGGTTTCGAGGATGGTCTTTAAGAGCACCGGTCCCTTGCACTCGGCTCTGACGGCGGCCACCATGTCGGTAACGGCCTGCTCGTTGCCGGCCAGCAGCGCGCGATAGGGGATGACGAGATCGATCTCGTCGGCGCCATCGGCGATCGCCTCGCGTGCTTCGGCGGCGACATCAGCCACTTCCATATCGCCGGCCGGGAAATTCACCACGGTCGCGATCCGCACCGCATGGTCGGTTCCGAGAATGCCGCGTGCCTGGGCGACGAAACGCGGCCAGATGCAGATGGCGGCGGTGTGGCCATAGGGTGACTGGGCGCGCGCGCAGAGCGTCTCGATCTGCGCCGGCGTGCAGTCGTCCTTCAGGTTGGTGAGATCGAGAAGGGAAAGCGCAACGGCCGCCGTTTCTCTAAGGGAATGGCTCGTCATTGTTCGTTTCCTCCGTCCGCAATCATTTCCTTCAAGATGGCGGCAAGGCGAGCGCCGCCGACCGGGGCCATGTCCTTCGTCTCTTCATGCGTAAGCTCGGCGCCGGTCATGCCAGCCCCATAATTAGTAATGACGGAGGCGGCTGCAACCCTCAGGCCGAAAAGTCGCGCAAGAATAACTTCCGGCACCGTCGACATGCCGACAGCATCGGCACCCAGAATGCGCGCCATGCGGATTTCCGCCGGGGTTTCGAAGCTCGGGCCCGAGAACCACATATAGACGCCGTGCGACAGCTTGACCTCGGCCTTTTCCGCCGCCTTGCGCATGCGCATGATAAGGTCGGTATCATAGGCACTGGTCATGCCGACGAAGCGCTTGTCGCTTTCCTCGCCGATCAACGGGTTCATGCCGGAATAATTGATGTGGTCGGTGATCTGCATCACCGATCCCGGCGGCATTTCCTCGCGCAGCGATCCGGCCGAATTGGTGAGGATCAGCGTCTCGACGCCGAGAGCCTTCAGCGTCTCGATCGGCACGCGCATGGCGTTGGCGTCGCCCTTTTCATAATAATGCACCCGGCCGGACAGCATGATAACCGGCACGTCACCGAGATAACCGGCGACTAACGTGCCGGCATGACCGGAGACGGCACTGACGGGGAAATCGGGGAGATCGGCATAGGGAATGCGCACGGCATCCCTCACCTGATCGACCAGGGAACCAAGGCCGGAGCCAAGGACGATGCCGTAGCGCGGCTGGAGATCACCGAGCTTTACGGCCAGGAGGTCGACGGCGGCGCTCATCCGAGTATCTCGGTTTCGAAGCTGAAGGGCAGCATCTCGTCCATGGTCATGGTCTTCTTCACGCCGGTTTCGTCGCAGAGATAGATGCGGGTTTCCTTGCTGGCGAACTCGGCGATCTTCTGCCGGCAGCCGCCGCAGGGCGGGCAGAGCGGCAGCTTTTCGGCAATGACGGCCATTTCGACGATCTTCTTGGCACCGGCCATGATCATATGGCTGATCGCGGTCGGCTCGGCGCACCAGCCCTGCGGGAAGGAGAGGTTCTCGATATTGGCGCCGGTATAGACCTTGCCGTCCTCGGCACGGATGGCCGCACCGACAGGGAATTTCGAATAGGGGGCATGGGCAAAGGCCATCGCTCCGCGAGCGGCCTCAAACAGATCATGCGACATGGATCAGCGCTCCTTGGTGTAGGGCACGCCGCCCGCCTTTGGCGGTTTGGCGACGCCGATGAAGCCTGCGAGCAGGATGCAGGTCAGAATATAGGGCAGCGCCTGGAAAATCTGCACCGGCACTTCACCGATGCCAGGCACGGCCTTGCCCTGCATGAAGTTGGCGAAAGCATCGAGGAAGCCGAAGAGCAGGCAGGTGAACATGACCGGCACCGGCTTCCATTTGGCGAAGATCAGCGCCGCGAGCGCGATATAGCCCTTGCCCGCAGACATGTTGTTGATGAAGGCGGCCGATTGGGCGATGGCAAGATAGGTGCCGGAGAAGCCGCAGAGAATGCCGGCGACGATCAGCGAGCGATACCGTAGCCACTCGACGGAGATGCCGGCCGTATCGACGGCGCCCGGATTTTCGCCGACGGCGCGCAGACGCAGGCCAAAGCGGGTGCGATAGAGGATCCACCAGGAAATCGGCACAGCAAGGAAGGCGAGATAGGTGAGAATATTATTGCCTGAGATGACGTTGGCATAGAGCGGCCCGATGAAGGGCACGTCATGGATGGCGTTGGCACCCGGCAAGGTGATCGAAGCGAAACGCGCCTCGGCCGGCAGCGTCGGCGTGCGCCCACCCTGGCCGAACCAGGCTTGGCCGAGCACGATGGTCAGGCCGGCGGTCAGGAAGTTGATCGCAACGCCCGAGACGATCTGGTTGCCGCGGTTGGTGATCGAGGCAAAGCCATGCAGGAGGCCGAGGGCGACCGATATGACGATGCCGGCGCCGAGACCAGCCCAGGCCGAGCCGGAGACGGAGGCGACACAGGCGGCGGCGAACGCGGACGCCAGCATCTTGCCTTCGAGACCGATGTCGAAAATGCCGGCGCGCTCGGAAAACAGGCCGGCAAGGGCCGTAAAGATCAGCGGAATCGACAGGCGGATGGTCGAGCCAAATATGCTGATGAGGAGATCATAATATTCCATCGTCCGATCCTCAGGCCCTGGCTAATTTTTGATAGGTGCGCACCATCGCGGGCCGGAACATATATTCGAGCGCGCCGGCGAACAGGATGACGAGGCCCTGGATAACCACGATCATGTCGCGCGTGATGTTGGGCATGTCGAAGGAAAGCGCATCGCCGCCCTGGTAGAGAATCCCAAACAGGATCGCCGCAAGGATGATGCCGACCGGATGGTTGCGGCCCATCAGGGATACGGCGATGCCGACGAAACCGGCGCCAAGCACGAACTCGACCTGCAGGCGGGCCGAAGCGCCCATCACCGGATTGAGCGCCATCATGCCGGCCAAGCCGCCCGAGAGCAGCATCGCGATGATGACCGTGCGGGCATACGGAATGCCGGCATAGACGGCAGCCGTTGGGCTGAGGCCGAGCGTGCGCATTTCATAGCCGAGCTTGGTGCGCCAGACGAGCATCCAGACGAGGAAGCACATGACCAGCGCGATCAGGAAGGACACGTTGAGGGGTGCCGCACCGATCGTCGAACCGAAGATGCCCATCAGCCAGTCCAACTTCGGAAGCTGACCGCCCGCGAGGAAGGTACGGGTTTCCGGCGCCATCTTGCCGGGTACGATCAGCACATGCACCAGGATGAAATTCATCATCGCCGAGGCAATGAAGTTGAACATGATGGTGGTGATGACCACGTGGCTGCCGCGCTTAGCCTGCAGCCAGGCGGGAATGAGAGCCCAAAGCGCGCCGAAAATGGCTGAGCCGATGACCGCGAAAGGCATCGTCACATACCAGGGCACATAATTGTCGAGCGTCAGCGCCACAAGCGCGCAGCCGAGGCCGCCGACATAGGCCTGGCCTTCCGAGCCGATGTTGAACAGGCCCGCATGAATGGCGACGGCCACCGATAGGCCGGTGAAAATGAAGCTCGTGGCATAGAACAGCGTGAAGCCGATGCCCTCGCCGCTGCCGAGCGCGCCCTGCAAGAGCAGGTTCAGCGCATCCAGCGGGCTTTCGCCGATGAACCAGACCACGAGACCGGAAATCAGGAAAGCGATAACGAGGTTGAGGACCGGGATCAGGCCATAATTGATCCAATTGGGAAGCGGAACGGATGCAGTGCTCATCAAGGCCTCATGCGGCAATGCCGGCCATCATCAGGCCGAGTGTCTGTTCACCGGCGTCAGCCGTTTTTTCGCCGACGACGTGGCCGGCGAACATGACGAGGATGCGGTCCGAAAGGGCGCGGATTTCATCCAGCTCCACCGACACCAGCAGGATCGCCTTGCCGGCATCGCGCATCTCGATGATGCGGCGATGGATGAACTCGATGGCGCCGATGTCGACGCCGCGCGTCGGCTGGCCGATCAGCAGAGCCTTCGGATCGCGCTCGATCTCGCGGGCGACAACGATCTTCTGCTGGTTGCCGCCAGAGAAATTGGCGGTCTTCAGCCGGGCGTTTGGCGGGCGAATGTCGTATTTCTCGATCTTTTCAATTGCATCCTTGCGCATGGCGTCGAGATCGAGCATGCCGGCCCTGCCGTATTTCACATCACGGTGGTAGCCGAGCATGGAATTTTCATATTCCTCAAACTTGAGGACGAGGCCCATGTGATGGCGGTCTTCCGGAATATGGGCGAGGCCGAGTTCACGCAAGGCCGCGGGATCGGCGGTGCCGATCGGCTCGCCGTGCAGGTGGATTTCGCCCGAGGCGGGCTTGCGGATGCCGGCGATCGCCTCCAATAGCTCCGACTGACCATTACCGGCGACGCCAGCGATGCCGACGATCTCGCCGGCGCGGACGTCGAAGGAAACATTGTCGACCATGGTAACGCCACGGCCGTCCTTGACGGTCAGATTGCGGACGGAGAGCACGACCTCGCCGGGATGGGCAGAGCCTTTTTCGACGCGCAGCAACACGCGACGGCCGACCATCAGCTCGGCGAGCTCTTCGACGGTGGTTTCCGCCGTCTTGCGCGTGGCAACCATTTCGCCGCGGCGCATGACCGACACCGTATCGGTGATGGCCATGATTTCGCGCAGCTTATGGGTGATGAGGATGATGGTCTTGCCCTGATCGCGCAACACGCGGAGAATCCGGAACAGATTGTCGGCTTCGGCCGGTGTCAAAACGCCGGTCGGCTCGTCCAAGATGAGGATCTCGGCGCCGCGATACATGGCCTTCAAAATTTCGACGCGCTGCTGCTGACCGACTGGAAGCTCCTCGATCAAGGCGTCCGGATCGACATCCAGGCCGTAATCCGTTTCCAGGCGCCTCAGTTCGGCGCGGGCAGCCGTGACACCCTTCGCCAACAAAGCGCCGCCTTCGGCGCCGAGCATGACGTTCTCGAGCACGGTGAAATTATCGACCAGCATGAAATGCTGGTGCACCATGCCGATGCCGGCGGCAATGGCCGTCTGGCTGTCGCGGATGGCGATGGGATTGCCGTTGATGCGGATCTCGCCGCTGTCGGCATGATAGAAGCCGTAGATGATCGACATCAGAGTCGACTTCCCGGCACCGTTCTCACCGATGATTCCGTGGATCGAGCCCTTGGAAACGGTCAGGTTGATGTCTTTGTTGGCATGGACGGCACCGAACTTCTTGTCGATGCCCACGAGTTCGATGGCAGGCGTTTGGCTCACTACGCAGCTCCAGAAATCAGGCTTCCGGATAAGAAAAGGGCGTATGACGTTTGAATACGTCATACGCCCTTATTTCATATCAGCTCTTCGGGCAGGCGTTGTCGGTCGTGTAGTCGTGCACCTTGATCGTGCCGGAGATGATGTCGGCGGTTGCCTTGTCGACGGCGGCCTTCATTTCCGGCGTGACGAGCGGCTTGTTGTTGTCGTCCATGGCAGCGCCCACGCCCTCTTCCTTGAGGCCGAGTTCCTGCGTGCCGGCCGTGAACTTGCCGTTCTTGGCATCGGTAAAGGCGTTATAGACGGCGAGGTCGACGCGCTTGACGACAGAAGTCAGGACCGAACCCGGATGCAGGTAGTTCTGGTTGGAGTCGACGCCGACCGAAAGCTTCTTGTTGTCGGCAGCCGTCTGCAGCACGCCGAGGCCAGTCGCGCCGGCAGCCGCGTAAACAACGTCAGCACCCTGGTCGATCTGGTTCTTGGTGAGCTCGCCGCCGCGAACCGGGTCGTTCCAGGCAGCGCCGGTCGTGCCGGTCATGTTCTGGAAGACTTCGATCTTCGGATTGGCGGCGCGGGCGCCCTGCTCATAACCACATTCGAACTTGCGGATCAGCGGAATGTCCATGCCGCCGACGAAGCCGATCTTGCCGGTCTTCGAAGCCATGGCAGCCATGACGCCGGCGAGGTAGGAACCTTCATTTTCCTTGAACTTGACGGAACGAACGTTCGGCAGGTCGAGGCTGTCGTCGATCAGAACGAACTGGGTCTTCGGATATTCGGCAGCAACCTTCTGCAGAGCGGACGTCCAGGCGAAGGAGACGGCGATAACCGGATTGAAGCCCTTGCTGGCGAAGTTGCGCAGCGCCTGTTCGCCCTGGGTGTCGCCCGTCGGCTCGAAGTCGCGATAGGCGACGCCGGTTTCCTTCTTGAACCTTTCGGCGCCGTTATAGGCCGCTTCGTTGAAGGACTTGTCGAACTTGCCGCCGGTGCCATAAACGATCGCCGGCTTAATGTCGGCCGCAAGCGCCGTTGCCGACATGGCAGCCAAGGCGAAAAGGGTCAAAAGGGATTTTTTCATGAGTTGCAGCCCTATTGTTGCTATCTTGTTGGGTCCTCCCGCAAGTCCGTTGACCGGACATGTCTGCGGAACCGCCGGCCTCCCCCGAGGCCAAGCTGGCGCATCCTTGCATGGCTGCAGGAAAAATTCACGAGAAATTTTTCAGTTGGTAAAGATTTGTGGGAATTGCCAAAAACCCGCCCAAGAGAGCTGATTTTTGAACATTTTCGCCCTCAAACTGCGATTTTATTAGCCAAACAAGGTCGGATGGCCGATGTGGCAAGAACGGTCTTAAACGCTTGCGGCATTCACGATCGGTTGCCTCGATACTCGAGTAATCTATATCAAAGCGATTGTCCAAAACGCATTTGATCGCCCGATTTCGCGAGGCAGCTCGTCGTGTCGAGATCCCTCAGTCATAAGCTTTTCATCATCGAAGTCAGAACCTCGCGCAGTCCGGTTCGGCCGCGTCTTATATCGCCGACACCCGGCTCCGCATCGATCCGTCCGGCATTGTGGGCGTCATACAATTCCGCAACCAGTTCGGCATAGCTTGCGCTTATTCCTCCCCGAACGAGTGCAGGGATCCAGTCCAGGCGAGGCATCTCGCTGGCGATAATTTTCCGGCCGGCAAGCTCTCCAGCAATCCGCGCAACATCCTCGACGCTGTAGCGATCTGGCCCCTCCGCATGAATGATGCTGAGAGGTGCCTGGGTGCCGGATAGCAGCAATTCGCCCGCAATAACGCCGACATCGGGAGCCGACACGGTGGGAAATAGTTTAGTGACCGGATGATGCCGGCTTGGGAGCACCCCGGTCTCGATCGCGCGTCCGATCTGGCGGCTCCAATTCTGCATGTGTTCGGCCGAGCGCAGGAAGGTCAGAGCGGCGGGCAGCTTTTTCAGTTCGGATTCCAGATGATGGAAAATCAGCGTGATGCCTGTGTCGGATGCAAGATGCGCGCCGTAGTCGGAGATCGCTAGAACGGAGCTCGGCCTGTTCCGGTCGAGTGCATCGACGATCGTTCTTATGCTGTTTTTCATCTCCGCGGCTGCATCATCCGCCTGAACGCTTGTGGGGCAGATGATCTGCACGGCCGTCGCGCCTCTCATGCTTTCAGAAAGAGCCGCACTGTCCTGAATATCGGCGATGGCGACATCGCAACCCATGGCGCTTAGATCATCGGCGCTATTTTGACGTCGCACGACGGCTCTTACCGGTGCGCCCTGGCGGCGAAGCTCGGCAATCGTCGCCCGCCCAATCTTTCCGGTCGCGCCCAAAATTACGAACATCTCTTCATCCTCAAACGTTCATCGTGGATGTGGAGCATGCTGTTTTTATGCGTCCTGTCGCACAGGATCGGACAATGGAGAGCAGAAATGGACAGCAAAATACCGTGCCGACGCGACCTTCCCTGGACTATCGCCTCATCCGGGCGATGCCGGTCGGTGTTATGCCGAGAATGCGCTTCATCGCCTGTGCCATATGGCTCTGATGGGCGAAGCCTGCGGCGAGCGCGATCTGGCTGATCGACAGCTCTCCCATGGCAAGCAGGTGTCTGGCGCGCTCCACCCGGCGGCGGATCACATATTGATGCACCGGCATGCCGAACGAGCGGCGAAACAGCACCTTCAGATGCGAAACGCTGATCGCCGCCACCTCCGCCAACTGTGCCAGCGATAAATCCCCATCAAGATGGGATTCAATGAACTCGACCAGCCTGCGTCTCTGGTTCGATGAAAGCTTTTGCCTAGCCGAAACGGTTGTCGCATCGAATGTACCAGCGATGAGCCGCACCGCCAGCGCCCTGCCAAGGCTTTCAACGAACAGGCGATCGGCGGGTTCATCCACCTTCGTTTGCGTTTCCAGCGCCAGGGCGATGTGCTCGATACCTGGATCGCGATGCTGAAACTTGGGACGGATGGCAATGCTGTCTGGATCGATCTCCATATCCTCCGCCGCACCGCGCATGATCGCGGGGCTTATCCACAAGCGCAGAATTGTGCAGTCGGCGTCGTCTTCCCATTCGCCATCCAATCCGGCCGGAACGATATCGATATCGCCATGCGACTGAACGCGGCGATGCTGCCAGCCGTCGCACCGGCAGGAGGCGTTAACCGGCGCTCCCATATGAATTCCAAGACGGTGAAAGGGTGTTGCGGGAATGTATGTCAGGCCAGCAGCGATATGCCACCGGGTCGCTCTGATGCCGAAGGGGCCGAGGTCGTGGTCAAGCAAGTTCCATCTCCCGTCTCCAGCGCCCAGTGGACCGGATTCTTACTGCGCCCGGGCGGTCTAAACGCTGAAGCGACCGGCAACCGGCGGCTTCTTGTAGGCGGCCATCCACAAAAGCAGCGAGATCGCCAAGAACACCGCGAAAGCCGGCTGGAACAGCAACCACTGCACGGCCAGATCATAAAGGCGCGGATGGATATAATAGGAAATCAGCGACTGGACGGTCGCAAGGGACGACGGGCTGACATCGTTCCAGGCATCCTCCATCGGGGTCAGCACCACGGCGGAGGCCGCAACCGATTGGATGGAATCGATGGTGCCGGCGACCACCGCAACGACCAGCGCGACGAGACTGGCAAAACGCAACAAGAAACGCATCGAACCCTCCGCATACTCACTTCCCGTCGGCCATAGTCGACTGGGTTACTGCATTCCGCTCCGTCCTTCTTCTTAGATATGATCGGAGCCGGATAAGCGCAATGGACCAAAGGTCTGGAGTTTTCTGTCGGGAAGTCAAAAATCTGTCAGATTCGGGTTGATCCTAAGAAATTCATCGGTATATATCGCGGCCGTTCCGACGATTTGCCTCCTGACCGGTTGCGAAACGCCAAAGGACAGGTGGCCGAGTGGTTTAAGGCGCACGCCTGGAACGCGTGTGTACGTGAAAGCGTACCGAGGGTTCGAATCCCTCCCTGTCCGCCATTCTCGAAATTTTCGATAATCATTTCAGCTTTTTATTCTCTTCCGGTAGCCGCGAAGCGTCATGCCGATCGACAGCATGACGCCAGCAAGCATTGCGTGGCGAGAACTTTGAGTGTGAGCCGCGTCGACTCTCGCTTTTTTCTTCTTTTCAGTTTCTTGCCGCAGCCGCGTCTATGCCACGCAGATGCCAGGGACCCCGACCTTCTGGAACAGATGGGGCGAGGCAACGGACGAGGATGGATAGGCCGAGATTTTTTTCCTGAACTCCGGATGCGTGAAGGCGGCTCGGAAATCAGCCATAGTCTCCCAGACGGCATAGTTCAGATAGGCGGGGCTCTCGCCGACCGCGCGATGAAGCTGGGTCGAAATGAAACCCGGCTGCCGCTTCATGAACGCGGCATCGTCTTGCCATGCATTGAGGAACGTCTCCTCATCCGCCTTATCGAGCGTGAAGAGATTCACGAGGACAACGGGGGCGGCTTCGACGGTGATTTGGCGGTCAATCGGAAATGAGGGGTCCATTGGGCGCATTGGTGACATGGTGTGCTCCGTTCGATATGGTTGCATGATGTCAATCTGACGCCATACACGTAGATAATTGACATTATGATGTCAAATAGAATACAGGATGACAAATGCAAGAGACCAAACGAACGCCGGTCGGAATCGCCCTGACCGGTCTGATTCTCGATCTATTCAGGCTTCACAGCCGCGTGCTCGCCTCCGGCGACAGGCTGGTTGCTCCGCTCGGCCTGACGAGTGCCCGCTGGCAAATCCTCGGCGCTATCAATTCGGCGGACCGGCCGCAGCCGGTTGCGTGGCTGGCGCGCGACATGGGAGCCAACCGCCAAAATGTGCAGCGCATCGTCAACGATCTGGAGAAGGACGGACTCGTTGCCTTCGAGCCCAATCCGCACCACCGGCGGGCGCAGCTCATCCTGATGACGGACAAGGGCAGGCAGACATTCGACGCCGCCATGCGTCTGCAAGCCCCCTGGGTCAACGATCTCTCGGACGGGCTCTTGGTCGAGGACATCGAAACGATGCGCGGGGTCATGTCGGTGCTGCGCGGCAAACTGGAAAGAAATGAAGATGCTGAAGAGCAGGTCTGATCGCTATGGCGCTGTCGCAGTCTCAATTCACTGGCTGAGCGCCATCCTGATCCTGGCCCTGCTCGGCTCCGGTTTCCGGGCCGCAAATGCTATGGACGCGGCCAGCAAGGCTGCTTTCCTGCGTTTCCATATTCCAGTAGCGATCGCAATTCTGTTCTTGACGCTGCTTCGCATTGTCTGGTGGTGGCGTTTTGATCGGAAGCCACTGCCGGCGGAGGGATTGCCTCTCTGGCAGGAGCGCATCGCGGGCGGGGTTCACATCGCCTTCTACCTCGTCATTCTTGGTATGGCTGCCAGCGGCATCGGCATGATGATCCTAAGCGGCGCGGCACCCGCTATATTTGGGGCGCCTGGGGCGATGTTGCCCGACTTCACCGATTATCCGCCGCGAATACCGCATGGTTTGGGTGCCTTCTTGCTTGTCGGGCTGCTGGTGTTTCATGCCGGTGCGGCCCTTTATCACCAATTCGTTCGCCGCGATGATCTGCTCCAGCGCATGTGGTATGCCGGGTCGTCCGGCGATTAGAGTTGTGCTGGAAAGCCGCGGGACCTCACCTTCGGCCTCTTATTATTTCATTGCGATCCCGCCTTGCCTTTCGCCATCGTCCTCAGATGCTCGACCAAATCGCGCGCGAAGGGAGACAGGTCCTCAATAGCACGCATGCAGAGCAGGAGACGGCGTGTTGCCCAGTCGTCGGTCAGCCGGACAGAGCGAATGGGCATCGATCGACGGCATCTTTTCGCGGCGGTTTCCGGCACGATCCCGATGCCGACGCCTTGGGCCACCATTCGGCAGATGCCCTCGAATGTTCGCATCCGGACCCGAAACTTCAGCGGATGGCCCGCACGGGCCGCATGCTCGTCGATATGCTCCTGCAAGGGGCTGCCGATCGTCAATCCGACGAATTCCTGTCCGACGACTTCCACAAACGCAAGCGCCTTTGCTGAAGCCGAGGGATGATCGGCAGGCAGGACGAGAAGGAGGCGATCGATGGCGAAGGGCAGGAGCTGCAAATTGCCGGCATCGACGGCGTCCGAGATAATGCCGATCTCCGCTAGGCCGCCCGCCACCGCCTTCACGATCTCGGTGCTCAGCCGCTCATTCAGATCGATGTCGATATGCGGACGCGTTGCGAGATAGGGCGCAAGCGCCTCGGGAAGAAATTCCGTAATGGCGGCCGTGTTCGCCAGCAGCCGGATATTGCCCTTCAGCCCCTTGGCATAGACGCCCAACTCGCCCCGCATATGGTCGATCTGCCGAAGGATGATACGAGCGTGGTGTGCCAGAGCCTCGCCGGCGGCCGTCGGCGCGATCCCCCTGCGGCGGCGTTCGAGCAGCCGCACGCCGCTCACCTCTTCCATTCCGCGTAGCCGTTCGCTGGCCGAAGGAAGCGCAAGATTGGCGCGCGCCGCTCCATGGGTGATGCTGCCCGCCTCGACGACGAGCAGGAACAGGCGAAGGTCGGTGAGATCGAAACGCATGGGCCGGAAGGCTATCATGCCCCCAGCCTTCGGAACAGCCAAAGGCTGAGTTAGGATCATCCGCATTGCGGACGGCCAGCGGAATTGCCACAAATGGCGGCATGTTCGACCATTCTTCCTGGCTGATCCTTGCCACCGCTTCAACTTTCCTCCTCGCCGGCATCGTCAAGGGTGTCACCGGCATGGGCTTGCCGACGGTCGCCATGGGGCTGCTGGGCGCTATCATGCCGCCGGTGGCGGCGGCCGCCTTGCTGATCGTGCCGTCCTTCGTCTCCAATGTCTGGCAGTTGTTCGCCGGACCGAGTTTCGCAGCCCTCGCCGGAAGGCTATGGCCCATGCTGCTCGGCATTCTTGTCAGCACGGTCGCCGCCACCTCGATGCTGGCGAGCGACAATACGCAGTGGATCACGATGGCGCTGGGTGCCGCCCTGATCATCTATGCCGGCTACACCCTGTTTGCCCGGCAACTGTCCGTGCCGAAAAGGGCCGAACCCTGGCTGTCGGCGCTGATCGGTCTGATGACCGGCGCGGTCACTGGCGGTACCGGAGTCCTTGTCATTCCCGCCGTTCCCTATCTTCAGGCCCTCGCATTGGGCAAGGACGATCTGATCCAGGCGCTCGGGCTTTCCTTCACGGTTTCGACCATCGCCCTTGCAATCGGATTGGCGGCGCGCGGAGCCTTTCAGCTCGATAATCTGGCGATGTCCTCGCTCGCCGTAGCGCCGGCGCTGCTCGGAATGTGGCTGGGACAGGCAATCCGACGCAAGGTCAGTCCCGCAACGTTTCGCCGATGGTTCCTGATCGCTCTCATCGTGCTTGGTACCGAACTCGCCCTGCGTCCGTTCTTCTAGCGCACCAACGGCCGGCGAAGCCTCTTCCAGGTTTCGGGTTCACGGCGTCATGCGATATAAGGACGGCATCAGGGAGGCGGATCAGCATGGGATTCCAGGACGACGATCTCGAAAAATTTGCCGCAGAGGGCGCGGCGACACTGCCGGCCACGGATGTCCATGGTCATGTCGAAAACGACGGCGCCCGCATCTGGTATGCGGCCTATGGGTCCGGCATGCCGGTGATCCTGCTGCATGGCGGCCTCGGAAACAGCGGCAATTGGGGATATCAGGTTCCGGCCTTGATCGATGCCGGCTATCGCGCCGTCGTCATCGATAGCCGTGGCCACGGGCGCAGCACCCGCGATTTGCGACCCTATAGCTATGAGCTGATGGCATCGGACGTGCTGGCCGTGATGGACAGGCTGCACATTGAAAAAGCAGCCGTCGTCGGATGGAGCGACGGGGCATGCACCGGCTTGATCCTCGCTAGGACCAATCCGGCGCGCATTGCAGGCGTTTTCTATTTCGCGTGCAACATGGACCCCAGCGGCACAAAGGAATTCGTGCCCACGCCGATCATCGACCGTTGCTTTTCCCGACATGTGAAGGACTATGCCGCGCTTTCGGCCACGCCGGATCAGTTCGACGCCTTCGTTCAGGCAGTCAGCCTGATGCAGCGGACGGAGCCGAACTATTCTGCCTCCGATCTCGCCGAGATCGACGTGCCTGTTGCCATCGTGCATAGCGAGCACGACGAATTCATCAAGCGCGACCACGCCGACCATCTCGCCCGCAGCATCTCGGGCGCGGGGCTTATCCTGCTTCCCGGCGTCAGCCATTTCGCGCCGCTGCAGCGGCCGGGGCAGTTCAACGATGCGATGCTGACTTTCCTTCGCAAGATTACTGGGTAGCCCAAGGCTCCGGCAGGAACCCGGCGGAATCATCATTCTCCGGATCTTGCTCGCGCGGGATTTGGTTGCGCACGTCCGATTGTTCGGATAAATGATGATCATCATATTTCGAATCTCCCCAGACCGAACCGCCGCTGACCGGCCCTTCCGCCCAGGGAGCAAAATCCGCTCCAGGCAGGAGAATTTCATGACAACTACTTTGTTTTCGCCGCTCGCCGTCGGTCCATACGAACTGGCGCATCGTGTCGTCATGGCGCCGTTGACGCGCATGCGGGCAGGCCAGCCGGGCAACGTGCCTTCAGCGATGAACGTCGAATATTATGCGCAGCGCGCGTCGAGGGGCGGGTTGATCATTTCCGAGGGTTCGCAGATTTCGCCCGCCGGACAGGGAATGCCGGCAACACCGGGCATCCATACGTCGGAGCAGATCGCCGGCTGGAAAGCGATCACCCAAGCGGTTCACGCCAAGCGCGGCCGGATCTTTCTGCAGCTCTGGCATGTTGGCCGCATTTCCCATTCCTCGCATCAGCCTGATGGCGACCTGCCATTCGCGCCGTCGGCGATCGCGGCTGCCGGAAATGCTTTCACGGCGTCATTCGAGCGCGTGCCCTTCGAGACGCCGCAGGCAATCGATACTGATCTGATGCCCCTGCTGATCGACGTCTACGGCCGGGCGGCTGCCAATGCGAAGGCGGCCGGTTTCGATGGTGTCGAAATCCACGGCGCCAACGGCTATCTGATCGAACAATTCCTGCAGGCCCGTTCGAACCAACGCACTGACCAATATGGCGGTTCGATCGAGAACCGGACACGCCTGCTGCTCGAAGTGATCGAGGAGGTGTCCAAGGTCTGGGGTTCGGATCGCGTCGGCGTCCGCCTCTCCCCCTTCGGCATTGCCAATGACAGCGGCGAGGACGATCCGTTGCGGCTCTACGGCCATGTCATCCGCGAGCTCGACCGGCTGCACCTTGCCTATCTGCACCTGATCGAACCGCGCGCCAGCGGCGCCGGCCAAGCCGAAGTCGACCACAAGAACGTACCGTCGGCAGCGGAGCTCTTCCGTCCTGCTTGGTCCGGAACCTTGATCGCCGCCGGCAATTTCAAGCCTGAAACCGCCGAGACTACCCTCGCCGCCGGCCATGCTGACGCCATCGCTTTCGGCCGACTGTTCATCGCCAATCCCGATCTGCCGGAGCGCATTCGCCGCGGCGCGAGCCTCAACCCCTATCATCGCCCGACCTTTTACGGCGGCGGCGCAGAGGGCTATACGGATTATCCGACATTGGACGCCAGGGAGGCTGCGGAATGAGTATGCCAAGCGCCATCATCGTTGGAGTGGGAGCGGAACAAGGTCTCGGCGCAGCCCTCTGCCGGCTGCTGGCCGACAAAGGCTACCATGTCATCATCGCCAGCCGGACGTTGGAAAAGATCACCAAGGTCGCTGACGCCATCAATGCCTCTGGCGGCAGTGCCGAAGCGATAGAAACCGATGCGACCAACGAAGCCGCGGTGAAGCGGCTGTTCGAGCATGCCTTTGCGCCGCAGGATGAGATCGATCCGCCGGACTTCATCGTCTTTAACGCCGGCATCAATCGTCATGTCGGCTTTCGCGGCGTCACCGCCGCCGAGTTCGAGGAGTTCTGGCGCATCTGCTGTTTCGGCGGCTTCCTCGTCGGGCGGGAGGCGGCCCGGCATCTCGTCCCCCTCGGACGCGGCACAGTGATCTTTACCGGCGCTTCGGCAAGCCTGCGCGGCAAGGCAGGATATGCGCAGTTCGCCGCCGCCAAGGCGGGCTTAAGGATGATCAGCCAGAGCATGGCGCGGGAGTTCGGGCCGCTTGGCCTGCATGTCGCCCACACCATCATCGATGGCGGCATCGACGGCGAAAGATTGCGGTCAAGGCGGCCGGACGTGGAGGCCGACGCGCTGCTCAACATCGATGCCATCGCCGAGACCTACTGGCATATCCACCGCCAGCATCCCTCCGCCTGGACGCAGGAGATCGACCTGCGCCCCTATAAGGAAACGTTCTGAGGCCGGCGCTTACCAGCGCCGACCCCATAAAAATCCTCAGCCGGCAGGAAAGGGATTGCGTTCACTAAAGCCGCGCTGATGCCAATAGGGATAGGTGGGCGTCTGGGCGCTGGCGGCGTCAAGGCGGGCGACCTGCTCCGTGGTCAGGTTCCAACCGACGGCACCGAGATTGTCGCGCAACTGGCCTTCGTCGCGGGCGCCAACGATAATGCTCGACACTGTCGGCCGCTGCAGCAGCCAGTTCAGGGCCACCTGCGGGATAGTCTTGCCGGTTTCCTTCGAAATCTCGTCAAGCGCATCGACCACAGTGTAGAGATACTCGTTGTCCACCTGTGGGCCATTGTCCGCCGTCTTGTGCAAGCGGCTGACCTCCGGCAATGGTTGGCCTCGACGAATCTTGCCGGTCAGGCGGCCCCAGCCGAGCGGGCTCCAGACGACGGTGCCGACCTTCTGATCGACAGCAAGCGGCATGAGTTCCCACTCGTAATCGCGGCCGACAAGCGAATAATAGGCCTGGTGCGCGACATAGCGCGGCAGGTTGTGGCGATCGGCCGCCGCCAATGACTTCATCAGGTGCCATCCGGAGAAATTCGAGCAGCCGACATAGCGAATCTTGCCGGCACGCACGAGATCGTCGAGCGCCGACAGCGTTTCCTCGACCGGTGTCATGGCATCGAAGCCATGCAACTGGAAGAGGTCGATATGATCGGTCTGCAGGCGCTTCAGTGAAGCTTCCACGGCCTTGATCAGGTGGAAGCGCGAAGAGCCGACATCATTCGGCCCATCGCCCGAGCGAAAGGTTGCCTTGGTGGAAATCAGCACCTTGTCGCGGCGACCCTTGATCGCCTCGCCCAGCACCTGCTCGGCAACGCCGCCGGAATAAACATCGGCGCTGTCGAAGAAATTGAGACCGGCATCGAGGCATATATCGATCAGACGGCTTGCCTCATTGACGTCGGTGGCGCCCCAGGCACCGAAAAACTCGCCTTTGCCGCCGAAGGTGCCGGTACCGAAGCTCAGGACCGGCACGCGAAAACCCGATCCGCCGAGATAGCGATAGTCCATAACATAACCTCCAAAAGGATGGATGCATCAAAGATGGCGCGCGAGAGCGAACCGTACGGAGGTCGGACCGCACTCGTGCTTGAGTGATGTGTGGCGGTTACCCGGTTTGTTCAACACCTTCGATGCCCGCCGTCCGCATCTCGATCACTTGGCGGGCGGCCGCTGCGGCGGCATCCTTCTCGCTTGCGACTTGGACCGTCGGGAAGGCAAAATGGATGTCGTTTTCATCGAAGGCCTGCTTGATCATCGCCAGGGCGTTACGACGGATGACGGAGACTTCGCCGGGCTTGGTGGTGATCGCCAGCCTAATCTCGATCGCGAAATCACCGAACTGCTCGACACCCTTCATCTTCAGCGTCTGGATGATGTTGGGTGCCAGTTCCGGATCATCGAGCAGTCGCTGGCCGATCTCCTTGATGATCCGCTTGGTCTTCGTCAAATCGGTGTCGTAGGTGACCTTGATGATGATCTTGTCGATCGCCCAATCGCGGTTCATGTTGTTGACCGCTCCGAGCGAGCCGAAGGGAACCGTCGCCAGCGGGCCGCGCTGATGACGAAGTTTCACCGAGCGAAGGCTGAAGGATTCCACCACGCCCTTGTGGTTGCCGCTTTCGATATATTCGCCGATGCGGAAGGCATCATCCCAGAGATAGAAGATGCCGCTGATGACATCCTTGACGATGGTCTGCGCGCCAAAACCGACGGCAACACCGACCACGCCGGCGCCGGCGATCAGCGGCCCGATCTCGATACCGAGACCCGACAGCACCATCATGATGGCGATGATGCCGATGGCCACGGCAAGGATATTGCGGAAGATCGGCAGCAGCGTGTGCAGCCGAGCGCGCCGGGCCCTCATCTCCTCGCTGTCGCTGACGAGCGGCGCAGACGCGGACAGCTTGGCATTGATGTAGGTCCTCGACAGATGCCAGAGCAAATCGGCGGCGAGCAGAATGACGATGCCACCGATGATGCCGCGTGCGATGCGGTCGATCATGGATTCAGGCGGCCTCATCATCATGGTTGCTTCAACACCGAGCATATGGCCGAGCCAGAGGGCAGCAAGCGCGATGATGACGGCGCGTACGCCGCGGTCGAGCAGCACTGTCGCAAGCGTGCCAGCACCGAGAACACCGCCAGCCGCATCATGCAGCGCTTCCACCGCCCGCGACGACACCGAAAGCGCGCGCGGCAGCAGAATGACATAGATGCCAAGCCAGAGCAGACCATTGAAGCCGCTCACCCACAGGCACCAAAGCGCGGCGAAATAGATGGTCAACAGCCACGAGATGACCTTCCTGCCATTCGTTCCAGCATGCGCGGGACGCGCCCAGACAGCTTCGACGGCAATCAGGAACAGGCCGATGCCAAGCGTATAGCCGACCAGAGCGCGGGCGCCATCGGAGAAGCCGAGCGGCTCCATGGCCTGGACCACCGCCCAGCCGCAGGCGAAATAGATGACGAAAAGGGTGCCTCGCCTGTACCAGTATTTCGCGACGCGCCGCCGCTCGGCGATCCGCGCAGCGCCACCATCCTCATCGAGAACATCGCTCGCCCTTCGCATCGCTATCAGCTCCATCAGCAGTCTGCCGAGCGAGACCGCCAGCCTTATGGAGACGATCGCGATGACGCAGGCGATTGCAAAACTTTCGATGATCGGCGGCCAATCGAAGATGAGAAGCGGAACCAGCATCGCCACGCCATGAACGATGGCCGGCACCACGCCGCCCATGAACTGGAAGCGCGCGGCCTGCAATTCGGTCTCAACCCCGGCCGCCCGCTCGGTACGCTGCATATGCTTGGCATTGATCAGGCGGGCAACCACCAGTTCGGCCACGAGACCAAAGAAAAACAGCACCACCGCCTGAATGCCGATGCGCACCCGGCCCGCCGCCTCACCTTCGTTTTCAAGCCGCTTGGTGGCCGTCATCACCTCGGAAGGCAATGTCATCGCGGCTTGAGACACTATCTCCAGGTGCCGTCGGGTATGGCCGAGCGTATCGGACAATTCCGACATCTGGCCGCCGCCCGAGCTAGGATTGTCCGTCGACGCAGGCTTGGCATTCACCTGTGACGCAAGCCACTGTTTGACGTCGGGCTCGTTCATCAACTGAATGAGTTCGCGGACCTTCTCCGGTGGCGGAGCGGCGGCCGATGGTGCGGCCGCAGTTTGCGCATGGACCGCAGCCGGTACGGCAAATGCAATAAGACATAGAAGCAGAGCTCCAATCGACCGCCTGCCACCCCCGACAATACTCATATGCGCCGCCCTTCTCGCAATCGGCCCGATCAGCCTGTTTTTGCAGACTATACGCCTTTTTAGTGCGGACAAGCAGGCACTTACGCAAGTCACGCAATCAATTAGGTATCGGCATTGCACACGAGCTGGTGGCACGTTAGGTTTTGCAGGAATACCGCTTGGGGATGTATCGCGTGTTCAACTTCCTGAAAAAGCTCTTCGGCAGAGGCAAACGGCCGAACACGCAAATCGAGCCGCCAGCCCCGCCCGCGCCACAGCCTGCCGGCACGCCGGCGATCAAGAGCCTCGATCTCAACATTCCTGACGAAGCGCTGGAAAACGAGGCGCGCTTTGCCGCCTACCTGCAAGAGCGCCTGCCCTTTTTCGGGGAGGTTATCAAAGTCGACTATGATCCGGGCGCCGGCAGCCTGACGCTGCACAGCCGCAACGGCGACACGATGACGAAATTCCTAAGCAACGCGCTGCTGGCGCTGCGCGAAAAGAAAGGACAGGCGCGTGCTCGGGCTCTGCTCAACTATCTCAACATGACCGAAGCGTTGGAAGGCGGCGACGAGCTCGGCAAGGTGCTGCCGGTGCTGAAATCGCGCAGCTTCGTCGACGTGGCGCGGCAGCAGATGATACAGGCAGTCAAGGACGAACCCGAGCCGCCGCAATTCGTCTATCTCGATGAGGCCGAGAATCTGGTCAGGCTTTTCGTCGTCAATGGCGAGACCGCGGTCAGCTATGTCATGACCACCGCATTGGACGGCTGGGGCATTGACGTCGGCGAACTGGCGGATACGGCGCAGGATAACCTCTATAAGTTCCTGGCGAAGACCGGCGTGCAGATCGCCAAACGCAGCCAGTTCCAATATGTCGAGATCGACGGCCAGTTCGAATCCAGCGTCGCCTTCCTGCCGAAATTCTGGGCGCAGGTGCAGGACCAGTCCGGTGGCGCTGCGCCGATCGCTGCCTTCCTGTCACGCGACAAGGTATTCTTCACCCACGAAAACGACGCCCAGGGACTGCACCTGCTCGAATTGATCAGCACCGACCTCAGCGACGTGCCCTATGTGATCTCACCCGATCAATATCGCTGGGAAAACGGCAAATGGTCGCTGTTCAAACGGGTGGCGCGGAGCGTGCAGTAAGTGACGCGTTGTTACTTGTAGCCATCTTCGCGGCCATGGCGGATGGCTGCTATAAGAACGTCCTCACCAATATATTGGTAGAGAACAATATAGCCATCCCGCCCAAACGTAACGATGAGCTCGCGTAATCCTTGTTCTGAGCCTTCCACGGGCCGCCCCATATCGGGCTGGCTCGACAATATCTGAATTGTTTGAATAATCCTTGCTGATGCCTTCCTCGCCGCGGCAGCATTTTTGGACCGCAGAAATGCCCTCATCCGCTCGAGGTCACGAAGAGCGCGCTGCGTCAGCCTTACCGATGGCATTCAGGTGGGGCCTTCTCATCGTCGTCGCCCCAAGTCTCTAACCAAGCAATGACTTCATCGCCCGTCACATGCAGGCCCGTCGCCTGATAGTCGTCCAATGAACGACGCACATCCTGCAACAGAGAGTCGCGCTTTTCCTCACGTTCCACATACTGCCTGACGGCTTCGTTCAGCAGCCGATTCGGGTGACGGTGGCGACTGGCAGCCAGCTTCTCCAGGCGCTCGTTCACGTCAGGATCAATTTCTACACTGGCCTTCAAAGCGGGTGACATCGAATTCTCCGGAGGTAACCGATACCGACGATATAGTATCAGCCCCTTGCGTAAAGAACCATCGGCTGGTTCCTGCCAAAGGAATGCCTACACCAGCACCTCTTGATCGACGCGATCCTCGGCTCCAAAGAACTTCAGATAACGTTCGACCTCTGCAGGCTCGCCCGTTGCCTTCTGCGGATTGTCCGAGAGCTTTACGGCCGGGCGGCCATTGGCTTGGATCACCTTGCAGACGATCGAGATGGGGTTGAGACCCTCGATTTCGGTGGGGGCGCAGCCGGCGAAATCATTGGTGAGGTTGGTGCCCCAGCCAAAGCCCATGCGCACGCGGCCCTCGAAATGCTTGTAGGTGGCGATGATCGCATCGACATCCAGGCCGTCGGAGAAGATCAGAAGTTTCTGGCGCGGGTCGCGGCCCATCTTCTTCCACCAGTCGATGATCTTTTCGCCGCCCTCGATCGGAGGGGCGCTATCCGGACGAAAACCGGTCCAGTCGGCCACCCATTCCGGTGCGTTGCGCAGGAACGAAGCCGTGCCAAAGGCATCGGGCAGAACCACCAGCAGGTTGCCGCCGTAGAGGCGGTTCCAGTCGCGCAGCACCTTGTAAGGCGCCTTGCCAAGCTCATCGTCAGTCTTGGCGAGCGCCGCCGCGACCATCGGCAGCTCGTGCGCGTTGGTACCGACGGCCTCGAGATCGGAATCCATGGCGAGAAGGACGTTGCTGGTGCCGGTGAAAGCATGGCTGACACCTTCCTTCAGCGCTTCCACGCACCAACGCTGCCAGAGGAAACTATGGCGCCGGCGGGTGCCGAAATCGGAAATACGCAGGTTCGGCAGCTCTCTCAGCCGCTCGACCTTTTCCCACATCTTCGCCTTGGCCCGCGCATAGAGGACATCGAGCGTGAAGGGGCCAAGCGCCTTCAGCGCCGCGCGCGATCGGAGTTCGTTGATGATGGCGAGGGCCGGAATCTCCCACATCGTTGTTTCCTTCCACGACCCGTGGAAGTCGAGAATATACTGGCCGTCACGCTTGGATAGCTCGTACTCCGGAAGCTGAAAGTTCGACAGCCAGGCCAGGAATTCCGGCTCGAAGATCTGGGCGCGGCCGTAGAAGCTGTTACCCGCCAGCCAGATCATCTCCTTTTTGGCAAGCCTGAGCGTACGCGCGTGATCGAGCTGCTCGCGCAATTCCTTCTCGTCGATCACTTCGGCGAGCCGGACGCTCTTGGTGCGGTTGATCAGGGAGAAGGTGGCGTCGACATCTGGATAAAGCTTCCAGATCATCTGCAGCATCAGAAGCTTATAGAAATCCGTATCGATCAGGCTGCGGATGATCGGATCGAGCTTCCAGGTATGGTTATAGACACGGGTGGCGATATCCGTCTTCGTCATCTCGTTCCTGCCCGTCTCCCTGCGCCCCGGACGTCATGCTTTCCGCCTTCCAGCTCACTGGCGGCGGGTATAATGCTCTTCTTATCAAAAAATGTTGAGCGAAAGTCCAGTCACTGAAAGAAAATTGATACTAAATTAAAACACGCTGCTCCGGATAGTGGCGGCGGTCTTGGATCGAGACTGATGACCAAATTCGTTACGGCTGGGAATTGCCTTGAACCGGCGGTTTTGGAGCCGTGGTCTGATCCAGGGTCGTAGTCTCTGGCGCGGTCTGCGTGGGTCTGCTGTCCCATAATTCCACCAGCGCCCACACGACCGCCGTCAGGGCAAGCGCGACAAGGAGCACCGCCAACACCCGGCCGCCCATATGGCCTTGTTTGGCCTCGGTCGCCGGCAACTCCTTTTCCTCATGCAGACGGCGATCAGAATCCTCCCAATGCGTATGGATTTCCAGCTTCCGTGGCATGACAGCCTCCTTCCAAATTCATCTTGAGGCAGCAACGTTCTTTGGAAAACGGAGGCGGCTCTGGAAGGTTCCGAAGGCGCTCAATAGCCCCGGCTGCGATCCACCAGATATTGCAGCGGTTCGCCGCGTTCGAAGCGGGCGATCTGCTCCTCGACATGACGCATCAGTGAGTATTCCTCGGAAACCGCGGCATCATGCGGGGTGATGACGACATTCTCCATGCCCCAGAGCGGGTCGTCCATCGGCAGCGGCTCGACATCGAAGACATCGAGCGACGCGCCGCCGAGCACGCCGGTTTCGATCGCCGAGGCGATATCGGCCTGAACCTGGCTCTTGCCGCGTCCGGCATTGATGAACACCGGTTTGCCCAGAGCGCCGTTACGACGAAGCTTGGAAAAGAGCGCGCTATTGTAGAGCCCCGTCGTCTCCGGCGTCAGCGGCAGCAGGCCGACGAGAATATCGGTCCTCGCGAGAAAAGCATCGAGTTCGCCGGCATCGAAGGTTTCCATGCCGTCAATCTGCTTTTTCTGCCGCGACCAGCCGATGACGTCGAAGCCCATGACCTTGAGTTTGGCGGCGGCATCGAGGCCGAGAATGCCGAGACCCATGACCCCAACCGTGACTTCGCGCGCCTCAGGCGCCGAAAGATGGCCCCAGACGCGCTTGCGCTGGTGCCTGAAGTGACCGAAGACGTCGCGCAAATGCATGAGGCATTGCAGCACGACCCATTCCGTCATGCGCACCGTCAAGCTGCGGTCGACGAAACGGACGATGGGAATGTCGGGAAGGTCGGCGATATTCATCATGGAATCGACGCCGGCACCGCCGGAAAAGATCACCTTGAGGTTGGGTGCGCGCTGAAAAAGATCGGCATCCGGCTTCCATAGAAGGGCATAGTCGACCTGGCTCAGATCCGCGCCCTTGTTGGCGGGATCGGCGAGATTGATGCTGCCGCGATCCGCAAACGCGGTTTTAAGGGCTGCTACGATGGCCTCAGGCGTGAATTTCAGATCGACGAGAACAGGGCTTTTGACCGGCATGGCGATTGTCTTTTATTGCTGGACGGCGGCGGTGGGGACCGCCTCGATGTTGAAGGCTGCGGCGAGAAGCGCCTTAGTGTAATCCTCTTTGGGCGCACGGAAAATCTCCGCTGACGAACCCTGCTCGACGACCTTGCCGAAGCGCATGACGATCAGCTCGTTGGCAAGCGCCTTCACCACTTTCAGATCATGGCTGATGAAGAGGTAGGCAAGGTCATGGCGCCGCTGCAGGTCGCGCAGCAGATCGACCACCTGGGCCTGCACGCTCATGTCGAGCGCCGAGGTCGGCTCGTCGAGCATGACGAAACGCGGCTTCAGCACCATGGCGCGGGCAATGGCGATGCGCTGACGCTGGCCGCCGGAGAATTCATGCGGGAAGCGCCAGCGGGTCGAGGGATCGAGGCCGACCTCTTCCAGCGCCCAGCAGACGCGCTGATCGCGCTCTTCCGCCGACAAGGATTGCTCGTGCACCTTAAGCCCTTCGGCAATGATTTCGCCGACCGACATGCGCGGGCTCAACGATCCATAGGGATCCTGGAAGACGACCTGAAGCTGGTTGCGCAGCGGCCGCATCTCCTTGAAGGAATAATCCGCAATGTCCTTGCCGACAAAACTGATGCGGCCTCTGGAGGAGATGAGCCGGGCCAGCGCCAGGCCGAGCGTCGTCTTGCCGGACCCGGATTCACCGACGACGCCGAGCGTCTGCCCGGCCCTGAGCCTGAGATCGATGCCGTCGACCGCCTTCACATGGTCGACCACCTTGCGCATCAGCCCAGCCTTGATCGGGAACCAGACCTTGATGTCGGTGCCTTCCATGACCAGGGGCTTGCTGATGTCTCCCACCGGCGGCTCGCCGCGCGGCTCGGCGGCAAGCAGATGCCGGGTATACTCATGCTGCGGATTGGTGAAAACCTGCTCGACCGTGCCAGTCTCGACGATATGGCCCTTGGTCATGACGCAGACGCGATCGGCGAATTTGCGGACGATGCCGAGATCGTGGGTGATGAACAGCATCGACATGCCATGCGCACCCTTGAGGTCGCGCAGCAGTTGGAGGATCTGCGCCTGCACCGTCACATCGAGGGCCGTCGTCGGTTCGTCGGCAATCAGAAGCTCCGGCCGATTGGCGAGCGCCATGGCGATCATCACGCGCTGACGCTGGCCACCGGAGAGCTCGTGCGGATAGGCCTTGAGGCGCTTTTCCGGCTCGCGGATGCCGACCTGGTTCAGGAGATCCAGGATGCGGCTACGGGCCGCCGGGCCGACCACGCCCTGATGCAGCGCCAGGATTTCGCCGATCTGCTTTTCGATCGTATGGAGCGGATTGAGCGAGGTCATCGGCTCCTGGAAGATCATGGTGATGTCGTTGCCGCGCACGGCACGCAACTCATTATCGGACGCCTTCAGCAGATCCTTGCCCTTAAACAGGATTTCGCCCGAGGGATGGCTCGCGGACGGATAGGGGAGCAGTTTCAGGATCGAATTGGCCGACACCGATTTGCCGGACCCGGATTCGCCGACCAACGCCAGTACTTCGCCCTTGGCGATATCGAAGGAGACGCCGTTGACCGCGGTCGAAGTTTGGCCGCCCTGATGAAAGGCGACGGATAGATTGCGGACGGAAAGCAATGGGGTGTGGTCTCCGCTCATCGGAACGTCTTCCTCGGATCGAATGCGTCGCGGACGGCCTCACCGACGAAGATCAGAAGCGACAGCATGATCGACATGGTGAAGAAGGCGGAGAGGCCCAGCCAGGGGGCCTGCAGGTTGGATTTGCCCTGCGCGATCATTTCGCCGAGCGAAGGCGAGCCGGGGGGCATGCCGAAGCCTAAGAAATCCAGCGAGGTCAGCGTCGTGATCGAGCCGGAGAGAATGAAGGGCACGAAGGTCAGGGTTGCGACCATGGCGTTCGGCAGCAGGTGTCGGTACATGATCGTGATGTTATTGACACCAAGCGCGCGGGCGGCGCGCACATATTCGAAATTGCGCGCTCGCAGGAATTCGGCACGCACGACGCCGACCAAACCCACCCAGGAAAACAGAAGCAGAATGCCGAGCAGGATGAAGAAGCCGGGCGGCAGGACCGAGGCGATGATCAGCAGAATGTAGAGCACCGGCATCGACGACCATATCTCGATGAAACGCTGCAGGAGAAGGTCCGTCCAGCCGCCGAAATAACCTTGGATAGCGCCGGCGGCAACGCCGACGACTGCCGAGCAGATGGTCAGCGCCAGGCCGAACAGCACCGAGATGCGGAAGCCGTAGATCATGCGCGCCAACACATCGCGCGCCTGATCGTCCGTGCCGAGCCAATTGAGATTGCTCAAGGTGCAATTCGGATCGGCGACACCTTTTTCATAGCCGGAGCAGCGCTGTTCCTTGCTCATCAGCCAGAAGGGGGCGGTCGGGGCCGAGGTTCCTTTCGGAAGGTTCGAATTGGCGGTCTGGTAGGAATAGTGGATCGGCGGCCAGATCATCCAGCCGTTGGCGTTGATTTCGTCCCGAATATCCTGTGCGCGATAATCGGTCTGCGCGAGGAAGCCGCCGAACTTTTCCTCGGGGTAATCGACGAAGACTGGCGTCAGGATCTCGCCCTTGTAGGAAATGAGGATCGGCCGGTCGTTGGCGATGAATTCCGCCCCGAGACTGAGAACGAACAGGATCAGGAACAGCCAGAGAGACCAGTAGCCGCGGCGATTCGCCTTGAAATTCTGCCACCGGCGAACGTTCGTCGGGGAAAAGAGGCCTTTGCGCGGCGGCTTTACCGCTGTCGGGGTCGTCGAATTGGTCGCCACGTCCATCAGACGTCCCTCCGCTCGAAATCGATGCGCGGGTCGATCCAGGTATAGATCAGGTCCGAGATCAGGCCGACGAACAAGCCAAGCAGCGAGAAGATATAGAGCGTTGCGAACACGATCGGATAGTCACGCTGGACGACGGAGAGATAGCTGAGGCGGCCGAGGCCGTCGAGCGAGAAGATATTCTCGATCAGCAGCGAACCGGTGAAGAAGGCCGAGATGAAGGCCCCGGGAAAACCGGCGATGACGATAAGCATGGCATTGCGGAAGACATGGCCGTAGAGCACCCGCCGCTCGCTCAGCCCCTTGGCGCGGGCCGTGATGACATATTGCTTCTTGATCTCTTCGATGAAGGAATTCTTGGTGAGCAGCGTCGTGGTGGCGAAGGCGGCGAGCGACAGCGAGATCAATGGCAGGACGAGATGCCAGAGATAATCGATGATCTTCTGCCACCATGTAAGATCGGCAAAATTGTCGGAGACGAGGCCGCGCAGCGGAAACCAATCGAGGAAGGAACCGCCGGCGAAAAGCACGATCAGCATGATGCCGAAGAGGAAGCTCGGAACGGCATAGCCGATGATAATGACGCCGGATGTCCAGACATCGAAGGTCGAGCCATCCTGTATCGCCTTGCGGATGCCGAGCGGGATGGAGATGGCATAGGAAAAGATCAGGATCCAGATGCCGAGCGAGATCGACACCGGCAGTTTCTGCCCGATGAGGTCGATCACCGTCGTATTGCGGAAGAAGCTTTCGCCGAAATCGAAGCGAATATAATTCCACATCATCTGCCCGAAGCGCGTAAGCGGCGGCTTGTCGAAGCCGAATTGCTTGTCGAGCTTGGCGATCAGCTCCGGATCGAGCCCCTGGGCGCCGCGATATTTCGAACTGCTGTCATCGACGTTCTGCTGGCCGAGCACATCGGTGCCGCCGGAAAGACGGCCATTGGCATTGTCCGCCTGGCCGGTCAACTGCGCGATGACCTGCTCGACGGGACCGCCGGGCGCGAACTGCACGATGGTAAAAGAGATCGCCATGATGCCGATGATGGTCGGGATCATCAGCAGCAGACGTCTGAGGATATAGGCGCCCATCAGCCCGTCACTCCCCCACCGAGGAATATGCCTGCTCTCGCCTCAATCCATCCGTCGTTCAAGTCGCTTATTCCCTTCCGCCGAATTGAGCCGGCGCAGTCATTTCAGGCTGAAACTGCCGAATCGGCATGAGGCATTTGGAGCCCAGCATGCCCGTCATTGCAAGAGCCGCTCATTTGCCGGCGTTTTTCGACCACCATGTCTCGGGAAAGCCCATCGAATATTCCGGCAGGTTGGCGGGATGTTCGAACTTGTCCCAATAGGCGATGTGAAAGCTCGTGGCATAGAACAACGGAACGACATAGTGGTGGGCGAGCAGCGCGCGGTCGAGCGCCCTCGCCGATGCCTCCTTCTCGGCGACATTCTTGGCATAGATGACCTTGGTGATTAGCGCATCGATGCCGGGATCGGCTATGCCGGCATAATTTCGAGAACCCTGGCGATTAGCGGAGGCCGAACCCCAGAAATCGATCTGCTCATTTCCGGGATTGAGGGTCTGGGCCCAGACATTCCAGATCATGTCATAATCGAAGCTACGCACCCGATTGATATATTGTGAGGAATCGACCGTGCGCACGCGCGCGTCAATGCCAATCTTCTTGAGGTTCTGCGCATAGGGCAGCACCCATTTTTCAACAAAAGGGCTGCCGAGAAGAATCTCGATGGAAAAGGGCTGCCCGGTCTTGGCATTGACCATCTGGTTGCCCTTGATGACATAGCCGGCATCCTTGAGAAGCGCGATCGCTTTGCGAAGATTGTCGCGCGATTTCTGCGGATCGCCCCCCACGGGATTGCTGTAGGGGGTCGTAAAGACCTCAGGCGGCACCTTGTCCTTGATCTCGTTCAGAATATTCAGCTCTTCGCCTTGGGGCAAACCGGAGGACGCAAGCTTAGTGCCGAAGAAATAGCTGTCGTCACGGCGATACACACCATAGGCGACGGTGCGATTGATCTCTTCGAAATCAAAGGCGTAGTTGAGCGCTTCGCGTACGCGCTGGTCCTTGAACTGATCACGGCGCATGTTCGGCACCAGCGCCTGCATCACGCCCGTTGCGCGCAACGGATTGGGCAAGTCTTCGCGCTTGATGCGTCCATCCTTGGCGGCAGGGAAATCATAGCCTGTGACCCAGCGGCTGGCGCTGTTGTCCTGCCAGAAATCGACATTGCCGCCGCGAAAGCCTTCGAATTCTACATCGTCATCGCCGTAATAAGCGTATGAGATCGCTCCGAAATTGTTCTCGCCGACGTTCACGGGCATGTTCTTGCCCCAATAGTCGTCGCGAAGCTCGTAGCGGATGGTAGACCCGGGCGATACCGAAACGATCTTGTAGGGCCCGGAGCCCATAACCGGCTCCAGAGTCGTACGCGTGATGTCGCGCGGCTTGTCGTCAGGACCCGTGCCTTCCCACCAATGTTTCGGAACGACCAAAAGCTGACCGAGAATGGACGGTAGTTCGCGGTTGTTCTTTTCGTCGAAATAGAAGGTGATGTCGCGATCACCGGATTTTTCGGCTCGCGTTACATGCGAATAATAGCTTGTCAGGAAAGGATTGAGTTCTTTCGACTTTTCGAAGCTGAATATGACGTCCTCGGGGGTGACCGGCGTTCCATCGGCCCATTTCGCCTCTGTCCGCAAACGGAACGTGGCGCTTGAGACATCGTCCGGATAGGACACGCCCTCGGCAAGCTGGCCGTAGGAAGAGAAAATTTCGTCGTCGGCCGACTTCAGCAGGGTATCAAATACAAGGCTGAGCCCCGACGCCGGATTGCCTTTTAGCAGCACCGGATTGAGTGTGTCGAAGGTGCCGTTGGAGGAAAGCTTCAACTCGCCGCCCTTCGGCGCGTCCGGATTGACGTAGTCGAAATGCTGGAAGCCGGGCTGGTATTTCAGATCGCCGAGGATGGCCGTGCCGATGCGGAATTGCGGCTCGTCGGCGTTGGATGGCGCCGGCAAGGCCAGCAGGCAGAAAAGAGAAGCAACCAAGCCTGCTTTCAACCGCGACAACGCCATTCATGATCCCCTGTGATTTGACTGGAATCAAGCATAGGCCAAATACGGGCAAAAAACAGGACGGATTGCTCATCTCTTCGCAAACCGGCCCATTGCCACTTCATGAAATCAGGCTTTTGCGGCAGCCTCTTCAAGGCGTTTGCGCAGCATTAGGCGCAATTCGCGGACAAGGCGCCGGTCGCCGGCCGCTTCCGGCTCGTTGGCGGCAACGACGGCGATGCGCAGCAGTTCGAGAACGATCGCCGACATCAGGGCGACATCGTCCGTGACTGGCGGCTCAGCTCGCCGCAGAATGGCGGAAATCAGCTCCTTCAGCTCGGCCCGCGAACGCATCTTGCGGTCCTTCGGCACATCCCGGCGGGTGGCAAGCACCGGAAATTCCGGAAACTCCTCGATGAAAGCGCCGAGCCTGTCGAAGATTGCCTCGCCGCTGTCGGCCGCCGAAAGGCCGCCGCTCTTTTCCGCGATGTCCTGAAGCACCGCTTTCAGCCGCTCCAGCCGCTCGATATGCAGCGCTTCGGCAAGCAGCGGCTTTGTCGGAAAAAATTGATAGAGCGAGCCGATCGACGAGCGCGCTTCGGCGGCGATCTCCGTCATCGTGGCCGCGTCATAGCCCTTCTGAACGAAGATTTTTGCGGCCGCCTCCAAGAGTACGGCGACGCGATCATAGCCGCGGCGGCGCTTCGGAACACGCGTCTGCGGCTCCGCGCTTGATTTTTGCGAGGATTCACTCATGTTTGTCATTGTGAGGATACCCTCATATTTCCCCGGAGCCCCCTGATGCCTCTTTACGATCCCCAAACCACCGCACTTGTCTCCATCGATCTGCAGGGTCTGGTTCTCAGCCGCCCGCTCGCACCCCACTCTGCGCAGCAGATCGTCGAGAATACAGCCGCCATCGCCAGGAAATTGAAAGCCGACGGCGGAACCACAGTCTTTGTGACGGTTGGATTTTCCGCAGACTATGCCGACGCTGTCAACCAGCCCGTGGACGAAAGCTTCAGCTTTCCAGAGGGAGGTTTGCCGCCGGCAGCTCTGGCGGCACCCTCCGAAATCGCTGCGCTGATACCCGACATCGCCATCGTCAAGCGCCAATGGAGCGCCTTTTACGGCACCGAACTCGATCTGCAACTGCGCCGCCGCGGCATCAAAACACTCATCCTTACCGGTGTCGCCACCAATTTCGGCGTCGAATCGACCATTCGCGACGCCTATGCGGCCAATTATGCCGTCATCGTCGCCGAGGATGCGGTAACGACCTTGTCGCAGGAAATGCAGGATTTCGCCTGCACAAAGGTGTTGCCACGGCTGTCGCGTATCCGCAAGACGTCGGAAATTCTGGCTGTTTGATCATACACTTAGCGCTCCGGAGCGCCGATATGCGACGGTGCATTAGCCTTGCGCGATAAAACACGGATTCACCAAAATCGCTTTTCAAGGTAGATTCACCCGCAAATCACTTCGGCCATCGCCGGCAGCTTCTCAAGGAACCACATGATTTCTTTCCTGGTTCGGACCCTCAATGTGTTCAGCAAATTTTCCCTCGCCACCACGATCGGGGCTGGTCTCGTCAGCGGCGATGCGCTGGCGCAGCAGGCAACCCCGTCACCCGGCAGCGCCAAGGCGATTTTCGGGGCTGTGACACTGCCGACGCAGGGACCGCCGCAATCGCTGGGTTTTTATGCCAAGGGCTGCCTTTCCGGCGCCGAAGCGCTGCCGGCCGATGGGCCGACCTGGCAGGCCATGCGCCTGTCGCGCAACCGCCGCTGGGGCCGCCCGGAAATGATCGGACTCCTCGAGCGCCTGTCGCGCGACGCGGCCAAATATGACGGATGGCCGGGTATCCTGGTGGGCGACATCTCGCAGCCACGCGGCGGGCCGATGTTCAACGGTCACGCCTCGCATCAGATCGGCCTCGATGCCGACGTCTGGCTGACGCCGATGCCATCGCGGGCTTTGACAACGGCCGAGCGCGAAACCCTACCGTTCACTTCGATGCTGGCGAAGGACAAATTCCTGACGATCAACGACAAGGTCTGGACGCCGGAGCATGCCCGCCTCCTGATGCGCGCCGCCAGCTACCCCGAAGTCGAGCGCATCTTCGTCAATCCGGCGATCAAGAAGAAGATGTGCGACACGTGGACCGGCGACCGCACCAATCTCGGCAAGCTGCGCCCGGAATATGGCCATGACTCGCATTTCCATATCCGCCTCCGCTGCCCCGCAGGCTCGGCCAACTGCAAGCCGCAGGCACCCGTTGCCGCCGGCGACGGCTGCGACAAGTCGCTCGCCTGGTGGTTCACACCCGCGCCCTGGGCCAAGCCGAAGCCCAGCACGAAGCCGCCGGCAAAGCCGCGCGAAGTCATGGTTTCCGATCTGCCGAAGGCCTGCCAGACCGTGCTGAATGAACCTTCCGTCGCCTCGGCCCGCGCCGCCACCTTCGGCGCCAAGGCCGCCGATGCTACCGCTGCGACCGGCGCGCTGCCGGTTTCCAGCGCCGATACGGGCAGCACTCCCCCGGACAGCATTCCGCAACAGTAAGGGCGGCAGGGCCGGTTCGGCCGGCTTGACCCGTCATTCAAAAGCCCGTCTTTCAAAGGGCTGTCTCTTGGTATAGAAGGCGGATAAATCGATTAAAAGTTTTGGGCGGAGTGAGAGTTTCATGGCCGGCAAATGCATCGCGCTGATCGCGCATGATCAGAAAAAGGATGCAATGGCGGAGTTTGCACGCCGCAACCAGGATGCGCTGGCCGATTGGCATATCGTTGCCACGGGCACGACCGGCGGCCGTGTGCTCGATGTCTGCCCCGGGCTTAAGGTCACCCGCATGAAGAGCGGTCCGCTCGGCGGTGATCAGCAGATCGGCGCCATGATCGCCACCAGCGAGATCGATGTGCTCATCTTCTTCATCGACCCAATGACCCCCTTGCCGCATGATGTCGACGTGAAAGCATTGACGCGGCTTGCCGTTCTCTACGACATTCCCATGGCTCTCAACGAAGCCACCGCGGAACGACTGATCAAAACACTGAACCATTAATCCGCCTCGGCGGCAGACCACGGACCTGGCCATGCCCAAACTCAGCCACAGCGAAGCCCCCCTGCCCTTTCCTATCCTTATCGGCGATATCGGGGGAACCAACGCACGCTTTTCCATCCTCGTCGATGTCTATGCCGAGCCGAAGCATTTCCCGAACGTGCACACCGCTGATTTTAAAACGATCGACGAGGCGATCCAGCAAGGCGTTCTCGACAAGACGGCGGTGCAGCCGCGCTCGGCGATCCTTGCCGTTGCGGCGCCGGTTCGGGGCGACGAAATTCCTCTGACCAATTGCGACTGGGTGATCCGCCCGAAGACGATGATCGAAAATCTCGGCCTCGATGATGTGCTGATCATCAATGATTTCGAAGCGCAGGCGCTGGCGATCGCCGGTGTTTCCGAAGAGCATCGCGAGACCATCGGCGAAACGTCGGAAGGCATGATCGCATCGCGCGCCGTATTGGGGCCGGGCACCGGCCTTGGCGTTGCCGGCCTCATCCATGCCCAGCATACCTGGATCCCGGTGCCGGGCGAAGGCGGACATATCGATCTCGGGCCGCGCAGCGCGCGCGATTTTCAGATCTGGCCGCACCTGGAGCCCATCGAGGGCCGCATCTCCGCCGAGCAGGTCCTCTGCGGCCGCGGCCTGCAGTATCTCTATCACGCGATCTGCAAGGCTGACGGCATCGAGCCCGTGCTGACGCAACCGGCCGATATCACCACCCACGCACTCGCCGGCACCAACGCTCAGGCCGAAGAGACGTTGACGCTGTTCGCCACCTATCTCGGTCGTGTCGCCGGCGACATCGCCTTGATCTTCATGGCGCGCGGCGGCGTCTACCTTGCCGGCGGCATTTCGCAAAAGATCCTGCCGGCGCTGCAGAAGCCGGAATTCCGCGCCGCTTTCGAAGACAAGGCGCCGCATAGCGCGCTGATGAAGTCGATCCCGACGCATGTGGTGACCCATCCGCTCGCCGCGCTCGCCGGCCTCTCTGCCTACGCCCGCATGCCGGCCAATTTCGGCCTGGCGACGGACGGCCGCCGCTGGCGGCGTTGACCAAAGGGGCAGCAACAGATGATCAAGCGCGGTCGTTGAGAGGATCGAACCGGCGACCACGCGACGCCTTTTTGGAGGAGTGGCCTTACCTTATAATAAGCTTGGCTCCATGACCTGCCTTAACCAGTGCAACAGGCCATATCTAGCCAAAACCGTCCTAACTCTTTATAGACCCGCGAAAGCACGTGCCATATGCGGCTCGCTTGGTTTGAGACAGGAAGCCGATATTTGAAGTCGCCGGACACCAAAAAAACCGATATCGACAGTGAGACGATCGCCGCTGTGCTGAAGCGTATCATTGCTGAAAACGGTCGTGACCATATCTGGGGCTACTCGATCGCAATATTTTGCCTCGTTGTGGTCGCAGCGTCGACGGCGACGATGGCTGCGGTTATGAGACCGATCGTGAACGGAGCTTTCTACGAGCGCCGCGCCGAGGTTATGTGGCTGATTTGCTTTGCGATATTAGCCGCTTTTGTGGCCCGTGGTTTTGCTGGTTATTTTCAATCGGTCATTCTGTCCAAAATTGGCAATGACATCATTGCCCGTTATCAAAGGCGCCTCTATGCACATCTGATGACATTGTCGGTTGGCTTCTTCAGCGAAGCCCGTTCGGCTCAGATTGCGGCGCGAGTGAGCCAGAACGTTTCCGGTATCCGCGATGTGATGAACCTTATCATCACATCGACTGCGCGTGACTTTTTGTCATTTGTCTTTCTGCTGGCCAATATGGTCTATCAGGATCCGCTGCTCAGCCTCCTATTCTTCGTCATTGCGCCGCCTGTGTTTCTGGCCTTGCGCCACATCTCAAGGCGCCTACGCGCCGTTACGCGCGAGGCTGTCATTCTCAACAGCCGCGTGCTCGGCGCGATGCAGGAGACTATTCAAGGGGTTTCCATCGTCAAAGCCTTCACGATGGAGCGCGAGCTCGAACGCAAAGTCGATAAGCTGATTACGGCGGCTGAAAACCGACAAAACCGAATTGCTCGTATTTCCGAGCGTAATGGCCCGCTGATCGAAACGGTCGCCGGCTTTGCCGTGGCCGGTGTGTTTGCATACGCTGCCTATCGTTCGATCTATGAAAACGTTCCGCCGGGCGCAGTGTTTTCGTTCATCGTGTCGCTGCTGCTCGCCTATGATCCGGCCCGGCGTCTTGCCAAATTGCAGGTGCAGTTAGAGCGCGCCGTCGTCAATGCGCGCATGATCTACGAATTGCTCGATATGGAGCCGCGTCAGCGCGATCTGCCTGACGCGAAGCCGCTCGCCGTCACCGAGGCCCGCATCGAGTTTCGCGACGTTCACTTCGCCTACGGCGACGAAGCCGTTCTATCCGGCGTGAGTTTCGTTGCTGAGGGCGGAGAGACGACGGCCTTGGTCGGCCCTTCCGGCGCCGGCAAGTCCACCGTCATCAACCTTATTCCGCGCTTTTACGATCCCAAGGCCGGCAGCATCTTCATCGACGGGCAGGACATAGCGCATGTGACGAAGCAGTCGCTGCGCGAACAGACCGCCTATGTCTCGCAGCAGCCCTACCTCTTCGAAGGCACGATCCGCGACAACATTCGTTACGGTCGTCCGGAAGCGACGAATGCCGAAGTCGAGGAGGCCGCCCGGCTCGCCTATGCCCATGATTTCATCCAGGCGCAGCCCCAGGGCTACGACACGCCGGTCGGCGAAAACGGCGTGACGCTTTCCGGCGGCCAGCGCCAGCGCCTGTCGATCGCCCGTGCGCTGGTGCGAAACGCGCCGATCCTGTTGCTGGACGAGGCGACATCGGCGCTCGACACCGAGTCGGAAGCAGCCGTGCAGAAGGCGCTGGACGAAGCCATGAGCGGCCGCACCGTCGTCGTCATCGCCCATCGTCTGTCGACGGTCGTGCAGGCGGAGAAGATCATTGTCATGCAGAACGGGCGCGTCGTCGAAGAGGGCAACCATGAGACGCTTGCGACGGCCGACAATGGCCTCTACGCTCGCCTCAACAACCTTCAGCGGCCGGTCGTTTCCGGCACTTCCCGAAAATAAGACGATAGAGAAGACATGAGCGACGATGCGATGAAGCTGGTGGTGGTGGGCGCGGCAGGCCGCATGGGACAGGCGCTGATCCGCCTCATCCACACCACCGAAGGCGTCACACTGCACGCCGCCGTCGCACGTCCAGGCTCCGCTTTCATCGGCAAGGATGCCGGTGAGATTGCCGGGCTGGGGCCGATCGGCGTCCCGGTCACCGATGACCCGCTTTCCGCCTTCCTGCATGCCGAAGGCGTGATCGACTTCACGACGCCCGCCACCAGCGTCACCTTCGCAGGCCTCGCCGCCCAGGCGCGCATCGTCCACATCATCGGTACGACCGGCTGCTCGGCGGAAGACGAAGCCAAGTTCAAGGCGGCCTCTCGCCACGCCCGCATCGTCAAATCAGGAAATATGGGCCTCGGCATCAACCTCTTGAGCGTCCTTATCGAGCAGGCGGCGCGCGCGCTTCCGCCGGCCGATTGGGACATCGAGGTCCTGGAAATGCATCACAGACACAAGGTCGATGCCCCATCCGGCACCGCGCTCCTGCTCGGCCAGGCGGCGGCAAAGGGCCGCGGCATCGATCTCGGCGAAAATTCTGTGCGCGTGCGTGACGGCCATACCGGTCCGCGGCCGACGGGCACCATCGGCTTTGCCACGCTGCGCGGCGGCGGCGTCATCGGCGATCACTCGGTCATCTTCGCCAGCGAGAGCGAGCGGCTGACACTTTCCCACAATGCCGGCGACCGCTCATTGTTTGCCCGCGGCGCGCTTCAGGCAGCGCTCTGGGCGCGCGACAAAAAACCCGGCTTTTATTCTATGCTCGACGTTCTCGGGCTTTCCACACGTTGATCCCATCCTGGATCGGTTCAGCACGGAACTGCTGAACCGCTTCAGCCTTTTGTTCTCATGCAATTCCGGACGGAAAACCTCTACGCACCTTTCCTGGAATTGCTCTATCAAGGAGGAATATTTCATGAGCGGTACTCTCGTCCTCGTTCGCCACGGGCAGAGCGACTGGAATTTGAAGAATCTCTTTACCGGCTGGAAGGACCCCGACCTCACCGAACTCGGCATCGAAGAAGCCAAGACCGGTGGCAAGGCGCTTGCCGATTACGGCATCAAGTACGACGTCGCCTTCACCTCCGCGCTGGTCCGCGCCCAGCACACGCTGAAGATCATCCTCAATGAAGTCGGTCAACCGGACCTCGAGACCATCAAGGATCAGGCGCTGAACGAGCGCGATTACGGCGATCTCTCGGGCCTGAACAAAGACGACGCACGCGCCAAGTGGGGCGAAGAGCAGGTGCATATCTGGCGCCGCTCCTACGATGTTCCGCCGCCCGGCGGCGAAAGCTTGCGCGACACCGGCGCCCGTGTCTGGCCCTACTACCTCACGGAAATCCTGCCACGTGTTCTCGCCGGCCAGAAGGTGCTGGTCGCCGCTCACGGCAATTCGCTGCGCTCGCTCGTCATGGTCCTCGACCGGCTGACCAAGGAGCAGATCCTGGCGCTCAACCTCGCGACCGGGGTACCGATGGTCTACAAGCTCAACGCCGACTCCACCGTTGCTTCCAAGGAAGTGCTCGGCGACATGTCGGGCGCGCATTAACATCTAGAAATACTAAACCACCCCTCATGCGGTTGACGGCAGAGGGGTGGGAAATTTGGCATGACGTGTTACGTTGTACTAACGGTGTAACACATGAGATCAGATATGACAGACGCCACGTTCACGTTTCGAGTTGAGGAAGACTTGAAATCTGCCTTCAACGAGGCGGCGCGGGCGCATGATCAAACCGCGGCGCAACTGCTTCGCGCATTCATGCGCGACTACGTGAAGCGCCAGCAGAATGAAGCTGAATACGACATCTGGTTTCGTCAGCAAGTTCAGGCGGGGCTTGATTCCGCCAATGCCGGCAATCTCATTCCAGCCGATGAAGTAGAAGCCGAGTTCGCTGCTTTGCGGGAAGAAACACGCCGCAAGCTAAGTGGAAAACCCTCGTGAATCTTGTTTGGACTCTCGAGGCAAGAGCTGATCGACGCGCAATTTACACTTATATCGAGGCGGATAACGCCGCCGCCGCGCTCGCGCTTGACGAACTTTTCGCCAAGAGATCAGCGCAGCTTATTGCGCACCCAATGACAGGCCGTCCTGGTCGCGTGTCGGGAACGCGAGAGCTGGTCGTCCATAGACACTATTGCTGATTTACGATCTCGCGGACGAAACGGTGCGAATACTCCGCATTCTCCATGCTGCTCAGCAATGGCCTCCGAGCGGGATTGGACCGATTTCCTAAAGCCTTTCAATTCTCGACGGTGAAACGGACCCTGTCGGCGGCGAAGCGGGAAATCGAATATTGCACCGGAACATGGTCAAGATCCGAATTGAGCGCCTGTGCAACCAGCACGATGGCCCCCGGGGATAATTGCAGGTCGGCCAGATCGCCTTCGTCGGCATGCGTCGCGGTGATTTCGGTGACGACGCGCACATAATCCGGCACGCCAAGCTCACGAAATGCCTTGGTGATCGATCCGGTCGTTCGATAGATCTCGGCAATAGCGCCGAACCGATCCGCCGGGAACCAGCTTGTGGCCCGCGAAACCGGACGGTGATCCGCCTGACCGAGCGTTTCCAGGCGCACAAGCCGTGTGCCGGTCTTGATCTTGAGCTGCCGAGCCAATTCCGTACTCGCAGCCTCCTCGCTGGCGGCCAGCAGGATACTACGGGTCTCGCGCACCTGATCGCCAATGCCTTGCGAAAACCGCGTTCGCTTCGAAATCGGGAAGCTCAGGCGCTCCTTGCGCTCGATCAAAGTTCCGCGCCCCTGCACGGCCCTGACGATCCCTTCCTGCGCCAGCGCCGCAAGTGCGCTTCGTATCGTGTGCCGGTTAACCCCGAACTGCAGCGCGAGCGCCGTTTCCGGCGGCACCATGCCAGTGTCGTCAAAATCGCCGTGGTTGATCGACGTGCGAATCCGGTCGGCGATCTGCCGCCAGAGCGCCACGCCCGTCTGTCTTTGTACCTTCTGCCCCGCCATATCGCCTGCTGCTAATGTCACACGCTTGTCACGTCTCGCCAATAAATATAAAACTACCTTGTATGGTTGTCTATATCAATAGACATTTTGAGGATGACGCGATGAATTCAGCACAGAGGCAAGAGGCGGCAGCGCAGGAGCGCCGGGAACGCAAGCGCGCCGCCGATCTTTTGGCGCGGGCCGAACGCGAAGAGCTAGACGCGGCCTGGGAAGCATTATCCAACAAACCCGTGGTTCAGCCCGTACGAGGACCGGAAACCGGGCTCGTCATGGTGCGCGGCCGCATCGGCGGCGGCGGTTCGCCCTTCAATCTCGGCGAGGTCACTGTGACGCGCGCCACCGTCAAGCTCGCCTCGGGTACGATCGGCCACGCGCATGCGCTCGGCACCGACCGCGAGAAGGTGCGGCTCGCGGCGATCTTTGACGCGCTCTGGCATCAAACGGCCACCAAGGAATTCGTCGAGAAAGCCATCCTGCTGCCGGTCACCGATCGGATTGCCGAATATGACCGCAAACGCGCCGAGGAAACGGCAGCCACCCGCGTTGATTTCTTCACCATGGTCCGCGGAGAAGACAAATGAGCCTTTCCACCACCTCTACGACGCGCGGCAACGATGCGTTGACCGGCGGTTTCGCCGATCCGGTGTTCGACGCGCAGAGCGTCTTCAAGATGATGATGGATGCCATGGCGCGGCCTGGCATCATCCAGACGATCACCTCCGATATCGCTACGCCCGCTCCCCTCGGCTTTGCTGCCGGCGCAATCGGCCTCACGCTTTGCGATCATGATACGCCGGTGTGGCTATCGTCCAGTCTCGCCAAGTCGGCCGCGCCGGAATGGCTGAGCTTCCATACCGGCGCAGCGGTGGCATTCGACAGGATCGAGGCGCGCTTTGCCTTTATCGAGGCCGGCATGGCGCTCGCTTCCCTCAACCAATTCGCCGTCGGCACTCAGGAATATCCCGACAGATCGACGACACTGCTGCTCGAAATCGCAGCCCTTGAGGGCGGCAAGGAACTCGCGCTCTCAGGCCCCGGCATTGCCGGTATCCGCATGATCGCTCCGATCGGCCTGCCCGATACGTTCCTGCGCATCTGGAACGACAATCGCGCGCTTTTTCCGCGCGGCGTCGATCTCGTTCTGACGGCGGGACGGCAATTCCTTTGCCTGCCGCGCACCACCAAGATCATCGCGACGGAGATGTGACGCATGTATGTTGCCGTTAAAGGCGGCGAAGCCGCCATCGCCAATGCTCACCGGCTGCTCGCCGATCGTCGTCGCGGCGACCGTTCGCTGCCGGCCATCGGCATCGACCAGATCGTGGCGCAATTGGCGCTCGCCGTCGACCGCGTCATGGCGGAAGCCTCGCTTTACGACCGCACGCTGGCAGCCCTTGCGGTTCGCCAGGCGCGCGGCGATATGATCGAAGCGATCTTCCTGCTACGCGCCTACCGCACCACGCTGCCGCGCTTCGGCTATTCCCAGCCGCTAGATACGTCAGCGATGAAGATCGAGCGCCGCATCTCCGCCACCTACAAGGACCTGCCGGGCGGCCAGCTTCTCGGCCCCACCTTCGACTATACCCATCGCCTGCTCGACCCGAGCCTGCTCACCGATGCGCCCGTGGACGAGCCGATGCAACGGCCGGCGGAAGAAGGCCGTGTGATGCGCGTCTCGGAAATTTTGAGCCAGGAAGGACTGATCGAGGGCGACGGTGAAATGCCGATCGACCACGAGACCGGCGACCTGACGCGCGAGCCGATGGAATTCCCGATGACCCGCGATCTGCGCCTGCAGGCGCTTGCGCGCGGCGACGAAGGTTTCCTGCTGGCGCTCGGCTATTCGACCCAGCGCGGCTATGGCCGTACCCACCCCTTCACCGGCGAAATCCGCATCGGTGAAGTGGAGGTCGAACTGGACGTGCCGGAACTCGGTTTCGCCGTCTCGCTGGGTAGCATCCAGGTTACCGAATGCCAGATGGTCAACCAGTTCAAGGGATCGGCCAAGGCGCCACCGCAATTTACCCGCGGCTACGGCCTCGTCTTCGGCCAAAGCGAACGCAAGGCCATGGCGATGTCACTGGTCGACCGGGCGCTGCGTGCCGATGAACTCGGCGAAGATATCGTCGCACCCGCCCAGGACGAGGAATTCGTCATTTCCCATTCCGACAACGTGCAGGCGACCGGCTTCGTCGAACATCTGAAGCTGCCGCACTATGTCGACTTCCAGGCCGAACTCGACCTGGTGCGCCGCATGCGCCGCGACTTCGAAGCCGCCCGCGACGGCGGCAAGGATCCCCTGACGGAGGCAGCCGAATGACCGAACTTGCCACCTATAATTTCGCCTATCTCGACGAACAGACCAAGCGGATGATCCGCCGCGCCATCCTGAAGGCAATCGCCATTCCCGGCTATCAGGTACCCTTCGCCTCACGCGAAATGCCGATGCCCTATGGATGGGGCACTGGCGGCGTCCAGTTGACTGCCGCGATCATCGGGCCGGATGATGTCCTCAAGGTCATCGACCAGGGCGCCGACGACACGACCAACGCCGTCTCTATCCGAGCCTTCTTCCAGAAGGTCGCCAATGTCGCCGTCACCACCCGCACGGACGAGGCGACCATCATCCAGACACGCCACCGCATCCCGGAAGGCAAGCTCGAGCCCAATCAGGTGCTGGTCTACCAGGTGCCGATCCCCGAACCGCTGCGCTACCTGGAGCCGCGCGAGACCGAGACGCGCAAGATGCATGCGCTCGAAGAGTACGGTCTCATGCATGTGAAGCTCTATGAGGACATCGCCCGCAACGGTCGCATCGCCACGACCTACGCCTATCCGGTCAAGGTCGCCGGCCGCTACGTGATGGACCCATCGCCGACGCCGAAATTCGACAATCCGAAAATGCATATGTCGGATGCGCTGCAGCTCTTCGGCGCCGGCCGCGAGAAGCGCATCTATGCCGTACCGCCCTACACCGAAGTCGTCAGCCTCGATTTCGAGGATCATCCCTTCGAAGTGCAGCGTTTCGACAAGCCTTGTGCGCTCTGCGGCGCCGAGCAGGTCTATCTCGACGAAGTGATCCTCGACGACAAGGGCGGGCGGATGTTCGTCTGCTCCGACACCGATTTCTGCGAAGACCGCCGCGCCCATGGCCATGCCGGCCCCATGCTGGCGGCCAATGGGCTGGCTTCCAACCAGGAGGCCGCCGAATGAGCGACACGCCACTCCTCAAGGTCAAGGACATCTCGAAATTCTACGGCAGCCGCATCGGTTGCCGCAATGTGTCGTTCGACCTCTGGCCCGGTGAAGTGCTGGCGATCGTCGGCGAATCCGGCTCCGGCAAGACGACGTTGCTCAATTGCATTTCGACCCGGTTGCTGCCGACCACCGGCAGCGTCGAATATCATATGCGCGACGAGACCTATCGCGATCTCTTCCGCATGAACGAAGCCGAGCGGCGCCTCCTGATGCGCACCGACTGGGGTTTCGTCCATCAGAACCCCGCCGACGGCCTGCGCATGACGGTTTCGGCCGGCGCCAATGTCGGCGAGCGGCTGATGGCGATCGGCAACCGGCATTACGGCAATATCCGCAACACGGCGATCGATTGGCTGGAACGTGTGGAGATCGACGCCGACCGCATCGACGATCAGCCGCGCGCCTTCTCAGGCGGCATGCGCCAGCGCCTGCAGATCGCCCGCAATCTGGTGACCGGTCCTCGCCTGGTCTTCATGGACGAGCCGACCGGCGGCCTCGACGTGTCCGTGCAGGCCCGCCTGCTCGATCTCGTCCGCGGTCTCGTCAACGATCTCGGCCTATCGGCCATCATCGTCACGCACGACCTCGCCGTCGCCCGGCTGCTCTCGCACCGCATGATGGTCATGAAGGACGGCGTCGTGATCGAACATGGTCTCACCGACCGCGTGCTCGACGATCCGCGCGAGCCATATACGCAACTGCTCGTCTCTTCGATCCTGCAGGTTTGAGGAAAAACCATGGCAACCCCCCTCGTCGTTTCCGAAGTCTTCAAGAGCTTCACCATGCACCTGCGCGATGGCATCCGCCTGCCGGTCGTCGCCGATGTCTCCTTCTCCGTCGCATCGGGCGAATGCGTGGTGCTCGGCGGCCCTTCCGGCATCGGCAAGAGCTCGCTTTTGAAGATGATCTACGGCAACTACGCCGTCGATAGCGGCCAGATCCTGGTGACGCATCGGGAAAGGATCATCGATCTCGCCGCCGCTGATCCCCGCACCGTGCTGGAAGTTCGCCGCCATACCATGGGCTATGTCAGCCAGTTCCTGCGCACCGTGCCGCGCGTTGCTGCCATCGACGTCGTTGCCGAGCCGCTGTTGGCGCGAGGCGAAAGTGCCGAGACCGCTCGCGAAAGGGCGGGCAACCTGCTTTCGCAGCTCAACCTTCCGGAAGAGCTTTGGCAATTGCCGCCCGCCACCTTCTCCGGCGGCGAACAACAGCGCGTCAATATCGCCCGCGGCTTCATCACCGATCACGCCATTTTGCTGCTCGACGAGCCGACCGCCTCTCTCGACGCGAGAAACCGTGCCGTCGTGGTCGACATGATCGAACAGAAGAAAAAGGCCGGCGTCGCACTCCTCGGCATCTTCCATGACGAGGAAGTGCGCGAGGCCGTCGGCAGCCGCATTCTCGACGTGTCGCAATTTTCGCCCAGAAAGTCCGCCGCATGAGCCGCAAATTGGGCGAAACGCCTTTCATCAGCCCCTCGGCGAGCGTCAGCAACTCGACGCTCGGCCGCTACACCGAAGTCTCGGACCGCTGCCGCATCGACGAAACGGAGATCGGCGATTACTCCTACATCATGCAGGATGGCGCGGTCTGGTGCGCCACCATCGGCAAATTCGTCAACATTGCCGCGGCGGTGCGCATCAATGCCACCAACCATCCGACCTGGCGGGCGACGCTGCATCACTTCACCTATCGCGCCGCCGACTATTGGCCGGATGCCGATATGGAGACGGAATTCTTCACCTGGCGGCGCGACAATCGCGTCGTCATCGGCCATGACGTCTGGATCGGCCATGGCGCCACCATCCTGCCGGGCGTCACTGTCGGCAACGGTGCGGTCATCGGCGCCGGCGCTGTTGTCTCCAAGGATGTCGCCCCCTATACGATCGTCGGCGGCGTGCCGGCCAAGCTCATCCGCCAACGCTTCACCGAAGCTGTCGGCGAACGCATGGACAAGCTTGCCTGGTGGGATTGGGATCATGCCACATTGCGAACCGCGCTTGCCGATTTCCGCGCCCTTTCGGCCGAAGTTTTCCTGATCCGCTACGGCGCATGACGCCACTGCGCGGTCCTCGCGCAATCCACCCGCAAATCCTCTTCGAAGCCCGAAAATCTCCCCGGTTTTCGGGCTTTTGCGTTGCCGTTACGGAAGGGCGCAAACAGGGGGGAATTGTAACAGCAGTTACACAAATCTGACATTGGAGGTTCATGAACCGGGACTAATGCGTTGCTCATGCTCAGCGCATGGCAGCGTCGAAGGCTTCTTCGAAGCGAAGGATTATGCGCTCGTCCAACAGATTTCCGCGGCCCAGACGTCAACGTTTGTTGCGGCGGAGCCGGGCAGCCGCGAAAGGAAAGCCTCATGTTCGAGCTGAAGAATGTCTCGCGCCGGTTCGGAAACAAGCTCGCTGTCGATTCCGTGACGTTGGACATTCCGCAAGGACAGATGGTCGGCATCATCGGCCGCTCGGGCGCCGGCAAATCCACGCTGCTGCGCATGATCAACCGTCTTGCCGATCCGAGCTCCGGCTCCATCCATTTCGCCGGCACTGAAGTCTCCAAGCTGCGCGGCCGGGCGTTGCGCAACTGGCAGCGCGATTGCGCCATGATCTTCCAGCAGTTCAACCTGGTTCCCCGCCTCGACGTTCTCACCAACGTCATGCTCGGGCGGCTGAACCAGCGCTCGACCACGCTGAGCCTGCTTTCCATCTTCAGCCGCGAAGAGCGCATCCAAGCTATTGCGGCTCTCGAGCGCCTCGGCATCGAGCAGACGGCATTGCAGATGGCCGGCACGCTGTCGGGTGGCCAGCAGCAGCGCGTCGCCATCGCCCGCGCCCTAATGCAGCAGCCGAAAATGATGCTTGCCGACGAGCCGATCGCCTCGCTCGATCCGCTGAACGCCAAGATCGTCATGGATGCGCTGCGCGACATCAACGAGCGTGAGGGCATCACCGTCATCACCAACCTGCACACGCTGGATACGGCGCGCAATTATTGCGAACGCATCGTCGGCATGGCGGCCGGCCGCGTCGTCTTCGACGGCAAGCCATCAGAGCTGACGGCCGCGGCGGTCAAGGAAATCTACGGCACCGACAAGGATGGCGCCGGTATCGACGAGACGATGACGTCGACCGCCATCAATCTTTCCGATCAGCCCGCGCAAGCCGCGGCAAACGCATCCGCCGGCCCGCAACCGCTGGCACTGGCCGGTCTCTGAGCGAGACGGCCGCGATCGAAGGCCCGCGTCAAGGGCGCATTTCTTCTAGACCGAAGACATCCGGGGACACCGGTTAATCAGGAGACGAACCCATGTTGAAGAAGACCCTTCTCGCAGCCACGGCGCTTCTCGCGCTCGCTGGCGGCGCTGCCGCTCAGGACATCAAGGAATTCCGCGTTGGTATTCTCGGTGGCGAAAACGAAGCCGACCGCCTGCGCAACTACGCCTGCCTCTCCGACCACCTGAAGAAGGAGTTCGGTTTCGAGAAGGTATCGCTGTTCCCGGCTGCCGACTATGACGGCGTTATCCAGGGCCTGCTCGGCGGCACGCTCGACTTCGCCGAACTCGGCTCTTCCGGCTATGCAGCCACCTACATCAAGGACCCGAAGGCCGTTACCCCGATCCTGACCACGCAGCAGACGGACGGCTCGACCGGCTATTACTCGATCGGTCTCGCTCTGAAGTCCTCCGGCATCAAGACGATCGCCGACGCCAAGGGCAAGAAGCTCGGCTACGCCGATCCGGACTCCACTTCGGGCTATCTCGTTCCGCTGACGCAGATTCCGAAGACCACCGGCATGCCGAACGACAAGTTCTTCGCTTCGACCCAGTTCAACGGCGGTCACGAGAACAACCTGCTCGCCGCCTATGACGGCAAGGTCGATGTTGCCGTTGACGACTCTTCGGGCCTTGGCGATTTCAAGGACGGCTACACCTCGGGCACCTTCCACAAGGAAGTCGACAAGGGCGCCGTCGATCCGAACAAGCTCGTCGAAGTCTGGCGTTCGCCGCTGATCCCGAACGGCCCGCTCGTCGTTCGCAACGCCCTCGGCACCGAATGGCAGGCCAAGCTGACCGACTTCTTCCTGAAGCTCCCGACCACCGATGCCAAGTGCTTCTCGGCGATCGAAGGCGGTGACTTCAAGGGCTACGTCAAGGTGAACCCGGACTTCTACAAGGCCGTTGTCGAAGTTCGCAAGGCTGCCATCGGCGGCTAATCCCTATCCAGACTGCAGGGCGGCCGGCGACGGCCGCCCTTTTCCTATCACAAGGGCAGGACATCAAGGGCAGGACATTCATGACGATTGCCGATACTCAGCTACAGACGCAAGGCGCTCCCCAGGGCGCCAAGGATATCGGCGACGCCTGGAGCAGGATGGTGGCGCGCCGCCGCCTTTATACCGGCATCGGCCTGCTGATCCTGATCATCGCCTTCGTCAGCTCCGTGCGCTTTGCCGACGAGAGCAATGCCGGCCACTTCTTCGATCGCCTGCCGCATCTTTTCGATTTCCTGAGCTGGCTCATCCCCAAGGATTGGGCCGACGTTTATCGCGCGCTCTTCGACTTGCCGAGCCCCAATGGCGCAAACGGCGTCGGCGGCGAGGAGTTCAATTTTCCGAACGGCCGCGTCTATGTCTGGGGCAACTTCTATATTCCTGAATATTTCGAGCTGATGATCATCACGATCAACGTGGCGCTGGTTTCCACCATCATCGGCTTCGTCGTCGCCCTGCCCCTCAGCTTCTTTGCCGCGCGCAACATGTCGCCGTCGCATCCGGTTCGTCTGGTGACCAAACGCTTCATGGAATTGCTGCGCGCCTTTCCCGAAATCGTCATCGCCGGCCTGTTTTCGGCGATCCTGTCGATCGGCCCGATCGCTGCCATCATCGCCGTCGGCCTGCATACGATCGGGGCACTCGGCAAGCTGTTCTACGAAGTGATCGAGAATATCGACATGAAGCCCGACGAGGGCATGAGGGCGGTCGGCGCGAGCTGGACGGAGCGCGTTCGCTTCGCCGCGCTGCCGCAGGTTCTGCCGAATTTCATGTCCTATGTGCTGCTGCGCCTGGAGATCAATGTCCGAGCCTCCACCATCATCGGCGCCGTCGGCGGCGGCGGCATCGGCGAGGAGCTGAAGCTTTCGATCTCGCGCGGCTTCGGCGCCAAGACGGTAGCGCTCGTGCTGCTGCTTTTCGTGACGATCGTTGCCGTCGACCAATTTTCCGCATGGCTCCGTCGCCGTCTCGTCGGCGAACATGCCTTCCTTCTGCAACACTGAGGTTGCCCATGTCCGTCATCGACGCCGGTCGCATGCAGGAAATCGAAGCACGCTATCCGGAGATCCTGCACCGATCATTCCGCCAGCGCTTCGGCGCGCTGATGATCTTTCTCGGCGTGATCCTTTACGGCATCTACGCCGTCTGGTTCTTCGACCTGCCGAAGATCATCGCTGAGGCGCATTGGGAACGCGTCGGCATCTATCTCAGCGAATGGATCAGCTACGACGTGCAGCCGGAATTCCACGTTTCAGGCGACAAGATCAGCGTCAAATATCCGCGTTTTTCGCCGCTCGGCGATAATCCGCACCCAGATTGGGTGACGAACAATCCCGACGGCAGCCTGACGATCTCGGTCAGCGGCACCGGCCGCAGCGTAACGGTGACGAAGACGCAAGCGATCCTGACCGCGCATGGCGTCACCGTTCCGATCGACTTCACCGGCGACGCGCCGAAGCTCCTCGGCTCGGAACCGCCGCCGTCGTGGATCACGGTCTATGACGATAACATCCTCGCCAATATGGGCTTTGCCGGCGACGTCAGCATTTCCACCGACCGCGTGAAGATCCGCAAGCGTTTCCTCGGCTGGGCGAATTTTGTCTTCGACACGCACTCGCCTTTCTTCGACAAGCCGGCAAGCGAAGTGATCGGCCTGATCGTCTCCGGGCCGCGCCTCGACCCGGCGCAATCCAATCTCTCGCTGGCCTTCGACAACATTTGGAACAATGGCGCCTGGCAGCATGGGGACGTCTGGACCAAGCTGTTCCAGACCATCGTCATGGCCTTCCTCGGCACGCTGCTGGGATCGCTCGCCGCCTTCCCGCTCTCCTTCCTTGCGGCCCGCAACATCACGCCGAGCCGCCTGGTCAATCAGATATTGAAGCGCTTCTTCGACTTCCTGCGTTCGGTCGACATGCTGATCTGGGCGTTGTTCCTGACCCGCGCCTTCGGCCCCGGCCCGCTTGCCGGCAGCGGTGCGATCTTCCTGACGGAGACCGGCACGCTGGGCAAGCTCTACTCCGAAGGGCTGGAGAACATCGACAACAAGCCGCGCGAAGGCGTCAAATCGACGGGCTCCTCGACGGTTCTCGTGCATCGCTACGGTATCATGCCGCAGATCGTTCCCGTCATCGTCAGCCAGACGCTCTATCAATGGGAATCGAATGTGCGCGGCGCCACCATCATCGGCGCAGTCGGCGCCGGCGGCATCGGCCTCAAACTTTGGGAAGCCATGCGCACCAACGCCAATTGGGAAAACGTCGCCTATATGGTGCTGCTGATCCTGATCGTCGTCTTCCTGTTCGATGCCGGTTCCAACGCGCTGCGCTCACGCCTGATGGGGACGCAGAACCGGTAAGAAGCCTTCAGAAAAATCGTGGCGCATCATCATTTTGTCACGGGAATCCGGTAGCGCAGGTCGGCAAGACAACATTGCTCGAACCCGCTTTAGCCGGATTCGAACCGCTGCTGCCTTGCTGCTCTTGCGGTTTGTCGCAAATCACCCAACAGTGTCTCGCGCAGCCGATTTTTCCAAGGAATGCAGCCTTGCGCTATGCTCTCTATTTCACGCCGCCCAAAGACGATCCGTTGACCGCGCTTGCCGCTCTCTGGCTGGGCCGCGATGCATTTTCCGATGAGATTTTCTCGGACAAGGCCATGGGTCCCGTGTCGGAAGACCATGCCGAGCTGACCGCCGATCCGCGCCGCTACGGCTTTCACGCCACGCTGAAGGCACCTTTCGAGCTTGCCGGCTCGGTGACCGAGCGCGATCTTCTCGATGTCGCCACAGAATTTGCCTCACAGACCAAGGCTTTCACCATTCCAGAGTTGGTCTTGGGCCAGCTCGGTCATTTCTTCGCGCTCGTGCCCGGCTCGCTTTACCAGCCGCTGCAGGATTTTGCCTCGCGCGTGGTCAAGGCTTTCGAACCGTTCCGTGCGCCGCTTTCGGATCACGACATAGCCCGGCGCAAGCCGGAAGGCCTGACGGAACCGCAGCGCGCCAATCTGTTGCGCTGGGGCTATCCCTACGTCAATGACGAGTTCCGCTTCCATATGACGTTGACGGGGCGCGTCCCCACCGAACGTCAAGCCGACATGCACGACGTCCTGCGCGCGCGCTTCGCCGACCATATCGGCAAAGCGCTTCACGTTTCCGGCCTCGCCGTCTTTATCGAAGAAGAGCGCGGCGCTCCCTTTACCGTCCGTTCCTGGCTGCCGCTTTCCGGCGCCTAATAGCGAAAGACCTGACATGACCAAAGAAACCGTCCTTTCCAACGCCCGCATCGTCCTCGAAGACAAGATCGTCGAAGGCTCCGTGCTGATCCGTGACGGTCGCATTGCCGGCATTTCCGAAGGTAAGTCCGCTATCGGCGAGGATTTCGAGGGCGATTACCTGATCCCCGGCCTGGTCGAACTGCACACGGACCATCTGGAAGCCCATTATTCGCCGCGCCCCGGCGTGCGCTGGAACAAGACGGCCGCCATCCAGGCGCATGACGCCCAGATCGTCACCTCCGGCATCACCACAGTATTCGACTGCTTGCGCATGGGCTCGGATGAAGACGGCGGTTTCGAGCGCGGCGAGATGCGCGACATGGCCGACGCGATCCAGGCGGCAGAGCGCGAAGATCGGCTGCGCGCCGAACACCTGATCCACCTGCGTTGCGAAGTCTCCGCCGACAACGTCCTCGATCACTTCCAGGACTTCGAGAAAGATCCTTATGTTCGCCTGGTCTCGCTGATGGATCACGCGCCCGGCCAGCGCCAGTTCCAGACCATGGATCAATACATCTTCTACTATCAGAAGAAGCGCGGCTTGAGCGACGAGGCCTTTGCCCGTTTCGTCGCCAAGCGCCAGGAAGAATCGGCCAAATACGCGACCCCACATCGCGACGCCATCTCCAAGGTCTGCGCCGAGCGCGGCATCACCATCGCCAGCCATGACGATGCGACGCTCGCCCATGTTGACGAAGCCATCAATTATGGCGTTCGCCTTGCGGAATTCCCGACCAGCATCGACGCCGCCAAGGCGTCGCACGGCGCGGGCATGAGCGTGCTGATGGGCGCGCCTAACATCGTTCGTGGCAAGTCGCATTCCGGCAATATCGCCGCCCGCGATCTCGCCGAACTCGGAGTCCTCGACGTTCTGTCCTCCGATTATGTGCCGCTCAGCCTGCTGCATGCTCCCTTCATCCTCGCCGACGAGGTGGAGAGCATTTCGCTGCCGCGGGCGATCGCCATGGTGACCGCAACCCCCGCAAAGACCGTCAGCCTGAACGACCGTGGCCGCATCGCCGAGGGCCTGCGCGCCGATCTCGTGCGCGTCCGTCGCGATCATGGTGTGCCGGTGACGCGCTCGGTCTGGCGAGAAGGACGGCGTGTCGCATGACGGTCGAGGCCCACATAAAGCCGGCTAACGGCCTATCGGCCGATACCGTCGGCATCATGGCCGTGGTGGTCGGACCGAGTGGGGCCGGCAAGGATACGCTGATGAATCTTGCCGCCCGGCATTTTGCCGGCCGGCCGGATGTTCATTTCGTCCGCCGCGTCATCACCCGGGAAAGCGATGCCGGCAACGAGGATCACAAAAGCGTCTCGGACGCCGATTTCGACGCCATGGAGCGCGCCGGCGCCTTCGCCGTCTCCTGGGAAGCGCATGGGCTGAAATACGGAATTCCGGCCGCGGTCAGGGAGGAGCTTGCCCGCGGCCATCTCGTCATCGCCAACGGCTCGCGTTCGGTGCTCGACCGCTTCCAGACCGCCTTTCCGCAATTGAAAGTCATCAATGTCACGGCGCGGCGCGAGGTATTGGCAGAGCGGCTGATGGCACGCGGTCGCGAAAGCCGCGAGGATGTGCTGAAGCGGCTGGAACGTAGCTCGCTCACCGTCAACGGCAGCTACGACGTCGCTGATATCGACAATAGCGGCACGCTCGACGAGGCCGAACGCGCTATCATTGCCGTGCTGGAAGCGCTGATTGGGAAGTAAGCGGCCGGTGTTCCGCCTGACGCATTTTTTTGCACACCAAATCGCGGATCTCTCACCGCCTCCTGCTGCGCCCGCGGCTCAATGGGCTTCATCCCAATTGTTGGCGGCGCGGGCGTCCACCTTCAGCGGCACGGACATATCCACCGCCGGCATGGCGGCATTTTCCATCACCGAGACAATGATCGGCGTCGAGCGCTCGACATCGGCGTCTTCGACTTCGAAGATCAGTTCGTCGTGCACCTGCAGCAGCATGCGCACGCGATCGGCGAGGCCGGCTGCCGCAAGCGCCGGCTCCATCTTGATCATGGCGCGGCGGATGACGTCGGCGGCGGAGCCCTGGATCGGCGCGTTGATCGAGGCACGCTCATTGAAGGCACGCACGGACGGATTGGAGGAGCGGATTTCCGGAAAATGCACGCGGCGGCCGAAGATGGTCTCGACATAGCCCTTGTCGCGCGCGGCCTGCTTGGTGCTTTCCATATAGTCGCGGATACCGGGGAAACGCTCGAAATACCGCTTGATGTAATCGCCGGCTTCCGAGCGCTCGATCGACAATTGATTGGCGAGACCGAAAGCGGAAATGCCGTAGATGATGCCGAAATTGATCGCCTTGGCGCGGCGGCGCACTTCGCTCGGCATGCCCTCGATCGGCACGCTGAACATTTCCGATGCCGTCATGGCGTGAATATCGACGCCGTCGGCGAAGGCCTGTTCGAGCTGCGGGATATTAGCGACATGCGCCAGCACACGCAGTTCGATCTGGCTGTAGTCGGCGGAGATCAGCTTATGGCCCGGCGTCGAAATGAAAGCCGTGCGGATCTTGCGGCCCTCAGCCGTGCGAACCGGGATGTTCTGTAGGTTCGGCTCCGAGGAGGACAAGCGTCCGGTCGTGGTCGAGGCCAGCGAATAGGAGGTGTGGACCCGTTTGGTCTCGGGGTGGACATAGCCCGGCAACGCATCGGTATAGGTCGATTTCAGCTTGGTGAGCTGGCGCCAGTCGACGATCTTGCGCGGCAGCTCGAAGCCGGCGGCCGCCAGGTCTTCCAGCACTTGCGCCGAGGTCGACCATTGCCCGGTCTTGGTCTTGTTGCCGCCGGCAAGGCCCATCTTGCCGAAGAGAATATCGCCGAGCTGCTTCGGCGAGCCAATGTTGAAGCGCTCGCCGGCCAGCGTGTAAATTTCATCCTCAAGGGCTGCGGCGCCCTGCGCCAGCTCGCCGGAGAGGCGCGACAGGATCTGCCGGTCGATGGTGATGCCGCGTTCTTCCATGTGGGCGAGAACCGGCAACAGCGGCCGCTCCAAGCGCTCATAGACGCTCGTCAGCTTTTCCGCTGCCAACCGCGGCTTCAGCACCAGCCAGAGCCGCAGTGTCACATCGGCATCCTCGGCAGCGTAAGCCGTGGCGCGGTCGATATCGACGAGATCGAAGGTGACGTTGGATTTGCCGCTGCCGGCGACATCCTTGTAGGCGATCGGCTTGTGGCCGAGCCAACGCTCCGACAGGCTGTCCATGCCGTGCGTGGCATTGGCGCCGCCATCAAGCACATAGGACAAAAGCATCGTGTCGTCGAAGGCCTTGAGCTCGATGCCATAGCGCTTCATCAGCAGGTAGTCGTATTTCAGGTTCTGCGCGATCTTGAGGACGGAAGTGTCTTCAAGCAGGTCCTTCAATCGCGGAAGGGCATCGCGCAGCGGGATCTGATTGTCCACCAGCCCGCCGCCGAGCAGATCGCCGACGCCATTCTTGTGCCCGAGCGGCACGTAGGCGGCGCGGATGATCGCGCCGGAGGGATCGTTCCGGTTATCGGCGATCGCCAGCGAAAAACCGACGATTTCGGCCTGCATGGCATCGAGCGAGGTCGTCTCCGTATCGAAGGCGACGATGCCGGTTTCGCGCGCGTCCGCGATCCACCGATCAAGCGCGGTCACGTCGCGGATGGTGACATATGTCGAGTGATCGATCGGCGCGGTGGCAAAGCTTGCCGCCCGCGCCTTGGCGAGTTCGGCCGGCTCCGCGGCGCTCTCCGACGCCATGCGCGACTTGACGACCGGCGCAGGCACGGAGGCACCCTCGGCCGCGACCTCGCTGCCGGCAACGAGATCGACATTTTCGCTGACATCCAGGTCGGGGCCATGGGCGGTATCGCCCCATTCGACCTTGACCTCGGATGGTTCGATCGCAGCAGCATCGCAATTGCAGGCATCGGCAACGCGACGCGTCAGCGAGGTGAATTCCATCGTCTTCAGGAAGCCGACCAATTTCGGGCCGTTCTGCGGCTCGAGCACCAACGCATCGAGCGGCAGCTCCAGCGGCACATCGGTCCTCAACGTCACCAACTGCCGGGAAATCCGGGCGAGCTCGGCATTGGCGATGATGTTTTCGCGGCGCTTCTGCTGCTTGATCTCTCCGGCGCGGGCGAGCAGCGTATCGAGATCGCCGAACTCCTCCAGAAGCTGCGCCGCCGTCTTCGGGCCGATGCCGGGAATGCCGGGCACATTGTCGACGGAGTCGCCGGTCAGGGCCTGCAGGTCGATCATCTTTTCCGGCGGCACGCCCCACTTCTCGACGACATCGGGGATGCCGATCTGCTTGTCCTTCATGCTGTCATACATATGGACCATGGGAGTGACGAGCTGCATCAGATCCTTGTCGGAGGAGATGATGGTGACATCGGCGCCGATCGCCTCGGCCTGGCGGGCATAGGTGGCGATGATGTCGTCGGCCTCGAAGCCGTCGGTCTCGATGCAAGGCAGGTTGAAGGCGCGCGTCGCCTCGCGGATGAGCCCGAATTGCGGGATCAGCTCTTCCGGCGGCGCTGAGCGGTTTGCCTTATAGGCATCATAGATATCCTTGCGGAATGTCTTCGAGGAGTAGTCGAAGATGACCGCAAAATGCGTCGGCGTGACGCCGACCGAGGTGTCGCGCGCCGAGGTCAACAGCTTCCATAGCATGTTGCAGAAACCGGAGACGGCGCCGACCGGCAATCCATCGGATTTGCGCGTCAGCGGCGGCAGGGCATGAAAGGCCCGGAAAATGAAACCGGAGCCGTCGACGAGGAAGAGATGATCACCTTTTTTCATGGAAGCATGGATAGCGTGGCGCACCTCCAACGTCCATATAAAGTTCCATCTGGCGATGTGCAGAAAGGGCGAAATCTCTCACCGAAACGTTACCAATTTTTAATCAATCTAATCTGCGGATTCCCTTGAAAAACCATATTTGCAGCCTCATTTCATACTCACCGGCGATTGATTACGCCGAGGGTCTGGCAACCGGCCTGTCCCCCGCCATGTCAGACTTGGACAAAGGCCTATCCCCCTCTCCGGGCCTTTGTCCCCCTTCTGAAGCCGCCATGGTCCTCCCTCCAGGCCATGGCGGCTTTTCTATTAGAATCCATTAACATAGCCAGCAAAACAAACCGCAAAATATAACCCGAATTTGGCTTGCCTTAGACGTATTTCACCCAAGATTTGATGATTGTTTTGCTCCAAAATACGGGCATACTTGCAATCATGGGATTTAATCGGATGGAATCTGCGGCCTACCTTGCCAATCAGATGGCGAAGGGATTTGCCCGCTCGTTGCAACAACGGGCGGCGGGGCTTGGCTTTTCGCCCGGCCAATTTCCGATCCTGCTCGAATTATGGTCCGAAGACGGGCTGACGCAGAAACAATTGCTGGAGCGCGTCGACATCGAACAGGCGACGATGGCCAACACCCTGTCGCGCATGGAACGCGACGGGCTGGTGGAACGCCGGCCGCATCCATCCGACAAACGCGCGCAACTGGTCTTCCTGACCGGCAAGGCCACTGCCATGCAGACGGAAGCCGTCGAGGCGGCGATGGCGGCGGACAAGGAACTGTTCCGCGGCTTCCGCAGCTTCGAGCGCGAACTGCTGCTCGAATATGTCCGGCGCATCCTGGAGAACGCCAAGCAACTCTAGCTCTGTCTCTCTCGTTCAATTGATCGGGCATTCGGAAGTTTTCGATTTTCCTGCCTCGAAACCGGGCCGGCTTTGGTCTATCGTCCGGCCAATTTCCACGTAAGGAGTCGGATATGACCGATGTATCGCCCGTTCTCGACCGTGCGGACCAGAACCTTCCGTCCAGCCTCGACAATCTGTTCGAACTGCTGCGCATCAAATCCATCTCGACCGATCCGGCCTTCAAGGCGGAATGCCGCAAGGCGGCGGAATGGCTGGTCGCCTACCTGACCTCGCTCGGCTTTACCGCCTCCGTGCGCGACACACCCGGCCATCCGATGGTCGTCGCCCATCACGACGCAGCAAATGCCGATGCGCCGCATGTGCTGTTCTACGGCCATTACGACGTGCAGCCGGTCGATCCGATTGAGCTTTGGGAGAGCGATCCTTTCGCGCCAGCCATCAAGGATGTGGGCACTGGCCGCAAGATCCTGACCGGCCGCGGCACCTCCGACGACAAGGGTCAGTTGATGACCTTTGTCGAAGCGGTCCGGGCCTACAAGGAAATCAAGGGTGCGCTTCCGGTCCGCATCAGCATCCTGTTCGAAGGTGAAGAGGAATCCGGCTCACCGTCGCTGAAGCCTTTCCTCGAAGCCAATGCCGCCGAGTTAAAGGCGGACTATGCGCTGGTCTGCGACACCGGCATGTGGGACGGCGATACGCCGGCAATCTCGGCCGGCTTGCGCGGCCTCGTCGGTGAAGAAATCATCATCAATGCTGCCGATCGCGACCTGCATTCCGGCATGTTCGGCGGCGCGGCCGCCAATCCGATCCATATCCTCGCCGATATTCTCGCCGGCCTGCATGACGAGACCGGCCGTATCACGCTCGACGGCTTCTATGACGGCGTCGAGGAGACGCCGGGCAATATCAAGGCTTCTTGGGAAACGCTCGGCATGACGACAGAAAAATTCCTCGGCGAAGTCGGCCTCTCTATTCCCTCGGGCGAAAAGGGCCGTTCGGTGATGGAACTCACCTGGGCACGGCCGACGGCTGAGGTCAACGGCATCACCGGCGGCTATACCGGCGCCGGCTTCAAGACCGTCATCGCCGCCAAGGCGTCGGCGAAAGTTTCGTTCCGCCTCGTAGGGCAGCAGAACCCGGAAGCAATCCGCGAGAGTTTCCGCGCTTACGTGCGCTCGAAGGTTCCGGCCGATTGCTCGGTGGAATTCCACGAGCATGGCGCCTCGCCGGCAATCCAACTCTCCTACGATTCGCCGGTGCTGACCAAGGCGAAGAATGCTCTTTCCAACGAGTGGCCGAAGCCGGCTATCGTTATCGGAATGGGCGGATCGATCCCGATCGTCGGGGATTTCCAGAAGATGCTCGGCATGGAATCCCTGCTGGTCGGCTTCGGCCTCGCCGACGATCGCATCCATTCGCCGAACGAGAAATACGAGCTGAGATCCTACCACAAGGGCATCCGCTCCTGGATCCGCATCCTGGATGCGCTTGCGGCTTGAGCTAATAAGCGGTGATGGTGCCTCTCACCTTCTCCTCTCGGGGAGAAGGTTCCAACCCCAACGGCTGCTCCAGCAGCATCGTCGGTTCAACCGGAAAGAGGCTATCTGCCGACCACGTCGAAGGCATGCGCCTTGCCGAGCACGCTGACATGGACAGTGCTGCCGATCTCCGGCAGGCCGACGCTGGAGCTTTTGATGGTGAGCGGCGCGGCGCCTGCGGCATTGGCAAGGGCAAGCGTCACCGTGCAGACCGCGCCGCCGAATTCGACGTCGATGACCTCGCCCGCGCATAGGGCACCGGAAGTTTCGCCATCGATCGCATTGAACCGCAATTGCTCGGGGCGCAGCATGATTTCCGCCCGGCCCCGGCGGCCGTTTGCGTCGGTCGGGATGCGGCCGAGCGCGCAATCAGCAAAGCCATCGCCCAGTTCGGCCGGCAGCAGGATGGCGTCTCCAAGGAAAGTGGCCGTCTCGCGGTCGCAGGGATTGAGATAGAGCGTTTGCGGCGTTCCGGCCTGCACTAATTTACCCTCGCGCAGCACGGCCACCTGATCGGCGAAGGAGAGCGCTTCAGCCTGGTCGTGCGTTACCAGGATCGTGGTGATACCGGCGTTCTGCAACACGCGGGCAACGGCCTTGCGCATGTTTTCTCGCAGGCCCGTGTCGAGCGCGGAAAAGGGCTCGTCCAGCAACATCAGCCTGGGCTTGCGGCCGAGCGCGCGGGCAAGCGCCACGCGCTGCTGCTGGCCGCCGGAGAGCTGGTGCGGGCGGCGATCGAGCATGCCGCGATCGAGTTCCACCATATCGATCAGCGCGTTGATCTGTTCGGCGCGATCGGCCAGCCCGCGCTCCATCCCGAAGCCGATATTGTCCGCCACGCTTAAATGCGGAAACAATGCGCCGTCTTGCGAAACGATGCCGATGCCGCGGCGGTGGGCAGGCACGACGGCTGGCCCATTCGCCAGCAGATGATCTTCCAGCACTACCTGGCCGGCATCCGGAGTCTCGAAGCCGGCGATGATGCGCAGCAGCGTCGTCTTGCCGGAACCGGAAGGGCCGACGACGGCGGTGCGGCTGCCGGCGGCGACCGTGAGGTCGATATTGTCAAGCGCGTGCACCGGGCCATAGTGCTTGCTGATATTCTTGATCGCCAGAAAGGTCATTGTCCGGCCGTCCGCTTGGATTGCGCATAGAGAAGAAGGGTGAGCGGCAGCGACAGCACTACCATCATGAAGGCATAGGGCGCGGCGGAGACATAATCGATCTCGCTGGTGAGCGACCAGAACTTCGTCGCCAGCGTCTCCGTGCCGTTGGGCGACAGCATCAGCGTCGCCGTCAATTCGTTGGTAATGCCGAGAGCCGCAAGCGCCACGCTCGCCGCGAAACCGGGAGCGGCAAGCCGCATGGTGATCTGCCGCACGGCTTGGCCCGGCGTGCGCCCCAACGCCATGGCGGCGCGTTCGAGCTCGACCGGCGCCTGGGCGATGCTGGAGCGCAAGCCCACCATGGCGCGCGGCAGGAACAGCAGGACATAGGCGAGCAGCAGTGTCGCAAAGGTCTGATAGAGCGGCAGTATCAGCCGCACGGTGATCGACACCAGCGCCAGGGCGACCACGACGCCCGGCAACGAGCCGACGTAATAGTGGCAGGCTTCGAGGATGCGCTGCAGCCGGCCGGGCGCGCGTACCGAGAGCCAGGCCATGGGAATAGCGGCAATGGTGGCCAGCACGCCGCCTGCAACGGCAAGCGCGATCGTCTGCAGCAAGGCCGAGCCGACCGTATCCATCCGCCAGATGCCGGCGCCGCCGAGATAGAGCCAGCGCGCCAGCGTCACGAAAGGCACGCCGAGCGTCAGCACGGCCGCTGCCAAGGGCAGCGCGATGGCAGGGATGACGAACCAGCCGAGACGGCGACTATCCGCCGGGCGGGCCGCACCGGAGCCGACACGGGCGTAGCGCTCATTGCCGCGCACCAACACCTCGATGCCGAGCAGCAGCAGACAGCAGAAGACGAGAACGCCGCCGAGCATGTTGGCGGCCGGGCTGTTATAGGCGGACTGGAACTGATCGACGATCGCCGTCGAAAAAGTGTCGAAGCGGATCATCACGTAGAGACCGTATTCCGCCAGCAAATGCAGGCCGATCAACAGCGAGCCGCCGCAGATGGCGAGGCGAAGCTGCGGCAGGATCGCCCGGAAGAAGACGCGCCAGGGACCGAGGCCGAGCGAGGCCGCGGCATCCTCGATCGCCGGATCGAGGCGGCGCAACTGTGCAGCTACCGGCAGATAGAGGAAAGGATAATAGGCGAGCACGGAAACCAGCACGCCGCTCCAGAGCCCGCGCATGCCCGGCAAGAGGCTGACCCAGGCGTAGCTGTGCACGAAGGCGGGCACCGCAAGCGGCGCGACCGCCAGCCAGGACCAGATGCGGGAACCCGGGATATTCGTCCGCTCGGTCAGCCAGGCGAGCGTGACGGCAAGCGCGATGCAGAGCGGGATGGTGCAGACTTCGAGAAGGACTGTATTGGTCAGCAATTCGCCGACGCGACTGCGGAAAATGAGCGCAATGGCGTCGCTCCAGCCGGTGTCGACCGTGATCCAGACAATGAAGCCTAGCGGCACGAGGCTCAGAAGGGCGACGACGGATGCAAGGGCGATGACGGAAGCGTGCGGGACACGGCCACCGGACGCAGCGGTCAACGGAGGTAATCGCAGGGCAGCGGCCTGAGCGGCCGGCGCGGCATATGTGTTCTTCTGCAGCAAGTCTTAGCTGCCTTTCACGCCCTGAAATAGGAAAGCAATCGCCACTAAAGGCGATTGCCGGGATCGAAATGGCCGAATGGCCATCCGCATGCCCCTAGCAGGGCATGCGGACCGGATGCAAGGGGCTACCCTTCATTGACGCATAAGCCTTTCCGAAAACCGCTTCGCAGTTTTCGGGGTTATGCGTTAGATCAACCCGGCTTCGGTCATGAGATCGGTCACCTTCTTGCTGTTCAGCTTGGAAGGCTCGACCTTCGGCGCCTGCAGATCGCTGAGCGGCACCAGCTTCGGGTTCGACTGAGCGCTATTGCCGACGGCATATTCATAGGAATCGCCATCGCGCAGAACGGCCTGGCCGCCCTTGCCTGTGATCCACTTCAGGAACGCCTGAGCTTCCTTCTTATGCTGGCTGGAGGCGAGGACGCCGCCGCCGGAGATGCTGACGAAAGCGCCCGGATCCTGGTTCTTGAAATAGTGCAGCGCGACGTTCTTGCTGTTTTCGCCCGTCTTCGCCTGATCGCCGAACCAGTAATAGTGATAGATCACGGCACCCTCGATCTCGCCGGCATTGACGGCCTTCATGGCAACGCTGTTGCCCTTATAGGGTGTTGCGTTTCCCTTCAGCGCCTTCAGCCAGGACTTGGTGACGTCCTCGCCCTTCAGTTCAAGAAGCGCGCTGACGATCGCCTGGAAGTCGGCGCCAGCCGGCGAGGCACCCCAACGGCCCTTCCACTTGGGATCGGCGAGGTCGAGCAGCGACTTCGGCAGATCGCCCTCTTTCAGCTTGGTCTTGTCATAGGCGAAAACCGTCGAGCGGGCGGCAACGCCGACCCAATCGCCATCAGCCGCCTTGAAGGTTTCCGGCACCTGCGCCAGCGTATCGGCATCCACCGGTGCAAAGAGCTTGCTGGCGTCGACCAGCGTCATGCCGGGAGAATTTTCGGTCAGGAACACGTCTGCAGGAGATGCAGCGCCTTCCTCGACGATCTGGTTGGCGAACTGCATGTCGCTGCCGTTGCGGATCGTCACCTTGATGCCGGTTTCCTTGGTGAAGCCATCTGCCCAGGCCTGCGTCAACGCCTCGTGCTGTGCATTATAGACGACGATGCCTTCAGAATCGGCGGCGTTGGCCGTCAGCGGCGCAAGCGCAAGACTCGCGGCAAGCGCCAAGGCGCTGGTGAGATGGGTAAAGGAAAAAGTCATCGGCATCCTCTCGCTGAAACCCGTCCGTGACGGTGGTGCGGTAGCCTATATTTTTCTTGACTATCGTTTTCAAGTTTCAGCACGTTCTTTTTTATCACAAAAGTTTGAAAAGGGAGTCAAGATTTGGGGGTCGCTCCCTGACAAGGTCCGACCAAGTGCGGGAGATAAAGGTCTGATCAAAGAAAAAGCCGCGGCGCTTTCACACCGCGGCTTTCTTGATGCTTCAAAGCTTCGATCAGTTGTCGCGCGTCTCGAGCGTTTTGCTGAAGAAGATCGCAACGAGCGTGCAGACGACGCCCGAGAGCAGGTAGAGGCTGGTATAGACTAGGCCGAACTGGCTGGAGAGGGCGAGCGCGACGAAGGGTGCGAAGCCGGCGCCGATCAGCCAGGAGAGGTCCGAGGTCAATGCCGAGCCACTATAGCGATAGTTCCGGCTGAAGCGTGAGGCGCTGGCGCCGGCGGCCTGGCCGAAGGAGAGGCCGAGCAGCGTGAAGCCGACAACCACGTAGATATGGCGACCGGTGACACCGCCATCGAGCAACCAGGGTGCGACGAAAGCAAAGGCCGCGATCAACACAGCGCCAAGGGCAAGCTGGTTGCGGCGGCCGATACGGTCGGCGAGCAGGCCGGAACAGACGATTGCGGCGATACCGCAGATCGCACCGAGGAATTCCACCAGCAGGAACGAACCGGGGGATTGCGCGCTGTAGAGCGTCACCCAACCAAGCGGAAACACCGTGACCAGATGGAAGGTCGCGAAGCTTGCCAGCGGCACGAAAGCGCCGATCAGCACGTCGCGGCCATGCACGCGCAGAAGCTCCGTCATCTTGACCGGCTCCAGCTCATGACGTTCCAGCAACGCGCCGAATTCCGGTGTGGCGACCAGGCGGAGCCGGGCGAAGAGAGCCACGACATTGACCATGAAGGCGCAGAAGAAGGGATAGCGCCAGCCGTATTCCAAGAAATCGAACGTCGAAAGGCTCGTGACGAAATAGGCGAAAAGAGCGCTCGCCAGCATGAAGCCGGTCGGCGCGCCGAGCTGCGGGATCATCGCATACCAGCCGCGGCGATCGGCGGGCGCGTTGAGCGCGAGCAGCGACGCCAGGCCATCCCAGGCGCCGCCGAGCGCTAGACCCTGGCCGATGCGCAGGGCCGCGAGCAGGATGATCGCATAGACGCCGACTTCGCTATAGCCGGGCAGGAAGCTCATTGACGCCGTGGAGCCACCGAGCAGGAACAGCGCGACCGTCAGCTTGACGCCGCGGCCGTAGGTGCGGTCGATCGCCATGAAGATGAACGAGCCGATCGGGCGGGCGATAAAGGCAAGCGAAAAAACCAGGAAGGAAAGCAGCGTGCCCTGCAAGGGATCCGCGAAGGGGAAGATCAGCTTCGGGAAAACCAGGACCGATGCGATGGCGTAAACGAAGAAATCGAAAAACTCGGACGTGCGACCGATGATCACGCCGATGGCGATATTGCCGGGGTCGACAGTGGCGCGAGCATGCATGTTGCGTGCATCGCGTTCTAAACCTGAAGACGTTGGATTTAATGTTTCATGCGTGGCGCTGGCCATATACGGGAGCCTCCCTCTCCGGACGCGAATTCCTCCACGAAATCGCGTCGAGGTAAGATGTTTTATCAAACTTACGAACTTATCAAGTATCGCGCATGGAATAATTCGCGAATTGGCGATTGGATCCGGCCTAATTTCCGTCTTTTGCCGCCACAATCCCACGGCGGCGCGCTGCGGCCGGTAGCCATATCCGCCGATCTCGGTATATTAGCCGCAACAAAGCAACTGTGCGTTGGAAAACCTTCTGGATTTCTCAAGATTTTCCCGATAGGGGAAGTTGCGCCCCGATACCGCATTGCACCCAAGCTTGCTGCGGTGCGACGAAACACCTCATACCGTTCATGACCGCCGTCCTTTAGTCGCCATACGGTCAATAACAAAAAGAGCTTTGAGACGTGCCAAGACTATCGAAGATTTTCAGCCGCTTATCCGTCCTACCGCTCATCTTGCTGCTCTCGGGCTGCAACATGGTGGTGATGGCTCCCTCCGGCGACATCGCCGTGCAGCAACGCGACCTTATCGTCGTCTCGACCGTCCTGATGCTGTTGATCATCATACCGGTGATTTTCCTAACCCTGTTCTTTGCCTGGAAATATCGCCAGTCGAACACGACAGCACCCTATAATCCGGACTGGCATCATTCGACCCGCCTCGAGCTCGTCATCTGGTCGGCGCCGCTCGCCATCATCATCGCGCTCGGCGCGGTGACCTGGATCAGCACCCACCAGCTCGACCCCTACCGGCCGCTCGACCGCGTCGCCGCCGGCAAGCCGGTGACCACCACGACAAGACCGCTGAATGTCGAAGTCGTGGCGCTCGATTGGAAATGGCTGTTCTTCTATCCCGATCTCGGCATCGCCACGGTCAACGAAATGGCCGCGCCGGTGGATGCGCCCATCAACTTCAAGATCACGGCCTCCTCGGTGATGAACTCGTTCTTCATTCCCGCGCTCGCCGGCCAGATCTACGCCATGCCTGGCATGGAAACGAAGCTGCATGCCGTCATCAACAAACCGGGCGAATATCAGGGCCTGTCCGCCAACTACAGCGGCGCCGGCTTCTCGCATATGCGCTTCAAGTTCCATGGTCTGAGCCAGGCCGACTTCGACCAATGGGTCCAGAAGGTAAAGGCCCAGGGCTCGACCCTCGGCCGCCCGGAATATCTGACGCTCGCCAAGCCGAGTGAAAGAGAGCCGGTGCGTTACTACAATTCGGTCGACGACGGCCTATACGACGCCATCCTCAATATGTGCGCCGATCCCAGCAAAATGTGCATGGGCGAGATGATGCATATCGACGCCAAGGGCGGCGCCGGCAAGGACAGCCAGGAAAACCGCGAGCGCCTGATCTACGACAACCGCGGTGCGGATGCAGGCGAAGTGACGCCGGTCAAGGCTGACGGCAGCGCTGGCCATACCATGCAGCAAGGCGACAACTCGATGCAGGGCATGGGCTCCATGCAGGGCATGGATATGGGCAACGGCTCTTCTTCCGATTCGTCGACCGGTTCGGCGCAGCATCAGGGTCACTGATCCGGTGCGCTCAATAACAAGACATTCATAAGGGACAGAGGCGATCCATGTTTTCCAACCCGGACCTCTATAAATTCATCTTCGGTCGGCTGACGCTCGATTCGATTCCCTATCACGAGCCTATCCTCGTCGTGACCTTCATCGGCGTTGCCCTCGGCGGTATCGCCCTTCTCGGCCTGCTGACTTATTTCCGTCTTTGGGGCTATCTCTGGAAGGAATGGTTCACCAGCATCGATCACAAGAAGATCGGTATCATGTACGTCGTGCTGGCACTCATCATGCTGCTGCGCGGCTTCTCCGACGCATTGCTGATGCGCCTGCAACAGGCGATCGCCTTCAACGGTTCCGATGGCTATCTGCCGCCGCACCACTACGACCAGATCTTCACCGCCCACGGCGTCATCATGATCTTCTTCGTGGCGATGCCCTTCGTCACCGGTCTGATGAACCTCGTCGTGCCACTGCAGATCGGCGCACGCGACGTCTCCTTCCCCTTCCTCAACAACTTCTCGTTCTGGATGACGACGGCCGGCGCGATCATCATCATGATCTCGCTCTTCATCGGCGAATTCGCCAAGACCGGCTGGCTGGCCTATCCGCCGCTTTCCGGCATCGCCTATAGTCCCGACGTCGGCGTCGATTATTACATCTGGGGCCTGCAGGTCGCGGGTATCGGAACGACGCTTTCGGGCATCAACCTGATCGCGACCATCGTCAAGATGCGCGCTCCGGGCATGACCTTCATGAAAATGCCGGTCTTCACCTGGACCTCGCTCTGCACCAACATCCTGATCGTCGCGAGCTTCCCGATCCTGACCGCCACGCTCGCATTGCTGACGCTCGATCGCTACGCCGGCACGAACTTCTTCACGAACGACCTCGGCGGCAATCCGATGATGTATGTCAACCTCATCTGGATCTGGGGCCACCCGGAAGTCTACATTCTGGTGCTGCCGGCCTTCGGCGTCTTCTCGGAAGTCGTCGCCACCTTCTGCGGCAAGCGCCTCTTCGGCTACGCCTCGATGGTCTACGCCACCTGCGTGATCATGATCCTCTCCTACCTCGTCTGGCTGCACCACTTTTTCACGATGGGCTCGGGCGCCAGCGTCAACTCCTTCTTCGGCATCACCACGATGATCATCTCGATCCCGACGGGTGCGAAGCTGTTCAACTGGCTGTTCACGATGTACCACGGCCGCATCCGCTACGAAGTGCCGATGCTGTGGACTGTCGGCTTCATGGTGACCTTCACCATCGGCGGCATGACCGGCGTCATGCTCGCGGTTCCGCCGGCCGACTTCGTGCTGCACAACTCGCTGTTCCTGATCGCCCACTTCCATAACGTGATCATCGGCGGCGTGCTCTTCGGCATGTTTGCGGGTGTCAACTACTGGTTCCCCAAGGCCTTCGGCTTCAAGCTCGATCCTTTCTGGGGCAAGATGAGCTTCTGGTTCTGGCAGATCGGCTTCTGGTTCGCCTTCATGCCGCTCTATATCCTCGGCCTGATGGGTGTTACCCGCCGCGTCAACCAGTTCGACGATCCGTCGCTGCAGATCTGGTTCATCATCGCAGCCTTCGGCGCCGGACTGATCGCCATCGGCATCGCCTGCTTCCTCATCCAGCTTGCCGTCAGCTTCATGAAGCGCGAAGAGCTTCGCGATCACACCGGCGATCCCTGGAACGGCCGTACGCTGGAATGGTCCACCTCGTCGCCGCCGCCGGCCTACAACTTCGCCTTCACGCCGATCGTCTATGATCACGACGCCTGGTGGGACATGAAGAATCGCGGTTACAAGCGTCCGACGGAGGGTTTCATCCCGATCCACATGCCGAAGAACACTGGCACGGGCGTCATCCTCGGCGTTCTCTCCATCGCCTTCGCATTCGGCATGATCTGGTACATCTGGTGGCTCGCCGCCATTACCTTCGTCGCGATGATCGCCATTACGATCGGCCATACCTTCAACTATAAGCGCGACTTCTACATTCCCGCCGACGAGGTCGTGAAGACTGAGGCCGAGCGCACGAAGGCGCTCGCAGGACAGGTATAAACCCATGACGACCCATACCGTACCCGCTTCCAAGGATGGCGAAGCTACCGCCTTCTACCTGACGGAGGAGCATCATCCGGAAGGTAGCACGATGCTCGGCTTCTGGCTCTACATCATGAGCGACTGCCTGATCTTCGCGGTGCTCTTTGCGACCTATGCCGTGCTTGGCCGCAGCTATGCGGCCGGTCCGTCGCCGGCCGACCTGTTCGAGCTGCCGGTCGTCGCCCTCAACACGACGATGCTGCTGCTCTCCTCCATCACCTATGGCTTCGCCATGCTGACCATGGAGAAGGACAACAAGTCGGCGACGCTGTTGTGGCTGGCGATCACCGGCCTGTTCGGCGCCGCCTTCATCTATTTCGAACTGAACGAATTCTATCACCTGATCCTGGAAGGCGCCGGCCCGCAGCGCAGCGCCTTCCTGTCGGCCTTCTTCACGCTGGTCGGCACGCACGGCCTGCACGTCACCAGCGGCCTCGTCTGGCTGATCACGCTGATGGTGCAGACAAGCCGGCACGGGCTCATTCCCGCTAACAAGCGCCGTCTGATGTGCCTGTCGATGTTCTGGCACTTCCTCGATGTCGTCTGGATCGGCGTGTTTTCCTTCGTCTACCTCATGGGAGTTCTCGGATGAGCTCGAACGCCAATTCTTCGCATCATTCCGCCGACGCCCACGCTCACGGCCATGGTCACGGTCACGGTCACGGCCATGGCGGCCATGAGGCCGGCCACGGCACGTTCAAGAGCTACGTGACGGGGTTCATCCTCTCCGTCATCCTGACTGCCATCCCCTTCTGGCTGGTCATGGCCAAGGTCTTCTCCGATCCGGCCGTCACGGCGGTGTTGATCATGATCCTCGGCGCCATCCAGATCATCGTGCACATGATCTATTTCCTGCACTTGAACACCAAGTCGGAAGGCGGCTGGAACATGATGGCGCTGATCTTCACCATCGTGCTGGTGGTCATCGCGCTTTCCGGCTCGCTCTGGGTCATGCACCACCTCAATTCCAACATGATGCCCATGTCGCCCGACATGATGCGCAATATGCCGTAACAAACCGGACGGCGGGTGTCCCCACGGATGCCCGCCGCTTTTCCAGCGTAAGATTTCCGCTGGGCTACTGCTTCGAGCATCCGATGGGACGAGCAGCAGTATTTTTTAGATGATGCATGATCTTATCCGAACGCCGCCTCGCACTTTTCGGAATCATGCGACAGCGCCTCCGATGGAGTTCAGCGCCTTGACCGATACCCCCACCGACACTCTTTCCAAAAAGCCCCGCTCCACGCTCGCGCTTGCCATCTGGGTAATCCTGCTTCTGCTATTGACCGCAGCGCTCATTGCGCTCGGCACCTGGCAGGTGAAGCGGCTGTCCTGGAAGCTGGATCTGATCGCCCGCGTCGATGCCCGGGTGCACGCGCCGCCCGTGGCCGCCCCCGGCCCAGCGGAATGGTCCGCGATCGACGCCGCCGGCTACGAATACAAGCATGTTCAGACGACCGGCACCTTCCTCAACGATAAGGAAGCGCAGGTCTATGCCTCGACCGCGCTCGGCCCCGGTTATTGGGTGCTGACGTCGATGAAAGCGGCTGACGGTATGATTATCATCGTCAATCGCGGTTTCGTGCCGACCGACAAGCGCAACCCGGACACCCGCCCAGCCGGCGAGCTGGCTGGCGAGACGACCGTCACCGGCCTGCTCAGGATCAACGAGCCGAGGGGCACGCTGCTGCGCTCCAACGTGCCATCGGAAGAGCGCTGGTATTCCCGCGACGTTACGGCGATCGCCGCCGCGCGGGGCCTTCAAAACGTCGCGCCCTATTTCATCGATGCGGACGATACGAAAAATCCGGGCGATCTGCCTGTCGGTGGCCTGACGCAGATCGTCTTCCCCAACAATCATCTCGTCTACGCCATCACATGGTACGGGCTTGCCGTGATGACATCAGGCCTTGCCGCCTATCTTATCTATTTTGAGCGGCAGCGAGCGAAGGCGAGCCGCTAACCACTATCTTACGGCATTCGGAAAACGAAGCTGCCAGCGGCGGCCGTCGCTGGTCATCTCCACGATGCCGAGCGATTCCACATCGATCGTCCAGAACGCGGTAGGCGGCGCTTGCAACACATGGAGAATAGCGGCACGGATGACGGTCGCATGCGTGACGACGACGCTGTGACCGCCCTCGCCGGTGTGGCTCTTCATCCAATCGCCGACGCGGGCGAGGACGGCGGATAAGGGTTCGCCACCATGCGGCGCCGCATCCAAATCCAGCATCCACCGCGACAGCGCTTCCGCATCGGCTTCGTGTAACTCGGTGATCGACCGGCCTTGCCAGCGCCCATAGTCGCACTCGCGGAAAGATGGTTCCGTTGCAGCGTCAAGTCCCATAGCCACAGCCGTCTGGCCGGCCCGTAGAGCCGGGCTCGTCCACGCGCGGTCGACCGTTCCAAGCTGCGCGGCAAGCAGGCCGGCCTGTTGAGTGGCCTTTGCCTCCAGCGGCTCATCCACCGGAAACCGGTTCTTCCGGTTGGCTTCGGTCATTCCGTGGCAGACCCAGCTCAAACGCGCTCTCATAATATCCTATATCCTCAGACCGGGTCCGCTGCCGCGACTTTCGATCACGGCAACGCCTTGATTGACAATCGTCTTTGCAGCCAGCTATAAGCTTAGTCTTACGGGTGTGGAAGCCGGTGAAATCCCGGCGCGGTCGCGCCACTGTAATCGAAGGGCGGATACCGCCCCTAGAGAGCCAGACCCTTCCCGTAAAAAACCCTTCCGTAAATGGAACGCGCTCTTCTTAAAGGGAAATAAAATGGCTGATACCACCTTCGCACCGACCGCAATCCCGACGCCGATCCCGGTTGGCGAAATCCTGCCTTGGGCGATTTTCGCCGGTCTTCTCCTCATGCTGGCGATCTACTTCATCGGCGCCGAGCAAGGTGCGACCGCGCTGATGTCGGGCTCGTATGTGCACGAATTCGTGCACGACGCGCGCCACCTGCTCGGGTTCCCCTGCCACTAAGGGGTCTGGAACATGGTTGGACGTCTTTTGCTCCGCGGCATGCTGGTCGGAGTGCTGGCGGGTATTCTCATTTTTGCCTTCGCCCATACTTTCGGCGAGCCGCTCGTCGAGCGGGCGATCGCGTTTGAAGAGCAGGCTGCCCAGGCGGCAGGCGAAGCCCCGGAACCGGAGATCGTCAGCCGCGCCACCCAGGCAGGCCTCGGCCTCTTCACCGGTGCCTTGGTCTATGCAACGGCAGTCGGCGGGCTCTTTGCCCTGGTCTTCGCCTATGTCTATGGCCGTATCAGCCCCTTTGGCGCCCGCGGCACTGCCGCGCTGCTGGCAATCGCCGCCTTCATCGCCATCTCCCTGGTTCCCGACATCAAATATCCGGCCAATCCGCCGGCGGTCGGCAATCCGGACACTATCGGCGCGAGGACCGAGCTGTTCTTCGTGATGATCGTTGCCTCCGTCGTCGCCATGGTTGCCGCGGTGTCCCTCGTCCGCGGTCTGGTAACACGCTACGGTTCATGGAACGGCGTGATTTTCGCTGGCATCGCCTACATCGTGTTCATCGGCCTGGTTCAATACCTCCTGCCGACGATCAACGAAGTGCCGGAGCAGTTCTCCGCCGTCGTGCTCTGGCGCTTCCGCATCGCGTCGCTCGGCATGCACGCGATCCTGTGGGCGACACTCGGCCTCGCCTTCGGGGCATGGGCCGAACGTGACCTGCCGCAGGTTCGCTACGGTCGCACATCCATGCGCCGGGCCTGAAATGGCAAGCCTGACATGTCCCCCGCATGACTTTTTGCGGGGGATATATTGGCGGCGACCAGCCATTCTGTTTTCGGTCTTTTATCTGATCTGCGCACTCGGCTTGCCGCTGGAGGCGAAGGCGCATAGCGGCAGCTCGTCCGGAACTCGTGCGGGCATTCCGATACCAAGCTTGACCCATGGCGAAATGGCCGTGATCGCTCCTTACTACGGGCGCATCATCGCGCTTGCCTCATCGGCGTCCGATACCGACGAGTCCTTCCGTCGCGTCCTGAACTACGCACAAATCCAGCGTGCCTATTGCCTTTGGGGCGTCATGCCGGGAAGCGTTGGCGATGAGGACAGTCCCTTTAACGAATGCTCGCATGCCTATCTCGCCGCCGCCAAGATGGCGCTGCTGCAGATGCGGACGATGAAGGACGAAATGGCTGCCGCCGGCGACCTCGTCTCGGAGATCGACGGCGCGCTGGTACGCAACAATCTGTCGCTTATTCTCTGCCAATTCAGCAACGAAGGCTTCAACACCGCCGACTTGATCCGGCCACGGCTCGCCGGCATCTTTCTGCACGTCAAAAGCCTCGCCGCGACGATGCTGGCGCTGATGACGGCAATGGCCGCGCTGTGGTGGACCGCGCGGCTCCTGCGGACGAAACCGGCCATTGCCGATTAGAGCAATTCCAGGAAAAGTGCGAAACGGTTTTCCGTCCGGAATGCGTAAAAACAAAGAGATAGAGCGGGAAAGCGATTCCATGAATCGCTTTCCCGCTCTAGTAGACGACACCCGCCGTCACCGGACGGCGGTGTGTCTTATTTTACCAATCACGCGGCCGGCCTCGCCAACCACCGTCCCATCCGTCACGATAATAGGGACGATGGCCATACCAGCCCCAACGCGGCGGTGGCGCCCTGTAATATCCCCAGCCATAACCGCGCGGCGGCCCATAGCGGTTCGGCCGGCATACGCCGCGCGGCGTCAAATGCCAGCCACGGCCGCAGGCATAATCAACGTTGACGACCGGCGCTTTAGCCACGGTCCCAACAGCGGCGATAGGCATTGCTTCTGCCGAAGATACGACAAGGCTGCCGAGTACGGCAGCAACGGCAATCACGGGCAATCTCATCGTGATGATCTCCATTCAAGTCCCTTACAAGCGGATTTAAATCCCCGCTGGCTGAACCCCGGGTGAACCGAAAAAGGCCTTTTCGCGGCAAAATCAAGACGTTGAACGTGAGGTTGCAATGCGCGTGTCGCCCACTGCCGCCTTAGGAGAGACGTTCGCAACAAGAAGTTCAGTATCGACACCACGAGTACGCGTCACGAGAGCGTCATCAACCGCGCTTAAATGAAGACGTTATTTGCGATAGGGAGTTTGAGATGGTCGACGTCGTTTCAAGCAATTCGGAGGGTGGCGACCACCCTATTCACGGCGCAGGCGGTTCCGCCAAATGGTTCCTGCCGCTCTTCGGCATCGTCGTACTCGGCGGCCTTGCTTACGTTGGCTATGCCCTTGGCAACGATCTTGCCAATGCGGCGGCGGTTCCGTGGATCCTGCTCGGATTGGCGTTGCTGATCGCGCTCGGCTTCGAATTCGTCAACGGTTTCCACGATACGGCCAATGCGGTCGCTACCGTCATCTACACCCGTTCGCTGCCGGCCGAATTTGCGGTTATCTGGTCGGGATTCTTTAATTTCCTCGGCGTGCTGACCTCTTCCGGTGCCGTCGCGTTCGGCATTCTGGCGCTGTTGCCCGTCGAACTGATCCTGCAGGTCGGCTCGGGCTCCGGCCTTGCCATGGTCTTCGCCCTGTTGACCGCCGCCATCGTATGGAACCTCGGCACCTGGTATCTCGGCCTACCGGCTTCGAGCTCGCACACGCTCGTCGGCTCCATCATCGGCGTCGGTCTTGCCAATCAGTTCCTGGCGCCGGCCGGTTCCGCCACGAGCGGTGTCGACTGGTCGCAGGCAAGCAATGTCGGCCTGTCGCTGCTGCTGTCGCCGATCATCGGCTTCTGCCTAGCCGCTGTGTTGTTGCTGGTCTCCAAAGTTCTGATCCGCAACAAGGAGCTTTATGAAGCGCCGAAGGGCAATACGCCACCGCCGCTGTGGATCCGCGGCCTGCTGATCTTCACCTGCACCGGCGTCAGCTTCGCCCATGGTTCGAACGATGGCCAGAAGGGCATGGGTCTGATCATGCTCATCCTTATCGGCCTAGTACCGACCGCTTTCGCGCTGAACAAGACGCCCGATGTCAATTACCTCGATGCCTACAAGGCAGCCTCGGCGCAGGTCGAGACGGTACTCGGCAAGTATGTGAAGGCCGGCGTCGCCACGCCCGCAGACCCGAAGGCTGCCGTCAGCGTTGCCGTGAAGAGCAAGACCTGGACGGACGAAACGACGCCAGCACTGCAGGCCTATATCCACGCCACCAGCGCTGAAATCGCCGCCTATCCGAGCGTCGAAAAACTGCCGAACGGCCTGGTCGGCAACGTTCGTAACGACATCTACCTGATCGGTGAATCGTTGAAGCTCATAGACAAGCAGAAGCTGCTGCAGATGAGCCCGGATGATCTGAAGGCCGTGACCAACTATCACGCCGCGGTCGATCACGCGACCAAGTTCATTCCGCTCTGGGTGAAGGTTGCGGTGGCGCTGGCACTCGGCCTCGGCACCATGGTCGGCTGGAAGCGTATCGTCGTCACCGTCGGCGAAAAGATCGGCAAGACGCACCTGACCTATGGCCAGGGCGGCGCCGCCGAAGTCGTCGCCATGCTGACGATCGGTGCGGCCGACCATCTCGGCCTGCCGGTTTCGACCACGCACGTCCTGTCCTCCGGCGTCGCCGGCACGATGGCCGCCAATGGTTCCGGTCTGCAGTGGTCCACCGTCCGCAACATGCTGATGGCCTGGATTCTGACGCTGCCCGCCTCGATCGCGCTTGCCTTCGTGCTGTTCATCGTGCTGCGCCAGGTCTTTTGACCGGTGCCGCCGAGCTATCGAGCTGCGGCGGCTCAGCAGGCAAAAATATCGTCAAGAGATGATGGCGCCCTTGAGGCGCCATTATTCTTGCGGCTTGTTGCCGTTGGCGCCGAGGCCGGAGAGCTTGGCGAGTTCCGAACGGCGATTCGCATAATTCTGGGCGACCATCGGATAGTTGGGAGCAAGACCCCATTTTGCGCGATATTCCTCGGGCGTCATGCCGTAATGAACGCGCAGGTGCCGCTTGAGCGTCTTGAAGCGTTTCCCGTCCTCGAGGCAAATGATGTAGTCGTTCGTCACCGATTTCTTGAGATCGACGGCCGGAACAGGCTTGGCTGACTCCATCGGAGATGCGGATCCATTCAAAGCCTGCAGCGCTTCATGCACATCCGCGATCAGCTTCGGAAGGCTCCCGGCAAGAACAGGGTTGTGGCTGACATAGGCCGAAACAATCTTCACACAGCCGTCAAACAGAACATGCGTTTGCGACTGGGGCAGGTCTCTTCTACTATTGAAAGCGTCCATCATCGTTTCCCGAATCTCATGTGGCCTGGCGTCGGCCGCCTCGCGTGACTGCTTCATGTACAAAGCCATTCGTGAATCTTGCATCGGTTTCAAACTCCACAGGTTTTGGTTGCGGCACCCTTGGCATTTCTTGATGAGGACGCCTGCTCATTGCCGGTCTTTCTTCACGGGCTCTGCATGGCCAGCCGCATCCTTTGCGGGATCTGCAAAGTCCTTTGCAGGATCCGCAAAGTAGGTGGCCAGCTTGGTACACAGGAGGATGAGGGGAATGCCGAGCATGAAGGCGGCATAGGTTGGATTGCCGTTGCAATGACGCAGGGTCTGAAGGATGAGTTTTCGCTCGACATCCTCCACGGTCTGGCCGACGAGAACGCCGACGGCGGTGTTCACGGTGCGCGGCACAAGGTTGTCGTCGCTGGCGGAGAGGTGTGCGACGATTTCATCGATCAGCCGCTCTTCGCTCGCCGTCGCCAGTACGATGCCGGTGGCGCTGTCGAGTTCACAAAAGACATAAAGGCCGTTTTCGGGATCGATCGTGACCCGTCCGGAGGCATTTCCCGAGATGTTGTGAACAACGATGTGCGGCTCGTCTCCGCCCACAAGAGCGAACGGCAAGTCGCTACCGATGTACGAAACGCCGGGGAACAGGCCCTGCAACTCCTCGAATAGCAGACTAAGCCGAGCTTGCGCCTGCACATCCTGTGCGGCCGAGAAATCATGGTCCCGAGCGAAGGAAGGATGTTTGATCATGCCGTCACCTCCGCGATCAAGCCGCGCGTCCCCCCGATGGACTCCTGGCCCCAGGTTCGTTTTGCCGAGCAGCTTCGCGAGACAAGGCGCGGAATATTCATCCAACCTCCCGTAGGCCGAATTTACGCATTTGAGGAAGCTGCTGAAGCGCCATGGGCCTGGACAGAAGGAAGCCTTGCGCATGCGTCCCGCCGGTCGAGCGTGCCGCCTCCAATTGCGCCTCGGTTTCTATGCCCTCGACAACAACCAGGGGCGCCAGACAGGATGCAAAACCGACCAAGTGATACAGGCTATCATGGCCATCCCGGCCGGGCCTGATATCGCGGATGAAGGACGCATCGATTTTGACGATATCGGCCGTAACCTGCAGCAGGTGCGAGGGGGTCGCATAGCCGGTGCCGAAATCATCGATCGCAATGCGGCAACCGAGTGCACGTATCATCTTCAACCGCTCGACGGGCGCGCCGACGAGCGGATAGGTCTCGGTAACTTCAACGACAAGCCGGGACGTGAGCTCGGGCTGGCGGCTGATTCGATTGAAGATATCGGCAAATCGATCCGGCGCGGACAAAGTGGCTGCGGATAGATTGCAGCCGAGTGTCAGTGCCGCATCCGCCGTCAAGGCAGACAGAACCAACTCCAGCATGCGGAGATCGAGGTCGAAGCGACCTTCCAGTCGCTCCAACTGCGGCACGAAGGCGCCTGCGGTGTGAACGACACCCTCGGCATCCGTTACACGCGCCAGGCATTCGGCATAGAGGATCGCTTCAATGTCTTGGGCGTCATGGATCGGTTGTACGACAAAGCTCAAGCCGCCCTTGGCGATTGCCTTTAAAATCAGGGCGCTATGCCCCTTGTCAATCCGGTTTCCTCTACCGCTCATCAAGCCTCCAAAGGCTGCAAGATGGGCAGCGAACAGAAATTCGGAAAGAAAAGGGAACGTCTGAAAAAGACGCAAAGAAGGGGGGAGCATGGGATTTCTGGTGCCTAAAAGCCGCCTTTTCCATCTCCCGGACCCTTTAGCTCAAGGTAACTAGAATTTTCCTTCCCCAAGCAGAAATGTCGCATCAGGGCGACAACTGACTTAGAATCACTATATTACTAATATGTAAACTAGTGTCATCGAACATTCAATTGATACGAGTTTTTCTAGTTACTAATTCAATTACTGCCGAAGCGGGCGGCGACAATCTTCCGCCGCGAACCATGGGGCCGCTATATTGAAGCATGGCTTAGACGCCCAAGTTTCTCCGGCACGGGTTCCGTTAAAATCCTGACAGGCTTACCGTTCGGGATCGCCTGCATCGGACTGCGGCCACCAGTTCGCTTGCCTTGCCTCCCGCAGGGCGTGGTCGAGCGGCGGGAGATCTGCATGCCACAGCCGCTCCCATTCGAGGCTCATGACGCCGTCATAGCGATCGGCGGCCAATGCGGAGAGCAGCGCCGCCATCGGAAACTCGCCGGCGGCGGGGGGCGTGTAAGTATATGGCAGCTTCCCGCTTTGCTTCGAGATGCTGTCCTTCACATGCAGGTGCCTGGTGTTGCGACGGACTTGCTTCCAGGTCTCCGCGGGATCTTGTCCGCCTTTGCGCCAGGTATGATGCGTATCCCAGAGCAGGGCGCAATCGGGTGCCGCTTCCAGAAAGCGGCCGAGCGCGTCCGGATGCACCAGAAAATCGTGTGTCTCCACCATGATATCCGATGCAAAACCCTCGCGCCTGGCCGTCTCGCGCCACCATTCCAGTGTCGACAGCGCCTCGGAAAGTTCGCCGGCATCACCGGTGCCGCCGCCATCGAAAATGCGCAGCGCTTTTATGCCGGCCGCCTCGGCCCAGGGAAGGTAACGCAGGAACTCTTCCTTCGCTTGCGGCGCAGCGCCGACGAGGCGCATCGACGTGTTGAGCGCACAAATGGCCACAGGGGCTCGCTCGAGCGCATGGACAAGGCCTGCCGGAGTGCCGAACCGCTCGGCAAAATAGGCCGGCAGATCGATCATACCGCCGAGAGCACGAATTTCGATCGCATCGAGGCCATGACGTGCGGCCAGAGCCAGGGCTTCATCCAATTCCAGCTCTGCGCAGCCTAGTGTCGAAAATGCCAGCGATATCAGTGGGGCTTTGACGTCAACGGCGGTAACCATCGCATCCTCCGCTTGGTTCCTGGGATATGAATAGGCGACGCTCGCCAACGCGATGTCTCTCGAACCAAGCGCGACGCTAGTAACTAAATGGATAATTGTGAAGCAACCTCTGAGCGTCAAGGGCCATGGTTGTCATGGCTCCCAAAAGGGAGCTCAGCCCACCCTTTCAAATGCGCCGATCCACGGCGTCCATGATTCTTATCAAAGGCCGGGAACATTCCCTTCAGATGATGGTTTTCTGTGCGTGATCGAGGGGCGCGAAAATTCCCACCAAAGCATTGGCGTCCGCCGGCACGGCATGCATCGAGACAAAAATTTCCAAAAAACAATCATTGATGTGGAGGAGAGCATAATGCCGACTGAACAGGGACATGAGTGGATCAAAAGACGTGCATATTCTCTGTGGGAAGAAGCGGGCCGTCCGCACGGCCGTGATCAGGAACATTGGAATCAGGCTGTTGCCGAGCGGGAAGATCTTGAGCGCACGCGGGCTTCCGTGGACGGCGAAGACATTCTCATCAAGTTCAGGGGAAAAAAGCCCATCCTCGGTAAAGCACCAGAACCTCAACCATTCTCGAAATTGACTGGCACGAGATAAGGCTCGGTATCTCCGAGGCAACAGCCAAGCCGTCGCATGGGAAGCTGCCGAGCATGTCGGTGGCCCTAATGAGGTTTGCCGTCACTGATGGCGGTATGCTTGATAAGCGTTAGCTGCCGAAGATCGTCCGCATAGCCTTCAGGAAGGCGCGCGCACTGCGCTCCTGACCTGTTTTGGAGAGAGGCAGATGGCGGACATGATCGGCTCGGGCGGAGAGTCTTGCAGCTATTTCCTCCGCCATGGCCGGGCGCGCGTCGAGCAGCGGCGCAAAGCTCTGTTGATCGATTTCATAGACGGTGACGCGCGTGAGCGCCTGCAGTGTGCAGACTTCGCCCATCCCCGCAAGCAAGCCGCTCTCGCCGAAGAAATCCCCGGGCGAAAGCCGTCTCTGTTCCTGCTCGCCATAGCGCATTGCGAGGATCCCTGCGCGAATGATCATCATCGAGGCCAGCATTTCTCCCTGATGAACAATGATGTCGTTCTTCTGATATTCACGGACCGCGCATGATCGGGCCAGAAGTTCCTTCTCCGACATCGTCAGACCGAAGAAAATGGGAATCGCCTCAATGAGGGCAAGCGGCGTTATTTCAGGCGGCTTGGCGCGCTCTTCGCTGGGCGGTTCGCTCATGAGTGCGATAGCCGATGGTGGCATCGCCAACAGCAATCCGGCGGATTTGCAGTGGCGATAAAACAGATCCATCACTTCATTTCGGGCTTTCGTGCGCAGCGATGGATTCCTGACCCAGAACTGCAGCTCGATTTCCAGGGCGACAGCGTCCAAATTCTTCAGCGCCACCTGTGGGGGCGGTTCCCTGACGATCGAATTACAACCGGCCAAGACCGACTGCATGACGTCCTCGACGATGGAGGGCATCCGCGTCGGCGCCACCCGCACCGTCATTTTGAGAAGATGCGTTTCATCGGGCTGGCTGATGTTCGTCAGTCCGAGTTTGGCAAGGACGCTGTTGGGCAGAGCGACGACGTTGTTTGCTCCGGTCAGAACCTGTGTCGACCGCCAGGTGCTGGCAATGACACGCCCCTCCGTCCCGTCCGCGAGCAGAATCCAATCGCCCAGGGAATAGCTCCGCCCGAGAGTAAGAGCGATGCCGGAGAAGACATCTCCGAGGGTGTTTTGCAGTGCCAGACCGAGGACGATAGCAATCACGCCTGATGTGGCGACCAGTGTTCCGATCGGAATGCCAAGCACGAAGGCCAGCGCCGACAAGGTGACGCAAAGATAGACCAGCCCGACCACGATATCCTGGAGAAGGTGCTCCTCGTGTGGCTTGCCTTCTAGAACCAGATAGATGCGTACGAAGCCGATGATCGCCCATGCGAGATGGAGCCACCACAGCAATTTCGCCATGATGACGGCAAAAGCATGCGCGTCTTCCAGGCCGTAGCCTTGAAACCGGATAGGCGAGATGTCACTGCCGATGAGAACGGCGGTCATCGCGGCAAAGAAGCCAATCTCCACGACAAGCCGGAGGTTCACACGCCAGCGCGGGATCAAATGCCACACGACGATGCCGGCCAGCTCGAGAGTGATCAGCCATGCAAGTGAAGCCCTCGCAAGTCCTTCAAGATATAGCTGCAGCATGATGATCATCTCGGCGCGCGTGGAAAAGCTTCCTGCGAGCCGGACGGCTCGGGCAAATGTGAAAGAACCGCCTCAATCCCAGGCGCGATGGGATGCGACGACGGCTAATGTCGGCAATGTTTGAACATCGGGCCGGTTAGGCAATCTCAGGCCGCCATCGGCTACCGGTAGCCCAATCCCGTTATGTAATCTGCGAGCATATGCTCCTGTAGCTGCTCTTGCTCAAACAGCACCTTCATCGCATCGCGAATATCGAGAACGCCGAGAGGCTTCGAATCCGCGCCGAGTACCGGCATGTTTTGCAGACGCTGCGCCACCATGATCTGCCAGGCGGCCAGGAGCTCGTCATCGGGATCGCAGGAAACGATATTCCGACTCATGAGTGTCACCACCGAAGCGTCCGGTTCTCGGTCCATAAGGTGGCGAATAAGGTCGGACTTGCTGAGCACGCCGGTTGCCTTGCCATTTTCGCCGCTCACGACAGCCAATCCTATCCCGGGATTGGAAAGCGAGAGGGCGGCGGTTTCCAGCGTGGCGTTGATATCGATCACCATCAGGCGAGCCGATGTCATTGTGTTTAGTCGTTCGATCCGCATCATGGCCTCCTGAGGTGTCCGAGGGGCGACAAGTATTTCATTCGAGGTTTCGGCTATCCCCGAGACCGAAGAGCCCGATCGAGGTGGCGCCGCGACGCGGCGCCACTTTCACAACACCAGCAAGTCTTGGGAACGAACAGCGTCAGCCTCTGTGCGAATGCGCGAGCGGGCGAGCACGCATTGTTTTGCTGGCATTTTCACTGACGCCGTGATGATCGATCGTCAGTTCTTGCGAGCAGATTGGCTGAACCACTGGTCGAAGCCGATGGCGCCCAGGCGCGGGTTGTCGCCTTCCTCCGGGACGAGCGAGCGGTCATCCAACTCCGTGCCGAAATAGAGTGCGTGCGGATCCGCAACGACCTTGCGCGGATCATTGGCCGCTTTCAGGAACCGCGCGACAATGTCGGTGAAGCGCCCCCTCTCCGGCCCGGCGATGTAAACGATGCCGTTCGCCGGCGGCGCAAGCGCCACGTCCGCCATGACATCAGCGACGTCGTCCGACGCAATCGGCTGAAAATTGACGGCCGGCAGGTGCACGGTCTCACCGACGGTTGCCGACTGAGCGATGCCGGCCAGGAACTCGAAGAACTGCGTCGAGTGAACGATGGTATAGGGTATCCCGGAACTCCTGATCAGATTCTCCTGGGCCATCTTGGCGCGCAAATAGCCGCTGCGCGGCAGGCGCTCGGTCCCGACGACCGAGAGCGCGATATGATGCTTAACGCCGGCGGCCGCTTCTGCGGCAAGCAGGTTTCGGCCGGAGGTTTCGAAAAACTCCAGAACGGCCTTGTCCTCGAAGGATGGCGAATTTGCCAGGTCAAGCACGACCTGTGCTCCAGCGACGGCCTGGGCCAATCCTTCGCCGGTAATGGTGTTAACCCCCGTATTCGGGGAGGCTGCTATTACTTCATGACCCTTCTTGCGCAGCCTCTCCGCCGTCTTTGAACCGATGAGGCCCGTGCCGCCAATAATAAGGATTTTCATCTCCAGTCTCCCGATTTGCGGTTTTTAAAATCGCGTTGCTCTTGCGGTCGGTCACGACCAATGCCGGGGAGAATGCGCCAGCTCGGCGCGCGAGCCTATCGAACGGAAGCATTGGCCACACGATGCCAAAGTACAGGTCGGATACATCGGGCGGATGGAAATCCTAGTGGAAGCGCGCCCGGGTCTGCGACTTCGGGCACTGGCTGGGTTCGCCGTGCATGCAGATAGCCGGCGGCGACACTTATGCTTCACCCTGAATGCTCGGATTCAAGGCAGTTGTTCCGCCGTGGCCGTCGCGCTGTGCCTCGTTGCCTGAGCAGGCGTTAGGTCGTCGAGCGGTTACCAAATACACGAAAGCCCGCGCGATGGCGGGCTCTCGTGTATTTGGTATCGGTGCGAGGCTATGAAGCTTGGGCTTTCCGGTTATGGTCCGGCGGCTGCGGCGGTATCGCCAGCGAAGCGGAATGCTTTGGGGTATTGATATTGGAATGTTGTTTGGGAAGGCTTGGTTGCGGGGGCAGGATTTGAACCTGCGGCCTTCAGGTTATGAGCCTGACGAGCTACCGGGCTGCTCCACCCCGCGCTATCCGAGCAAACCGCGTTGCGGTTTGTCCGCCCTGAGCGAACCGTTGGGGTTCGTCGGAGCTTGAGCAAGCCGCGTTGCGGCTTGCGTGATCCGGGC
>NZ_JAQJCK010000061.1:0-2498 GCF_030182455.1 Rhizobium cerradonense
GTGAGAAGGATATCCGACAAGCTGCGCTGCTCTTCGAAGCTCTGCAGCAGACAAGGCGATCTCCCGACTTGGCGCTCGTCTACAACGAAGCATGGAAGCGCGGGCCTACATGGCGAGAAGGTATTCGAACCGGGGCGGGAATGCTGCCGGCACAAGATGCCGAGCGGCTCAACACGGTCCTGACCGAGGGCGCAAAAAGAAACCGCGAAGAAATTGAACTTCCGTTTGGAGAATAGACCGTCTTCCAATTCCAAGGCTAAGCAGTTGATTTGATTCGAAGTGGCGAAGACAAATATAGGGGTCTTCCTCACTTTGTGTGGTTAACAAATCGTTAGTGGTCACGGCGCTATGGGCGGGCATGCGAACGAGATCGAAATGGTCGCCCGGGCCGGGCATTAAAGTGCAGAGCGTCGTGTCCAACGACGACGGTGATTGGGTTGTGTCTGCTTGCGGGCCATCCTCTGGCACATGCCCAGATTGCCAGCACCAGAGCAGAAGTCGGCATGGCTGGTCGTACCGCAGTCTTCAGGACCTGCCGATCCAAGGCAATGAGGTGACGGTAAGGCTTCAGTTGAGCCGCTGGCGTTGCACATATCGGCAGTGCAAACGGCAAACATTCACCGACCCGCTCCCGGCGATTGCCTCGCCCTACGCCCGCAGAACAAGGAGAGTCGCCGAAATAGTTGGCCTGCTGGGGCACAGCGCCGGCGGGCGGGCCGGAGAGCGCTTGATGAGACGGCTTGGGATGCCGATCAGCGACGACACCATCCTTCGGCACTTGAAGCGCAATGCTTCATGGGTCGACGACGACCCCCCGGCGCGGATCATCGGGATCGACGACTGGAGTTGGAGGAAATCGTTGCGCTACGGCACGATCATCGTTGATCTCGAACGCCGAACGGTCCTGGATATTCTCGAAGACCGGAGCGTGGAAAGCGTTGCACGATGGCTGCAGCGGCACCCGTCTATTGAGGTGGTCAGCCGAGATCGATGCGGGCTTTACGCGCAGGCCGCTCGTGAAAGTGCCCCACAAGCGTCTCAGGTGGCGGACCGCTTTCATCTCATCCAGAATCTTCGTCTTGCTATCGAGGAACAGATGAGCCTCTCCGGCCGAGCTACAGGCAGGGCACTGCTACCAGACGAGGACATAGAGAACGATCATGACGATCGGGCTTTGCATGATGGGACGCCTGAGACGCCTTGGCGCAATCAGCTTCGCCGGGCGCATCGACAGTCGCGGAAGGATGTGTTCGAGACGGTACACGCCTTGAGCAAGGAAGGCCTGACCTGCTCGGACATTGCACGTCGCACAGGATACGGCCGACGAAGCATCACGAAATGGCTGACGTTCGAAACCCCACCCGATCGACGCAGGGGCGCGCTACAGCCGACATCTCCCCTCTACTTCGAAGCGTTCCTCACCCAGTGTTGGAAGGATGGCAACCGCCGTGGTCGGCATTTGTTTCATGACATAAAACACCGAGGATACACCGGCAGCTTTTCTAATCTTGAACGCCTCCTGGCAACATGGCGCCGCGCCGAGAGGCCGGAAACGGATGAGGATAAAGATAAGGATGATGCGGCGTCGGCTCGGATTGGGCCCTCCGACAGAGCACCTGACAATTTGCCTGTCCGTGATCCGCAAACCGGTCATTTGATCTCACCCATTGTCGCGGCTACTCTTTGCATCAAGCCGCGCGGCGCACTGACCATCAATCAGGCGCGGAAAGTCGATGCCCTCAAACAGGGATCACGGACGTTTGCTGTTTTACGCAGCTTCGCCATGCGATTTCGCGGCATATTTCGTGGCCGAACCTCGGCGAAACTCGACCAATGGATCGACGATGCCATTCATTCTGGTCTCGCCTTCCTAGCCCGTTTTGCCCGTGTACTTCGCCGTGATATCGGCGCCGTCTGTAACGCCATCGACCTGCCCTGGAGCAACGGTCAGGCAGAAGGCCAGATCAACCGACTAAAGACGATCAAGCGCGCAATGTACGGCAGGGCGGGACCAGAGCTTCTCAGGGCGCGGATGATGCCAATTAAATTGACTGATCTCCACACAAATTGAGGAAGACCCAAATTAAATGGAAAGTGACACCTCCACAAAGATTTGCGGAAATCCGAACTCTGAGGGTTGTGTTTTGTTCCTGCATCCTTTGGCGGTGCCCTGTAATTGTCATCAGGCTGGAGTGAACATGATGAGCGTAGCACAGCCGCCGAAGCGCCGGTTTTTCACTGTCGCGGCCTACATCGAGAGACCCACCGGCAAGCCTTACATGCTCATCGATCTCTAGCGGCGGTCTCGGCTGAGGCCATTGCCATCGGCTGTCATCGCCGACAGGGAACAGAAGAGCTTGTCGTTGGTTCTTTGTGGGAATTAAGGATCTTCATCATGGCTACGCAACCGAGAAACGAACCACGGATAACATCCGGCAAACCTGCAGCAGGCGGATGGGGTTCAGCAAAGTCGGTGAGTAGGATCCTTCTTCGGGAGC
>NZ_JAQJCK010000062.1:0-2334 GCF_030182455.1 Rhizobium cerradonense
TACTGGCTCTCCACTCTCCCGGCCGCCGCTTCGCTCGCAAAGCTCGTCAGCACCGCCAAGCTGCGCTGGCGCATCGAGCGCGACTATCAGGAACTCAAACAGGAACTCGGGCTCGGCCACTATGAGGGACGCGGTTGGCGCGGCTTCCATCATCATGCAAGCCTCTGCATTGCAGCTTACGGATTCCTCATCTCCCAAAGGGAGACGATTCCCCCCTCAGCGCCGCCCGAAACCAAAAACCGCCCGCAATCTGGCCTTCCCCAGGGTTATCGACCCCGCGGAGCCCCCGATCCGACCCGAGCGACACGTGTCGAATTCGATCGCCACAATCCGAAGGCACTTGACCGTCGCACTCAGTCGCAACCTCCAGCGATGTCCATGCTGCTCCCGGATGAAGGATCGATAAAATCCACAAATTTGTGACGCAGTAAGACTATTATCTCGTCCGAAAAGGTTCCAGACACGGCACTTTTAATCGCACGTGACATTGTCCTATACATGTTGTCAGAACGTCGTGATGTTCGCGATGCCTTAATCCGGGCCGGGGCGCGGGTGGGCATCATGGCGATCGACGAGACGACGACTGACATTCCGGAGCAGCGGGATTGGAAGAAGCCGGCGCCCGATGATCCCCGCCTCACCCCCGACGAACGGCGGAATTACGCCAACACGATCGACAAGATGACTGCCCGGGAATACTGGGCCCAACGGGCACGCGGCATGGGCGGGCTCTACACGACGGGGGCCGTGGAAAATTTGATGGGCGTGCCTGGCACTCGCTATTACGGAGGAAACATTCTTGTTCACGAATTCTCACATAATATCTTCAACGCGCTTCGCACGGTGGATCCTGATCTCGTCGCGCGAGTTGAAAAAGCCTATTTCCACGCCCGCGAGAAAGGACTCTGGGCGCGTTCGTATATGGAGAACACCGTCGATGAGTATTGGGCCGAAGGCACGCGGTTTTGGTTCAATACGAATACAGCTTACAGCCATGGTGCACTCACCGTCGCCACATCAGACGAGTTCGAGGCTCACGATCCAGAGCTCTACAATATCATGGCTGAAGTCTACCGCCATGATCACCACATTCTGGCGGATGTCTTTTACCGGCACTCTGCAAAGTAACGGCTAACGTCGATCGCCTCGGTAACGGGTGCTGAGCCTTATGCCTGCAGTCCGCAAAGGCGACCCGAGTTATGGCAGCTCGTCCTTCCTGTCGATCGGACCGCTGCAATTATTCGAGTTTTCGTTCAACTGGAGCATCCATGCTGTTCCGCTGCGCCCGGACGCAAAATAACGTTGCGACCGGTTATCGCCGTGCGGTCGAACCCAATTGGCTTGTGTAAATCTTAAAGTGAAGGGCAAAGCACGTGACTTCTCCGCCCGTTATCAAGTTCGCCGATCGCAGGTGAGCCGGTCAGGGCCGGTGCTAATCCGGTGCATATGAGGTTCGGCCGCGCCCGGCGGCGAAATCATGTGGGACGCCTCCTTGAATAAGAGTTCGCGTATCCAGAGGCTTGCCGGATCACTATTGTGCAGAGCGGGCCATTGTACGGCTTCGGTGAACGGAAGGAGTAGTGGTAGCGGAAGCTCAACGATTTGCAGGGGTATGGTTTTTGCGAAATGCTGCGCCAGCCGTAAGGGCATGGTTCCTATGCGTTCGTTGCCCGAAACCATCGGCGGGATCATGCTGAAGCCATGCACGACGACGTCGATGCGTCTCTTGTGACCATATTCGAGCAAATACCATTCCTCGATGCCAGGCCTACGGACATTCCCAAACTTGACCACAACGTGTCCCATCGACATGTATCTCTCGAACGTAAACGGCTCTTCCAGTTGCTTGTTCGAGGTGCAGCCTACGCACACGTGGACATCATCGAACAGCCCTGCTCGGGGATGGGTGTTCGACGCGAACACTTCCGGCAAAATGAGAAGATCGACGTCGCCGCGCCGGAGTAAATCATCAGTGTCATCGCCCGGGGGCCGAAATTCGAAGCTGACAGCAGGAGCTTCCCGCGCCGCGCGCTCAATGTAGATTCCGATGATTTACCGGACGGCGTTCCAATCAAAAACCGGACACGATTCCGAGAATTAGCCGGACGCGATTCCGATTTGATACCGGACAGTTTTTCAACGTAAGCAGTGCCCCTGGGTCAGCAACCTTGGCATGCATTTCCTTTTGAACTTGAGGAGATGGCATGTCGAAGAGACGAAGGCTGACCATGAGACAACTACGACATTTGCTTCGACTGCGATCAGACGGCGTGAGCGTTCGCGATATTGCCGATCTGCTCGGGATTGCCCGCAGCACGGTGCAGGACGGGATCG
>NZ_JAQJCK010000063.1:0-2282 GCF_030182455.1 Rhizobium cerradonense
CGGCATAAACTGCCAAACTCCATGGCCACAATCCGGAGGTCTATCTCACAGACGTCCTGACCAGGATCCAGAGCCATCCAAAGGATCGGCTCCAGGAATTGCTGCCGTGGCAGTGGGTGCCGGCGAAAGACCGATACGAGGCTGCGTGATGGCACGTTCCAGGATCATATATACTCTTAAAGAGGTCGCTGAGATGATCGGCGAGAACCTCGAGTTGATCGAGGAGGTGACCGCCAACTCGGACAATATCAGCGAGGGCGAATTGCTTTATGTCCGCGACGGCAGCGAATACGGCACAAAGGGCCTAACCGAGAACGGCGTGGATGAGCTCCAAAATCTCCTCGCCGACATACGGACATGGAGCGGTGGAATCCGCCAGTTCCTCGTCGATGAACGATGCGATCCGGATGTGGTCGAACGCGTTATGGCAGACGAGATGAAACGCGGCCTATAATATCGGCCTCTCAACCAAGCGAAATGCCTTCGCCGGACGCTCACTTAGCATCAGCGAAGAAGCGCTCATCTGGGTCGCCGAGCGCACAAATGACCTGCAGCATCTGGTGAAGAATATTTGCGAGGAGTATCTCGATAACCTTCGGCAGAGCTTTAGGCCTGCGACAAACGGTCGCGATGGAGTGGGCGTCACGTTCGTCCGCATCAATTGGTTCACGTGATCGCGTCGAAATTGCCGCCTCGCAATGGTCGTTTCCAGCGTCATGGCCTTCACCATATGCGCATGAGCCGGACACCGGGCTTAGTGACGCTCCGAAGTCGCCATAGAAACTATCTGCATCAGCGCTCACCGAGCAATTGAACTCTGGTCGGCAGGAGCGGCGCGGCCATAGACCGTAAACCGCTCATCCCCAGCAATGGGATGATATGCGGAAAGCAGCGCTGCAAAACGTGCTTGACCAAGCACGTGATCGGTCCAAAGCGGCTCGTCCTGCTGGATGACGATCAGATCGTAGTTGTGGCTGGCGAACTCGGCATATTTGGCGTCTAGGTAGGCATCCGATCGCTTCTGGTAGCGAGCGGCATCCGCCACCTCTCCTTTCGCTGACGCCTTCCGGGCCAGAACGTACGCAAGGGCGCCGAACCAGTCGCTGTTATTGGCAGACAAAAAGCGGGCCCCGAGAATCCTGGCGAGCGGATGGGCAGCGGCGACGTCGCTGCCGATGACGCCGAGCGTCGGCTCCCCCTTCGATGCCGCTTTCACTGCCGCGACGAAAGCGTCGCTCGGCTTCTCCGTCTGTAAAAACGGCAGCCATGCAAACATGACGACAATGACACAAAGGATGCCACGTCCGAGCGTTTCACGGTTGTAACGCCAGCCGGAAGACGCTGCGACCCTGCAAAGCACAGCAACAAGAGCCAGCGAGATCGCAGCGAAAGCATGGTAGGCCCAGCCCTTACCCTGATAGACCAACGGCACGACGGCGGCGAGTGACGCCAGAAGCGTCACGGCACAAAGTGGCGTAACCGGCGCTTTGGGTGCTACCATCCGGAACAGAAGGACAATCAGCAGGTAAGGAGGAGCATAGCTGAGCGCCACCCTGCCGGGATCGCCCATTTTCATATAGACATCCGCTATCTGCGGGAGGAGATCTCGCATAAATTCGGGCGTCAGCAAAAAAACGAGCGCGATATAGGCGACACCGACAATGCCGATGATGCAGTTCTCGGGCGCCAGAAGTAGCCACAGGTTTCGTCGCCGCCAGGCCACATAGAGCGCGGGCACGATATAAGCCACGACATAGTAGGCCTTCACCAGAACAAGAATACTGCCGCAAAGCCCGGCGCCGACAATCAGGGCGACACCGGGTGCGACACGGCGCGTGGTGTCGGCCCGCAATGCCATGAGCGCCAACAAGGGCAGAAACAGCACCGTGCCGACATGATCTCTTTCGGTGAAGGTATTGCCGGGAAAAATCGTGAAAAGTGCGACGAAGACAGGTAGCAGCCGAAGCAGGGCGTGATTTTCGGCAAAGCCCGCCCGCCGGACGATTACGGCCGATAAACCCAGACCCACGACCACTGCGAGGCAGGTGTAAAGATAGATACCGATTTCGGGAGCGATCCCTGCCCATCTCGACGCTATGATCGCCGGCAGGAAAAGCCAGATCGAAAACGGCGGGTTATTATCGATCACATCGACGTAGAGCCGCTCTCCATTGAGTACCCGCTCTGCTTCCGTGATGAGCCAGCTCGTGTCGACGATGGTTCCCCATCGCTGCTGCCACACCGCCGCCACCAAGAAGACCACGGCACTCTGGATCAGCGCA
>NZ_JAQJCK010000064.1:0-1886 GCF_030182455.1 Rhizobium cerradonense
GCGCCGAAATCGTCTTCGGCGATCTTGCGCAGGATGCGGCGCATGATCTTGCCGGAGCGGGTTTTCGGCAGGCCCGGGGCGAACTGGATCTTGTCGGGCGAGGCGATCGGGCCGATTTGGGCACGAACATGTTTGACGAGCTCCTGGCGCAACGCATCCGAACCCTCCTGACCCGCCATCAGCGTCACGTAGCAATAGATGCCCTGACCCTTGATCGCATGCGGATAGCCGACAACGGCGGCCTCCGAGACATGCTGGTGCGAGACGAGGGCCGATTCGACCTCGGCCGTGCCGAGGCGGTGACCGGAGACGTTCAGCACGTCGTCGACGCGGCCGGTGATCCAATAATAGCCGTCCTCGTCGCGCCGGCAGCCGTCGCCGGTGAAATATTTGCCCTTGTAGGTGGAGAAATAGGTCTGGATGAAGCGTTCGTGATCGCCGTAGACCGTGCGCATCTGGCCGGGCCAGCTATCGGCGATGACGAGATTGCCGTCGGCCGCCCCTTCCAGCAGATTGCCCTCATTGTCCACCAATTGCGGCTGGACGCCGAAGAACGGGGTCGTCGCCGAACCCGGCTTCAGGTCGGTCGCACCCGGCAATGGCGTGATCATGTGGCCGCCGGTCTCCGTCTGCCACCAGGTATCGACGATCGGGCAGCGGCCATCGCCGACGACGTTATAGTACCATTCCCAGACTTCCGGATTGATCGGCTCGCCGACCGTGCCGAGCAGGCGCAGGCTGGAGCGCGACGAGCGCTTGACGAACTGATCGCCGGCACCCATCAGCGAGCGGATCGCCGTCGGCGCCGTATAGAAGATATTGACCTTGTGCTTGTCGATGACCTCCCAGAAGCGGCCCTGATCCGGGAAATTCGGCACGCCTTCGAACATCAGCGAGGTCGCGCCGTTCGCCAGCGGCCCGTAGACGATATAGGAATGGCCGGTCACCCAGCCGACATCGGCCGTGCACCAGTAGATGTCGCCGGGATGATAATCGAAGACATATTCATGCGTCATCGCCGCATAGACAAGATAGCCGCCCGTCGTGTGCAGCACGCCCTTCGGCTTGCCGGTCGAACCCGACGTATAGAGGATGAACAGCGGGTCTTCCGCCTTCATCTTCGCCGGCGGGCAGTCCGGTTTCACCTTGGCGACCTCCTCGTGATACCAGAGATCGCGACCCGGCGCCCAACCGGTCTTGCCGCCGGTGCGGCGCACGACCAGCACCTTTTCCACGGTGACATAGTGCCGGCCGGCAATGTGGATCGCCGTATCGGTATTGTCCTTGAGCGGCACCGGCTTGCCACCGCGCAGGCCCTCGTCGCAGGTAATGACGAAGGTCGACTGGCAATCGATGATGCGGCCGGCCAGCGCCTCCGGGGAGAAACCACCGAAGACGACGGAGTGCACGGCGCCAATACGGGCGCAGGCAAGCATCGCATAGGCGGCCTCGGGGATCATCGGCATGTAGATGGTGACGCGATCGCCCTTCTTGACGCCCTGCTTCTTCAGGACATTCGCCAGTCGGCAGACATGCTCGTAGAGCTCGTTATAGGTGATCTTCTTGTCGATATAGGGATTGTCGCCCTCCCAGATGAAGGCCACGTCATCGCCGTGCTTCTTCAGGTGGCGGTCGATGCAATTGTAGGAGACGTTGGTCAGTCCGTCTTCGAACCATTTGATTGAGACCTTGCCCGTGAAAGACGTGTTCTTGACCTTGGTGTAGGGCTTGAACCAGTCGATGCGTTCGCCGTGCTTGCCCCAGAACCTGTCGGGATCCTCGACGCTTTGCTTGTACCATTTCTGATATTTCGCCGCGTCGATCAAAGCGCGCGCTTGAACCGGCTTCGTCACCGGATGAATCTTTTCCGACATCATTTCCTCCTC
>NZ_JAQJCK010000065.1:0-1869 GCF_030182455.1 Rhizobium cerradonense
TCCTTGCGCGTCGAGAATTCCCGAAATCCCGGCCAACGGCCGGCGCCATGCTGATTTCTCCGATGCTCTCCATTTTTCAGGATTGCGCTTGCCCGCGAGCGATCATTTGACGATTGCTCGTCTATCGGGCTGCTGGCGCAGCCGATCATGAGGCCCGTTCCGGGCCGCTTCCATTCGTTCGCCCCATGACATCGCCGCCCAGGCCGGTCAAGCGGCCCGTGAAGCCGGTTCATCTTCCGCGCCAGTCCGCAAAAGCGGACCCGTGGAGATGCCCCGACTTCCGCTCCACGCCGCTTGACAGTCCCGTTCGCCGCCGTGGGGCGGGCTTTCGCCCTCCCCCCCTCTGTCCCGGGGAATGTCAGAGGCCATTCCCCAGGCAAGACCGGGGAGGCTTCGCCCGAGGGGCTTGCCCTTCGGGGTGGCAACGGGAAACTTTGGAGAGAGATAATGAGCATCTACACCGAGACCGCACGTTTCGACACTGGCCGCGCACTGACCGAAACCGAAATGCGCCGCATCGCGCCGTCGATCTTTGCCGCGACCGCCCATGAAAGCAGGTCCGAACGGTTCCAGCCTATTCCCACCATCGAGATTTTGCGCGGTCTCATGCGGGAGGGTTTCATGCCGGTCGGAGCGAAGCAGTCGCGCAGCCGCATAGAGGGGAAGGCCGACTTCACCAAGCACCTTATCCGCCTGCGCCGCATCGATGATGGCAAGGTTTACAACGTCGGCGATACCGTTTGCGAGATCCTCCTCAAGAATGCCAATGACGGGACGAGCGCCTACGAGCTTATGGCCGGGCTGTTTCGGGTCCGTTGCCTCAATTCCCTGGTCACGCAGACCGGCACCATCGATGCTATCAAGGTACGCCATTCCGGCGACGTGCAGCATAAGGTGATCGAAGGCACGTACCGCGTCCTTGGCGAGGCCGAGCGCACCCTTGTCGCTCCACAGGACTGGTCAACGTTGCGGTTGAACCGCGATGAACAGGATATTCTGGCGGACGCCGCCCATGTCCTGCGATTTGGCGACAGCGAAGGCGAAACGACGACGCCGATCAAGGCCGAACAGTTGCTGGTCCCCCGCCGTCATGACGACCGCGCCGACGATCTTTGGACAGTCTGGAACGTGGTGCAGGAAAACGCCATCAAGGGCGGATTGCGAGGCATCGGCCGCGACGATCTCGGCAGGCCGCGCCGCGTGAAATCCCGCGCCGTGAACGGGATCGATCAGGATATCAAGCTCAACAAGGCGCTTTGGCTGCTCGGCGAACGGATGGGCGCCCTGAAATCCTGACCAGGATCGCGAGAGCGCCGCCACGCTGCGGCGCTTTCTATCCATCACCACTCTATCGGAGAGCATCAATGAACACCGCGCACCCTGTCGCCATCGCCAATCTGCGGGAAATCACCGGCCATGTTCGTCCCATGGCATTGGCCAACGCAATTCACGCTCGTGTCCCCTCATCGTGGGGCGGCGCATTTTTCATCACCCTGAACAATATTCGCGACTGCATTGAAGCCGGTGACCGATGGTTCGAGGAGGAGATCCCGGAAGGGTTTCGGGTTTGGACCGATAGTGGCTTTTCCTGCATCGTCCGGGATCGCCTTGCATTCTGTTCAGCCACTCGCACGGACGCTAAGCTCATCACACTCTCCAAGGATGAAAACGACGCTTTGGCGGCCGCAATATCGAAGGAAAACGACCACGGTTGAAAATCTGGTTATCTGCCGGTCGATGTCGAAGGCACCTCCGGTCAAGATCGAGGCGTAGCGGGGATTTATCAGGGGGCACCTAATCACAGCGGTCGGTGCCCCGTCCGATATTGATGTGGCCAGGTGGTTAGTCGTCGGTTTGCCTATCCCGAAC
>NZ_JAQJCK010000066.1:0-1818 GCF_030182455.1 Rhizobium cerradonense
CGATGGCGACGCACTAAAGTGGCTGAATGTCTTTCGCCATAAACGGATCTGACCCGGATGGATGTCATGCCGGCGGGCTACATCCCCAATGCGGACGCCAGGCTGATCTGCTTCTGCCAATATCTCCAGCTTAGCCTCTTTCGACCATCGCCGCCTACGCTCAACGCCGGAAATAATCTCCATGCGAGCCATGCCAACCTCTCAGTTCTGGTATTAATGTCAGCACTAATGCTGGTTCTAATGCCAGAACATCGCCTAACTGGCTCGTTCAGCAAAATCCGCTCACCGGACGCTCACGATTGATAGCTCCGACGATAAGGCATGTCGCGAGCGGCCATGTTCTGCGGAAGCTCTTTTTGAGAAGGGCTTCAGCAGAATAAATCGCAAGGATTGAAAGTGCTGGGATGCCGCCGCGCATCATTAAATCGTTACGGAACCCAACTCTTGTCAACGAGAGCGCGGTGAGGAAAACGAGACATATAAAGACGGGAACCGTGGCCGACCGGTTTACCCAGATTATACAGGCCCCCAGCAGCCAGAATTCGAGCACCAGGAAAAGAAAGAACTTCGGGACAGTGAAATAGCGGTCGGTCCAGCCGGGCGCAATGGGCAAACTGGAGGTTCCCTGCGCTAAAAACAGAAGGATTGGAACGAACAGCAGCACCGCTGCCGCAGCGTTTTGAACTGAGAGCGCCTGCCGGATGCCCGTCCTGATAAGCGCCAAAATCACAACAGGTGCCATGCCGATCAACACGAAGGGCGACCAGCCAGCGAGCGCTGCTGCAATCGTCATCCCGTTTCGCACCGATTGTTCGGGGTATCGCAGGAAAAGCGCAGCCGCGATCCATGCTGGAATCGCATGCTGCGGTGTCCACAGTAGACTGGTGACGTTCGCAGGACTCTCGGCGAAGCCTGCCCACCACTCGATATGAAAAGTAGGCCCTTCGCTGAATTGCGTAATGGCATATCCGACGATATCGGCGCCGCTAAACAACAGGAAGATCGCACATGCCGCTGCTTGCGTCTTCCAGCCATTCTGGTTGCGAAATGCGATGCGTAGCGCGATAAACAATCCCCCCACGGTCCATCCGTAGCTTGCAATGGGGACAACCCATTTGCCGACGGCCTTGCCGAAAAGAGACGGAACAACATACCAGGCCACAGGATAGCGCAGAAAATAATCGCCATTATCCAGGTGCACTTTCGGAGGCCACGACTGGTCCACCAGCAAATTGAATAAAGCATAATGCTTTGGCCAATCTGAATTCTGCCCGAAGGGCGGCGTGATGCCGGAGAGAAAAACCGCGCATGCGGCCACTAAGAGGATGGGAAACCAAATTTCGTTATGAAATGCCTCCGAACCCTCCGATCCCGCTCGACGAAGATCATAAACTGAAAGGCCCGTGCCCAGGGCTATAGCGATAGCTGCAGGCCAAATACTGATCGAAAGCAAGTAGACAGTAGTCGGAAACAACAAGTAGGAGATAGCTGCTATAAACATCGATCCACCGATTTTGAATGTAAGCGCGCGTTTTGCGGCACCTTTTGGCATTGAAAGATGTGAGGCATGAGGTGTGCACCAGAAAAGAGGTGGACACCATATTATGGCCAATGAGGATGAGAAACTTCGTGTGAAGCTCGTGGGTCGGGACGGGCGGCGGAGCTTTGATCGGCTGTCGAAGGCACGGTTGATCGAAAGTTGTTTGCAGCCAGGCACGTCGGTCGCGCAACTTGCATTGGACCATGGGATTAATGCGAACCTTCTTTGGAAATGGATCCGCCAACATCGGCAGGCGAAACAGGAGGCGCTGTCGAGTT
>NZ_JAQJCK010000067.1:0-1591 GCF_030182455.1 Rhizobium cerradonense
TTATTGATATTATTAAGTGAATCTGAATTTTGCGCAAGCAAGGCCCGGCGGTTTCAGGTATACTTTGGGCTCATGCCACTGATTCCGAAGCACAATCTGCAACCGCCGGAGCCGACAATGCGCCAGGAACGCACCGTCCAAGCCAGTATATTCGATCTTTTCGCCACGCACGAGATCGGCCACGAACTGAAGTCGATGTCGCAGTGGCTGGACGAGCACCACGATCTGTTTGGCTTGGTGGGGCGGGATCTGGGTCGGCACGGCGTCAAGGCCACCGGACGGCAAGGGCTGCCGGCCGAGGCAGTGCTGCGTTGCGCATTGCTCAAGCAATACCGGCAGCTGAGCTACCAGGAACTGGCGTTCCATCTCGAGGACTCTGCGTCGTTTCGGGCCTTTGCGCGCCTGCCGTGGTCATGGAGCCCGCAAAAGTCAGTGCTGCAAAAGACGATCAGCGCGATCCGACCCGAGACCTGGGAAGCGATCAATCGGGCGCTGCTGTCGAGCGCTCGGCAGGCGAAGCTGGAAGACGGCACGGTCGTGCGGCTGGACAGTACAGTGACCTCGGCACTCATGCACGAACCGAGCGACAGCAGCCTGCTGTGGGATGCCGTGCGGGTCATGGTGCGCCTGCTGAAGAAGGCAGATACCTTGGTCGGCGCCGGCCTGGCATGGCGCGATCATTGCCGCGCGGCCAAGAAGCGTGCCCGCGAGATCCAGTTCACACGCGGTCAGCCCAATCGGGTCCGGCTCTACCGTGAGCTGATCGCGATCGCCTGCGCGACCTTGGCATACCTGAAGCAGGCAACCGAGCGACTGGCAGCGGCGAGCAATCCGCTCGTCCAACTCTGGCAGGCCCAGGTTTGCCGCTATCGACCGCTGATCGAACGCATCATCAAACAGAGCGAGCGGCGAGTACTGGCGGGCGAGAAGCTGCCGGCGGGCGAGAAGCTGGTAAGCCTGTTCGAACCCCATGCCGATATCATCGTCAAAGGTAGCCGCGAGACCGAATACGGCCACAAGCTCAACCTGACCACCGGCAGAAGCGGCATGATCCTCGATCTGGTGATCGAGGCAGGTAATCCGCCCGACAGCGAGCGGCTGCTGCCGATGCTGGAGCGCCACATCGCCGTCTATGGAAACGCGCCGCGGCAGGCGGCGGCCGACGGCGGCTTTGCCAGTCGCGGCAACCTGGCCACAGCCAAGACCTGGGGCGTTCGCGACATGGCATTCCACAAGAAAGCTGGCCTCAAGGTCGAGGACATGGTCAGAAGCAATTGGGTCTATCGCAAGTTGCGCAACTTCCGCGCCGGTATCGAAGCCGGAATATCATGCCTCAAGCGTGCCTACGGCCTGGCACGCTGCACCTGGCGGGGCCTTGACCACTTCAAGACCTACGTCTGGTCCTCCGTCGTGGCTTACAACCTCGTCCTCTTCATCCGCCTCAAACCGACCTGAACTCCGACCAGCTTTTAGAATTGCGCCGTCGCTACAATGCCGGCCTCGTGGCGTACGCCTCAGCGCCGCCAACTGTATACTGCCCAATCACAAGCGTTCATGATCCTGTCCGTCGCCCCAAAACCACTCTCACCGC
>NZ_JAQJCK010000068.1:0-1367 GCF_030182455.1 Rhizobium cerradonense
AAAAACGTATGGCCCGCCCGTCTGCAAGAAGATTTTACGGTGTTCTGATCAGTCTGCGTCAACGTATACGGTCTCATGGGTCGCCCCCATGGCCAAGATGGACATCCGCGCGTCTAGAGCCCCATAAGTTTCTCGGCATCATGTGCCATTTTTTAAACCGGGCTTTCCAAACGCCGATCGACTGTCAGGCCATCTTCACGATCCTTCCTGCAAACCTCATTGGGCTACGTGTGCGATAGCATGTTCCGACCCAATTATGCCGTCGCTACCAGGTAACCGCGTTCGAAGCGTGTCTCTTTGCGTAAAGCGGCCCAAGCGATACGCGCCAGCTTGTTGGCCAACGCCACCACCACTGCGTTCCGATGCACGCCTCTCTCGATCATTGCTGTCAGCCATCGCCCCAAAGGAGTGTCGCTTTTTGAAAGCGATGGCAATGCCGCACGCGCGCCATGGATGAGCAAAGTGCGCAGATAGGTGTTGCCACGCTTGGATATCCCAAGCAGCCGTGCCTTGCCGCCCGTGCTGTATTGTCTCGGAACCAACCCAAGCCAGGAGCCAAGGTCTCGGGCCTTGGCAAAGCTGCTTGCATTACCCACGGCCGCGACCAAAGCCGTCGCGTTGAGCACCCCAATGCCAGGGATCGAGGTCAACCTGCGTGTGGCGGCATCGTTGCGCGCCAGTTGGACAAACTCATCGTTCAGCGCCCCAATCTTCGCGTCGAGCTCTTTCCATTCGGCACGCAGCCCGTCAATCAGCTGACGCATGCGGGGCGACAAGGTCTCATTGCCCTCGGAACGCATGCGATCCAAATCAAGCTCGAACTTTCGCCTGCCAGCAGGAAAGATCACCCCGCGTTCCAGCAAGATCGCTCGCAATTGGTTGAGAAGGTTCGTTCGTTCGGCTACGAGGCGCGAACGCACCCGATGCAACGTCTGGATATCTAACTGCTCCTGGCTCTTGAGTTCAACGAAACGCATTGTCGGCCGTGAAGCGGCCTCCGCGATCCCCTCCGCATCGCGGTCATCGTTCTTCTGCGCTTTGATATATGGGCGAACGTATTCGGGCGACATCAACCGGATCTGGTGGCCTTGCGCCATAAACAGGCGTCCCAGATGATGCGCGCCGCAACATGCTTCCATTGCGACCACACAGGCCGGAAGCTTCGTCACATAGTCGATCAGCGTCTGCCGGCGCATTGTACGACGAACGACCACGGCACCGGCCGCATCGACGCCAACTATGCTGCAAGAGTTCTTGCCCAGATCAACACCGAGGATAGCAATAGACATTCGCTCGTTCCTTTCTCTTTCCCGATATCAGCATCCTACTCGATGCTGGGTGAAAGGGCGGGCCATTCCATAAGTTTC
>NZ_JAQJCK010000069.1:0-1119 GCF_030182455.1 Rhizobium cerradonense
GGCCTTGTGGAGTTTTTCACGGGCTTTTTCGGTGGTGAACATCCATTGGATTTGTGCCCTTTGCGCGTTTCTCTGCTGCTGCCAAGCATTGATCTCTGCAATCATCCTGTGTTTGTCGTCGATCCTGCGGTCGAGGCATTGGCTTTTCAAAACGCCAATCTCGATCTCGACCATATTCAGCCAACTTGCGTGTTTCGGCGTGTGGTGGAATTCAAGCCGCTTGAGCACACGACGGGCTTCGGCGGCAGGAAACGCGTCGTATAGCGCGCCGGGTGAATGGGTAGAGAGATTGTCCATAACAACACGAATGGTCTTTGCGTCAGCATAGTCAATGTCGACCAGTTCGCGCATGCACTCGGCGAAGTCCTTGTTGGTGCGCCGATCGGTGACCTTCACCCGCCGCCATGGCTGATGCGCGTCCAAGAAAACGAAAAGATTGACGGTGCCATTGCGGCGATATTCACAATCGTAGCGCAAGGGCTGCATCGGCTTTGCAGAAATGGGGTCCCGCACCTCGCCAATCAGTTGGACCGGGCTTTCGTCAAAGCAGACAACCGGCCTTTGCGGGTCTGGGGCTTCGGCATACAGGTCCAGGACGTCTTCCATTCGGGCGACATATTCCCCGTCGACTTGGGAATGCACCACATGTCTTTTCGCCATGGCTTGAGATGATTTTCACCAAGCCTTCGGCGCACGGTCTCGCAGGAGATCTGCGCGTGATCGGTCAGCTTGATCATCTCGTCAGCCAGAAGCTCAAGCGTCCAACGTGCCCGGCCGGGCGGCGGAGTTGAGCAAGCCGTCGCCACCAGCAGTGCTTCCTCCTTGGCTGATAGTTTGCGGGCAACGCCGGGCCGTGGCTCCTCACTCAACGCGCCTTCGAGATTGGCCTCTACCAGGCGGCGCTTGGTGCGATAGATGGTCGATCCGCTGACATTCAAAGTCGCAGCGATGACCTCGTCGCTCACACCCTCATTCGCCGCCAACAGGATTTGTGCACGCTTGAGCCTGCGCGCCGAGTGACGGCCACCGCTCAAAAGAGCGTTCAGTTGCTCACGTTCAAGCTGGTTGAGTTCCACATGATATCTTATATTCATTTGAGCCTCCTGATGCGATGAAACA
>NZ_JAQJCK010000070.1:0-1053 GCF_030182455.1 Rhizobium cerradonense
GTATGCGGCGTCCACGCCCCATCGATTTTTCAGTTGCAGTGATCTGAGGTTGATCTACGGCCCGTCAAATGAGCTCACCGAAGAGTACCTGACGAGCTCATTGTGAGGCCTTGATGCGGGCGGCGTAGGCCCAGGGCATGAGGGCATCGATGTCTTTTGCTAGGTGGCCGTTTGCGAGGCTGACGAAGAGATCGCACAGATAGGCGTAGGGTTCAACGCTGTTCATTTTACAAGTGCCGATCAGGCTGGCAAACCGGGCCCAGTTGCGGCCCCCTTCATCGAAGCCGGGTTCATAATGCCGGGTTTCTGGCATTCGAGTCCACGGTCACTTATCCCTTCCATCCACTGGTTGACCAAACCGTATTGGTAACCGGCAGCCATGAGCACGAAGGTGTTCATTATCTGCTGATTCGACAAGCCCATGGTGGCTCATTTCAAATCCCCGCATGGATGTTTGATCCTGCGGCAAGTTCGATCGAGATTGTAGCCGAGCCGCGCCTTTCGGCAGCCAAGCTTATTGAACTGCGCGCATTCATTGATTCTCACGTACCTTTTCGCTCGGTTCAAGAAGCCGAAGGGATAAGCCATGAGAAAGCAATTTCGCATGCAATTGGATCTGTTCGTGACAGCCCGGCCGGTAGACCTGAGCGACACCCAGCGCCGGGAAGCCTTAACACTCCTTCAATTACTGTTGACGGAAGCGGCGGCAAAGCTGGCCGGCAAGCGGTTCGCCGACGGCGGAAAGGAGGCGGGCAATGAGTAAGATTACCGCCGACCATCTTAGCCTTAGCGCCTTCGTCTACGTCCGGCAGTCGACAGCCTACCAGGTTGCCAATAACCTGGAAAGCCAACGACGGCAGTACGGCTTAGTCGAGCGTGCTCGACAGTTGGGTTGGGAGACCGTCGAGATCGTCGACGATGACCTTGGACGATCCGGAGGTGGCATCGCCCGCCCAGGATTCGAGAAGCTGTTGGCGGCGATATGTGAAGGTCGGGTGGGAGCAGTCGTATCGCTTGAGGCCTCACGTCTGGCGCGCAATGGCCGTGATTGGC